>NZ_JBIBAK010000001.1:1130658-1244703 GCF_042899865.1 Streptomyces sp. NPDC013157 | reverse complement strand
GTTGATAGGCCGGATCTGGAAGCCAGGTAACTGGTGGAGGTGACCGGTACTAATAGGCCGAGGGCTTGTCCTCAGTTGCTCGCGTCCACTGTGTTGGTTCTGAAACCACGAACAGCCCCGCTGTCGAAAGCGGTTCGGTTGTCTGTTTCATAGTGTTTCGGTGGTCATAGCGTGAGGGAAACGCCCGGTTACATTCCGAACCCGGAAGCTAAGCCTCACAGCGCCGATGGTACTGCAGGGGGGACCCTGTGGGAGAGTAGGACACCGCCGAACAATCTTTGAAAGGGTTGGATCTGGAACTTCGGTTCCGGGTCCAACCCTTTTTTGGTTTGCGTAACGTGTCGTTCACGTTCCGCGCCGAGCATCCCAGCATGGGTACTGCTGCAATGCTCAGGGCCGCCGGTGTCGGTGTCGGCGACGAGGTCATCGTGCCGGCCTTCGGGAACGTCGAAGTCGCCGAGGCCGTGACACTGGCCGGTGCGCTTCCGGTGTTCGCCGACATAGATCCGCTGACCTACTGCCTCGACGTGACGGCGGTCGAGGCGGCCATAACTGCCCGTTCCGCAGCGGTGGTTGTCGTACACCGGTTTGGACGGTGGGCCGACATCCGGCGGTTGCGCGAGCTGGGACAGCGGCACGGGCTGCTGGTGCTGGAGCAGGGCGAGTCCGAGGCTCCGTACGACGAGATCGCGCAGCGTCGGCAACGGGCCTCGTATCTCGATGCGAAGCTGCGCGGTGTGCGGACGCCGGACGGTGGCGACGGGCACACCTACCAGCAGTACGTCGTGCGGGTGCCGGGGAACGGCCGGCCCGACCGGGACGCCTTCGCTCGGGCCCTGCGGGGCAAGGGAGTTGAGTGCCGGGTGCCGGTGAAGACGCCGGTGCACCGACTGCCGGAATTCCGGCGCTGTGTCTCGCTGCCGGAAACGGAGGTGGCCGCCGACGAGACGCTGGCGCTGCCCGTGGACGCCGCGTTGACGAAGCGGGAGATGCAGCGGATCGTGTCCGCCTGCAATGCCCTCGGCGGACTGCTTCAGCCCGCCTTCTGAACGAGTTTGGGAACTCGGGCCTGTTCGGGGTACGATCTATTCCGTTGCCGCGGGGGAAACCCCGAAAAGGCAACAGGCCCCTATAGCTCAGTCGGCAGAGCGTCTCCATGGTAAGGAGAAGGTCAACGGTTCGATTCCGTTTGGGGGCTCAAGGAAGAAAAGTCCCGCCCGAAAGGGCGGGATTTTTTTGTGCTTCCTTCCGGTCGTTCCTTCCCGCGGTCCCCGCTCTCAGTCCTTCTGGAGACCGGGGACCCGCATCGCCAGGATCGCCATGTCGTCGGACGGGGCGTCCGACGCGAAGCGCTCCACCGCGCGCATGATGCGTGCGGCGACCGCGCCCGCCGTCAGGCCCGTGCAGGTCGTCAGGACGTCCGCGAGGCCGTCGTCGCCGAGCATGCGCGTGCCCTCCCGGCGTTCCGTCACGCCGTCGGTGACGCAGAGGAGGACGTCGCCCGGGTCGAGGGTGACCGTCTGCTCGTACAGCTCCAGGTCCTCGATGACACCGAGGAGGGGCTGCGGTTCGGCGGCTGCCTCCACGGTGCCGTCCTGGCGCAGGCGCAGCGGGAGCGGGTGGCCGGCGCAGACGACCTTCATCTCCGCGCTGCCGTCCTCCTGGGGGCGCATCTCGCCGTACAGGAGGGTCAGGAAGCGGCTGCGGGCTCCCTCGTCCAGGATGGCCGAGTTGAGGCGCTCCAGGACCGCGGGACCGCTGAGGCCCTCCCGGGCGAGCAGGCGCAGTGCGTGCCGGGCGAGGCCCGTGACGGCGGCCGCGTTGGGGCCCGTACCGCAGACGTCGCCGATGGCGAAGCCGTACGCGTTGTCGGCGATCGGGAAGACGTCGTAGAAGTCGCCGCCGACCTCGTTGCCCTCGCCGGCCGCGCGGTAGATGACCTCGACCTCCATGCCCTCGATGTGCGGGGTGCCCGGGGGCAGGAGGCTGCGCTGGAGGGCCTGGCTGATGGCCGTGCGCTCCGAGTAGAGGCGGGCGTTGTCCAGGGCCAGGGCGGCCCGGCGGGACAGGTCCTCGGCCAGTTCCAGGATCTCCTGGCGGAAGTGTTCGTCGGTGGGCTTGCCGAGGGTGAGCATGCCGATGACGCGGTTGCGGGCGACCAGGGGGAGGACCACCGTCTCGCCGCCCACGGCGGAGGCGGTGGCGAGCGTCGGTCCGATGCCGGAGGAGACCTGGCGGGTGGGGCCGCCGGTCAGGCCGAGGCTGCGCATCGAGCTGCGCAGGGCGGCCTGGTGGGCGTGCTCGCCGGGGGCGGCCCAGACCCGGGCGCCGGGGGTGGGTACCGGGTCCGGCGGGGGCACCTTGGCGAGCAACGACTTGATGCCGTCGATGAGTTCCTCGTCCTCGTGCAGGACGTAGGACAGGTACGGCTCGGAGGCCTGGTCGGCGATGGTGTAGACGGCGCACCAGGTGGCGAGGGTGGGGACCGTCATCTGGGCCATCAGGGCGAGGGTCTGGTCGCGGTCCAGGGTGCCGGCGAGCAGGTCGGACGCCTCGACCAGGAAGCTGAGCGAGCCACGGCGCAGCCGCTCCAGCTCGCCGAGGCGGGCCGACTCGACGGCCAGGGCGATGCGGTCGGCGGCGAACTGGAGGCGCAGTGCCTCCTCGTTGGAGTATCTGCCCGCTGCCTCGGCCGCGACGCCCAGGGAGCCGGTGAGGCGGCCCTCGACCTTCAGCGGGACCGTGACGACCGAACGCATGCCGGTGCCGGCCAGGAGGGGGACCGCGCCGGGAACGGCCGCCAGATCGTCGTGTACGGCCGGCATGCGGGCCGAGCCGTAGCGGCCGGGGCCGGCTTCCACGGGCACGCGCGCGAAGCGCTGGCGGGCGGACGGGAGGCCGGTGGAGGCGCGGACCTCCAACTCGGTCTCGTCGTCGGTGGCGAGGAGCAGGAACGCGGAGTCGCCGTCGAGCATGTCGCGGGCGCGTTCGACGGTGCGCTGGAGGAGGCCGTCGAGGTCGTCCGGGGCCGGGGAGCCGATGAACACCTCGAAGGGGTCGCTGCTCTGGCCGTCGGAGGCGCCGCCGGCGTCGGAGGCGGGGACGCGCAACGGGGTCTGGAGGACGGCCCGTTCGTGGTCGCGTACGAGGAGGCAGACCGTGGAGGGCTCGCCGCCGGTGTCGCGGACTCTCAGGTGCGAGGCGTAGACGGAGGTCACGCGGCCGTCGGCGCCGCGGATGCCGTAGCTGCCCTCCCAGCGGGAGAGTTGGAGGGCCTCGGCGATGCCGGTGCCGGTGCCGGGGGTGTGCGGCCAGGCGGCGAGGTCGGTGAGCGGCTTGCCGGTGACCTCGGCGGCGGCGTGGCCGAAGATCTCCTCGGCGTCCTCGTTCCAGGCCGAGATGGAGCCCTTGCGGTCGATCTGGACGACCGCGACCCGGACCCGGCCGTCGGCGAGGGGCAGCAGGTCGGCGGGGAGGGAGGGGCCGGCCGCGCGGGTGCCCACGGGGCGTTCGGGGAGGTCGAGCTGGAACCAGACATTTTTGTGCGTGGACGTGTATTCGACACCCCAGCGGCTGGCGAGGGCCGCGCAGAGCTGGAGTCCGCGGCCGCCCTCGCGGTCGGGGCTGCCCATGTTGACGGGGGAGCCCTGGAGCGGGACCTCGCGTTCCGGGTAGCGGTCGGAGACCTCGATGCGCACCCCGTCGTCCGTGCGCAGGCACAGCACGTCGGCGTGGGTGCCGGCGTGCACCACCGCGTTGGTCACCAGTTCGCTGGTGAGGACCACGGCGTCGTCGACGACGTCCCCGAAGCCCCAGCCCTGGAGGGTGTCGCGGACGAAGGCCCGGGCGGTCGCGACCGATCGCCCGACGGGCTCGAAGCTGGCGGCCGCGCGCGCGGTGATCACAGAACTCCTCGACCGTGTCTCGACATGCGGGCTTGCCTGGCCGGGCTGGTGCCGCTGGTGCGGCATGCGCTCGCCCGAGGGCCGTGGCTCCGGGTTGTGTCCCCCGGGGATCACTCCGGTGGTCATGGTCTGCGGCCGCCCCTCCGAATGCCCGCTCGTTCTCTGCCACCGCCCAGGCCGGACGGACCGGTGCGGCTGGACAGCCGCATGCAAGGTTACTTACCTTCGCCGTCCGAGCGGATGCCGGTCGCCAGTGTTTACGCCCCCAGGGTGTGCGGACGATGTGCGAAGCTGCCGAACTGTTATGGCCTGGTTCGGTGAGGGTGAAACACTGGGCAAGCTTGTGATGAAGGTCCGGTCAGCCCGAATGCGTTGCGTGTACGGCGGGCAGCAGCCCCTGGTGTGGCCGGATCTCGTCTGGCAGAAATACGCAGCAGTAACCGGTACGCCGGAGTAAGCGGTACGCCGGGTACGGCGGTGTCCGAGCACAGCAGTAACGGTCGACCCCTGCGGGAGGGACACAGTGGAGTCTGGCGCAGCGGCGCGGGGCACTAAAGCGCGCGCGAAGAGCGGACCGTCCCTGAGCAGGCAGCGGGGCGGTGACGGGACCACCGCGGTGGACACGGCTTCCCTGAACCGGCTGCTGGTGGCGCTGGTGGCGATGCGGGACGGCAACTTCCGCAAGCGGCTCACGGTGTCCGGGGACGGCGTGATGTCGGAGATCGCGGCGGTCTTCAACGAGGTGGCCGACCGCAATCTCCACCTCACGGGTGAGCTGTCACGGGTGCGGCGTGTCGTCGGACGTGAGGGAAAGCTCACGGAGCGCCTGGAGACGGGTGCCTGCGAAGGCTCCTGGGCGGCCGCGGTCGACAACTCCAACGCCCTCGTCGACGACCTGGTACGGCCGGTCTCCGAGGTGGGCCGGGTCCTGACGGCGGTGGCCGAGGGTGATCTGTCGCCGCGTATGGAGCTGCGGTCGCCGTCGCCGGACGGGGCCGGTCATCCGCTGCGCGGTGAGTTCCTGAAGGTCGGCCGGACCGTCAACAACCTGGTCGACCAGTTGTCGACGTTCACCGACGAGGTCACGCGTGTGGCCAGTGAGGTGGGCACCGAGGGCAAGCTGGGCGGTCAGGCCCGGGTGCGGGGTATGTCCGGTTCGTGGCGGGACCTCACGGACTCGGTGAACACGATGGCGTACCGGTTGACGGCACAGGTGCGGGACATCGCGCTGGTGACGACGGCGGTCGCCAAGGGCGACCTGTCACGGAAGGTCACGGTCCAGGTCGCCGGCGAGATGCTGGAGCTGAAGGAAACCGTCAACACGATGGTCGACCAGCTGTCGGCGTTCTCCTCCGAGGTGACCCGGGTCGCCCGTGAGGTGGGCACGGACGGCATCCTGGGCGGTCAGGCGCACGTGCCGGGGGTGGCGGGGACGTGGAAGGAGCTCACCGACTCCGTCAACACCATGGCCGGCAACCTGACGGCCCAGGTGCGCGGGATCTCGGAGGTGACCACCGCGGTCGCCAACGGTGACCTGTCGCGCAAGGTCACCGTTCCGGCGCGCGGTGAGGTCGCGCAGCTCGCCGAGACGATCAACCAGATGACCGAGACGCTGCGGATCTTCGCGGACGAGGTCACGCGTGTGGCCAACGAGGTCGGCGGCGAGGGGCGGCTGGGCGGGCAGGCGAACGTGCCGGGCGCGGCGGGTACCTGGAAGGACCTGACGGACTCCGTCAACACGGTGTTCCGGAACCTGACCACCCAGGTGCGCGACATCGCCGCCGTGACGACGGCGGTGGCCAACGGTGATCTGTCGCAGAAGGTCACCGTCGACGTGGCCGGCGAGATGCTGGAGCTGAAGAACACCGTCAACGGCATGGTCGACCAACTGTCGTCGTTCGGTGCCGAGGTCACCCGGGTGGCCCGGGAGATCGGGGTCGAGGGTGAGCTGGGCGGCCAGGCGCAGGTGCCCGGAGCCGCCGGTACCTGGAAGGACCTGACCGACTCCGTCAACACCGCGTTCCGCAACCTCACCGGCCAGGTCCGCAACATCGCCCAGGTGACGACGGCGGTGGCCAACGGTGATCTGTCGCAGAAGGTCACGGTCGACGTCTCCGGCGAGATGCTGAAGCTGAAGAACACCGTGAACACGATGGTGGACCAGCTCTCCAGCTTCGCCGACCAGGTGACGCGGATGGCCAGGGACGTGGGCACCGAGGGCCGGCTGGGCGGTCAGGCGCGCGTGGACGGCGTCTCGGGCACCTGGAAGGAGCTGACGGACTCCGTCAACTTCATGGCCGGCAACCTGACCTCCCAGGTGCGGCAGATCGCCCAGGTGACGACGGCGGTGGCGCGGGGCGACCTGTCCCAGAAGATCGACGTCGACGCGCGAGGCGAGATCCTCGAACTGAAGAACACGATCAACACGATGGTCGACCAGCTGTCCGCCTTCGCCGACCAGGTCACCAAGGTGGCCCGTGAGGTGGGTACGGAGGGACGGCTGGGCGGTCAGGCGCAGGTGCCCGGCGTGGCCGGTGTGTGGCGGGACCTGACGGACTCGGTGAACGGCATGGCCGGCAACCTGACGGCCCAGGTGCGCAACATCGCCCAGGTCGCCACCGCGGTGGCCCGCGGTGACCTCTCCCAGAAGATCACCGTGGACGCGCGCGGTGAGATCCAGGAGCTGAAGAACACCCTGAACACGATGGTCGATCAGCTGTCGTCGTTCGCCCAGGAGGTCACGCGCGTGGCGCGTGAGGTGGGCACCGAGGGCATCCTGGGCGGCCAGGCCGAGGTGCAGGGGGTCGCGGGTACCTGGAAGGACCTCACCCAGTCCGTGAACTTCATGGCGAACAACCTGACCATCCAGGTGCGCAACATCGCCGAGGTCACGACCGCGGTCGCCAAGGGCGACCTGTCGAAGAAGATTACTGTTGACGCGAAGGGCGAGATCCTCGAGCTCGTCACGACGGTCAACACCATGGTCGACCAGCTGTCGAGCTTCGCGGAGCAGGTGACCCGGGTGGCCCGTGAGGTGGGCACCGAGGGCATCCTGGGCGGTCAGGCGAGGGTTCCGGGTGTCACGGGCATCTGGAAGGACCTCAGCAACAACGTGAACCAGATGGCCAACAACCTGACCATGCAGGTGCGGAACATCTCCCAGGTCTCCGCGGCGGTCGCCAACGGCGACCTGACCCGGCAGGTCACCATCGAGGCGAGCGGTGAGGTGGCCCAGCTCGCCGACACCATCAACCAGATGGTGAAGACCCTGAGTTCGTTCGCCGACCAGGTCACGAAGGTGGCCCGTGAGGTGGGCACGGACGGCATCCTGGGCGGTCAGGCGCACGTACCGGGTGTGGCGGGTACGTGGAAGGACCTCACCGAGTCGGTGAACCAGATGGCGTCCAACCTGACCGGCCAGGTGCGCAACATCGCGATGGTCACCACGGCCATCGCGAAGGGCGACCTGACCAAGAAGATCGACATTGACGCGCGCGGTGAGATCCTCGAGCTCAAGACGACGATCAACACGATGGTCGATCAGCTGTCGAGCTTCGCCGAGGAGGTCACCCGGGTGGCCCGCGAGGTGGGCACCGAGGGGGCGCTCGGCGGGCAGGCGCGCGTGCGTGACGTGGACGGCACCTGGCGCGACCTCACCGAGTCCGTGAACGAGATGGCCGGGAACCTGACCCGGCAGGTGCGTGCCATCGCGCGCGTGGCGACCGCGGTGACCCGCGGCGACCTGAACCTGAAGATCGACGTGGACGCGTCCGGCGAGATCCAGGAACTCCAGGACTACATCAACAAGATGATCGCCAACCTGCGTGACACCACGGTGGCCAACCAGGAGCAGGACTGGCTCAAGGGCAACCTGGCCCGGATCTCCGCGCTGATGCAGGGCCGCCGCGACCTGGTGGACGTGGCCTCCCTGATCATGAGCGAGCTGACGCCGGTGGTGACCGCCCAGCACGGCGCTTTCTTCCTGGCGATGCCGCTGGTCGACGGCAAGGACATGACCGCCGAGGACGAGGACGCGTACGAACTGCGCATGCTCGGGTCGTACGGCTACTCGATGGGCTCCATGCCGACGTCGTTCCGGCCCGGTGAGGCGCTGATCGGGACCGCCGCCCAGGAGAAGCGGACGATCCTGGTGGAGAAGGCGCCGACCGGTTACCTGAAGATCTCCTCCGGGCTCGGCGAGGCCCCGCCGGCGCAGGTGATCGTGTTGCCGGTGCTGTTCGAGGGCAAGGTGCTCGGCGTGATCGAGCTGGCCTCCTTCACGCCGTTCACGCAGATCCAGAAGGACTTCCTCAACCAGATCGCCGAGATGATCGCGACCAGCGTCAACACCATCTCCGTCAACACCAAGACCGAGGTGCTGCTGAAGCAGTCGCAGGAGCTGACCGAGCAACTCCAGGAACGGTCGGCCGAGCTGGAGAACCGGCAGAAGGCCCTCCAGGCGTCCAACGCCGAACTGGAGGAGAAGGCCGAGCTGCTGGCCCAGCAGAACCGGGACATCGAGGTGAAGAACACCGAGATCGAGGAGGCCCGGCAGGTCCTGGAGGAGCGCGCCGAGCAACTCGCCGTCTCCATGCGCTACAAGAGCGAGTTCCTCGCCAACATGTCGCACGAGCTGCGCACTCCGCTCAACTCGCTGCTGATCCTGGCCAAGCTGCTCGCCGACAACGCCGAGGGCAATCTGTCGCCGAAGCAGGTGGAGTTCGCCGAGACCATCCACGGCGCCGGATCCGACCTGCTCCAGCTGATCAACGACATCCTGGACCTGTCGAAGGTCGAGGCGGGCAAGATGGACGTCTCCCCGACGCGGATCGCCCTCGTCCAGCTCGTGGACTACGTGGAGGCCACCTTCCGGCCGCTGACCGCGGAGAAGGGCCTCGACCTGTCGGTGCGGGTCTCGCCGGAGCTGCCCGCCACCCTGCACACGGACGAGCAGCGGCTCCTCCAGGTGCTGCGCAACCTGCTGTCCAACGCGGTGAAGTTCACCGATTCCGGCTCGGTGGAGCTGGTGATCCGGCCGGCGAGCGGCGATGTCCCGGTGGGGATCAGGGAGCAGCTCCTGGAGGCCGGTTCGCTCAGTGATCCGGACGCGCCGCTGATCGCGTTCTCGGTGACCGACACGGGCATCGGTATCGCGGCCAGCAAGATGCGGGTGATCTTCGAGGCGTTCAAGCAGGCCGACGGCACGACCAGCCGCAAGTACGGCGGTACGGGCCTCGGGCTGTCGATCTCGCGGGAGATCGCGCAGCTTCTGGGCGGTGAGATTTACGCGCAGAGCGAGCCGGGCCGCGGCTCCACGTTCACGCTGTACCTGCCGCTGCACCCCAGCGAGCTGCCGCCGCAGGGCTACCAGCAGTCCGTGCCCCAGCTGGAGGCCGGGGACCTGGTTGCCTCGCACCACGCCCTGGAGCTGTCCGGCGTGGAGATCGAGACGCCGGCCGAGGTGAAGTCGTACCAGGAGACCCAGAACGGCGCCGCGGCGCTCTTCCGGCGCCGTCGCCGGGGGGCTCCGGTGGCGGAGGCGTGGCCGGTGCTCGCGGAGCAGGAGGCGACGTCCCCGCAGCCGCGCCGGGGCATGCGGTTCGGCGGTGAGAAGGTGCTGATCGTCGACGACGACATCCGCAACGTCTTCGCGCTCACCAGCGTCCTGGAGCAGCACGGCCTGTCGGTGCTGTACGCCGAGAACGGCCGGGAGGGCATCGAGGTCCTGGAACAGCACGACGATGTCGCGGTCGTCCTGATGGACATCATGATGCCCGAGATGGACGGCTATGCCACGACCAACGCGATCCGCCGGATGCCGCAGTTCGCCGGGCTGCCGATCATCGCGCTCACCGCGAAGGCGATGAAGGGCGACCGGGAGAAGGCCATCGAGTCGGGCGCCTCCGACTACGTCACCAAGCCGGTCGACCCCGATCACCTTCTGGCGGTGATGGAGCAGTGGATGCGCGGGGAGTGACAGGAACGGTCAGGCGTGATGTGAACGTTGTGGGAACGTTCCGTGTGCACGGGGAGTTGCTGACTCACGGTGGCGGAACCCGTGTAGAAGTGCGGGATTGGGGGAACCTTCTGGTCTCCGGCTGCGTTTCTGCTACGTGCACAGTGACATCGCGGTGACAGGGTGTGGCGACAGGCGGGGTGCGGCTACCATGACCGGCACAAGGACGGGCGGCGAAAGGGAGTCGTCCCCTGGGGCGGCGCCCGGTGCACATCCGGGGCGAGGAGGGCGGGCCATGGTGCAGAAGGCCAAGATCCTCCTGGTCGATGACCGGCCGGAGAATCTGCTGGCGCTGGAGGCCATCCTCTCTGCGCTCGATCAGACACTGGTGCGGGCATCGTCCGGGGAGGAAGCGCTCAAGGCACTGCTCACGGACGACTTCGCGGTGATTCTGCTGGACGTCCAGATGCCGGGCATGGACGGTTTCGAGACCGCGGCGCACATCAAGCGGCGGGAGCGGACCCGGGACATCCCGATCATCTTCCTCACGGCCATCAACCACGGTCCGCACCACACCTTCCGGGGCTACGCCGCGGGCGCGGTCGACTACATCTCCAAGCCCTTCGACCCGTGGGTGCTGCGCGCCAAGGTCTCGGTGTTCGTCGAGCTGTACATGAAGAACTGCCAGCTGCGCGAGCAGGCGGCGCTGCTGCGGCTCCAGTTGGAGGGCGGCGGCAAGGGCGGCGCGGTGGCCGGCAAGGAGTCCGCGGGGCTGCTCGCGGAGCTGTCGGCCCGGCTCGCGGCCGTCGAGGAGCAGGCCGAGGCGCTGTCCAAGCAGCTGGACGACGAGTCCGCGGACGCGGCTGCGGTGGCCACGGCGGCCCACCTGGAGCGCAAACTCACCGGCCTGCGCCGGGCGCTCGACGCCCTCGAACCGGGCACGGGCGGCGCCACGCCGCCGGTCCCGTCGCAGAACTGACCGCGACGGCGGACGCAGTTGCCCATGAGCGTGCGTCAGTTCCGCGCCCCGCGAAGGGCGACACGAACGGGTGAAGCAGTGGGCACACGTGTCCCCTGTCGCATCCCCCGGTAACCTCACACCCATGGCCTCACGTCCCTCGGCAGCCAAGAAGCAGCCCGCGAAGAAGGCCGCTCCCTCGAAGGCTCCGGCGAAGAGGGCCGCCGCGAAGAAAGCCCCGGCCAAGAAGGCGCCCGCCAAGAGGACCGCGGCGAAGAAGTCCGCGCCGGCACCCAAGCCGGCGCCCAGCCCCACCGGGGGCGTGTACCGCCTGGTGCGCGCCCTCTGGCTCGGCGTCGCGCACGCCGTCGGCGCCGTCTTCCGCGGCATAGGACAGGGAGCCAAGAACCTGGACCCGGCCCACCGCAAGGACGGCATCGCCCTGCTCCTGCTCGGGATCGCCCTGATCGTCGCCGCCGGGACCTGGGCCGACCTGCGCGGGCCGGTCGGCGATCTGGTCGAGATCCTCGTCACCGGCGCCTTCGGCCGCCTCGACCTGCTGGTGCCGATACTGCTCGCGATGATCGCCGTACGGTTCATGCGCCACCCCGAGCAGCAGGACGCCAACGGGCGGATCGTGATCGGCCTGTCGGCGCTGGTCATCGGCGTGCTCGGCCAGGTGCACATCGCCTGCGGCTCGCCCGCCCGCAGCGGCGGCATGCAGGGCATAAGGGACGCCGGCGGCCTCATCGGCTGGGCGGCGGCCACCCCGCTGACGTACACCATGACCGAGGTCCTCGCCGTACCCCTGCTGGTACTGCTCACGATCTTCGGGCTGCTCGTCGTCACCGCGACCCCGGTGAACGCCATTCCGCAGCGGCTGCGGGCACTCGGCGCGCGCCTCGGGCTGCTGCACGACCCCGAGCCCGACGACGGGTACCAGGAGTACAGCGAGGACGACGAGCGCTACGACGAGCAGTGGCGCCAGGCACTGCCCGCGCGCCCCCGCAGGCGCTCCGGTGCCCCCCAGGAGTACGACCCCGACAGCGCCGAGCAGGAGGCCCTCGCCAAGCGCCGGGGCCGCCCGCGCCGCTCCGCCGTGCCGCAGCCCGAGCTGGGCCGCCAGATGGACGCCGTGGACGTCGCGGCGGCCGCCGCGGCCGCGCTCGACGGCGCCGTCCTGCACGGCATGCCGCCCTCGCCGCTCGTCGCCGACCTCACCCAGGGCGTCAGCGTCGGCGACCGCGAGGACACCACCCCCACGCCCGTGCCGGCACCGAGCCCGAGCCCGGTCCCGGCCGCGCGGCCCAAGCAGGAGAAACTCAAGGTCGAGCCGGTCGTCGCGGACCTGACCAAACCGGCGCCCGAGGAGCCCCGCGACCTGCCCCCGCGCGCCGAGCAGCTCCAGCTCTCCGGCGACATCACCTACTCGCTGCCGTCGCTCGACCTCCTCACCCGCGGCGGCCCGGGCAAGGCGCGCAGCGAGGCCAACGACCGGGTGGTCGCCTCGCTCACCAACGTCTTCTCCGAGTTCAAGGTCGACGCGGCCGTCACCGGTTTCACCCGCGGGCCGACGGTCACCCGCTACGAGGTCGAGCTCGGCCCCGCCGTGAAGGTCGAGCGGATCACCGCGCTCACCAAGAACATCGCGTACGCCGTCGCCAGCCCGGACGTGCGGATCATCAGCCCGATCCCCGGCAAGTCCGCGGTCGGCATCGAGATCCCCAACACCGACCGCGAGATGGTCAACCTCGGGGACGTGCTGCGGCTCGCCGAGTCCGCCGAGGACGACGACCCGATGCTGGTCGCCTTCGGCAAGGACGTCGAGGGCGGCTACGTCATGCACTCGCTGGCGAAGATGCCGCACATGCTCGTCGCCGGCGCCACCGGCTCCGGCAAGTCGTCCTGCATCAACTGTCTGATCACCTCGGTCATGATGCGGGCGACCCCGGAGGACGTGCGGATGGTCCTGGTCGACCCGAAGCGCGTCGAGCTGACCGCCTACGAGGGCATCCCGCACCTGATCACGCCGATCATCACCAACCCGAAGCGGGCCGCCGAGGCGCTCCAGTGGGTCGTGCGCGAGATGGACCTGCGCTACGACGACCTGGCCGCCTTCGGGTTCCGGCACATCGACGACTTCAACAGGGCGATCCGCGAGGGCAAGGTCAAGCTGCCCGAGGGCAGCGAGCGGGAGCTGCAGCCGTACCCGTACCTGCTGGTGATCGTCGACGAGCTGGCCGACCTGATGATGGTCGCCCCGCGCGACGTCGAGGACGCGATCGTGCGCATCACGCAGCTCGCGCGCGCGGCCGGCATCCACCTGGTGCTCGCCACCCAGCGGCCGTCGGTCGACGTGGTCACCGGTCTCATCAAGGCGAACGTGCCCTCCCGGCTCGCCTTCGCCACCTCCTCGCTCGCCGACAGCCGCGTCATCCTCGACCAGCCCGGCGCCGAGAAACTCATCGGCAAGGGCGACGGACTCTTCCTGCCGATGGGGGCGAACAAGCCGACCCGTATGCAGGGCGCGTTCGTCACCGAGGAGGAGGTCGCCGTCGTCGTCCAGCACTGCAAGGACCAGATGGCGCCGGTCTTCCGGGACGACGTCACCGTGGGCAGCAAGCAGAAGAAGGAGATCGACGAGGACATCGGCGACGACCTCGACCTGCTCTGCCAGGCCGCTGAGCTGGTCGTCTCCACCCAGTTCGGTTCCACGTCCATGCTCCAGCGCAAGCTGCGGGTCGGCTTCGCCAAGGCCGGCCGGCTCATGGACCTCATGGAGTCGCGCGGTGTGGTCGGGCCGAGCGAGGGGTCCAAGGCGCGCGACGTTCTGGTAAAACCTGATGAGCTGGACGGGGTGCTTGCTGTGATCCGCGGGGAGTCCGAGGGGTAGACCTGAGGGGTAGACCTGTCCGAGGGCTACGGGCGTCTGCGGGCCGGGTGGAGTCATCGCCGTGATCCACCCGTTAGGGACCGTCGGGCAACCGTTTCCCTTTGACGTACGTCAAGTTGAGCGAGAGGAAAGGTGTGTACCCCATTCTGGGGCGCGCACCTGACCCGTCATCGGGATGTCGGGCCATACCGATGGCGTACAAAGTCGTACCGCCCGGTTGCCTCACCCTTTTGTACCCCCCATAGACTGAACCTCCAGCACAGGTGGCTACACGCTCGAAAGGCGCCCCCGTGTCCATCGGCAGCAACTCCCCTGAAGACGAGCGTCCGTTCCCAGACGTGTCCGAGGAAAACCGCCCCTCCGTAGGCCGAGCCCTCAAGCAGGCCCGCATCGCCGCCGGGCTGACCGTCGACGACATCAGCGGGAGCACCCGGGTCCGTATCGCCATCGTGCACGCCATCGAGGCCGACGACTTCGCGCCCTGCGGCGGCGACGTCTACGCCCGCGGGCACATCCGGACCCTGGCGAAGGCCGTCGGTCTCGACCCCGAGCCGCTGCTCGCGCAGTTCGCGGCGGAGCACGGTGGTGGGCGGCCCGCGCCGACGCCCGCCGCGCCGCTGTTCGAGGCGGAACGTATCCGCCCCGAGCGGCGCGGACCCAACTGGACGGCGGCCATGGTCGCCGCGATCGTCGTCGTGATCGGTTTCGTCGGCTTCACCGCCTTCAAGGGCGGCGACGGCGACGACGCCAAGCAGTCGGTCGCCGAGGGCCCCGCCCCGACGACCAGCAAGCCGGTCTCGCCGACCCCGAAGGAGAGCAAGCCCGGCAAGACCCCCGAGCCCTCCGACAGCGCGATCGCCGCCGCGCCCCAGGACAAGGTCACCGTCCAGGTCAGCGCGGTCAACGGACGCAGCTGGATCTCGGCCAAGGACCACAACGGCCGGATGCTCTTCGACGGGCTCCTGAAGAAGGGCGACTCCAAGACCTTCCAGGACAGCTCCAAGATCAACCTGATCCTCGGCGACGCCGGCGCCATCCAGCTCTACGTCAACGGCAAGAAGATCGAGGACCAGTTCCGGCCGGGCGCGGTGGAGCGTCTGACGTACACCAAGGGCGACCCGGAAGTCGGATAATCGTTCGGATCATGCACGTACACAAGGGGTTGGCCATGATCGGCCAGCCCCTTCGACGTGGGCTGTCAGTCAGACAAAGTAGTCTTGAGCCCATGCCTGAACGCCGTACCGTCGCACTCGTCACTCTCGGCTGCGCCCGTAACGAGGTGGACTCGGAGGAGCTCGCAGGCCGTTTGGAGGCGGACGGCTGGCAGCTCGTCGAGGACGCATCGGACGCGGATGTCGCCGTCGTCAACACCTGTGGATTCGTCGAGGCCGCCAAGAAGGACTCGGTCGACGCCCTCCTGGAGGCCAACGACCTCAAGGGGCACGGCAGAACCCAGGCCGTCGTGGCGGTGGGCTGCATGGCCGAGCGGTACGGCAAGGAGCTCGCCGAGGCGCTGCCCGAGGCGGACGGCGTGCTCGGCTTCGACGACTACTCCGACATCTCCGACCGCCTGCAGACCATCCTGAACGGCGGCATCCACGCCTCGCACACCCCGCGCGACCGCCGCAAGCTGCTGCCCATCAGCCCCGCCGAGCGGCAGGACTCGGCCGCCGCGGTGGCGCTCCCGGGGCACGGCCCGGCCGACCTCCCCGAGGGTGTCGCGCCCGCCTCCGGCCCGCGTGCGCCCCTGCGCCGCCGCCTGGACGGCGCCCCCGTCGCCTCGGTCAAGCTCGCCTCCGGCTGCGACCGGCGCTGCTCCTTCTGCGCCATCCCGTCCTTCCGCGGCTCCTTCATCTCACGCCGCCCGAGCGACGTGCTGAACGAGACCCGGTGGCTGGCCGAACAGGGTGTGAAGGAGATCATGCTGGTCTCCGAGAACAACACCTCCTACGGCAAGGACCTCGGCGACATCCGCCTCCTGGAGTCCCTGCTGCCCGAGCTGGCCGAGGTGGACGGCGTCGAGCGGGTGCGGGTCAGCTACCTCCAGCCCGCCGAGATGCGCCCCGGCCTGATCGACGTGCTGACCTCCACCCCGAAGGTCGTCCCGTACTTCGACCTGTCCTTCCAGCACTCCGCCCCGGGCGTGCTGCGGGCCATGCGCCGCTTCGGCGACACCGACCGCTTCCTGGAGCTCCTCGACACCATCCGGAGCAAGGCGCCGCAGGCCGGCGTCCGCTCCAACTTCATCGTCGGCTTCCCCGGCGAGTCCGAGTCCGATCTCGGCGAGCTGGAGCGCTTCCTGAACGGCGCGCGCCTGGACGCCATCGGTGTCTTCGGCTACTCCGACGAGGAGGGCACCGAGGCGGCCACGTACGAGAACAAGCTCGCCGAGGAGGTCGTGGCCGAGCGTCTCGCGCACATCTCCCGGCTCGCCGAGGAGCTCGTCTCGCAGCGGGCCGAGGAGCGCCTCGGCGAGACCGTGCACGTCCTCGTGGAGTCCGTGGACGACGAGGACGGCGTCCACGGCCGGGCGGCCCACCAGGCGCCCGAGACGGACGGCCAGGTGCTGCTCACCAGCGGCGCGGGACTGCGCGTGGGCCGTATGGTCGAGGCGAAGGTGGTCGGTACGGAAGGTGTCGACCTGGTGGCCGAGCCGTTGCAGGGCTCGCCCGCATGGAGTGAGGAGGCCGGCAGATGACCGGAGTCCCGGCGTCCGCCGCGGGCGGCTCCTCCGGCGCGCACGGCGCCCCGGGCTCCGCCGCCACCTCCGGTGCCGCCCCGGATTCCGGTTCCCGTGACCCCGGTTCCCGTGACTCCGGCGCCCGCGACGGCGAGCGGCCCGCGCGCGGCGGGAAGATCGCCGCTGCCGCCGTCAACCAGGCCAGCCTGTGGAACGTCGCCAATCTGCTGACCATGCTCCGGCTGGTCCTGGTGCCCGGCTTCGTCGCGCTCATGCTGGCCGGCGGCGGATACGACCCGGCGTGGCGCTCGCTCGCCTGGGCGGCCTTCGCCATCGCCATGATCACCGACCTGTTCGACGGGCATCTGGCACGCACCTACAACCTCGTCACCGACTTCGGGAAGATCGCCGATCCCATCGCCGACAAGGCGATCATGGGGGCGGCGCTGATCTGCCTGTCCGGGCTGGGCGATCTGCCCTGGTGGGTGACGATCGTGATCCTCGCCCGGGAACTCGGCATCACGCTGATGCGTTTCGTGGTCATCCGCTACGGCGTGATCCCGGCCAGCCGCGGCGGCAAGCTCAAGACCCTCACCCAGGGCGTGGCCGTCGGGATGTACGTGCTGGCACTGACGGGGTGGCTGGCGACCCTGAGGTTCTGGGTGATGGCCGCGGCCGTCGTCCTGACCGTCGTCACCGGCCTCGACTATGTGAGACAGGCCATTGTGCTGCGGCGGCACGGAATCGCCGAGCGCGCGGCAGCGTCGGAGGAGACGGAAGAGTGAATTCCACGGCCGCCGAACTGGTGCGACTACTGACGGTGAGGGGTGAGACCCTGGCTGTCGCCGAGTCGCTGACCGGCGGCCTGGTCGCGGCGGAGATCACGACGGTGCCGGGAGCGTCCAAGGCGTTCCGGGGCTCCGTCACCGCCTACGCCACCGAGCTGAAGCACGGCCTGCTGGGCGTCGACGCCACCCTGCTGGCGCAGCGGGGCGCGGTGGATCCGCAGGTCGCGGCCCAGATGGCCGCCGGAGTACGCAAGGCGCTGGGCGCCGACTGGGGCCTCGCGACCACCGGAGTCGCCGGACCGGAACCGCAGGACGGCCAACCGGTCGGGACGGTCTTCGTGGCCGTGGACGGGCCGTTCGGCCCTGGTTCCGGTTCTGCCGCTGGCGGAAAAGTGGAGGCCCTGCGGTTGAACGGCGACCGCGCGGAAATTCGTAGAGAGAGTGTACGGAGCGTACTCGCACTGCTTCTGAGGGAGCTTGCGAGCGAACAGACCGGGAATGAGCGGACACAGGATACGGAACAGAACGGGGGGTTTTGATGTTTGCAGCCCTGAGTGAACACGACATCGCTCCCCGCACGGCCGCGGCGCAAGGCGGTACGGTGGGGCGTGAAGGATGCGGCTACGCGGTCCGAGGAGGGAGCCACCGATGATTCTGCTCCGTCGCCTGCTGGGTGACGTGCTGCGTCGGCAGCGCCAGCGCCAGGGCCGTACTCTGCGCGAAGTCTCCTCGTCCGCCCGAGTCTCACTCGGCTATCTCTCCGAGGTGGAGCGGGGGCAGAAGGAGGCTTCCTCCGAGCTGCTCTCCGCCATCTGCGACGCGCTGGACGTACGGATGTCCGAGCTCATGCGGGAAGTGAGCGACGAGCTCGCCCTCGCCGAGCTGGCCCAGTCCGCCCAGGCCACCGAGCCCGTGCCCACGCCGGTTCGCCCGATGCTGGGTACCGTCTCGGTGACCGGCGTGCCACCGGAACGGGTGACCATCAAAGCGCCCGCCGAGGCGGTGGACGTGGTCGCCGCGTGACGCCTGCGCGGATGTAGACCGACGCGGCGCCGACCTGGCGCCGAAGAAGTGCGCGAGGCCCCGGCCGGGGCCCTGCCGGGGAGACCCGGGAGGGTACGGCCGGGGCTTTCGTGCCTCCGTGGACGGCATGCGTCCATTTGCCGGTGTCCGCCGTCCCGGTCATGGTGGAGGGACGCTTGCCAGGGGCCGACGACCGGAGACAACGCATGCACGCCGTGAAGAGCCCGCTGCCCGAACCTCTTCGTCGGGATCGCGGCGGATCCGGAGCAGCAGCACTGGATGTGCCAGGCGGAGAACGCGTAGCAGAGGCCGATGCCGGTCCACGGCCGTTGCATCGGTGAGCCCTCGGTGCGCCTCCCCGGTGGGCCGGGCGGCGTTCTAGCGTCCGGCTGGAGGTGACGGCCATGGTGGGGCGGATAGTGCGCTGGGGGGTTGCGCTGGGGTTCGCGGCGGTGTGGTGGTGGGCCGTGCTGCGGATCACCTTCGCCGACGGCGCCGGGGCCCTGGAAGGGACCGTGGCCGCCGGCGGGTGGGGACTGAGCCTGCTGCCGGTGAACTGCGTGCCGAGAGCCCGTGCGGCGGGGGCCCTGGGGCCGGCGCGCTGGCGGACGGCCTGGCGGATCCAGGGGGCTACCAGGGCATCGCCACCCCTCCGTTCGGGCGCAGGATCTGGCCCGTCGTGAACGAGGAGGCGTCGGACGCCAGGTAGAGCACGGCGTGCGCGACGTCCGCGGCCTCGCCGACCCGGCCCAGCGGTGACATCCGGGCCATCCGGGCCTCCGTCTGCTGCTGCTCCGCGCTGTCGTCGCGGTCGGTCATGGGGGTGCGGGTCCAGCCCGGGGCGACCGCGTTGACGCGGATGCCCTGCCGGCCGACCTCGTTGGCGAGCGTCTTGGTCAGCTGGACCACGGCCGCCTTGGCGGCGCCGTAGCAGAGCAGGCCGGGGCCGCCTGTGTCGATCGCCCCGGAGGCCATGGTGATGATGCTGCCCCCGCTCCGCCCGTCCAGCATCAACCGGACCGCCTCCTGGCAGGCGTACAGCACGCCCTTGAAGTTGACGCCCAGCACCCGGTCGAGGTCCTCGTCCCTGGTCTCCAGGACCGGGCTGCGGTGCATGATCCCGGCGATCGCCGCCATGACGTCCAGCCGCCCGCAGGACCGCACGGCCTCCCCGAGCCGCGCCCGGTCGGTGACGTCGAGGGTGTGGGGGCGGGCGGAGCCGCCCCGGTCCTTGATCAGCGCCGCCGTCTCGTGCAGGCCGTCCGCGTCCCGGTCGGCACAGTGCACGGTCGCGCCCGCCTCGGCGAGCAGCACGGCGGACGCCCGGCCGATGCCGCCGGCGGCGCCGGTGACGAACGCGGTGCGTCCGGTGAGGTCGTACGCCTTGAGGGACATGAGGGGACGGTACGAGCAGTTCTGACGGGTCGTCAATTAGTCGTACGGGGGCGGGTTCCGTGGGCGCGCCGGGAACCCGGGGCGGGGGCCGGGCCGGTCTGGCAGGCGGGGCACCAGTAGGTGGGGCGCTCGCGGGAGCCGTCGCCCTGGTCGGCGAGCCGGATCGGGGTGTGGCAGCGCAGGCAGGGGCGGGGTGCGCGGCCGTAGACGTAGAGGTCGTGGTCGCGCAGGCCGGTGGTGCGGCGGACCACGCGGTCGCGGTTGGCGTCCAGGAGGCGCTGGGCGAGGCCGGGGAGGATCGCGGCGCGGTCGGCGGGGAGCGCGCCGACCGGGAGCCAGGGGGTCGCGCCGATCAGGAAGCAGAGCTCGCTCTTGTAGATGTTGCCGATCCCGGCGAGGTTGCGCTGGTCGAGCAGGGCCTCGCCGAGCGGGCGGGCGGGGTCCGCGAGGAGGTTGGCCAGGGCGCGGTCGGGATTCCAGTCGGGGCCCAGCAGATCGGGGCCGAGGTGGCCCACGGCCCGCTCCTCCTCGTCGGTGCGCAGGAACTCCAGGACCTGGAGGCGGTATCCGACGGCCGCGCGGTCGGCGGTGGAGAGGATCGCCCGGATCTGGTGCGCGGGACCGCCCCGCCAGCGCTCACCGGTGCCGTAGACCTTCCAGGCGCCCTCCATCCGCAGGTGCGTGTGCAGGGTCAGGCCGCCCTCGAAGCGGGTGAGCAGGTGCTTGCCGCGCGGGGTGGTGCCGAGGACCGTACGGCCGCTGAGGTCGACCGTGGCGTACTTGGGCACCCGGAAGTCGCTGCGGGTCAGCACCTGGCCCGCGAGCGCGTCGTGCAGGCGCCTCGCGGCCTGCCAGACCGTGTCACCTTCGGGCATGGGTCAAGGGTGGCACGGAGGGGGCGGGAGGTGAGGCACGCACCGTGCTTCACGCCCGCAGGCGCAGGCCGCGCGGGGTCGCGATGAAGCCGGCTGCCTCCAGGAGGGTGCCGAGCGGGGAGGTCAGGGCCGAGGCGCCGTTGACGCGCTCCACCGTCACCGTGCCGAGGGTGCCCGCGCGGGCGGCGGCCGCGAGGGCCTCCGCCGCGCTACGGAGCCGGGTGTCGTCGGTGGCGGCCGTGTCCGGGGTGGCGGGCCAGGCCAGCAGGGTCTTGCCGCCCCGCTCCATGTAGAGCGTCAGCTCGCCGTCGACCAGGACGACGAGCGAGCCGGCCTTGCGGCCCGGTTTGTGCCCGGCGCCGGTCGGAGGCTCGGGCCAGCCGAGGGCGGCGCCGTAGGCGTTCGCTGGGTCGGCGGCGGCGAGGACCACGGCTCCGGGGCCGGGGGCGGCGGGGGCGCGGGTGTGGCGGTTGCCGTAGGCGTACGGGTTCGTGTTGTAGGGGTTCGCGGGGCTGCCGCCTCGGGGGCCGCCGTAGCCGGGGGCCGCGAACGGGTCGGCGGGGGCGAGGTCCTTGGGGGAGACGTAGTCGCCGGGGGCGGTGGGCGGCTCTGGCGGCCAGGTGAAGTCGCCGTCCAGGTCGGGGAGACCGGCCGTGTCGAAGGGGCCGAGGGGATCCAGGGGGTCGGCGGGTGTGCCGTGGCCGCCGTTCGGGCCGGTGAACGCGGCGGGTCCGGAGGGGCCGGTGCTTCCGAAGCCGGTGCCCGGCAGGCTCTCGCCCCGCTCGCGGGCGTTGGACACCGCGCGCAGCCGGTCGACCGCGCCGTCCATCGCGAACTGGGCCGCCCCCAGGCCCTCCACGACGTAACCCCGGCGCGCCTGGCCGCTCTCCTCGAACGCCGACAGGATCCGGTACACCGCCGAGAAGCCGCCCTCGACGCCCTCCGCCGCCACCGCGCCCCGGGTCACCACGCCGTGCCGGTCGAGGAGGGTACGGGCCAGGGCGTGGGCGCGCACGGTGGTGTCCGGCTCGCGCTGCGGCAGCAGGGACCAGCGCCCGGCCACGGTCGGCGGGCCGGTACGGGAGGCGGGCCGGGCGGCGGCCGTCAGGGAGCCGTAGCGGCCGCGCGGGACGGCGCGCTTGGCGCGGTGCGCGGTGGAGCCCGCGGTGCGCCCCGAGCCGAGCAGGGAGCGCATCGGGGCCAGCGTGTCGTTGGTGAGCCGCCCGGACCAGGCCAGGTCCCAGACGGCGTCGGCCAGTTGGGGATCGGTGGCGTCGGGGTGGGTGGTGGCGCGGACCTGGTCGGCGATCTGCCGGAAGAACAGGCCGTAGCCGCCGGAGAGGGCGTCGAGGACGGACTGGTGGAGAGCGGTCAGCTCCAGTGGGTGCGGCGGCGGGAGGAGCACGGGGGCCGCGTCCGCCAGATACAGGGAGACCCAGCCGTCCTTGCCGGGCAGGGCTCCCGCGCCGGCCCACACGAGCTCGCCGGCCGCGGTGAGTTCGTCGAGCATCGCGGGCGAGTAGTTCGCCACGCGGGACGGCAGGACCAGCTTCTCGAGAGCCGACGCCGGTACGGACGCGCCCTGCAACTGCTCCACGGCGCGCACCAGTCCGTCGACGCCGCGCAGCCCGTGCCCCTTGCCGATGTGCTGCCACTGCGGCAGGAACTGGGCGAGCGCGGCCGGTGCCACCGGCTCCAGCTCGTGCCGGAGCGCGGCCAGCGAACGGCGGCGCAGCCTGCGCAGCACCGCCGCGTCGCACCACTCCTGGCCGATGCCCGCCGGATGGAACTCGCCCTGCACCACCCGCCCGCTCGCGGCGAGCCGCTGCAGCGCGCCCTCCGTGACCGCCACCCCGAGCCCGAAGCGGCCGGCCGCGGTGGTCGACGTGAACGGGCCGTGGGTGCGCGCGTACCGGGCGAGGAGGTCGCCGAGCGGGTCCTTCACGGGCTCGGTGAAGGCCTCGGGGACGCCGACGGGCAGGGCCGTGCCGAGGGCGTCGCGCAGCCGGCCCGCGTCCTCGACCGCCGCCCAGTGCTCGGCACCGGCGATCCGGACCCTGATGGCCCGCCGGGCGCCCGCCAGCTCCGCGGCCCACTGCGGCTCGGCGCCCCGCTCCGCCAACTCGGCGTCCGTGAGCGGCCCGAGCAGCCGCAGCACGTCGGCGACGCCCTCCGGGTCCTTGATCCTGCGGTCCTCGGCGAGCCACTGGAGCTCGCGCTCCAGCTCGGTCAGCACCTCCGCGTCGAGCAGCTCCCGCAGCTCCGCCTGGCCCAGCAGCTCGGCCAGCAGCCGGGAGTCCAGGGAGAGCGCGGCCGCGCGGCGCTCGGCGAGCGGTGAGTCACCCTCGTACAGGAACTGGGCGACGTAGCCGAAGAGGAGGGAGCGGGCGAACGGGGACGGCTCCGGGGTGGTGACCTCGACCAGGCGGACCTTCCGGGATTCGAGGTCACCCATCAGCTCCACGAGCCCGGGGACGTCGAAGACGTCCTGGAGGCACTCGCGGACCGCCTCCAGGACGATCGGGAACGAGCCGAACTCGCTCGCCACCTGGAGCAGTTGGGCGGCGCGCTGGCGCTGCTGCCACAGCGGGGTGCGCTTGCCGGGGTTGCGGCGCGGCAGCAGGAGCGCGCGGGCGGCGCATTCGCGGAAGCGGGAGGCGAACAGGGCCGAGCCGCCGACCTGGTCGGTGACGATCTGGTCGACCTCGCCCTTGTCGAAGGCGACGTCCGCCGCGCCCACCGGGGCCTGCTCGGCGTCGTACTCCGAACCGGCCTTCATGGGGGCCTGGTCGAGCAGGTCGAGGCCCATCAGGTCGGCGTCCGGCAGCCGCAGCACGATGCCGTCGTCGGCATGCATGACCTGGGCGTCCATGCCGTACCGCTCGGACAGCCGGGCGCCCAGGGCGAGCGCCCAGGGGGCGTGGACCTGGGCGCCGAAGGGGGAGTGGACGACGACCCGCCAGTCGCCCAGCTCGTCGCGGAAGCGCTCGACCACGATCGTGCGGTCGTCGGGGACATGGCCGCAGGCCTCGCGCTGTTCGTCCAGGTACGACAGCACATTGTCCGCCGCCCAGGCGTCCAGGCCCGCCGCGAGGAGGCGCAGCCGGGCGTCGTCCTTGGCGAGCGCGCCGACCTCGCGCAGGAACGCGCCGACCGCGCGGCCCAGTTCGAGCGGGCGGCCCAGCTGGTCGCCCTTCCAGAAGGGGAGGCGGCCCGGGACACCCGGGGCGGGGGAGACGAGCACGCGGTCGCGGGTGATGTCCTCGATGCGCCAGGAGCTGGTGCCCAGGGTGAAGACATCGCCCACCCGGGACTCGTACACCATCTCCTCGTCCAGCTCGCCGACCCGGCCGCCGCCCTTCTTGGGGTCCGCGCCGGCCAGGAAGACGCCGAAGAGGCCGCGGTCGGGGATCGTGCCGCCCGAGGTGACGGCGAGCCGCTGGGCGCCCGGGCGGCCGGTGACCGTCCCCGCGACCCGGTCCCAGACCACACGCGGGCGCAGCTCCGCGAACGCGTCCGACGGGTAGCGGCCCGCGAGCATGTCGAGCACCGCGGTGAACGCCGACTCCGGCAGCGAGGCGAAGGGCGCCGCGCGGCGGACGGTGGCGAGCAGGTCGTCGACCTGCCAGGTGTCCAGCGACGTCATCGCGACCAGCTGCTGGGCCAGCACGTCGAGAGGGTTGGCCGGGACCTTCAGGGACTCGATGGAGCCGGTGCGCATCCGCTCGGTGACCACGGCCGCCTGCACCAGGTCGCCCCGGTACTTGGGGAAGACCACGCCGGTGGAGACCGCGCCGACCTGGTGCCCCGCGCGGCCGACGCGCTGGAGGCCGGAGGCGACCGACGGCGGGGACTCCACCTGGACGACCAGGTCCACCGCGCCCATGTCGATGCCCAGTTCGAGACTGGAGGTGGCCACCACGGCGGGGAGCCGGCCCGCCTTCAGGTCCTCCTCCACCAGGGCGCGCTGCTCCTTGGAGACCGAGCCGTGGTGCGCGCGGGCGAGGACCGGCGGGGCGCCCTGGGCCGCGCCCGAGCCGCCCATCAGCTCGGCCGGGGAGTGGTGCTCGTCCAGCGGCTCGCCGGTCGCGCGCTCGTAGGCGATCTCGTTGAGCCGGTTGCACAGCCGCTCCGCGAGGCGGCGGGAGTTCGCGAACACGATCGTCGAGCGGTGCGCCTGCACCAGGTCGGCGATCCGCTCCTCCACGTGCGGCCAGATCGACGGCTTCTCCGCGCCCTCGGCGCCGTCGGTGGCCGGGGAGCCGCCCAGCTCTCCCATGTCCTCCACCGGGACGACGACCGAGAGGTCGAACTCCTTGCCGGACGTCGGCTGGACGATCTCCACCTTGCGACGCGGCGAGAGATACCGGGCCACCTCGTCCACCGGGCGGACGGTCGCCGACAGGCCGATGCGGCGGGCCGGCCTCGGCAGCAGCTCGTCCAGCCGCTCCAGGGAGAGCGCGAGGTGCGCGCCGCGCTTGGTGCCGGCGACCGCGTGCACCTCGTCCAGGATCACCGTCTCGATGCCGGTCAGCGCGTCGCGCGTGGCCGACGTCAGCATCAGGAACAGGGACTCCGGGGTGGTGATCAGGATGTCCGGCGGGCGGGTGGACAGGGCGCGGCGCTCGGCGGCCGGAGTGTCACCGGAGCGGATGCCGACCCTGACCTCCGGCTCGGGCAGGCCCAGCCGGACGGACTCCTGGCGGATGCCGGTCAGCGGGCTGCGCAGGTTCCGCTCGACGTCGACGGCGAGGGCCTTCAGCGGTGACACGTACAGCACGCGGCAGCGCTTCCTGGGATCGGCCGGGGGCGGGGTGGAGGCCAGCTGGTCCAGGGCGGCGAGGAAGGCGGCCAGTGTCTTGCCGGAGCCGGTCGGGGCGACCACCAGCACGTCCGAGCCCGCGCCGATGGCCTGCCACGCGCCCGCCTGGGCCGCGGTGGGCGCGGAAAACGCCCCCGTGAACCAGCCGCGGGTCGCGGGGGAGAAGCCGTCGAGGGCCCGGTGTGCGGATTTCGCCATGCGTCCATCCTGCACCCGGCCACTGACAATCGGCTCTGACCTGCGGAGATGTCCTCGGCTTCGCCTTCGGTCCGTGTGTTCCCACCCGCACCGCCCGTGACAGTTTCGTCGTCGGGTGCGAGTGGCCCCCGTGGGGCGGATTCGCCGTCGGCGGCCGCGCGAAGGTGGGTGGGGGCGCGCGCTGGCTCGGGAGGGCCGGACAGGGATGGTGGTGGCCGTGTCGGGTGGTCGGTGAGGGGAAGGCGGAGGTGCCGGGGGCGGGAAGCGGAGCGGAAGCGGGGTGGTGGCTGAGGACGGCGGGTGTGACGCGGGAGTGGTGGCACGTGGAAGGCGGCGGCCGGGTGGGTGCGGGGATGTGGCTGGGGGCGGTCGGGTGGGATCAGGGATGTGGCTGGGGGCGGTCGGGTGGGGCGGGCGGTCGACAATGGGGGTATGGCGGGATCGGAGGAGCGGGCGCGGCACTGGCGGTACGAGGCGCTGCCCGGGGTCGATCTGCTGCGTGCCCGGTACATCAGGAAGACGTTCGTGCGGCACACCCACGAGCACTTCGTGATCGCCGCCATCGCGGACGGCGTCGAGGTCTTCCACCACCGGGGCTCCGACGTGTCCGCGGGGGCGGGCGCGCTCGCGCTGGTCAACCCGGACACCCCGCACACCGGCCGGGCCGGCGTGCCCGAGGGCTGGAGGTACGGGGCCGTCTATCCGGCGCCGGACCTCGTGGCGCAGATCGCCGCCGAGACCACCGCCGTCCGGGGCACCCCCGGCTTCGTCAGCCCCGTGCTGGACGACCCGTACAGCGTCGCCCTCGTGCACCGGGTGCTGCGCGCCGCCGACGAGGGCAACGCGCTCGCGGCCGACACCCTGCTGCGGGTCGCGGTCACCCGGCTGCTGCGGCTGAACGGCGGTCCGCTGCCGCAGCGGCAGGTGCGTACCGCGGGCGCCCGGCTGGCCGCACGCGCGCGTGCGGTGCTGGAGGAGCGGATGGCCGGACCGCCCACCCTGGAGCGGCTCGCCACCGACCTCGGCACCAGCCCCTTCGCGCTGCTGCGGGCGTTCCGCGTCGCCTACGGCATGCCCCCGCACACCTGGCTGACCGACGCCCGGGTGCGCCGCGCCCGCCTGCTGCTGGACGCCGGCACGGCACCCGCCGAGGCGGCCGTCGCCGTGGGCTTCACCGACCAGCCGCACCTCAACCGGCACTTCGCCCGGATCGTCGGTGTCCCGCCGGGCGCCTACCAGCGCGAGCGCAAGAACGTACAAGACGCGCGGGACGGCCGTCCGTAACGTCCTGGGCGTGGCACAACAGACAGCACTCGCAGACATACGCGGCGAAGACGGGCCGAAGCCCGACTCCGCCGTCGTCAGGGACGCCCTCGGGGTCGGGGTCGCCGTGGGACTCTCCGGGTTCGCCTTCGGGGTGACCTCGGCCGGCAGCGGCCTCGGCCTGCTCCAGACCTGCGCGCTCAGCCTCCTGGTGTTCACCGGCGCCTCCCAGTTCGCCCTGGTGGGCGCACTCGCGGCCGGCGGCAACCCGCTGACCGCGGCGGCCGGTGCCCTCTTCCTCGGGGTGCGCAACGCGTTCTACGGGTTGCGCCTCTCGCAGGTGCTGGCGCTCCCGCGCGCGGTACGGCCGTTCGCCGCCCAGTGGGTGATCGACGAGACCACCGCGGTCACCCTGGCCCAGCCGACGCGGCGCGCCGCCCGGATCGGCTTCACCGTCACCGGGCTCAGCCTGTACGTGCTGTGGAACCTCACCACCCTGCTCGGTGCGCTCGGCGCCAAGGCCGTCGGGGACACCGGCGCCTGGGGTCTGGACGCGGCCGGGCCCGCCGTCTTCCTGGCCCTGCTCGCTCCCATGCTGAGGACCACGACCGACCGCGCGGTCGCCGCCCTCGCGGTGCTGCTGGGGCTCGGCCTGCTGCCGGTGCTGCCGGCCGGGGTGCCGGTCCTGGTGGCCGCGCTGGCGGCACCGGCCGCCCTGTTCGTCTCCGGCCGCCGGTCCGGCCGCGACCGCACCCGCGACGAGGCATCCGAGGAGACCCGGTGAACTTCTGGATCGCGATCGGCGCGACCGCCCTCGGCTGCTACGCCGTCAAGCTCGCCGGGCTGCTGGTGCCCGCGGGCGTGCTGGAGCGGCCGATGGTGCGGCGGCTGGCCGCCCTGCTGCCCGTGGCCCTGCTCGCCGCCCTCACGGCCCAGCAGACGTTCGCCGACGGGCACGCGCTCGTGCTGGACGCCCGGGCCGCGGGGCTCGGGGCGGCGGCCGTGGCGCTGGTGCTGCGGGCGCCGTTCCTGGTCGTCGTCGGGGTCGCCGTGGTGGTCACGGCGGGGTTGCGCGCCGTGACCGGCTGAGACTTCCGTCACCCGGCCCTCCTCAGCCGGCATCCGGCAGTCGACTTCCGTCACCCCACGAAGCGGCCGTACGCCCTGAGCGTGTGCAGGGCCTCGATCGTCACCCTGGGGCGGGCCTCCAGCGAGGCGGCCGGTGTCCACTGGCGCCAGCGGATCGGCCAGCCGCCGTCCGCCTCCTGTTCGGCGGCGAGGAAGTCGAGCGAGCGGGTCATCTCCTCGTCGGTGAACCAGGCCCGCGCGAGCGAGTCCGGGGACTTCGCGAAGTCGTGCGGGAAGTGGTGCTCGCGCGGGGCGTAGCCGGGTGCGACCGGGTAAGCGCCGAGGCGCCCGGGGTCCAGCGCGGCCAGGCGCTGCTCGCGCACCAGACGGCCCAGCCGGTCGGCGGCCGCCTCCGCGCGCGAGCGGTCGGGCACCGTGTCCAGGAAGGCGACCGCCGCCTCGATCTCGTAGGGGTGCGACTTCTCCAGGTACTCGATCGCCTGCCAGCAGAAGTCGGTGGCCCGGAACAGCCAGGCGTGCCACACCTCGTTGCGGTGCAGCAGGCCCACCACCGGACCGGTGGCCAGGAGCTCGCTGGGCGGGTCGTCGACGACCGGGACGAACGGCGCCGCCGGATAGCCGCGCTGGCTGGGACGGACCGCCGGCAGCGCCCCGTCCGCCGTGGAGACGGCCGTCAGATAGCGGCACACGCGCTCCACCCGCTGCCCGCCGCACCGCCCGATGGCGTCCAGGACCCGCAGCGCGTGCCCGGTGTGCAGCGGCTGGCTCACCGGGCCCCGCAGATCGGGCTCCAGAGCGTGTCCGTAGCCGCCGTCCTCGTTGCGGTAGGCGTCCAGCGCGCTCTCCACCGGATCGGGGTCGCCGTTCAGGAAGTGGTAGGAGAAGAGACGCTGCTCCAGCACGCGCGCGGTGAGCCACATGAACTGTTCGGCGCGGAAGAGCGGGGAGTGCGCCGGGGGCGTAGGGGGGAGCGGGGAAGCTCCGGTTTCGGCCATGCGCAAGACCGTAGGGCGGAAAGCGGTCTCGGCAGGCGCTCCCGGGCAGGGCCCACTCTCAGGGGCGGGATACTGGTTTCATGCGGTTGACGGTTTTCTGGCAGCGGATGGCGGAACACTTCGGTTCCGGGTACGCCGACACCTTCGCGCGCGATCACGTGATGACGGAGCTCGGCGGGCTGACGGTGCACGAGGCGCTGGACGCCGGCTGGGAGGCCAAGGACGTGTGGCGCGTGGTCTGCGCGGTCATGAACGTTCCGGGAGAGAGACGCTGACCGTGCACGGAGATCGGACAAGGGCCACGCGTTGTCAGTGGCGTAGGCGAGACTTGCACCGTGGTATCCACTGACGAGGACGGGCGGACCGCCCAGGACGCATTCCCGGCCGACACGGCCGACACGACGCCGCGCGCCGGATCACCGGCCGCCGGCGCCGCGGTACCGGGCGCCCGCATGCCGCGCTGGCTGCCGCGCGCCATGGTGCTGGCACTCGCCCTCGTCGCCGCCTTCCAGCTGGGCAGCTGGGCCTTCCACCAGCTCACCGGACTGCTGATCAACATCCTCATCGCGTTCTTCCTGGCGCTCGCCATCGAACCCGCGGTGAGCTGGATGGCCTCCCGCGGCATGCGCCGCGGGTTCGCGACCTTCCTGGTCTTCCTCGGCCTGGCGATCGCCACCGCGGGGTTCATCACACTGCTCGGCTCGATGCTGGCCGGGCAGATCATCAAGATCGTCGAGGACTTCCCCGACTACCTGGACTCGGTCATCAACTGGGTCAACCACACCTTCCACACCGAACTGAAGCGGGTCGACGTCCAGGAGGGCCTGCTGCACTCCGACTGGCTGCGCAAGTACGCGCAGAACAGTGCGGCCGGTGCGCTCGACGTGTCCGGGCAGGTGCTCGGCGGCCTCTTCCAGCTGCTGACGATCACGCTGTTCGCCTTCTACTTCGCCGCCGACGGCCCCCGGCTGCGCCGCACCCTGTGCTCCGTGCTGCCGCCCGCCCGCCAGGCCGAGGTGCTGCGGGCCTGGGAGATCGCCGTCGACAAGACCGGCGGCTATCTGTACTCGCGCGGTGTGATGGCGCTGATCTCCGGGATCGCGCACTACATCCTGCTGGAGGCCCTCGGCGTGCCGTACGCGCCCGTGCTGGGCGTGTGGGTGGGGCTGGTCTCGCAGTTCATCCCCACCATCGGCACCTATCTCGCGGGCGCGCTGCCCATGCTGATCGCGTTCACCGTCAACCCGCTGTACGCGGTGTGGGTGCTGGTGTTCGTCGTGATCTACCAGCAGTTCGAGAACTACATGCTCCAGCCCAAGCTGACCTCCAAGTCGGTCGACATCCACCCGGCGGTCGCCTTCGGCTCGGTCATCGCGGGCACCGCGCTCCTCGGCGCGGTCGGCGCACTGATCGCCATCCCGGCGGTCGCCACGCTCCAGGCGTTCCTGAGCGCCTACGTGAAGCGTTACGACGTCACGGACGACCCCCGGGTGCAAGGGCACCGCCGGCGGGGCACGGGCGGCCCCGGGCCGCTCACGCGCGCGCGGCGCCTGGTGCGGCGCCTGATATGGCAGCGGCCGGCCGAGGGCTCCGGAGACACTCCGTCCTGACGGCCGCCGCGATCAGTAGGTGAGTACCGCCCACACCCCGGCGGCGGCGACGGCCGCCGCGTAGCAGCCCACCGCCGCGGCCACGACCCGCCACCGGGTCTGCTCGCTCCACGCGGTGCGGGACAGCAGCCGGGCCAGGGCCGGCAGGACCAGCACCGCGTGCAGGCTGACCCCGTGCAGCGGCTTGAGCGGGGCCGTCGAGTCGTACGCCGCCTCCTGGTGCCCGGTCCGGACGAGCACCACCCCGCGCGCGATCATCGCCGCTCCCGAGGCGAGCGCCACCAGCAGGACCGCGAACCCGGAGCGCACCGCGAGCGCCATGCCGACGGGACCGGCCGGCCGGCGCCGGAAGGACACCACCGCGAAGACGGTGAGCAGCACCACCAGGACCCCGCCGCCCACCGCGAGCATCATCGACACCGCGGTGTCGAAGGGCGTCTCCATGTCGAGGTGCGAGGGCACCCGGCGCCACGCCTGCAGGGTGATCCCGCCGACCTCCACCACACAGTCGGCGGCGAACACGAGCAGCAGGACGGTCCGCAGCCGCTCCCCGACCCGCAGGTAGGAGGTGACCCAGGTGACCGCCATCAGTGTCAGCCCGAAGGAGAGCCCGAACGTGACGGGCTTGCGCCAGGAGACCGGCCCGTACCAGGGGCCGCCGTCGACCGCGAACACCACCAGGTGCGCCAGACCGGAGAGGACGAGCAGCACCCCGGTCGCGTGACAGAGACGCTCGGCGGGGCGCACCCGGGTCAGGATCCCGGTCGGCGGGTTCGCCGGTGGCTTGCGCGGCGGACTCTTCAGGGAGGAGGACATGCGCCCAGCCTCCCGGGGCCCGTCCGCGCGGTCGTCGTCCGGCCGAAGGCACCCGCCGTACGCCTCGCGGAGTAGGGGGATCAGGAGACCGTGGCGGCCGGTGGGGTCCACCGGCGGGTGCGGGGGACGGTGCCCGGGACGCCGTAGTCCTTCTTGAGGTGTTCGGGGATGGCGTAGTGCATGACGCGGCCACGGGTGAGAGAGGACAGTTCGAGGACGGTGGTGAGGTGGCCGAGGCGGTCCAGGGCCCAGGCGCCGAGAGGGGAGCGGTCCTCGATGGTCTCCAGGACGCCGAGGAGGTGCGGTACGACCTTGACGACGGTGTCCCACGGGGTGCGCGGCACCTCCAGCCAGTCGGCGCAGGTGTCGCCCACCAGGTGGCGGATCAGGGCGGAGACGATCGGGTCGAAGAAGGTGCCGGGGACGACCTCCTCGTACAGGTCGATGAGCTGCCGGGTCAGGACCGCGCCCTCCCCGGAGGGGCCCATGTGGCGGACCATGTACAGGTCGAGGAAGGCGCGTGCTTCCTCGAGGGTCTTCGGGACGGCCTCCTGGTCGACGCCGAGCATGGCGCCCACCACCCGCCACGCGTAGTAGTACGCCTCCGCGCCCTCCGTGGACAGGTGGACGCCCAGCCGGTGCAGGCTGTCGAGGACCAGCATGGAGAAGAACATCTGCCCGCCGATCATGTCCTCCTGGCAGATCGGCGTGCCGAGCGCCTCGGTGTCCCAGCGGTTCTCGCGCCTGAGGTGGTGCCGGATGGAGGCGTGCAGCAGGCGCACCTTCTGGGCGGCCGGGACGAAGCGGCTGCCGGCCTCGAAGGCGTCGGGCCGCATGAGGTAGACGGTGAACTGACCGGTCTCCGCCATGCGCTTGGACGGGTACTTCAGCCCGTGCGTGGCCGACAGCAGCTTCGCCACGCGCGGGACGACGTAACAGGCGGGCATGGCGGCGAAGGACAGCGCGGTCGAGATGTGCACGTTGTTGTCGATGAAGAACAGCCGGGCCTTCTCCATCTCGCCCCAGTCCACCCAGGACGGCGGCACCCGGGTGGCCTCCAGGTACTCGCGCGCGACGTCGGGCAGTCCGTCCGGCAGGGGAGCGCCGGCGGTGGAGACGTAGCGCATCAGCGTGTTGAACGTGCCCGCCTCCCCGCGCTCGAAGAGTGCGGCGACCGTGGCGTCGGCGAGTTCGTCACCGGCGTGCCGCAGGGTGTCCAGCGAGGCCTCGGTGTGCATCACGGCAGGGCTCCTTGTCATCGCGGGTCGGCGCAGGCCGTCGCAGGTCGTCGGGGACGTCGCGGGTGCCGTCGCGGGTCACCCGTGCGGGTCAGGACAGGCGGACCGCGGCCGAGTGGGCCAGCGAGGTCAGGGCGCCGGCGGCCGGGGCCGGCACGTTCAGTTCGTGGAGGGCGTCGAGCGCTTCCGCGACCCGTGCGCCGATCATGTGCTCGATCCGGTCGGGCGCCCCGAGCCGGCACATCACCTCGCGGACCGCGTCCAGGCCGTCCGCGTCCAGATCGCGGCGGCCGAGCAGCGCGCCCAGCCGCTCCCGGTCGTCGGCACGGGCGAGGCGCCAGGTCTCCGCGAGCAGGGCGGTGGGCCGGTGGCCGCGTACGTCGTCGGCGTTGGCCTTGCCGGTGTGCTCCGGTGCCCCGAACAGGCCGAGCAGGTCGTCGCGCAGCTGGAAGGCCTCGCCCAACGGCAGTCCGTACGCGGAGTACCCCGCGCGCAGCCGCTCGCCGGCCCCGGCCAGGGCGCCGCCGATCAACAGGGGCTGCTCGACGGTGTACTTGGCGGTCTTGTAGCGGATCACCTTCAGCGAGGCCATGGTGTCCGGACCGGCTCCGGTGCGCAGGATCTCCAGGCACTCGCCCGCGATCAGCTCCCGGGCCAGCACCGACCACAGGGGGCGAGCCCGGGCGAGGTAGGCGGCGGGCAGCCCGCAGGTCGCGAACAGCTGCCCGGCCAGTGACATCAGCAGATCGCCCACGAGCAGCGCCAGCGACCGCGCGGTGTCCTCGGCGTGCGGACGGTCCCGTACGGCGGCGCGCAGGGCGATGTGCGGGGTGGGGCGGCCGTGCCGCAGCGGGCTGTCGTCGATGAGGTCGTCGTGGACGACGGCGGCGGCGTGCACCAGTTCCATGGAGGCCGCCGCCCGCACCAGTGCGTCGCTGTCCGGCTGGCCCACCGCACGCCAGCCCCAATAGCAGAACGCCGCCCGCAGCCGTTTGCCGTCCGTGACCGCCGCCTCCAGCTGCTCCGCCACCGGGGCCAGCAGCGGGTCGACCGCCGCGAACAGGTCGGCCTCCTCGGCGACGAACCGGCGCAGCACCTCGTCGACGCGGTTCTTGAAGGCGCCCGGATCCCAGCGGTCAGTCATCGCCTGCGGTCCGCCGGGCGAGGGCGTGCCGGGCGAGGATCTCCAGATGGGCCGGGGGCACGGTCGCGTACCGGTCCAGGACCAGGCGCCCCCGCGCGGTGAGGTCCTGCTCGGCCTCCGCCGCCAGCGCGCCGGCGTCCGAGCGGCGCAGCAGCCCCCGTAACGTCCCGAAGGCGGTGCCCGCCGTGCTCACCGCCAGATCGGCCAGCCCCGCCGCCAGCAGCACGGCCTGCTCGTCCAGACCGAGTCGTCCCGTCTCACGTGTCATGCGCTCTCCCACCCACGGCACCAACGGGCGGCGCTCTCCCGGCCGCCTCTTCGAGCATCGCGGCACGACGGGTGCGGGCAGGTGGAAACTCACGATCGGGTGAACGCCCTGCCGGGTGGTGCGGATCGCCGTGCCGCGGTCCCGTCACCGGCTGCCGCCCCCGGCACGCAGCGCACTCCCGCTCGCGTGCCGCGTACGCCCGGAGCCATGGGCGAGCGGCGAGTGAGGGGTGGGTGAGCGCCCTGCGGGGAAGTGGCGGGAGTACCGAGTGGTGCGCTTGACACAAAAATCGAACATCCATTCTCATGGAGGCTCCGGCACGGCTCGCGGCGGGGATCCCAGCGGCAGTTCGACATGGTTTGGGCGGAGACATCCCCGAGTTGTCCACAGGTCGAACCGGCGTCGGGGCGCATTGTCAGTGGCAGGCGTTAGCGTCTTTGACGTGAAGCGATCGACTCAAGCAAACCGGGTGGAACCCATGGCAGGAACCGACCGCGAGAAGGCGCTCGACGCCGCGCTCGCACAGATTGAACGGCAATTCGGCAAGGGCGCGGTCATGCGCATGGGCGAGCGGGCCAAGGAGCCCATCGAGGTCATCTCGACCGGCTCGACCGCGCTCGACGTCGCCCTCGGTGTCGGTGGCCTGCCGCGCGGCCGTGTGGTGGAGATCTACGGACCGGAGTCCTCCGGTAAGACGACCCTGACCCTGCACGCCGTGGCCAACGCGCAGAAGGCCGGCGGCCAGGTCGCGTTCGTGGACGCGGAGCACGCCCTCGACCCCGAGTACGCGCAGAAGCTCGGCGTCGACATCGACAACCTGATCCTCTCCCAGCCCGACAACGGCGAGCAGGCCCTGGAGATCGTGGACATGCTGGTCCGCTCCGGCGCCCTCGACCTCATCGTCATCGACTCCGTCGCCGCGCTCGTCCCGCGCGCGGAGATCGAGGGCGAGATGGGCGACAGCCACGTCGGTCTCCAGGCCCGCCTGATGAGCCAGGCGCTGCGGAAGATCACCAGCGCGCTCAACCAGTCCAAGACCACCGCGATCTTCATCAACCAGCTCCGCGAGAAGATCGGCGTGATGTTCGGCTCCCCGGAGACCACGACCGGTGGCCGCGCGCTGAAGTTCTACGCCTCGGTGCGTATCGACATCCGCCGCATCGAGACCCTGAAGGACGGCACCGAGGCGGTCGGCAACCGCACCCGGGTCAAGGTCGTCAAGAACAAGGTCGCGCCGCCCTTCAAGCAGGCCGAGTTCGACATCCTCTACGGCCAGGGCATCAGCCGTGAGGGCGGTCTGATCGACATGGGCGTGGAGCACGGCTTCGTCCGCAAGGCCGGCGCCTGGTACACGTACGAGGGCGACCAGCTCGGCCAGGGCAAGGAGAACGCGCGCAACTTCCTCAAGGACAACCCCGACCTGGCCAACGAGATCGAGAAGAAGATCAAGGAGAAGCTGGGCGTCGGTGTCCGCCCGGAGACGCCCGCCGCCGAGCCGGGCGCGGACGCGGCGGTCACCACCGCGGCAGCCACGGACGACGCCGCGAAGATGGTGCCCGCCCCGGCCGCCGCCAAGGCCACCAAGCCCAAGGCCGCCACCGCCAAGAGCTGACGCCGTGACACGACGAACCGACTGGGCCGACCACGAGTACGCGTCCCCCGGTGCCCCACGGGGGAGGGGCACCGGGGGCGACCCGGGCTCCACCGGGGACGGCGACGAGGCCTACGGCACGGGCGGCGACAACTACGGGGGCGGCACACACGGGGGCGACGCCGCGTACGCCGACGGCTTGTACGACGACGGCACGCACGGCGGCCCGGGCGGGCCCCGCGGGCACGGGTCACCCGGCCGTGGCTCGCGGAAGTCCGGGACGCGCCGTCGGCGTGGCTTCGGGGAGCCGTCCGGTGAGGACGGAGGTTCCTCCTCCTCGTCGAGGGCCGAGCAGGGGGAACCTCCTGCGGACCCGGCTGAGCGGGCGCGGGCGATCTGTCTGCGCCTGCTCACCGGGACCCCGCGCACCCGGAAACAGCTCGCGGACGCCCTGCGCAAGCGGGAGATCCCGGACGACGTCGCCGAGGAGGTGCTGTCGCGGTTCGAGGAGGTCGGGCTGATCAACGACAGCGCGTTCGCGGACGCCTGGGTGGAGTCCCGGCACCACGGCCGGGGGCTGGCCCGGCGCGCACTCGCCCAGGAACTGCGCACCAAGGGCGTCGACTCGGCGCTCGTCGACGAGGCCGTCGCCCAGCTTGACTCCGAGCAGGAGGAGGAGACGGCCCGCGAACTCGTCGCCCGCAAGCTCCGCTCCACCCGGGGCCTCGACCGCGACAAGCGGATCCGCCGCCTCGCCGGCATGCTCGCCCGCAAGGGGTACCCCGAGGGCATGGCCCTCCGGGTCGTCCGGCGGGCGCTGGAGGAAGAGGGCGAGGACACGGAGTTCCTGGAGGGCGGGGACTTCTGACGGGGCGACAGCCGCCGCGGGGGTGGGGTTAACCCCCCGTCAGGACACCGGACCACCGCAGTGCCCCGGGCCCCGCGTGTCGACGACGGTGTACGTCATGACGCTGCTGCGCTACGCCCTCAAGACCATCCGTGCCCGCAAGGCCGGTTTTCTCGGCGCCTTCCTCGCCCTGCTCTGCGCGGCCGCCCTGATCACGGCCTGCGGCACCCTCCTCGACACCGGCCTGCGCGGCACGATCCGCACCGAGCGCTACGCGGCGACCCCGGTCGTGGTCTCCGCCGACCAGTACGTCCACCGGACCACCGTCAAGCACAAGCACGGCAAGACCAAGGTCAAGCACAAGGCGAAACCCATCGCCGAGCGCGCCTGGCTGCCGGCCGACTTGGAGGCCGGACTCGCCCGTACGCCCGATGTCGCCAGGGTGGTGCCCGAACTCACCTTCCTCGCCCAGCCGCTGACCCCGGCCGGCACCGGCGGCCGTACCGCCTACGGGCACGCCTGGGAGTCCGCCGCGCTCACCCCGTACCGGCTGGTCACCGGTACCGCGCCGCAGGCCGCCACCGACCTGGTGGTCGACCGCGATCTCGCCGCCCGTGCCCGGCTGCGGCCCGGCGACACCCTCGCCGTGCAGTCGACGCAGGCCCCGCGCGTTTACCGGATCACCGGAATCGCCGCTCCGGCCACGGACGTACGCCACCAGACGGCCCTCTTCTTCTCCGCCGCCGAGGCCCGCAGGCTGGCCGCGCACCCAGGACAGGTCACCGCGTTCGGTGTGCTGCCCGCGCACGGCACCGACCCGCAGCAGCTGGAGCAGGCCGTGACGCGCACGCTGCGCGGTACCACCGCCCAGGTCTCCACCGGGGACGCCCGTGGCCCCGTCGAGTTCCTGGACGCGGCCGCCGCCCGGGTCCGGCTGGTCAGCATGGGCGCCGCCATGGGCGGGACCTCGCTGCTCGTGGCGGTCCTGGTGGTCGTCGGCACCTTCGCGCTCACCGTCCAGCAGCGCCACCGCGAACTCGCCCTGCTGCGTGCCATCGCCGCCACCCCGGGACAGATCCGTCGCCTGCTCGGCCGTGAGGCCCTGGTCATCGGAGCGGTCGCCGGCACGCTGGGCGCACTCCTCGGCCTGCCTCTGGGGACCTGGCTGCACACCAGGTTCGTCGCGCTCGGCGCCGTACCCGCCGCGCTTCAGCACACCACCGGTGTCGTCCCGCCCCTCGCCGCGCTCGCCGCGACCCTGGCCGGGGCCTGGACGGCCGCCCGTATCGCCTCCCGGCGCATCGCCCGGATCCGGCCGACCGAGGCGCTGGCCGAGTCCCGCGTCGAGCCCGCCCGGCCCGCCCGGGGCAGGATCGCCACCGGTCTGCTGCTGCTCGCCGGTGGAGCCGTCCTCGTCGTGCTGCTCACCTCCCTGCGCACCGAAGCCGCCTCGACGCCTGTCACCTTCCTCGCCGTCGTGGTCCTCGCCATCTCCGTCGCCCTGCTCGGTCCGCTGCTGGTCAAGGCGGCCGCGCTGCTGCTCGCCGGACCGCTGCGGCTCACCGGCCACGGTGGCCGGCTCGCCACCGCCAACCTGCGCGGCAACGCCGCCCGGATGGCCTCCGTCGTCACCCCCCTCACCCTGCTCATCGGGATGACCTGCACCGTGCTGTTCGTCCAGTCCACACTCGACGCCGCCGCCCGCGCCCAGGCCCGCGCCGGAGTCACCGCGGACTGGATCGTCACCGCGCGGGGGCCGGGCGTCCCGGCCGATGCGGCACGGCGGTTGCGGGCGCACCACGACGCCGTCACCGAGGTGGTCCGCACGACCGTCCGCATCGGGCTCGACAAGTACCCGGCCCAGGGCGTCACTCCCGAGGGCCTCACCCGCACCTGGGACCCCGGCGTCACCGCCGGCTCCCTCGACCGGCTCACCGACCGCACCGTCGCCGTCAGCGAACTGGCCGCCGACCAGCACCACCTGAAGCCCGGCAGCTCCCTGAAGCTCACCCTCGGCGACGGCACGCCCGCCACCCTCACCGTCGCCGCCGTCTACGCCCGGGGTCTCGGCTTCGGCGACCTCACCTTCGCCCACGACCTCGTCGCGCACCACGTGGACAACCCGCTCGCCTCCTCCGTCCTCGTCAGCACCGCCCGTACACATGCACAACTGACGGCTACGCTGCGTGAGTTCCCGGGGCTCGACATTCTTTCGCCGACCGCCGTCGACGACCTCCGGGCCGCGCGTCAGCAGGACAACGCCGAGGTCAACTACCTGGCCATGGGGCTGGTCCTGGCCTTCACCGCCATCGCCGTCGTCAACACGCTCGCCATGTCGGTCGCCGACCGGGGGCGGGAGTTCGCGCTGCTCAGGCTCGCCGGTGCCACCCGCCGCCAGGTGCTTCGGATGCTGCGCACCGAGGTGCTGTCCGTGCTGACACTCGCCACGGCGCTCGGCAGCGGCATCGCGCTCGCCGTACTCACCGGGTTCAGTGTCGGCATGACAGGCCACGCCGCAGCGACGGTCACACCGTTGCTGTACGTGACCGTCGTGGCGACCGCCGCGCTGCTCGCGCTGGTGGCCGCGGCTCTTCCCGGACGAGTGGCCCTGCGGGTGCCGGTGGTGACGGCGGCGACGGTGAAGGACTAGGTCCGGGCCGCCTCCCCGGGATCGCTACCGCGCGCGCACTCATAGCGTGCGCGCGCAGGCGGGTTCGTTCTGTTCGGGGTGGCGGTAGCTTCGGCCGGTCCCGCCACCCGCGTGGCTCTCCGTATGTCGTCGACTCCTTCGTGGAACAGGCGAGTCCGTGTATTCGAAAGGCGGCACCGCCATGCCCGGAACTGCTCGTGTCCGAAGCGCCCTGGCCGCCTTCGGACTGGTGGCCGGGCTGGGACTGGGTGGCTGCGCGTTCGACTCGACCCAGCGCAGCGGCGACGACGGCCCGCTGGTGATCGGGTTCGTCAACGGAGGGTCCACCCAGTTCCACACCTGCTTGCAGCGGGCCGTGGTGAGGACGGCCAAGGACAACTTCGCCGAGATCGTCACGGCCGACTCGCATCAGGACGCGGCGCGGGAGCTGTCCAACATCGAGGACATGATCGCGCGCAAGGTGGGCGTGATCATCATCCAGACGGTCAGTACCGATGCCCTGGAGAAGGACGTCGTCAAGGCCCGAAGCGCGCACATCCCCGTCTTCCTGACCTCGGTCGACGCCGATCCCTCCGACATCCTGGGGGCGGTCGTCGTGGACCTGGAGGAGGTGGGCGAGCTGGACGCCCAGTGGGTGGCCGACGACGCCGCCGGACGCCGGGTGCGGGTCGGAGTGGTCGCCGGGGCGCCCGGCGCGGCCTCCGACCTGCTCGTCGGCGGGTTCACCAAGGCGCTGCCGGCCAACGCGAAGGTGGTCGCCGACCAGCCGGGCATGTTCGACGCGGCCAGGGCGAGGACCGTCGCCGCGAGCATGATCAAGGCGCATCCCGACCTGGACTACGCGTTCGTCGCCAATGAGGAGATGGCCTTCGGTGTGCGCAAGGCGTTCGACGCGGCGGGGGCCACGGGCGTGCGGATCGTCACCGTCAACGGCACGGACGAGGGGCTGGCGGCCCTCAGGGACGGACGGTTCGCCGCCACGGTCTCCAACTCGGCCGCCGACATGGGTCAGTCGGCGGTGGAGAACACGATCGCCCTGCTGCGTGACGAGAAGACGGACAAGATCGCCAAGGCGCGGATCCGGCTGGTCACCAAGGACAACGCGGATCTCGCGCCGCTGTACTGCCCCACGGACGACTAGGAAGACGGCGAAGACCGGGACGGCTCGGACGGCTGGGGCGTGACCGGCAGGCCCGCCGTCTTCCATGCCTGGAAGCCGCCGATCAGGTCCGTCGCCCGGTGCAGGCCCAACTGGTGCAGGGAGGCGGCGGCCAGGCTGGACGCGTAACCCTCGTTGCAGATCACGACGACCTGGAGGTCGTGACCGGTGGCCTCCGGGGTCTTGTGGCTGCCCTGGGGATCCAGCCGCCACTCCAGTTCGTTGCGCTCTACGACGAGCGCACCGGGTATCACCCCGTCCCGCTCGCGCAGCGCCGCGTACCGGATGTCGACGAGCAGGGCCTCACCGGTGCGCGCCGCGTCGTACGCGTCCTGCGCCTCGATGCGCCGGTAGCCCGCGCGCACCCGTTCCAGCAGCTCGTCGATGCCCACCGGACGCGGCTCCAGCGGTTCCGTGCCGCTCACTGCCAGTCCTCCGGGCGCTCGACCTGCTCCAGGCGCAGCACCTGTCCGGCGCGGCTGTAGCGGCGGATCCGCGGCAGCGGCGGGTAGTAGGCGTGGACGGAGACCGCGTGGTGCTCGGTGGACTCGTTGAGCACCTCGTGGACGTGGTCGCGGCCGAAGGAGCGGCCCTTCCCGGCCGGCAGCCGGCGCTCGCGGTCGACGCCCTCGGAGAGCTCCAGGGTCCGCCAGCCGTCGGTGGGCAGCCGGGTGGCCAGCGAGTACTCCTTCAGCTCACCCGTGGCGGTGAGGAAGGCGCCGACCGACTCGGCGTGGTCGTGCCAGCCGGTGCCGGTGCCGGGGGGCCAGCCGATCAGCCAGGCCTCGCTGCCGGCGGGGCCGTCGAGCCGTACCCAGGTGCGGCCCTCGGGGTCGAGCGGGAGCGAGGCGATCAGCTCGGCGTCGGCGGCCGTACGCCGGACGAAGTCGAGGAGGTCCGCCTGGGTGGGCGCGGCACCGGGCGCAGGGGCGGACGGGGAGACGGAGGACGACGAGAGAGAAGCAGACACGTGCACCGATCCTGATGAGGGTTCGCAGAAGCAGGCGCGGACGGCGCCCGGCGAGAGAAGAGGAATGCGAAGTCAGCAGGACGGAAGACACACGCAGCCCGCATAGCGGACCAGGTCCACATGGACCTTCCGCCACAGGCGCACAGTGGTGTCGTTCACGATGCGGAGTACACCACGCCGGTGCGGGCCGGTCAACTCGCCGTCAGCATGTGGACCGCCTGGTCACCGCGTGGGGGAACCGGCCTCCGCCCCGGCCTTCTGTTCCGCCTGCTCGCTCTTCTCCTGGTCCTTGCCGCCCAGCGTCGCCTCGGCCGCCGCGTACAGGTCGGCGGGGCGGACCCCGTTGAGGGCGGTGACCAGATGGCCGTCGGGGCGCACGAGCAGCACGGTGTGCGCCGGGGCGCCCGGGTAGGCCTCGGCGACCAGCAGCTCGGCGGGGTGCGGCAGCGCCGTCACGGCCGCCGCGAGCCGGGGCATGATCCCGGCGGAGACCCAGTGCTTGCGGTCCCACACGCCCGTACCCGGCGCGATCAGGACGACGAGCAGCGCGCCGCGGCCGAGGCGGGAGCGCAGCTGCACGAAGGTGCCGTCCTCCGCGGTGACCCGGACATCGGTGACCGGTGTCCCCGGCGGGGTGTCGACCGGGATCTCGTGCTCCAGGTGCCGGGGGGCGAGGGGCGAGTCGGCGTACGCCCCCGGCGCACCGAGCGGGCCCTGCCCCAGGTGACCTTCCGTGAGGAGCGCGTCGTGCCCCCGGGACGCGCCGGGGACGAACCCGCGCAGCCCGCCACCGCCGCGCAGCACCGGCAGCACCTGGTCGGCCGCGCGCAGCCGGGCCGCGATCACCGCGCGCCGCTCGGTCTGGTAGCTGTCGAGGAGCGCCTCGTGCGGTCCGTGGTGCCAGGCAGGGGCCAGCTTCCAGGCGAGGTTGTCCACGTCCCGCAGCCCCTCGTCGAGGCCGTGCGTCCCGAGCGCGCCGAGCAGGTGCGCGGCGTCCCCGGCGACGAACACCCGGCCCACCCGCCACCTGCGGGCGAGGCGGTGGTGCACGGTGTGGACGCCGGTGTCGAGCAGGTCGTACGGCGGTGTGGTGCCGCCCGTCCAGCCCGCGAGGGTCTCGCGGATCCGGGTCAGGAGCAGCTCGGGCGTGACCAGGTCCTTGCCGGGCGGCAGCAGCCAGTCCAGGCGCCACACGCCGTCCGGGAGGGGGCGGGCGGTCACCTCCCCGGCCGAGGGCCCGGACGTCCGCCACGGCGGTGTCCGATGGAGCAACGCCTGGCCGGGCCACGGAAGTTCCGTGCGCAGCGCGGCGACCGCATGTCGTTCCACCGCCGTACGGCCCGGGAAGCGGATGTCCAGGAGCTTGCGCACGGTCGAGCGGGGGCCGTCGCAGCCCACCAGATAACTGCCGCGCCACCAGGTGGCCTTGGGGCCCCGGGTGTGCGCGGTGACTCCGGTGCGCTCCTGCTCGACGGCGTCCAGGCGGCTGTCGGTGGCGACCTTGACCAGCGGTTCGTCGGTGATCGCGGCGCGCAGGGCGTCGGTCAGCACGTGCTGTGCGAGGTGCAGCGGGGACGGCTCGCGGGCGTCGTCGAAGACGACCTCGCGCAGCACCTGCCGGCGCCGCATCGAGCGCCAGCCGGTCCAGCGGGCGCCCAGATCGTCCAGCGGGGCACCGGACAGGCGCGCCACCAGGGCGGCGGTGTCCTCGCGGAGCACCACCGTGCGCGCCGGGCGCGGCTCGTCCTTGCCCGGGCCCTCGTCCAGCACGACGGACGGCACCTCCTGGCGGGCCAGCGCCAGGGCGAGCGTGAGCCCGACGGGCCCCGCTCCGACGATGATCACCGGGTCCACGGCGCGGCGCCCCCTGCCCGTACGCAAGTCCCGACGGACATCGATGAAGGGGTGGGTGGAGCAGGGTGCACGATCACAGAACGTATGCAACAGACTGGGCGCCACCCGGTCAAGCGGCGCACCCGGGGACACGTCAGCATGGCGGGCGCGCGAACCCCGTCGGGCCGCCGGAACGCGGTGGAGGCGGCGGCCCGACGGCCGCCGCCTCCGTACCCGGTGCGCGGGTTGACTCCGGGTCAGGCGGAGGCTCCCGAGCCGAAGGCTCCGGCCACCTCGGCCGCGTTCAGGTCGTGGACGTCCTCGGGGCCGAGGACCGCACCCGTGCCCCGCTTGCTGCGCCGCAGCCGGCGCTCCAGCCACGAGGCGAAGGTGGTGAGCGCGAGGTTCAGCACGATGAAGACGACCCCCACGACGACGAAGCTGGGGATGACGTTGGCGTAGTTGGCGGCCAGCGTGCCGCGCGCGGTGAGCAGTTCCGTGAACTGCAGCATCACACCGCCCAGCGCGGTGTCCTTCACGATCACCACGAGCTGGCTGACGATGGCAGGCAGCATCACCGTGACCGCCTGCGGCAGCAGGATGCCGGTCATCGTCTGCCCCTTGCGCAGCCCGATCGCGTACGCCGCCTCCGTCTGCCCCTTGGGGAGCGCGAGGACGCCGGCCCGTACGACCTCGGCGAGCACCGAGGCGTTGTAGAGCACCAGGCCGGTGACGACCGCGTACAGCGGCCGTTCGTCGCTGCCGACGTCGGTGGAGCGGACGTAGAACTCGTTGGCGAACAGCATCAGCAGCAGGACCGGGATCGCGCGGAAGAACTCCACGATCCAGGCGGCCGGTATCCGCACCCAGGCGTGGTCGGACATGCGGGCGATGCCGAAGACCGCTCCCAGCGGGAGGGCGATGACCATGGCGAGCGCCGCGGCCTTGAGCGTGTTGCCGAGGCCCGGCAGCAGGTACGTGGTCCACGCCTCGGAGGTGGTGAACGGCTGCCACAGGTCCCACTTGAGCTGGCCCTTGTCGTCCATCTTCTGCCAGACCCACCAGACCGCGAGGGCGAGAAGCAGGACGAAGACGACGGAGAGGACCACGTTGCGCCGCTTGGCGCGGGGCCCGGGGGTGTCGTACAGGACGGAGCTCATCGCTTCACCGCCAGGCGCTTGGCGAGCCAGCCGAGGAACAGGCCGGTCGGGAGGGTCAGGACCACGAAGCCGAAGGCGAAGACCGCGCCGATGGCCAGCGTCTGGGCCTCGTTCTCGATCATGGTCTTCATCAGGGCCGCGGCCTCGGCGACGCCGATCGCGGCCGCCACCGTGGTGTTCTTCGTCAGCGCGATCAGGACGTTGGCCAGCGGGCCGATCACCGCGCGGAAGGCCTGCGGCAGCACGATCAGCCGCAGGGTCTGCGAGAAGTTCAGCCCGATCGCGCGGGCCGCCTCGGCCTGTCCGAGGGGCACGGTGTTGATGCCGGAGCGGATCGCCTCGCAGACGAAGGCCGCGGTGTAGGCGGTCAGGCCGAGCACCGCGAGGCGGAAGCCCTGGACCTTGAAGTCGGAGGCGCCCAGCGTCACACCGAAGATGTCGGCGAGGCCGAGCGAGGTGAAGATGATGATGACCGTCAGGGGGATGTTCCGGACGATGTTGACGTAGGCGGTGCCGAACCCGCGCATCAGCGGTACCGGACTGACCCGCATCGCGGCCAGCAGGGTGCCCCAGACCAGGGAGCCGACGGCGGAGAGGACGGTCAGTTCCACCGTCGTCCAGAACGCCCCTAGGACGTCGTAGCCTTGAAGAAAGTCGAACACGATTTCCCGCGCTTCCGGGTGTGTGGCGTACGTGGAGGGCATGGCGCGCCGCCGCCGGGGAAGCGGTGGCGGCGGCGCGCGCGGGGTTCGGGGGTTCGGTTCCGCCGTGCGCGAAGCCTTACTTGACGATCACGCCGATCTTCGGGGCGGGCTCGTTCTTGTAGTTGGCCGGGCCGAAGTTCTTGGTGACGGCCTTGTCCCAGGAGCCGTCGCCGACCATCTTCTCCAGCGCCTTGTTGATCTTGTCGACGGTCGCGGAGTCGCCCTTCTTGACGCCGATGCCGTAGTTCTCGTTGCTCAGCTTCAGGCCGGCGAGCTTGAACTGGTCCTTGTACTTGTCCTGGGCGGCGAAGCCCGCGAGGATCGAGTCGTCCGTGGTCACCGCGTCGACGGCGCCGCTCTGCAGGCCGGCGATGCACTCCGAGTAGGTGCCGACCTCCTTGAGGTTGGCCTTCGGGGCGATCGTCTTCTGGATGTTCTGCGCCGAGGTCGAACCCGTCACGGAACACAGCTTCTTGCCGTTGAGGTCCGCGCCCTCGGCGATCGTCGAGTCCTTCTTGACCAGCAGGTCCTGGTGGGCCAGCAGGTACGGGCCGGCGAAGTCCACCTTCGCCTTGCGCTCGTCGGTGATCGAGTAGGTGGCCGCGATGAACTTCACGTCGCCGCGCGCGAGGGCGTTCTCCCGGTCGGCGCTCTTGGTCTGCACGAACTCGATCTGGTTCGGCTTGTAACCCAGCTGCCCGGCCACGTAGGTGGCCACGTCCACGTCGAAGCCGGAGAAGGATCCGTCGGGCTCCTGGAGGCCGAGACCGGGCTGGTCGTACTTGATGCCGACCTTGATCTTGCCGCCGCCCGAGGAACCGCTGTCGTCCTTGTCGCCGCCGCCGCACGCCGTGGCGGACAGGGCGAGCGCGAGCACGGCGGCCGAGGCGGCGGTGACCTTGCGGAGCTGCATGATGAACATCCCTCGTTCTGGTGAAGACGGCTGTGAAAGGAAGCGGGGGTCTGCCGCTTTTCAGTGGTGCAGGATCTTCGACAGGAAGTCCTTGGCCCGGTCGCTGCTCGGATTGCTGAAGAACTGGTCCGGGGTGGCCTGTTCGACGATCCGGCCGTCGGCCATGAAGACCACCCGGTTCGCGGCCGAGCGGGCGAAGCCCATCTCGTGGGTGACGACGATCATCGTCATGCCGTCCCTGGCCAGCTGCTGCATGACCTCCAGGACCTCGTTGATCATCTCGGGGTCGAGGGCCGAGGTCGGCTCGTCGAAGAGCATGACCTTCGGGTCCATCGCCAGCGCCCGCGCGATGGCGACGCGCTGCTGCTGGCCGCCGGAGAGCTGCGCGGGGTACTTGTCGGCCTGGGTGCCCACGCCGACCCGGTCGAGCAGGGCGCGGGCCTTCTCCTCGGCCTGTCTCCGGTCCGCCTTGCGGACCTTGACCTGGCCGAGCATCACGTTCTCCAGCACCGTCTTGTGCGCGAAGAGGTTGAAGGACTGGAAGACCATGCCGACGTCGGCGCGCAGCCGGGCGAGTTCCTTGCCCTCCTGGGGCAGCGGCCTGCCGTCGATGGTGATCGTCCCGGAGTCGATGGTCTCCAGGCGGTTGACGGTGCGGCACAGAGTGGACTTGCCGGACCCGGAGGGCCCGATCACCACGACGACCTCACCGCGGGCGATCGTCAGGTCGATGTCCTGGAGCACGTGCAAGGCGCCGAAGTGCTTGTTCACGCTCTTCAGGACGACCAGTTCGCCGGTCGCGGCCACGTCCTCCTTGGCCACCGATACTTCGGTCATCGCTTTCGGGCTCCGTCCTCATCGGTTTCGGAGGAATGTAGTTTTCGCTGATGACCAGCGTCATTACATCTGAGGGAGATCTGAGCATCACGATCCGGTAGCAGGCGGACACGTGTCGTAGCATCGGCGGCCGCCCGGGTATCGGCCGCGTAACGGAACCCGCGCGCCACCGGAACCCACTTGACGCCGTCGGCGTCCATCAGCGTGACTGCTCCTCGGGCACGCGCGCGTGCGCGCGCTTTCTGCAATGCGCGGGTTTCCACGGGCGAGCCGCCGACGAACCACGACCGTACGACCGCTGAACCGGAGGGGGCCGGGATGAGACTGCTGCTCGTCGAGGACGACAACCACGTCGCCGCCGCACTCTCCGCGGTCCTGGCCCGGCACGGGTTCTCCGTCACCCACGCCCGCAGCGGCGAGGAGGCCCTGCGGGCCCTCGTCCCCGAGAGCGACGGCTACGACGTCGTCCTCCTCGACCTCGGCCTGCCCGACCAGGACGGCTACGAGGTCTGCGGCAAGATCCGCAAGCGCACCAGCACCCCGGTCATCATGGTGACGGCCCGCTCGGACGTCCGCTCCCGCATCCACGGCCTCAACCTCGGCGCCGACGACTACGTGGTGAAGCCGTACGACACCGGCGAACTGCTCGCCCGGATCCACGCCGTCAGCCGGCGCACCCACCACGAGGACGGCCCGGCAGGGGCCGACGGCGACAGCGCGCTGCGGCTCGGCGCCGTCCGCATCGAACTGCCCACCCGCCAGGTCAGCGTGGACGGCAAGGTCGTGCAGCTCACCCGCAAGGAGTTCGACCTGCTGGCGCTGCTCGCCCAGCGGCCCGGCGTGGTCTTCCGCCGGGAGCAGATCATCAGCGAGGTCTGGCGCACCAGCTGGGAGGGGACCGGCCGCACCCTGGAGGTGCACGTCGCCTCGCTGCGCGCCAAGCTGCGCATGCCCGCGCTCATCGAGACCGTACGCGGCGTGGGCTACCGGCTCGTCGCCCCGGCCGCGTAGCGGGGACGGGTGCACACACGTCTCCTTCCGCTGCTCATCGTCCTGATGGCGGCCGTGCTGCTCGCGCTCGGCGTTCCGCTCGCCGTCAGCACGGCCTCCGCGCAGCAGCAGAAGGTCGTCGTCGACCGCATCGACGACACCGCGCGGTTCGCGGCCCTCGCCCAGTTCGTGACCGACACGCCCACCACCGCGCGCCCCATGCGCACGGACGACCGCCTGGAGACCCTCCGCCGCGAACTCGCCAGCTACTACGGCGTCTACGGCATCCGCGCGGGCGTCTTCTACCGGAACGCCTCCTCCATGGCCAACGCCCCCGAGGACTGGGTGCTGCCGGAGACCGGCGAGGTCCGGGAGGCCTTCGGTGAGGCCCTGCTCAGCCGCCGCAGCCACGATCCCGCCCAGGTGTGGCCCTGGCAGCGCACCCGGCTGGTGGTCGCCTCGCCGGTGATCCGGGACGGTGACGTCGTCGCCGTGGTGGTCACCGATTCGCCCACCGGTCCCATGCGTTCCCGCACCCTGCGCGACTGGCTGGTCATCGGCGCCGGCGAGTGCGCGGCGATGCTGCTCGCCGTCGGCGCGGCGCTGCGGCTGACCGGGTGGGTGCTGCGGCCGGTACGGGTCCTCGACGCCACCACGCACGCGATCGCCAGCGGCCGGCTCAAGTCCCGGGTCGCGGCGGCCGGCGGCCCGCCGGAACTCAGACGGCTGGCCCGGGCGTTCAACGAGATGGCGGACAACGTCGAGGACGTGCTGGAGCAGCAGCGGGCCTTCGTCGCCGACGCCTCCCACCAACTGCGCAACCCCCTCTCCGCGCTGCTGCTGCGCATCGAGCTGCTCGCCCTCGAACTGCCCGAGGACAACGAGGAGATCGCCTCGGTCCGCACCGAGGGCAAGCGGCTCACGCAGGTCCTCGACGACCTGCTCGACCTGGCGCTGGCCGAGCACGCCGAGGCGGACCTGATGACGACCGACCTCGGAAGGCTGGCCGAGGAGCGGATCGCCGCGTGGGCACCGGCCGCCGCGGCGAAGGGGGTCCGGCTGACCGGCGACTGCCCGCCGACCACCGGGTGGGCCGACCCGGTGACGCTGTCCAGCGCGCTGGACGCGGTGATCGACAACGCGGTGAAGTTCACGCCGGAGGGGGGTGCGGTGGAGGTGACCGTGGCCGCCGACGGTGACGTGTCCACGGTCGTGGTGACCGACTCGGGGCCGGGACTGACGGATGAGGAGCTCGCGCGCGTGGGGGACCGGTTCTGGCGGAGCGGGCGGCATCAGAACGTGAAGGGGTCGGGGCTGGGGCTGTCGATCACGCGGGCGTTGCTGGCGGCGGGTGGGGGTGCGATCGAGTACGAGCACGGTGAGCCGCGGGGGTTGCGGGTGACCGTGTCGGTGCCGCGGGGTGGGTGAGACGGTGGTGGGCGCGGTGGTGGGTCGGGTACGGGTCGGTGGGGGGTGCTCGCGCAGTTCCCCGCGCCCCTTTGGGGCGCTTCGATCCGGCGCGCTTCGATCCGGGGCGCTTCAAGCCGCGCTCAGGGCTTGACCGAGCGGTAGTACCGCCTGGCTCCCTCCTGCAGCGGCAGCGGGTCCGTGTAGATCGCGGTGCGGAGGTCCACCAGCTGGGCCGAGTGGACGTGGTTGCCGATGTCGTCGCGGCTCTTGATGACCGTGCGCGTCACCCACTCGGTGAGGCGCGGGTCGACGTCCTTGCGGGTCATCAGGACGTTGGACACCGCGATCGTGGGCACCGTCGTGCCCTGCTGCACGGACGGGTACGCCGACTCCGGCATGTTGGTCGCCCGGTAGTAGAGCGCGGCCTCCCCCTCGGTGTGCAGCCTGGTGACGAGGTTCCCGCCGATCGGGACGAACGTGAAGCTGAACTTCTTCGCCAGGTCCAGCAGCCCCTTGGTCGGCAGGCCGCCCGACCAGAAGAACGCGTCGATCTTGCCGCGCCGCAACTGGTCCGGGCCGGTGTCTATGCCGTCGGAGACCGGTGTGATGTCCTTCGCCGGGTCCATCCCGGCGGCCCTGAGCACCCGGTCGGCGATCAGCCGGACCCCCGAGTTGGGCAGCCCGATCGCCACCCGCCTGTGCCGCAGCTGCGCGACGTCGGTGATGCCCGAGTCGCGGGGTACGACGAGCTGGACGTAGTCGTCGTAGAGCCGGGCCACCCCGCGCAGCAGTCCGGCGTCCTGGCCGCCGTTCAGTTCGTACGTCTCCACCGCGTCGGCCGCCGCGATGGTGAAGTCGGCGTGGCCGGTCGCCACCCGCCGTACGTTCTCGTACGACCCGTTGCTCTGCACCAGCTTCACCTTCAGGCCCGGCATGTCCTTGCGCAGCTCGGTGCGCAGCCGCTCGCCGTACTCCTGGTAGACGCCGCGCAGCGTCCCGGTGCTGAAGACGATCGTCCCGGTCGGCGGCTTCTCGCCCAGCGGCAGCAGCCACCACAGCAGCAGGCCGAACGCGACGACGCCGGCCGTCGCGCACTGGAGGGCACGGCGTCTGCCGACACGGGGGAGCAGCTTGGACATGCGCGCGATCCTGCCAGCCGGTCACCGTCCTGACCAGGGCCGGGGGCGGGGCGGGGCCGGGAGCCCGGCGGCGGACCGTGACTGTCGGTGGCGGCCGCTAGAGTCGTTCGCATGACCAGTTCCGTCCCCGGTGCCCCGTCCGGTACCTCGCCCGCCCGCCTCGTCCGGGAGTTCCACCACGCCTTCGGCCTGGACGCCCGCACCACGCCGACCGAGGTCTCTCCCGAACTGGCCGCGCACCGCGGGGAGCTGCTCGCCGAGGAGGCCGCGGAGGTCGCCGAGGTCGCGGTCGGCGGGCCCCTCGACCGGCTCGCGCACGAGCTGGCGGACGTGGTCTACGTGGCGTACGGCACCGCACTGGTGCACGGGATCGACCTCGACGCGGTGCTCGCCGAGATCCACCGGTCCAACATGAGCAAGCTGGGGCCCGACGGGCAGGTGGCCCGCCGGGCCGACGGCAAGGTCCTCAAGGGGGAGCACTACCGGGCGCCGGACGTCTCGGCGGTGCTGCGCCGCCAGGGCTGGACACCGGGCGGCGCGGCCTGACCCGGGATCAGAGGGTGCCGCCCGCCAGCTTCCACTCGCGGTGCAGGGCGCCCAGCGGGATGCTCCGTTCCAGCACCGGCGTGCCGAAGACCGACAGCTGGAGGCGGAGGGTGCCGGAGAGGTCGACACCGCCGTAGAGGTTCCAGGCACCCTCGGCGTCCGCGCCCGGGGTCGCGGAGGTGGCGGTGACCGCGCCGGTGGCCTCGCCCCGCAGGTACGGCGCCAGGTCGGCGGTGACGCCCACGCTGCCGTAGAGACCGACGGAGGCCTCGGCGCCCAGCGCGGTCCGGACGCTTCCCGCGGTGGTCACCGAGGTGCGCACCGGCGTGCTCGTCAGGGTCGAGCTGCTGACCGGCGTCCAGCCCTGGGCGGTGCCGAAGGTGCCGCCCGCCTTGAAGTCGCCCTTCAGGTTCTGCTCCACGTCGACGGTGATCTTCCCGTCGCCGCTCACCTGGAGGTAGCAGGTCAGGTCGAGGTTGACGACGACGGGGACCGGGCCGACCTGGAGGACCGGGTCGGCGTGCAGCTTGGCGAACGGGATGCGCAGCGGGGTGGCCGTGGCGCCGGCCCGCCCCTTGACCGCCCAGCCGGAGTCCCAGTCGCCGGAGACGCCGAGGTAGGCGGAGCCGGGCGCGGTGCCGGTGCCCGCGCCGCCGTAGGCGAAGTCGACCTGCGGGGCGACCTGGACGAAGCCGGAGACCGAGGCCGCGGCGGAGGCCGGCGCGCCCTCGGCGGCCGGTATCCCGGTGCTGACGTCCAGCCGGAGGCTGCCGAGCGGCACGGTGGCGCCCTTGGGGCCGACGTGCCCGTCACCGGCCTTGGACCAGGACACCTTGACGTCCGGGAGCAGCGTGTCGACGTCGAAGGCGGCCGGGTCGACGGGCACGCTGCCCTTCGCGGTGTCGTCGCCGAGCAGGGCGTCGAGGGTCGCGGGCTCGGTCTGCACCTGGGTGCCCGCGTCGGTCTCGCCGAGCACCTTGGTCACCTTGGCGAGCAGCCCGTCCGGGGCGCCGGGCGCGGGGGCGCTGGCGATGACGTCACCGACGGCGGCCTGGTGGGCGGCGGCCGGTGCCGAGGCGCTGGGGGAGACGGCCGGGGAGGCCGGGGCGGTCGGATTCCCCTTGCCCGTCGGATCACCCTTCGGGGAACGGGCTATGACGGCCCGTCGGGTCCTGGTGTCGTACGAGCTGACGGTGAGCGTGGTGCGGTGGGCCGGACGGCCCGCGCCGGCCGAGCCCGCGGCCGTGGTCGCGGTCGCGGTGGGTGCGGCGGCGACGGCGAGCGCCGGGCCGTCCGTGCCGGCGGCTGCGCCGGTGTCGTCGGAGACCCGGGCGGCCTCCCGGGCGTGGCCGTCGGCGGCGGCCTGGTGCTGCGGCGAGGAGCAGCCGGCGGCGAGGAGGAGGGCGGTCACGGCGAAGGCGGGCGTGAGGGCATGCCCGAGCCTTGTGCGTCTGCGCAAGGTCAGTCCTGAGGGTGGGGGGTGACGAAGAGACACCGATCATGATTACCGGCGAGTAGAGCCGACCGGTAACTCGATGTGGCCAAGAGCATGCCACGCCCGCCGCACAGGCTCCCCACGATCCGGCCACATCCCGACGTGACCTGAACCACGGCGACTTCAGGCCGCCATGGCCGTATCCACGGGGCCGGAGTCAGGGCTGGAGTCGGCGCCGGAGTCAGTCCTGCCGCTGCGCGGCCGCCCGGCGCTGCCGCTTGCCGAGGGGTGCCTGGGAGAGGTCCTCCGCGCTGGACCTGAGGTTCTTGTAGCCGTAGCCGCGCTCGGTGAGCCACGCCCTGGCAGCCTCCTCAGCGCGCTCGGTCGCCACCAGGATGTCCTCCTCTTCCTCCCCGGTGTCCTGGAAGCGGAAGGTGAAGGCCGGACGGGCGGTGATGTCGTAGCTGAGGTGCCCCTCGGGTGTGAAGGCCGCGCGCAGCACGTCGTGCTCGGCGGCCCGGGAGAGGAGTTCGGCGCGCTGCTCGGCGCTGAGGCCGTCGAAGACGCCGCGGACGGTGAGGCGGAAGGTGCGGGTGGTCATGGCGCGACCCTAGGCAGGACGGGGCGCACCGCTCCACCGCATTTCCGGCGCCCGCGGGACCCCGCCCGCCGGACGTCTACCGGCCGACCTGGCCGAGCCGCAGGTTCCAGCGCCCCGGGCCGCCCGTGATCTCCGTCGCCGACAGCGGCGGGACGTCCACGCGCCAGAACGCCGCCTCGGGCGCCCCCAGTGCGTGCAGCACCATGGCGCGCACCACCTCCGGCTCCACCACGGCGATCGTCCTGCCGATCGTCAGGCCCGTCCGGTCCAGCCAGCCGGCAGCCCGCGCGCACAACTCCCGTACCGATTCGCCCCCGTGGGGTGCGGCCCCCGGGTCGGTCAGCCACCTGAGCAGGGCGTCGGGTTCGGCGGTGCCGACCTCCTCGAGCGTCAGCCCCCGCCAGCGCCCCGCGTCCAGGCCCGACAGCTCGGGTTCCGCCGAGGCGTCGAGGCCCAGTGCGGCCGCCGTCTCCCGGCACCGCACGCTGGGGGAGCTGACCTCCTCGCCCGCGGCCGGCAGGGACAGCGCCACCGTCTCGGGCTTCTCGATCGAGTCGCCGTCGTCGAAGCGGGCCCGCCGCAGCGAGGGGGTGATGGCGGGGGCTATGAGGATGACTCGGCAGGTCACGGGCGGAAGTTCCTCCTCGGTCGGACAGCGGGTGCCGACGACGGCGAGTGCCGGACGCGCACGAGAGTACGCCGCCCCGGACCGTGCCGGGCGTCGCCGGCACCTGATGGTCAGTGCCGGCTGGCAGAGTGTCCGGCGTGGACACTCAACGTCGAGAACGGGCCGCACGCTTCGTGGAGTTGCACCGGGAGGGCTGCTTCCTGCTGCCCAACGCCTGGGACGCGGGGAGCGCCCGCGTTCTGGAGTCGGCCGGTTTCCCGGCCTTGGCCACCACCAGTGCGGGCATCGCCTTCTCCCTGGGCCGTGCGGACCACGACTACGGCGGAAGCCGCGTCGACCGTGCCACGATGACGGGCCGGATCCGGGAGATCGCCGCCGAGGTGCGCGTCCCGGTCAGCGCCGACCTGGAGGACGGGTTCGGCGAGGCGCCCGAAACCGTGGCCGGGACGATCTCGGCGACCCTCGCGGCCGGAGCCGCCGGCGGCAACATCGAGGACTTCACGGGCGACCGCTCCCGGCCGCTGTACGACCCGGAGCTCTCGGCCGACCGGATCCGCGCCGCGCGCGAGGTGATCGACGCGGCCGGCGAGCCGTTCGTCCTCGTCGGCCGCACCGACGTGCTGCTCACCGGCGGCCCGCTCGACGAGACGGTGCGGCGCGCCAACGCGTATCTGGCGGCGGGTGCGGACTGCGCGTTCGTGCCGGGCGCCGCCGACGCCGGGACGATCGGCACGCTGGTGCGGGCGATCGACGGCCCGCTGAACGTGGTGATGGGCCTGACAGGCGGCGCCCTGTCCCTGGCCGACCTCCGCGAACTCGGCGTGCGCCGGGTCACGGTGGGCGGCAGCATCGCCCGGGCGATGTACGCGCACCTGCTCGCCGCGGCACGGGAGCTGGCGGAGCGGGGGACCTTCTCCTACGCCGAGAACCAGATCTCGCAGACGGACCTGAACGACCTCTTCCACAGGTGACGGTACGTCAGTGGTGGGTGCGCCGAGTGTGCGGCCGCCTAGGGCGACCAGGACCGGTAACGGCGCAGTTGGCGGCGCGCCACCAGTTGCTCGGGGATGAGGGCGGGATCATGTTGGGTAAGGTGAGCCTAAGTTTGTCTTCTCGTCGCTGTTGAGGGCGGGCGTGCCGCCTCGGAGGGAGCCTCGATGACGGACTTCGCGACCACTCCGCTCGGGTCGGCCGCGGTGACCCTCGCCCGGGTGCGGCTGGGGGCGGGCGGCCCGTTGGCCGGTGTGCGGGTGGAGGACGGCCGGGTCACGCAGGTGGTCCCGGAGCGGGACGACGCGGCGCCCGCCGGACCCGCCGCCGGTGAGCGGGTCGTCGATCTGGACGGGCGCTTCCTGCTGCCCGGGCTGTGGGACGCCCATGTCCACCTCGCCGAGTGGGCGAGCGCGCGCCGCCGGCTCGACCTCTCCGGAACCACCTCCGCGCGGGAGGTGGCCGACCGGGTGCGCGCGCACGGCCGTACGGCACCCGGCGCGGGAACGGTCCTGTTCGGATACGGCTTCCGGGACGGGCTCTGGCCCGACGCCCCGGACCGGCGACTCCTCGACGCGGTCCTGCCGGACCGTCCGGTCGCCCTGGTCAGCGCCGATCTGCACGCCGTGTGGCTGAACTCCGCCTGCCTGGCGCTGGTCGGCCGGGGCGACCACCCGACCGGACTGGTCCGGGAGGCGGAGGGGCACGAAGTCCTCTCGGCCCTGCCCGAGGTGCCGGCCGGGACGCTGGACGACTGGGTCGCCGACGCCTGCCGGGCAGCCGCCGCGCGCGGGGTCACCGGGGTCATCGACTTCCAGTTCGGCGACACCGTGGGCGCCTGGGAGCGGCGCTCGGCACAGGTCCCGCCGGCCGTACGGGTGTCGGCCGCCGTCTACCCGAGCCACCTGGACGCGGCCGTGGCGCGCGGACTGCGCACCGGCTCCGAGATCGGCGACTCCGGCGGCCTGGTGCGGGTCGGCCCGCTCAAGCTCTTCACGGACGGCTCGCTCAACACCCGTACCGCGCTGTGCCGCGACCCCTACCCGGGGCTGGAGAACACGGAGCACGCGCACGGCATCGAGCAGACGGCACCGGACGAGCTGGTACGGCTCATGCGCCGGGCCGCCGCCCACGGCATCGAACCTGCGGTGCACGCCATCGGCGACCGGGCCAACACCGTCGCCCTGGACGCCTTCGAGGCCGTGCGCTGCCGCGGCCGGATCGAGCACGCGCAGCTGCTGAGCCCCGAGGACCTCCCGCGCTTCGCGGAACTGGACGTCACGGCAGGGGTGCAGCCCCGGCACGCGACGGACGACCGTGACGTGGCGGACCGGTACTGGGCCGGACGCACCTCGCGCGCCTTCGCCTACGCCGACCTGCTGGCCGCCGGGGCACGGCTGGAGTTCGGCTCGGACGCCCCCGTCTCCCCGCTCGACCCCTGGCTCGCCGTCGCGTCGGCCGTCACCCGTACCGACGACGACCGTCCCGCCTGGCACCCCGAACAGCGCCTGCCGGTACGGGACGCGCTGGCCGCGGCGGCCCGCGGGCGCCGCCTCATCAGGGTCGGGGACCCCGCGGACCTGGCGGTCGTGGACGTGGATCCGCTGACGGCGGCTCCGGACGCCCTGCGCGCGATGCCCGTGCACGCCACGATGACGGCCGGGCGCTGGACCCACGGGCCGTACTGACACCGCCCGCCTCGGACCGCCCGCCTTGGAGGGGCTTGGCCGCCAGAGCCCGTGGCCCGGACGGGACCGTACCGTCCGGGCCACGGGAGTGCGGCGGGTGGTGGAGCGGCGGGGCGGGTCAGGCCGCCGTCGCCCGGTCGGCCAGCAGGGACCGGTGGATCTCCTGCGCGCGGACCGCCACGGTCGACAGCAGGGTGCTGGTGAGCCCGTGGGTGTGCTCGGTCCCGCCCTGGAGGTAGATGCCGGCCTCGACCTCCGGCACCGTCTCCACGCGGTGGTCCCGGCCGACCCGGATCGCGTCGCCGTCGTCCTTGAGGCACAGCTTGCCCGCGTCGCCCATGAGCGCGGTCAGGTCCCGGGGCCGGTAGCCGGTGGCGAGCACCAGGACGTCGGCGGGCAGCGTCTGCTGTTCGCCGGTGGGCAGGAACTCCACGGTGACGTCCAGACCGCCGGCCGTGCCGTCCGCTCCGGGTGCGCCGGGCACGACGTCGCGGACGCGGGAGACGTTGAGGAAGCGCAACCGCTCCCGGCCCGCCACCTTCTCCCGGTACGTGGTGGCGTACAGCGACTCGATCAGGTCCATGTCGACGACCGAGTAGTTGGTGGAGCGGTGGTAGTCCAGCAGGGACTGCTTGACCGCGGACGGCGCGGAGAAGTAGACGTCGACCGCCTCGGGGTCGAAGATCCGGTTGGCGAACGGGCTGTCGTCCGCGGGCGTGTAGCCGTACTTGGCGAAGACCGAGCAGACCTCGGCGTCCGGGAACGTGCGGTGGAGGTAGTCCACCGTCTCGGCGGCGCTCTGCCCGGCGCCGAGCACGACCGCCCTCCGCACCGGCGCTCCCGCCGCGGCCAGTTGCTCGGCCCGCGGAATCAACTCGCTGTTGTGCCAGACCCGTTCGGCGAGCTCCAGCCCCGGCGGCACATGCGGTTCGAGTCCCGTCGCCACGCTGATGTTGCGCGTGCGGTGGGTCACGGTCGTCCCCGGGCGGGCCGTGTCCCGGCAGGTGACGTCGAAGAACGCCACCCGGCCGTCGTGGTCCCGCACCGGCTTCACCGCGATCGCCTCGCTGCCGTACGACACCAGGTGCGCGACCCGGGCCGCGGCCCACTCGAAGTACTCGTGGAACTCCATTCGCAGCGGGAAGAGCGTCTTCTGGTTCAGGAAGTCGATCAGTCTGCCCTGTTCGCGCAGGAAGCAGAGGAAGCTGTAGTCGCTGGTCGGGTTGCGCAGGGTGACGAGGTCCTTGAGGAAGGAGACCTGCATCGTGGCGTCGTCGATCAGCATGCCCCGGTGCCAGCCGAACCGCGGCTGCCGCTCCAGGAACAGGGCGTTGAGACGGCTGCCCGCCGCCAGACCCGTGTTGTGCTCCTCAACCGCTATGGACAGGGCGAGATTTGACGGGCCGAAACCGATTCCGATGATGTCGTGGACGACGTCGGAACCCATGACCGGTGATTTCACCTTGGCATCGCCTCCCTCAGGCAGACCCATGCTAGATAAGGTAAGGCTTACCTAGCAATGGAGTCTGTGAAGGGAAGGTCCGTCATGCGGGTCGTCATGCTCGGCTACCAGACCTGGGGTCACCGCACGCTGCAGGCGCTGCTGGACTCCGACCACGACGTGGTCCTCGTCGTCACCCATCCGAGGAGCGAGCACGCCTACGAGAAGATCTGGGACGACAACGTCGCCGAGCTGGCCGAGAAGCACGACGTACCGGTGCTGCTGCGCAACCGCCCCGACGACGCCGAACTCCTGGCCGCGGTACGGGAGTCGAGGCCGGACATCATCGTCGCCAACAACTGGCGGACCTGGCTGCCCCCGGAGCTGTTCGACCTGCCCCCGCACGGCACCCTCAACATCCACGACTCACTGCTGCCGGCCTACGCCGGGTTCTCCCCGATCATCTGGGCGCTGATCAACGGCGAGGAGCGGGTCGGGGTGACCGCGCACCGCATGAACGCCGAACTCGACGCCGGGGACGTCCTGGTGCAGCGCTCGGTGCCGGTCGGGCCCACCGACACCGCTACCGACCTCTTCCACCGGACCGTCGGACTGATCGCGCCCATCGTGCGCGAGTCCCTCGACCTGATCGCCGCCGGCCGGGACACCGGCCAGTGGGTGCCGCAGGACCGCACCCGCGCCAGCTTCTTCCACAAGCGGTCCCTGGAGGACAGCCGCATCGACTGGACCTGGCCCGCGGAACGCCTGGAGCGCCTGGTGCGGGCCCAGTCCGACCCGTACCCGAACGCCTACGCCTACCACCGCGGCGAGCGGCTCAGGATCGTCTCCGCCGCCGTCTCCGAGGGGCGTTACGGCGGCACCCCGGGCCGGATCTTCATCCGCGAGGGGGACGGCGTGGTCGTCGTGGCGGGTGCCGACGCCCACACCGGGCGCTGCCGGGGGCTGCTGGTCCGGCGGGTACGCACGGACGACGGCACGGAGTACGCGGCGGCGGACTACTTCCGCACCATGGGGGGCTACCTGACGTCCCGTCCCTGAGGGCAGGCCCGTCGTCAGGGGCGGTTCCGACCCGGCCGCCGGTTCAGTCGACGGCGGCCGGGGCCGGGACTGGGCCCTCGGCGTCTCGCGTGCCGCCGTCGCGGGCGTCGCCGTCGTGATGGTGGCGGCCGAGCGGGATGACCATCGGCGTGCCGCTGACCGGGTCGGGGGTGATCCGGCAGCGCAGGTCGAAGACGTCCTCGACGGTCGCCTCGGTGACCACGTCGGCCGGTGCGCCCTGGGCGACGATGCGGCCCGCCTTCATGGCGATGACGTGGTCGGCGTACCGGCAGGCCTGGTTGAGGTCGTGCAGCACCATCACCACCGTGCGGCCCTCGCGCCGGTTGAGGTCCGTGACGAGGTCCAGGACGTCGATCTGGTGGGCGAGGTCGAGATAGGTCGTCGGCTCGTCCAGGAGCAGCACCGGGGTGCCCTGGGCGACGGCCATGGCGATCCAGGCGCGCTGCCGCTGGCCGCCGGAGAGCTCGTCCACCGGCCGGTCCGCGAGCTCGGTCAGGCCGGTCGCCGCCAGCGCGGCCCGCACCGCCTCCTCGTCCGCCGCCGACCACTGCCGCCACCAGGTCTGGTGCGGGGAGCGTCCGCGGTTCACCAGGTCGGCGACGGTCAGCCCCTCCGGCGCCACCGGTGTCTGCGGCAGGATGCCGAGCGTGCGGGCGAGCTCGCGGGTGGGTATGGAGCGCAGCGCGGTGCCGTCCAGTTCCACGACGCCTTCGCGCGGGGCCAGCAGCCGGGCGAGAGCGCGCAACAGGGTCGACTTGCCGCAGGCGTTGGCACCGACGATGGCCGTGATCCGGCCGGTGGGCACGGTGAGGTCGAGGTCGGCCACCACCGTCCGCCCGTCGTAGGCGAGGTGGAGGCCGCGGGCCCGCAACTCGGGTCCGGGAGAGGACTGTTCGAGGGTACCCGGGGTGCGCGGGGCGGTGGTCGACATGGGATCAGCCTCCAGATCCCGCGCGGTTGGCGCGGACGAGCAGCCACAGCAGGACCGGCGCGCCGAGGGCGCCGGTGACGACCCCGACCGGCAGTTCCGTCCCGGGGACCGCCTCGCGGGCGAGGAGATCGGCGCCGAGGACGACGAACGCGCCGGTGAGACCGGAGACGAGCGGGGGCGGTGCCGGGGTGCCGGCCAGCCGCAGGGCGATCTGCGGGCCGGCCAGGGCGACGAAGGCCACCGGCCCGGCCGCCGCCGTGCCGAAGGCGACCAGGCCCACCCCGGTCAGGAGCAGCGCCAGCCGGACCGGCTGGACGGGAGTGCCGAGCCCGGCGGCCACGTCGTCGCCGAGCTGGAGCGTGCGCATCCAGCGGCCCAGGCCCAGGGCGACCGGCAACAGGACGGCCAGGGCGATCGCCAGGGAGTCCACCTGGCCCCAGGTACGGCCGTTGAGGTTGCCGACCAGCCAGCCGAGCGCCTCCTCGGCCTGGAACCGGTTGCCCCGCGCCACCAGGAAGTCGGTGGCGCTGGTGCAGATCCACGAGACGCCGATGCCGACCAGGATGATGCGGTAGCCGGTGGCCCCGTCCTTCCAGGCCAGTGCGTACACGAGCAGCGCGGTCGCCAGGGCGCCGAGCAGCCCGACGGTGGACAGCCCGAGGCCGCCGGCCCGGCCGAGGACCACCGCCGCGACCACCGCGGTGCCGGCGCCCTCGGTCAGCCCGATCATGTCGGGGCTGGCCAGCGGATTGCGGGTCATCGTCTGGAACACCGCACCGGAGACGCCGAAGGCGAGGCCGACCAGGAGGCCGGTCAGGGCGCGGGGCAGCCGCAGGTCCCGTACGACGACGAGCGTGCCGGGGTCGCCCACGCCGAAGAGGGCCTTGACGACGTCGGGCAGGCTCACCGGGTAGTCGCCGAGGGCCAGGCCCCAGCAGAACAGCGCGAACGCGCCCGCGCCGACGAGGACTCCGGTCAGCACCAGGCGCGGCCGCAGGATGCCGGAGACCGGGGGAGCGGCCAGCCGGAACGGCCGGTCGCGCAGCACGGGCGGGGCGGCAGCCGCAGCGGGAGCAGGAGAGGGTTGTGCGGGCACGCTCACACCTCCGCGAGTTTCCGGCGGCGGACCAGGGCGATGAAGAACGGGCCGCCCAGGAAGGCGACGAGGACCCCGGCCTGGATCTCGGTGGGCCGGGCCACCATCCGGCCCATGATGTCGGCGGACAGCAGCAGGACCGGCGCCAGCGCGGCGGACAGCGGCAGCAGCCAGCGGTGGTCGGGGCCGATGCCGGCGAACTGCGCCAGCAGCCGGGCGATGTGCGGGACGACCAGGCCGAGGAAGACCACCGGACCGATGACGGCGACCGACGCGCCGGTCAGCAGCACGATCGCGATCACCCCCTGGAGCCGTACCAGGCCGAGCCGACGTCCCAGGGACGCGGCCACGTCGTCGCCGAGCGCAAGGCTGTTGAGGGCGGGCGCGCAGGACAGCGCCAGTACGGCGCCCACGGCGAGGAAGGGCAGGATGCGCACCAGGTCGCCGGAGTCCTGGTCGGCCAGGGTGCCGGCGGACCAGAAGCGGTAACGGTCCAGCGCGTCTTGGTCGGTGAGCACCACCGCACTGGTCAGCGACGACAGCAGCGAGGTGACGGCCACTCCGGCGAGCGCCAGCTTCACCGGGGTGGCCCCGGAGCGGCCGAGCCGGCCCAGGAAGAAGACCAGCACGCTCGCGGCGAGCGCCCCGGCGAACGCGAACCACACATAGCCGTACAGCGATCCGACCCCGAACACCGCGACCGACACGACGATCGCGAAGGACGCGCCCGCGCTCACCCCGAGGATGCCGGGGTCGGCAAGGGGGTTGCGGGTCAGGGCCTGCATCAGCGCACCGGACATGCCGAGCGCGGCGCCCGTGGTCAGGCCGAGCAGGGTCCGGGGGATGCGCACCGACCAGATCACGTTGTCCACGAGCCGGCTCGGCGGATGTCCGAGGACCGAGCGCACCACCTGGCCGAGCGGGACGCTCAGCGCGCCCAGTGCCACGGAGAGCAGGCACAGGAGGACCAGGAGCGCGACGATCACTGTCACCAGCACCGTGGTGCGAAGCCTTCTGCCTGAAGCCACTTGCCGGTCTCCATGCCGTCGTCCGGGGGATCGCGAACAGTCCTGAGAGCAGGTTAGGTGAGCATAACCTCAGCTGCTGTGACTTGGGCCGCCGAAAGTCATGTTGACCCTGTTGGGTTAGGCAATCCTTACCTTACTATGCGAGCGGTCGCGGCTCCGCTGAGCCGTTCCACACCTATGGGGAGGCACGGGCAGCTGTGTCGGGCAACACGCGTTCTTCCGCACCTTCTTCTGCGGCTTCGGCTTCGGCTTCGACGGCGCGGACGGCATCCACGGAGAAGTACTGGCGGGAACGGTTCGCCGCACCGGCACCGGAGACCTCACTGCCGTTCGACTTCCCGCACCCGGCGCGCCCGCGGGAACCGCGGCCGCGAGAGGTCCGCACGGCCGAACTCGGCGTGACGGCCGACGAATCCAGCCTGCTCGCCGCCTTCGCCGCCCTGCTGCACCGCTACGGCGGCGGCACCGGCCAGGACCTGACGGTCGCTCACGACGGCCTGCCGCTGCGGCTGGTGGTGAACGGCGCCATGACGTTCGCCGAGTTGCGCGACCACGTCACGAGCGCCCGCGCGCAGGCCGCCGCCCACCGGCTGCCCACCGCCGAGCTGCTCCGGCTGCTCGCGCCCGAACCCGGCCGCGGCGGCAGCCTGGTGTCCGCCGTCGGCTTCGGCCCCGCGCCCTGGGACGAGGGCGGCCCGCTGGACCTGGCGCTGTCCCTGAGCGGCACGGCGTTGCGCGCGGACTACGCCGCCGACCTCTTCCAACCCGCCACTGTCGACCGGATCCTCGGCCACTACGCCACGCTCCTCGCCGACGCCCTGGACCGGCCCGGAATCCCCGTCGCCGATCTCGGACTCCTCGGCGTCGACGAGCGGCGGCGGATCCTGGCCGACTGGAACGACACCGCGCACGACGTGCCCGCGCTCACCTGGCCGCGCATGTTCGCCGACCAGGTCGCCGCCCGCCCCGGCGCAGTGGCCCTCGTCCACGAGGACGTCCGCCTCACCTACGCCGAACTCGACGCCCGCGCCGCCCGGCTGGCACACGCCCTGGTCGCCCGGGGCGCCGGTCCCGAGCAGGTCGTGGCGCTCGCCGTACCCCGCTCCGCGGACATGATCGTCGCGCAGGTCGCCGTACTGAAGACGGGCGCGGCCTACCTCCCCGTCGACACCGACTACCCGGCCGACCGCATCGCGTACATGCTCGACGACGCCCGCCCGGTCTGCCTCGTCACCACCGCCGGCACGGTCCCCGACCTGCCGCCGGGCCCGGCGACGCTGGTCCTCGACGCCCCGGAGACCGTCGCCGAGCTGGCCGGCCACCCGGCCCACGACCCCGCCACCGCCGACGCGTTGACGGTCACGCACGCCGCCTACGTCATCTACACCTCCGGCTCCACCGGCCGCCCCAAGGGCGTGGTGCTCTCGCACGCCGGAGTCGCGGGGCTCGTGGCCACCCAGCGCGAGCGGTTCGGGATCGGCCCGCACAGCAGGGTCCTGCAGTTCGCCTCGCCCAGCTTCGACGTGGCCTTCTGGGACCTGTGCCTCGGCCTGCTCTCCGGCGGCCGGCTGGTCGTCGTGCCCGCCGACCGCCGGGTGCCCGGCGCGCCCCTCGCCGACTACGCGAACGAGCACGGCATCACCTTCATGATCCTGCCGCCCGCTCTCCTCGCCGCCATGCCGGACGACGTGCGACTCCCGCCCGCCGCCACCCTGCTGGCCGGCACCGAGCGGGTCTCGCCGGAGCTGGTCGGCCGCTACGCGCGCGGCCGGGTGATGTTCAACGCGTACGGGCCCACCGAGGCCACCACCAACTCCACCCTCGGCCTCTGCGACCCGGACACCCCGGCCGGCACCATCGTGCCCATCGGCGTCCCGGACCCGGGCACCCGCGCCTACGTCCTCGACGACCGGCTGCGACCCGTACCGGCCGGTGTGGTGGGGGAGTTGTACCTCGGCGGCGCCGGACTCGCCCGCGGCTACCTCGGGCGCCCCGCGCTGACCGCCGAGCGGTTCGTCGCCGACCCGTTCGGCGCACCCGGCGAACGGCTGTACCGCACCGGCGACCTGGTCCGCTGGAAGTCCGACGGGCGCCTGGAGTTCCACGGCCGCGCCGACAGCCAGATCAAGATCCGCGGCTTCCGCATCGAGCCCGGCGAGATCGAGTCGGTGCTGCGCGCCCACCCGGCCGTCGACCAGGCCGCCGTCGTGGTCCGCGAGGACCGCCCCGGCGACCGCCGCCTCGCCGCCTACGTCGTGCCCGCCCTGGACTCCCCGGACGGCACCGCCGAGGCCGACGAGGCCGTGTCCGACTGGAAGGACCTGCACGAACTCCTGTACTCCGCCGCCGGATCCGACGGCTTCGAGGAGAACTTCGCGGGCTGGAACAGCATGTACGACGGCCTGCCCATCCCGCTCGCCGACCTGCGCGAGTGGCGGGACGCGACCGTCGCCCGGATCCGCGAACTGCGGCCCCGCCGCGTCCTGGAGATCGGCGTCGGCAGCGGCCTGCTGCTCTCCCGGATCGCCCCCGACTGCGCCGAGTACGTCGGCACCGACCTCTCCGAGGAAGCGGTCCGCGCCCTGCGCGCCCAGGTCGAGGCCGTACCGGAGCTGGCCGGCCGGGTCACCCTGCACGCCCGGCCCGCACACGATCCGCACGGGCTCCCCGAGGGCCACTTCGACACGATCGTCGTCAACTCCGTCATCCAGTACTTCCCGGGCGCCGACTACCTCACCGGCGTCCTGCGCTCGGCCGCCCGGCTGCTCGCTCCCGGCGGCGCGCTGTTCGTCGGCGACGTCCGCAACCTGCGGCTGCTGCGGACGCTGGCCACAGCCATCGAGTCGGGCCGCGGCCACCGGGAGGACAAGGAGGCCTTGCGCGCCGCCGTCGACCGGGCCGTGGCCTGGGAGGGCGAACTCCTCCTCGACCCCGACTACTTCGCGACCCTGGACGGCTTCACCGCCGACGTGCGCGTCAAGCGCGGCGCCCACCACAACGAGCTGACCCGCTACCGGTACGACGTCGTGCTGCGCCCCGGCACCGCACCGGCCCCGGACGCCTCGGCCCCGGTGCCCTGGTCCGCGCTCGGCACCACGGACGCCCTCGCCGAGCGGCTCGCCGCCCCGGACCGCCCCGCCCGCCTCCGCGTCACCGGCATCCCCAACGCCCGCCTCGCCCCCGACCTGGCCGCACTCGGCGCCCTCGACGACAGTAGCCGCACCGGCAGCGCAGGCGTCGACCCGGAGACCCTGTACGAGACCGCCGCCCGGCACGGCTACCGGGCCGCGCTCACCTGGACCGCGGACGCCGAGGACGGCAGCCTCGACGCGGTGTTCGCGCGCGGCGACGACACCCCGCTCGGCCCGCTGTACGTCCCCGGCGGGCCCCACGCGCACGCCAACCGCCCGGCGCCGTTCCGCAACGTCACCGCGCTGATGGCCCAACTGCGCGCGCACGCCGCAGAGTTCCTGCCCGAGTACATGGTCCCGGCCGCCCTCGTCCCGCTGGACCGGCTCCCGGTCACCCCCAGCGGCAAGCTCGACTCCGCCGCCCTGCCGGTCCCGGACCACGGCCTGCTCAGCTCGGGCCGCCCCCCGCGCACCGAACGCGAGCGCCTGCTGTGCGACCTGTACGCACGTGCCCTGCGGGTGCCCTCGGTCACCGTCGACGACGACTTCTTCGCGCTCGGCGGGGACAGCATCGTCGCCATCCAGCTGCTCGTCCTGGCCCGCCGGGCCGGTCTGGAGCTGACCCCGCGCGACGTCTTCCGGCACCGCACGGTCGACCGGCTCGCCGGCGTCGCCCGCACCGCCGACGCCGGCGAGGACCCGGCCGACGTCCCCTGGGCCTCGCCGACCGCCGGCGAACTCGCCGCGCTCCAGGGCGACGCCCCGCTCGCGGTCGCCGAGGTCCTGCCGCTCGGCCCGCTCCAGGAGGGCTTCTTCTTCCACGCCCTCGTGGACGGCGCCGAACACGACGCCTACGTCGTCCAGCAGGTGATCGAACTCGCCGGACCCGTCGACGGCGGCCTCCTCCGCCAGGCCGCCCAGCGGCTCCTCGACCGGCACGCCCCGCTGCGCGCCTGCTTCCGCCAGCTCCCGGACGGCCGCCCCGCCCAGCTCGTCGTCACCGGCCTCGACGTGCCGTGGCGCGAGGTCGACCTGTCCGCCCAGGACCCCGCGATCCGTACCGGCCTCGCCGAGGCCGTCGCCGCCGACGAACGCGCCGGCCGCTTCGACCTCGCCCACCCGCCGCTGCTGCGCTGCGCCCTGGTCCGCCTCACCGAGGACCGCAGCCGCCTGGTCCTGACCTTCCATCACATCGTCGCCGACGGCTGGTCCCTGCCGGTCCTGCACCGCGAACTCCTCTCCTTCTACGGCGATACGCCCACGCCACCGGCCGAAGTCGCCCCGTACCGCGGCTACCTGGCCCACGTCGCGCGCGCCGACCGCGAGACCGCCCGGAACGCCTGGCGCACCGCCCTCGCCGGGTTCGACGAGCCCACCCGCCTGGTCGGGACCGCCGCCGCCGGGCCGATCGAACCCGCCCAGCTCCGCGTCGAGCTGCCCGAGCGCACCACCGCCCGGCTCACCGCCCGCGCCCGCGAACACGGCGTCACCCTCGGCACGGTCGTGCAGGCCGCCTGGGGCCTGCTCCTCGCCGGGCTGACCGGCCGCCAGGACGTGGTCTTCGGCACCACCGTCTCCGGCCGCGACGCCGCCGTGCCCGGCATCGAGTCGATGGCCGGCCTCTTCATCAACACCCTGCCCACCCGGCTGACCTGGGCCCCCGCCGACACCCTCGGCGCCGTCCTGGAACGCCTCCAGCAGGAGCAGAGCGCCCTGCTGGACCACCAGCACCTCGGCCTCGCCGAGATCCAGCGGGCCGCCGGGCACGCGGGCGACGGTGAACTCTTCGACACCCTGGTGGTGTTCGAGAACTACCCCGCCGAACCCGGCCTCGCCGACCCCACCGGCACGGTCCGGCTGACCGGGCACGCCTTCCACGACGCCGTGCACTATCCGCTGGCCCTGATCGTCAAGCCCGGCCGCAGGCTCGACCTGCGCCTCAAGCACCACCTGAACCGGATCTCCGGCGAGGCGGTGCGGCTGCTCGCCGACCGGCTCACCCGGGTCCTGGACGCCCTCGCCGAGGACACCGCACGCCCGGTGGCCGCCCTGGACCTGCTCGTCGACGGCGAGCACGTACACCTCGAGGGCGAGCGGCGCGCCGTACCCGCGACCACGCTGCCCGCCGCCATCGCCGCGCAGACCGCCCGCACCCCCGACGCCACCGCCGTCGTGTACGAGGGCACCGCCCTCACCTACGCCGAACTCGACGCCCGTGCCGAGCGGCTGGCCCGCCGGCTGCGCGCCCGCGGCGCCGGGCCCGAGCGGTTCGTCGCCGTCGCCGTGCCCCGCTCGGCCGAGCTGATGGTCGCCCTGCTCGGGGTGCTCAAGGCGGGCGCCGCCTACCTGCCGGTCGACCTCGACTACCCGGCCGACCGCATCGCGTACATGCTCGCCGACTCCGGCGCCCGGACCGTCGTCAGCACGGCACGGGACGCCGTACGGCTGCCGGACACGGCCGGGCTGGAGATCCTGTACGTCGAGGAGGACGAGGAGGACGAGGAGCCGCAGGACGTACCGCGGTCCACGCCCCTCACCCCCGACCACCCCGCCTACCTCATCTACACCTCCGGCTCCACCGGCCGCCCCAAGGGCGTCGTCGTCACCCACCGCGCCATCGGCAACCGGCTCGCCTGGATGCAGGGCGCGTACGGACTCGCCGCCGACGACCGGGTGCTGCAGAAGACCCCGGCCAGTTTCGACGTCAGCGTCTGGGAGTTCTTCTGGGCGCTGCACGAGGGCGCCGCGGTCGTGCTCGCCACGCCCGACGGGCACCGCGACCCCGCCTACCTGGCCCGGCTGATCCGGGCCGAGGGCGTCACGACGACGCACTTCGTGCCGTCGATGCTGGACGCGTTCCTCGCCGCCGACGAGGTCACCGCGGATCCCGCGTGGGCGGGCAGCCTGCGCCGCGTCTTCAGCAGCGGCGAGGCCCTCTCCGGTACGGCGGCCCGGCGCTGGCGCGGCCTGACCGGCGTACCGCTGCACAACCTGTACGGCCCCACCGAGGCAGCCGTCGACGTGACCCACCACGCCTACGACGGGGCGCCCGGCACCACCGTGCCCATCGGGCGGCCCGTCTGGAACACCGGCCTGCGGGTGCTGGACTCCTGCCTGCGCCCGGTGCCCGACGGGGTGCCCGGCGAGCTGTACCTGACCGGCGTCCAGCTGGCCCGCGGCTACCACCGGCGCCCCGCGCTCACCGCCGACCGCTTCGTGGCGGACCCGTACGCGGCCGCGCCCGGCGCCCGCATGTACCGCACCGGTGACCTGGTGCGCCGTCGTACGGACGGCACCCTCGACTACCTCGGCCGCACCGACCGGCAGGTCAAGCTGCGCGGCAACCGGATCGAACTCGGCGAGATCGAGGCCGCGTTGACCCGGCATCCGGCGGTGGCGCGCGGGGCCGTGGTCGTCCGCGACCAGCGCCTGGTCGCCTACGCGGTCCCGGCGGCCGGCGCCGTGGCCGACCCCGCCGAACTGCGTACCGCCCTCGCCGGGGCGCTGCCCGCGCCCCTGGTCCCGGAGGCGTACCTCGTCCTCGCCGACCTCCCGCTCACCCCCAGTGGCAAGCTGGACCAGGCCGCGCTGCCCGCCCCCGAGGCCGAACGCGCCGCCCGCCGCGAGCCCGCCGGACCCCTGGAGCGGCGGCTCACCGAGATCTTCGCGGCCGTCCTCGGCCTCGCCGACGTCGGCCCGGACGACGACTTCTTCCGGCTCGGCGGCGACAGCATCAGCTCCATCGGCGTCGCCGGCCGGGCCCGCGCGGCCGGCCTGGACCTCGGCCCCCGTGACGTGTTCACCCACCGGACCCCCGCCGCCCTCGCCGCCACCGCCTGCACCGTCACGCGTGAAGAGCCCACCCCCGCTGCCGCCGTCACCCTCACCGACGCCGAACACGCCCGGATCCGCGCCCTCGCCGCCCCGGCCGCCGTCTCCGAGGTCTGGCCACTGGCCCCGCTCCAGGAGGGCCTGTTCTTCCACTCGGCCTACGACCAGGGCGCGTTGGACGTCTACACCGTCCACGAGACCTTCGACTTCGCCACCGGCCTGAACGCGGCCCGGCTGCGCGCCGCCGCCCGCGCGCTCCTGGACCGCAACCCGGGCCTGCGCGCGGGCTTCACCAGCTTGGGCCTCGACCAGCCGGTGCAGTTCATCGTCGAGGCCCCGGAGATCCCGCTCGACGAGGTCGACCTCTCCCACCTTCCGGCCGCCGAACAGGACGCGCGAGTGCGGGAGTCGACGGAAGCCGAGCGCAACCGCCGTTTCGACCTGTCCGTGCCCCCGCTGTTCCGGCTGCTCCTGCTGCGCCTCGGTGCCGAGCGCGGCGACCGGCTCGTCATCGGCCGCCACCTGATCCTCTGGGACGGCTGGTCGGCGTGGCTCTTCCTCGACGAGCTGTTCGCTCTGTACGAGACCGGCGGCGACGCCTCCGCGCTGCCCGTCCCCGGCAGCTACCGGGACTACCTGACCTGGCTGGGCCGGCAGGACGACACGACCGCCACCGCCGCCTGGCGGACCGCGCTGGCCGGCCTGGAGGAGCCCACCCTGCTGGCCCCGACCGCCGCCGACGGGCTCGAACCGGTCATCCCCGACCAGCTCGACGTACGCCTCACCGCCGAACTCGGCGACCGGCTGCGGGAGACCGGCCGCGTCCACGGCCTCACCCTGAACACCCTGCTCAACGCGGCCTGGGGCCTCACCCTCGCCTCCGCCACCGGCCGCACCGACGTCGTGTTCGGCACCACGGTCGCCGGCCGGCCCAGCGAGGTCCACGACGTCGAGAACATCATCGGCCTCTTCCTCAACACCGTCCCCACCCGGATCGCCTTCGACCCCGCCGAGCCGGTCCTCGACCTGCTCCGCCGCATCCAGGGCGAACGCCTCGACCTGATGCCGTACGAGCACCTCAGCCTCGGCGTGCTCCAGGCCGAGACCGGGCACCGCAAGCTGTTCGACACGCTGTTCGTGCTGCGCAACAACGACACCGAGGACCGGCTGGAAGAGCTGCGCACCCGGCACGGCGCCACCGCCGTCGCCAACGTCGACGCCACCCACTACCCGGCCAACCTCGTCGTCACCCCCGGGCAGCGGATCGCGGTCACCCTCACCCACCGGCCCGACCAGGTCCCGGCCGACCGCGCCCGCGCCCTGCTCGACCGCTTCACCCTCCTCGTCGACCGGCTCACCGCGGACCTCACCGCACCCGTGGGCTCACTCGACCCGCTGCTGCCCGCCGAGCACGCGGCGTTGCGCGAGGAGCGGGCCGCCGGCCGGGTCGAGGTCCCGGAGAAGACCATCGCCGACCTGCTGGCCGCCCAGGCCGCCCGCACCCCGGACGCCCGCGCCCTCGTCCTCGGCGAGCGCGCGCTGACGTACGCCGAACTGGACGCGGCCGTCAACCGGACGGCCCGGCTGCTCATCGAGCGCGGCGCCGGTCCCGAACGCGTGATCGCGCTCGGCCTGGGCCGCTCCCTCGACATGGTGGTCGCGCTCTTCGCCGTCCTGCGCACCGGCGCCGCGTACCTGCCCCTGGAGCTGGACCACCCGGCCGACCGGCTCTCCCTGATGCTGGCCGACGCCCGCCCGCTGCTCCTGCTCTCCACGAGCGCCGTCTCCGCGACCCTCGACGGTGCCGACCTGCCGCGCGTCCTGCTCGACGACCCGGCCGTCCAGGACGAGCTGGCCGATCTGCCGGACACCCCCGTCCGGCGCCGCTTCAGCCTCGAACACCCCGCCTACGTCATCTACACCTCCGGTTCCACCGGCCGCCCCAAGGGCGTCGTCACGCCGTACCGGGGACTGACGAACATGCAGCTCAACCACCAGAAGGAGATCTTCGAACCCGCCATCGCCGCGGCGGGCGGCCGGCGGCTGCGGATCGCGCACACCGTGTCCTTCGCCTTCGACATGTCGTGGGAGGAGCTCCTCTGGCTGGTCGAGGGCCACGAAGTGCACGTCTGCGACGAGGAGTTGCGGCGCGACGCGGAGGCCCTGGTCGCCTACTGCGAAGAGCACCGCATCGACGTCGTCAACGTCACGCCCACCTACGCCAGGCTGCTGATCGAGCAGGGCCTGCTGGAGGGCCACGTCCCGCCGCTGGTGCTGCTCGGCGGCGAGGCGGTCCCGGAGACGGTGTGGGCGGCGCTGCGCGACACCGAGGGCACCTACGGCTACAACCTGTACGGGCCGACCGAGTACACCATCAACACCCTCGGCGGCGGCACCCTCGACTCCGACACGCCCACCGTCGGCAAGCCCATCCGCGGCACCCGCGCCCACCTCCTGGACGCGTGGCTGCGCCCGGTGCCCGACGGCGTCCCCGGCGAGCTGTACATCGCGGGCATCGGCCTGGCCCGCGGTTACCTCGACCGGCCCGGCCTGACCGCCGAGCGGTTCGTCGCCGACCCGTTCGGCGCGCCCGGCGAGCGCATGTACCGCACCGGCGACCTGATGCGCCGCGGCCCCTGGGGGTCCCCCCGGCCGGAGGCCGGGGGAGGCAACCTCGACTTCCTCGGCCGCACCGACGACCAGGTCAAGATCCGCGGCTACCGCGTCGAACCCGGCGAGATCGAGACCGTCCTCAGCCGCCACCCGCTGGTCTCCCAGGCCGCCGTCGTGGTCCGCGACGAACGCCTCGTCGGCTACGTCGTGCCCTCCGGCGCCGACCCCGCCGACCGCACCGCCGCCGAGGCCGCGCAGGTGGGGGAGTGGCAGGAGATCTACTCCGACGAGTACGAGGAGATCGGCACCGCCGTCTTCACCGAGCAGTACGACGGCTGGGACAGCTCCTACGACGGCCGGCCCATCCCCTTCGAGCAGATGCACGAGTGGCGCGAGGCCACCGTCGCCCGCATCCGCGCCCTGAACCCGCGCCGCATCCTCGAAATCGGCGTCGGATCCGGCCTGTTGCTGTCCCGGCTCGCCCCGGACGCGGCGGAGTACTGGGCGACCGACTTCGCCGCCCCGGTCATCCGCAAGATCGGCGCGGAACTGCGGGACCGGGACCCCGAGCTGGCCTCCCGGGTGGTACTCCGCTGCCGGCCCGCCGACGATCTCAGCGGCCTGCCCGCAGGGCACTTCGACACGATCGTCATCAACTCCGTCATCCAGTACTTCCCGAGCATCGAGTACCTCACCGCCGTCATCGACGGCGCCATGGAACTGCTCGCGCCCGGCGGCGCCCTGTTCGTCGGCGACGTCCGCAACCTGCGGCTGGCCCGCACCTTCCACACCGAGATCCAGCGCGCCCGGGGGACGGCGGAGGCCGGCCTGGAGCGGGCGGTGGAGCGCGGGCTGCGCCTGGAGAAGGAACTCCTGGTAGACCCCGACTACTTCACCACCCTTGGTTACGGCGTCGACCTGCGCACCAGGCGCGGCCGCCACCACAACGAGCTCACCCGGCACCGCTACGACGTCGTCCTGTACGCCGGTGAGCCCGACGTCCGCCTCGACGACGCGCCGACGGTCGAGTGGAGCGCGGCCCACACGGTGGGCGAACTGGCGCGCGGCGGCCTGACGTCCGGCGCCGTCGGACAACTCCTGCGCGACGCGGGGGAGCTGATCGCCCGCGTGGGCGGACGCCCGCGTACCGGGCAGCCCGCCGCCCTGCGCGTCACCGGCATCCCCGACGGCCGCATCCGCGAGGACGGCGTCGACCCGGAGACCCTGCACGCGCTCGGTGCCGACGCCGGGCACCGGGTCCTCACCACCTGGTCGCCGGGGGCCGGAACCTACGACGCCGTGTTCCTGGGCGCCGAACACCGTCTCACCGGCGGCCTGTTCCGCCCCGGCGGCGGTACCGCCCCCTACGCCAACGACCCCACCGCCGCCCGCGAGACCGGCGCCCTGGTCCGGCGGCTGCGCGAGGACCTCGGCCGGGAGCTGCCCGAGTACATGGTCCCGGCCGCCTTCGTCACCGTCGACGGCCTGCCCATGAACGCCAACGGCAAGCTCGACGTGCGCGCCCTGCCCGAGGCCGAGCCCGCCGTCGCCCTCGGCGGCGGCCGCGGCCCCCGCACCCCGCAGGAGGAGGTGCTCTGCCGCCTGTTCGCGGAGGTGCTCGGGCTGCCCGCGGCCGGTGCGGAGGACGACTTCTTCGACCTGGGCGGCCACTCGCTGCTCGCCACCCGGCTGGTCAGCCGTGCCCGCACCGAACTCGGCGCCGAACTCGCCATCCGCGACCTCTTCGAGGCCCCCACCCCGGCCCGGCTCGCCGCCCGGGTCGGCGCGGCGAGCCCCGCCCGGCCGCCCGTCACCCCGGTCACCGACCGGCCCGCCCGGATCCCGCTGTCCCCCGCGCAGCGCCGGCTGCTGCTCGTCGAGCAGATCACCGGCAGCGGCGTCGCCTACAACTTCCCGCTGGTCTTCCGGCTGCGCGGCGACCTCGACACCGAGGCCCTGCGCACCGCCCTGCGGGACGTCGTCGCCCGCCACGAGGCGCTGCGCACCGTGTTCCCGGCGCACGACGGCGAGCCGTACCAGCGGATCGTCCCCGCCGCGGAGGCGCACCCCGCCCTGACCGTCGCCGACGCCGCCGAGGAGGCGCTGCCCGCGCTGATCGAGGCGGCCCAGCGCCGCCCCTTCGACCTCACGGCCGAACTCCCGGTGCGCTGCGAGGTGTTCCGGCTGGCCGACGAGGATCACGTGGTGGCGGTCGTCCTGCACCACATCGCCACCGACGAGTGGTCCGACCGGCCGTTCCTCGCCGACCTCGACGCCGCCTACGCGGCCCGCCGCGCGGGTACGGCCCCGGACCGGGCGCCGCTGCCCGTGCAATACGCCGACTACACCCTGTGGCAGCGGGAGCTGCTCGCCGCCGACGGGGAGATCCAGCTCGACCACTGGCGCGATGCCCTGCGCGGCCTGCCCGACGAGCTGACGCTGCCCGCCGACCGGCCGCGCCCCGCCGAGCCGACCGGCCGCGGCGGCAAGGTCCGCCTGGAGGTGCCGGCCGCCACCGTTCGCGCCCTGCGCGACCTCACGACGGCCACCGGCACCAGCATGTTCATGCTGTTCCAGGCCGCCACCGCCGCCCTGCTGCAGCGGATCGGCGCGGGCGACGACATCCCCCTCGGCGCGCCCGTCGCGGGCCGCACCGACGAGGCCCTCGGCGACCTGGTGGGCTTCTTCGTCAACACCCTGGTGCTGCGCACCGACCTCACCGGCGACGGACTCACGTTCCGTGAACTCCTCGGCCGGGTCCGGGAGTCGTCACTGTCCGCCTTCGAGTACCAGGACCTGCCCTTCGACCGGGTGGTGGAGGCCCTCAACCCGCCCCGGGTGGCCGGCCGCAACCCGCTCTTCCAGGTCATGCTCGGCTACCACCACCGGCCCGACGGCGACCCCGACGTGCTGGGCCTGGCCACCGAGTGGTTCGACATGGACACCGGCATGGCCAAGTTCGACCTGCACTTCACCTACGTCGACGAGTCCGACCGCGTGGTCCTGCTCCTGGAGTACGCCACCGACCTCTTCGACCACGGCACGGCCGAAGCCCTGGCCGACCGCGCGGCCCGGCTCCTCGCGCACGCCGCCGCCGCTCCCGACGCCCCGCTCAGGGACCTCGACCTCCTGCACGAGGACGAGCGGTACCGTCTCCTCACCGGCTGGAACGACACCGCCCGTCCCGTCCCGGAGCTCACCCTCCCCGAGCTGTTCCGCGCCCAGGCCGCCCGCACCCCCGACGCCACCGCCCTTGTCTTTGAGGAGCAGCGGCTCACCTACGCCGAGCTGGACGCACGGGTCGAGCACACCGCCCGGGTCCTGGCCGGTCTCGGCGCGGGCCCGGAGCGGACCGTCGCCGTCGCCCTGCCGCGCTCGGTCGACCTCGTCGTGGCCCTCCTCGCCACGCACCGCGCCGGTGCCGCCTACCTGCCGCTGGACCCGGACCACCCGGCCGACCGGCTCGCCCTCATGGCCGAGGACGCCCGCCCGGTGTACGTGATCCGTGACGCCCTGCCCACCGGCCCGCAGGCGCCGCTCCCGACGTCCTACGACCCCCGGCACCCGGCCTACGTCATCTACACCTCGGGCTCCACCGGCCGTCCCAAGGGTGTCGTCGTCCCGCACGCGGGCATCGTCAACCGCCTGCTGTGGATGCAGGACACCTACCGCCTCGGCGCCGACGACCGGGTGCTGCAGAAGACGCCGGCCGGCTTCGACGTGTCGGTGTGGGAGTTCTTCTGGCCGCTGATCACCGGCGCCACGCTGGTCGTCGCCCGGCCCGAGGGCCACCGCGACCCCGTCTACCTGGCCGCGCTCATCCGCGAACAGGACGTCACCACCGTCCACTTCGTGCCCTCGATGCTCCAGCTCTTCCTGGAGGAGCCGACGGCCGCCGGCTGCACCGGCCTGCGCCGCGTGCTGTGCAGCGGCGAGGCCCTCCCGGCCGCCCTCACCCGCCGCTTCCACGAGGTGCTGGACTCCGGGCTGCACAACCTCTACGGCCCCACCGAGGCGTCCGTCGACGTCACCGCGATCGAGATCGGCCCCGGCGCCACCGCCGTCCCCATCGGCCGCCCGGTGTGGAACACCCGCCTGTACGTCCTCGACGCGGGCCTGCGCCCGGTGCCGCCCGGCGTCCCGGGCGAGCTGTACCTGGCGGGCGTCCAGCTGGCCCGGGGCTACCTGAACCGGGTCGGCCTGACCGCCGAGCGGTTCGTGGCCGACCCGTACGGTCCGGCCGGCAGCCGGATGTACCGCACCGGGGACCTCGCCCGCTGGACCGCGGAGGGCACGGTCGAGTACCTCGGCCGCACCGACGACCAGGTGAAGGTGCGCGGCTTCCGCGTCGAGCCCGGCGAGGTCGAGACGGTGCTCGCCGCCCATCCGGCCGTCGCCCACGCCACGGTCGCCGTGCACGGCCAGGCGCTCGTCGCCTACGTCGTCCCCGCCGCGGGCCCGGTGGTGGACGCGACCGCCCTGCGCGCCCACGCCGCCGCCGTGCTCCCCGCCCACATGGTGCCGGCCGCCTACGTCACCCTCGGCACGCTGCCGCTCACCCCGAACGGCAAGCTCGACCGCAAGGCCCTGCCCGCCCCCGAGCTCACCGCGGGCACGGGAGACGGGAACCCGCCGCGCACCCCGCGCGAGGAGATCCTCGCCGCCCTGTTCGCCGACGTCCTGGGCCGCGAACGGGTCGGCGTGGACGACGACTTCTTCGCGCTGGGCGGGCACTCGCTGCTCGCCATGCGCCTGGCCGCCCGCGTCCGCACCGCGCTCGGCACCGAACTGACGGTCCGCGCCGTCTTCGAGGCACCGACGGTGGCCCTGCTCGCCGCCCGCACCGGCACCTCCGGCAGCGCGGCCCGTCCCGCGCTCGCCGCTCCGCGCCCGCGTCCCGAACGGCTGCCGCTGTCCTCCGCGCAGCGCAGGCTGTGGCTGCTCGCGCAGGTCGACGGCGCGAGCACGGCCTACAACCTCCCCTCGGCCTGGCGGCTGACCGGCCCACTCGACCGGGACGCCCTCCAGGCCGCCCTGAACGACGTGGCCGCCCGGCACACTCCGCTGCGGACCGTCTTCCCGGCGGTCGACGGGGTGCCGTACCAGCGGATCCTGGAGGATGTCCGAGTCCCGCTGGAGACGGCCCCGTTCGACGCGCTCGCCGACCGGGCCGCGCACGTCTTCGACCTGGAGCGCGAACTCCCGCTCCGCGCCACCCTGTTCGAGACCGGCCCCGACGAGCACGTCCTGCTGCTCCTGCTGCACCACATCGCCACCGACGAGTGGTCCGACCGGCCGTTGCTCGCCGGCCTTTCCACCGCCTACGCGGCCCGCACCGCGGGCCTGGCCCCCGACTGGACGCCGCTTCCCGCGGGTTACGCCGACTACACGCTCTGGCAGCGCGACCTGCTGGCCGCGACCGAGACAGACCTGCTCGACCACTGGACCGAGGCCCTGCGCGGGCTGCCCGCCGAGCTGAACCTGCCCGCCGACCGGCCGCGCCCCGCCGAGCCCAGCGGGCGCGGCGGCACCACCGGCTTCACCGTGCCGCCCGCCCTGGCCGGCGCCCTGCGCGGGCTGGCCCGCGCCCACGGCGTCAGCATGTTCATGGTGGCCCAGGCCGCGGTGGCCGCGCTGCTGCACCGGCTCGGCGCCGGGGACGACATCCCGCTCGGCGCCCCGGTGTCCGGACGGTCCGACGAGGCCCTCGAAGACCTGGTCGGGTTCTTCGTCAACTCGCTGGTCCTGCGCACCGACCTGTCCGGCGACCCCACCTTCGCCGACCTGCTCGCCCGGGTCCGGGACACCGACCTGGCCGCCTACGAGCACCAGGACCTCCCCTTCGAACGGCTGGTGGAGGCCCTCAACCCCGAACGCTCCCTCGCCCGGCACCCGTTGTTCCAGGTGATGGTCGTCCACCTCGCGGGACAGGGCGGCGGTCCCGAGCTGCCCGGCCTGACCGCCCGCCGGGAGACCGTCGGGCAGGACGGCGCCAAGTTCGACCTCAGCTTCGACTTCGTCGAGCAGGGCGAGCACATCGACGGCTGGATCGAGTACAGCGCCGACCTCTTCGACGAGCGGACCGCCGGACTCCTCGCCCGCCGCCTGGAGTCCCTGCTGGCCCAGGTCGCCGCCGACCCCGGCCGCCGCGTCGGCACCCTCGACGTGCTGCGCGAGGACGAACGCGCCCTCGTCCTCACCGGCTGGAACGACACCGCCCGGCCCGTCCCGCACCTCACCCTCCCCGAGCTGTTCCGCGCCCAGGCGGCCCGGACGCCCGCCGCCACGGCCGTCGTCCTCGAGGACACCCGGCTCACCTACGCCGAACTCGACCGGCGCGTCGAACGGCTGGCCCACACCCTCGCCGCGCACGGCGCCCGCGCCGAGACGACCGTCGCCGTCGCCCTGCCGCGCTCGCTCGCCCTCGTGGTGACCCTGCTCGCCGTGCACCGCGCGGGCGCCGCCTACCTGCCCCTCGACCCCGGCCACCCGGCCGAGCGGCTCGCGTACACGCTCACCGACGCCCACCCGGCCTGCCTGGTCACGGGGGAGGGCGCGGCCGTCCCGGACACCGGCGTGCCCCGCCTCACGGTGACCGCCGACGGCACCCCGGAGCACCCGGCCGACGCCCCGCTGCCCACCTCCTACGACCCCCGGCACCCGGCCTACGTCATCTACACCTCGGGCTCCACCGGCCGTCCCAAGGGTGTCGTCGTCCCGCACGCGGGCATCGTCAACCGCCTGCTGTGGATGCAGGACACCTACCGCCTCGGCGCCGACGACCGGGTGCTGCAGAAGACGCCGGCCGGCTTCGACGTGTCGGTGTGGGAGTTCTTCTGGCCGCTGATCACCGGCGCCACGCTGGTCGTCGCCCGGCCCGAGGGGCATCAGGACCCGGCCTACCTGGCCGGCCTGATCCGGCGCGAGCGCGTCACCACCGCCCACTTCGTGCCGTCCATGCTGCGCGCCTTCCTCGACGAGCCCACCGCCGCCGACTGCACCGGCCTCCGCCAGGTGATGTGCAGCGGCGAGGCCCTGCCCGCGCCCCTGGCCGCCCGGTTCCGTGACGTCCTGCCGGACACCCGGCTGCACAACCTCTACGGCCCGACGGAGGCCTCCGTCGACGTCACCGCCCACGAGGTGCCGGCCGACCCGGTCGCCGTGCCGATCGGGCGCCCGGTGTGGAACACCCGCACCTACGTCCTCGACGCGGGCCTGCGCCCCGTCCCGCCCGGTGTCGCGGGCGAGCTGTACCTGACGGGCGTGCAGCTGGCCCGCGGCTACCTCGGCCGCCCCGCCCTGACCGCCGAACGGTTCGTCGCCGACCCGTTCGGCGCGCCCGGCGAGCGCATGTACCGCACCGGCGACCTGGCCCGCTGGACGGCCGACGGCGAGCTGGAGTACCTCGGCCGCACCGACGACCAGGTCAAGCTGCGCGGCTTCCGGATCGAGCCCGGCGAGATCGAGACCGTGCTCGCCGCCCATCCGTCCGTCGCGCACGCCACCGTCGTCGTCCGCGACGACCGGCTCGTGGCCTACGTCGTCCCGGCCCCCGAAGCGGCCGTCCCGGCCCCGGGAGCCGCAGGGCCGGCGACGCTCGACTCCGCCGCCCTGCGCGCCCACGCCGCGGCCGCCCTGCCCGCGTACATGGTCCCGGCCGCCCTGGTCACCCTCGACGCCCTCCCGCTCACCCCGAACGGCAAGCTCGACCGCCGGGCCCTGCCCGCCCCGGACTTCGCCGCCGAGGTGACCGGCACCCGGCCGCGCACCCCGCTGGAGGAGACCCTCGGCGCCCTCGTCGCCGACGTGCTCGGCCTCGAACGGGTCGGTGTGGACGACGACTTCTTCGCCCTCGGCGGGGACAGCATCGTCGCCATGCAACTGGCCGCCCGGGCCCGCGCCGCCGGGCTGGCGTTCAGCCCGCGCGACGTGTTCCGGCACAAGTCGGTGGCGGGACTGGCCGCCGTCACCACGACCGCCACGTCCGGGGACCGGGCCGGGGAAACCGTCCTCCTCGACCTCACCGACGCCGAACGCGCCGAGGTCGCCGCCCTGCCCGCCGGCACCGACGTGCTGCCCCTCTCCCCGCTCCAGGCCGGACTGCTCTTCCACGCGGCCCTGGACTCCGGCGACGAGGGACCGGACGTCTACACCGTCCAGATCTCCTACGAACTCGAAGGCCGCGTCGACGCCGACCGCCTGCGCGCCGCCGCACAGGACCTGCTCGACGCCCACGAGAACCTGCGCAGCGGCTTCCGGTACCTGTCCTCCGGCCGTGCGGTGGCCGTCGTACCGCGCACCGCCGTGCTGCCCTGGCGGCTGCTCGATCTCACCGGTGGCGACGAGCAGGCCTGGACCCGGCTGCTCGGACAGGAGCGGCGCCGCTTCGACCCCGAACGCCCGCCGCTGCTGCGCCTGTTGCTGGCCCGCACCGGCCCGGACCGGCACCGCCTCGTCCTCTCGCACCAGCACCTGCTCCTCGACGGCTGGTCGCTGCCGCTGCTCGCCGCCGAGCTGTGGGCGCGCTACGAGGGCCGCACCCCGGCCCCGCCCGCCCCCTACCGGGAGCACCTGCGACTGCTGGCCGCCCAGGACCCGGCCGCCTCCGCCGCCGCCTGGACCGAGGCGCTCACCGGCCTCGCCGAACCCACCCGGCTCGCGCCCGCCGACCCCGACCGGGCCGCCGCCGTCCCGCACACCCACACCGTGGAGCTGGACGCCGGCCGCACGGCGGAGCTGGAGGCGTTCGCCCGGCGCGCGGGCGTCACCGTCAACACCCTCGTCCAGGCGGCCTGGGGCGTGCTGCTCGGCCGGCTCACCGGACGCGACGACGTGGTGTTCGGCGCCACCGTCGCGGGCCGCTCGCCCGAACTCGACGGATCCGAGACGATGATCGGCCTGTTCATCAACACGGTCCCGGTCCGGGTGCGGATCCGCCCCGAGGAGAGCACGGCCGCCCTCCTGGAGCGGCTCCAGGACGAGCAGTCCCGGCTCATCGCCCACCAGCACCTCGGCCTCGCCGACATCCAGCGCACCGCCGGACTCGGTGAACTCTTCGACACACTCGTGGTGTTCGAGTCCTACCCGGTGGCGGAGCCGGACCAGGGGGCGGGCGAGAAGACGGGTGCCGCACCGCGCGTCACGGTCCGCGAGCACGCGGACTCCACCCACTACCCGCTGGCCTGGGCGGTCGAGCCCGCCGAACGGCTGCGGGTGACCGCCGAGTTCCGCCCCGACCTGTTCGAGGCGGCCACCGTACGGCGGATCGCGGACGCCCTGACCGGCCTGCTGACCGGCATGGCCGCCGACCCGGGGCGCCCCGTCGGCCGACAGGACCTGCTCGGCTCCGCCGACCGGTACACCGTCCTGGAGACCTGGAACGACAACGCCCTCCCGGCCGCCGAGCGCCCGGGCACGGTACCGGCGCTGTTCGCCGCCCAGGCCGCCACCACCCCGGACGCGGTCGCCGTCACCGACGGCCGTACCACCTGGACCTTCGCCGAACTCGACGCCCGCAGCACCGAGTTGGCGCGCACCCTGGCCGGGCACGGCGCCGGGCCCGAGCGGATCGTGGCACTCGCCCTGCCCCGCACCGCCGACCACATCGCCGCGATCCTCGCCGTGATGAAGGCCGGCGCCGCCTATCTGCCCCTCGACCCCGACCTGCCCGCGGCCCGCCTCACCGGCATGCTGGCCGACGCCCGCCCGGTGCTCGTCCTGGCCACCGCCGAGACCGCCGGGGACCTGCCCGCCACCGGCACGCCCGTCCTGCTCCTCGACACCCCGGCGGACGGCCTGCCGCAGGCCGAACCCGTCGCCCCCGGCCCCGACCACCCCGCCTACGTCATCTACACCTCCGGCTCCACCGGCCGCCCCAAGGGCGTCGTCGTCACCCAGCGCGGAGTCGCCAACCTCTTCCACAGCCACCGCCACGACCTGCACGACCCGGCCAAGGCGCGCACCGGACGGCGGCACCTGCGGGTCGGGCACGCCTGGTCCTTCTCCTTCGACGCCTCCTGGCAGCCACAGCTCTGGCTCCTCGACGGACACGCCCTGCACATCGCCGACGACGACACCCGCCGCGACCCCGAACTCCTCGCCGCGTTCATCCGCGACCGGGGCATCGACTTCGTCGAGGTCACCCCGTCCCTGCTCGCCCGGATGGCCGACAGCGGCCTGATCGGGCCCGGCGGGGACTGCCCGCTCGCGGTGGTCGGCTTCGGCGGCGAGGCCGTACCCGACGCCCTGTGGCAGCGGCTCGCCGCGCTCCGGGACACCGCCGCGGTCAACCTGTACGGCCCCACCGAGGCCACCGTCGACGCCCTGGTCGGCCGGGTCGGCGACAGCGCCCGGCCGGTCGTCGGCCGCCCCGTCCACCACTCCCGTGCCTACGTCCTGGACACCGCCCTGCGCCCGGTCCCGCCGGGCGTCACCGGCGAGCTGTACCTGTCCGGGCCCGGCCTGGCCCGCGGCTACCTCGGCCGGCCCGGCCTCACCGCCGAACGCTTCGTCGCCGACCCCTTCGGGATGCCGGGGGAGCGGATGTACCGCACCGGCGACCTGGCCCGCTGGACCGAGGACGGGTTCCTGGAGTTCGCCGGCCGCACCGACGACCAGGTGAAGATCCGCGGCTACCGGGTCGAACCCGCCGAGATCGAGGCCGCGTTGGACAGCCACCCGGCGGTCGCGCGGAGCGTCGTCGTGACCCGCGAACACCGGCCCGGCGTACGGCAGCTGATCGCCTACGCGGTCTCCGGCAGCACGGCCGGCGCCGAGCTGCGCGCCCATGTCGCCGCCCGCCTTCCCGACTACATGGTCCCGGCCGCCGTGGTCGTCCTGGAGCGGCTGCCGCTGCTCTCCAACGGCAAGCTCGACCGGGCCGCCCTGCCCGCCCCGGACTTCGCGGCGCCGGGCGGTGGCCGGGCGCCGGAGAACGACACCGAGCGCGTGCTGCGCGACCTGTTCGCGGACGCCCTCGGCCTGCCCGCCGAGGCGGTCGGCACGGACGACGACTTCTTCGCCTTCGGCGGGGACAGCATCGTCGCCATGCAACTCGTCGCCCGCGCCCGCTCGGGCGGCCTGCGGGTCACCCCGCGCCAGGTCCTCCAGCACCGCACGGTCGCCGCCCTGGCCGCCGTCGCCGTCCCGCTGGGCGCCGGCGACCGGCAGGCCGCGCACGACGACGGCACCGGCACCGTCCCGCTCACCCCGATCATGCGCGCCCTGCTCGACCGCGGCGGCCCCATCGCCGCGTACCACCAGGCGGCCCTGCTGCGCACCCCGGCGGACCTCACCGAACCCGGCCTGCTCGCCGTGCTCGGCGCCCTCGCCGCACGGCACGACATGCTCCGGGCCCGGCTGGTCCGCACCCCGGAGGCCGCGCTGTCGGTACCGGCGGCGGGCGGCACCGACGTACGGACGTGGCTCGCCCGGGTCGACGTACGCGAGGCGGCCGCGGACGAGAGCGCGCTGCGAGACGCCATCGCCCGCCATGCCCCGAGGGCGTTGGCGGGGCTCGACGCCGAGGCCGGGGCGATGGTGCGGGCGGTCTGGTTCGACGCCGGTCCCGACCGGCCCGGACGGCTGCTGCTCCTCGTCCACCACCTGGTGGTCGACGGCGTCTCCTGGCGCGTGCTGCTGCCCGACCTGGCCACCGCCTGGGCGGCCGTCCGCGGCGGCCGTACCCCCGAACTGGCCTCCGTGGAGCTGTCGTTCGCCCGCTGGTCCCGGCTGCTCGGCACCCGGGCGGGCGAACCGGCCGCCGAGGACGAGCTGCCCTGGTGGACCTCCGCCCTCGCCGCGGGCGCGGACCTGCCCCTGGCCCGCCCGCTCGACCCGGCACAGGACACCGTCGCCACCACCCGCCACCTGTCCCTCTCCCTGCCGGCCGCCGTCACCGGCCCCCTGCTGAGCCGGGTCCCGGCCGCCTTCGGAGCGAGTGTGAACGACGTGCTGCTCACCGCGTTCGCCCTCGCCGTCGGCGACTGGCGGGCCCGGACCCTGGGTGCGGAGCGCGCAGGCGGACCGGTCCTGGTCGACCTGGAGGGGCACGGCCGCGAGGAGGAACTCGCGGGCGACGCCGACCTGTCCCGCACGGTCGGCTGGTTCACCAGCGTCGTCCCGGTACGGCTCGACCCCGGTGCGTCCGGGCCCGACGCCCTGACCGGCGGTCCGGCGCTGGACGCGGCCGTGGCCCTGATCCGCGACCACCTCAGCGCCCTCCCGACGGCCGGCATCGGCCACGGCCTGCTGCGCCGGCTCAACCCGGCCACCGGTCCGCTCCTCGCCGAACTCGCCGAACCACAGATCGAGTTCAACTACATGGGCCGGTTCGAACGCCCCGCCGCAGCCGACTGGTCCTACGCCGCCGAGGAGGACGCCGCCGACCTCGACGCCGACGCCGGCATGCCGATGTCGCACGTGCTCACCCTCAACGCCCTCACCGAGGACCGCCCCGAGGGGCCGGAACTCAGCGCCCACTGGGCGTACGCGGCCGGACTGCTCACCGAGGAGGCGGTACGGGAGCTGGCCGAGACCTGGTTCCGGGCGCTGGAGGCGGTGGTGCGCCGCGCCGACGAACTGACCTGACCTGACCCCACCCAGAACGTTCATCAGACCGGAGAGGCTAGGACCCGCTGACATGAGCAACCCGTTCGAGAACCCCGAAGGCGTCTACTCCGTCCTCGTCAACGACGAGGGCCAGTACAGCCTGTGGCCCGACTTCGTGGAGGTACCGGCCGGCTGGACCGTCGTCCACGGCCCGGCGGCCCGGCAGGAGTGCCTGGACCACATCGAGACGCACTGGACGGACATGCGGCCCAAGAGCCTGGTCGACGGCTCCTGACGGCACACGGAGGGGGGCGGTCCGGTCTGGTACCGGACCGCCCCCTTCTTCTTGCGCTCAGGACGCCGGCTGTTCCACCTTCGTCGACGTCTTGCCGTCCACCGCCGCCGCCAGCTGCGGCACCAGGCGGTCCAGGACGTAGGGGATGCTCAGCACGGTCGACAGGGACACCGCGTTGCCGTAGTCGCTGGTCTCCTTGACGAAGACCTCCCGGCCCTGCTTCACCACGTTCAGGTCCGCGTAGACCTTGTCGCCGTGCAGCTTGGTGACCGCCGAGGCGGTGTCCGGCACGATCCAGACGTCCACGTCCTGGTCGAGCAGGTCGAAGCGCTCCTTGCTGATGTTGGCGCCGAACTGGTCCCCGATCACCTTGTCGAGGTCCTTCGGCAGCGCGAAGCCGAGGTCGGACAGGAGCCGGGACCGCGGGTCCTCGCTGCCGTACACGAACGTGCCCTCGTACGGCGTCGCCATGACCGCCGTCGCTCCCGCGAACTCGGGATGCGCCTTCTTGGCCGCCGCGAACTTGGCCTCGACACCCGAGACCAGCGTCTTGGCCTCGTCCGCCTTGCCGAGCGCCTGCCCGATCTCCTCGGTCTGCTGCTGCCACGGCACGCCGTAGTCGTTGTACTGCTTCGGCTGCGCCACGACCGGCGCGAACTTCGACAGGCTCTCGTACTGGGCCTTGGTCAGCCCCGAGTACACGGCGAGGATGAGGTCCGGCCTGAGCGCGGCGATCTTCTCCACCTGGGGGCCGGTGCCGGTGTCCTTGAGCACGGTGGGCGCCGGTGAACTGCCCAGCTTGTCCTGGGCCCAGGGGCCGATCGCGCCCTTGTAGCCGCCGAGCCACTCGGTCGTGCCGACCGGCACCTTGCCGAGGGCGAGGACGGCGTCCTGGTCGGTGAGGCCGACGGTCACGATCCGCTCGGGTTCGGACTTGACGGTCGTACTGCCGAACTTGTGGGCGATCGTCACGGGGAACGCGCCGGCGGACGAGCCGTTCGCCGCGGACGAGGACGAGGACGAGGACGAGGACGAGGACGAGGACGAGGACGAGGACGAGGACGAGCCGGAGCCGTCGCCGGAGTCGGAGGAGCCGCAGGCGACCGCCGTCGCCGTGAGCAGGAGTACGGAGGCGAGCAGGCCGGTGAGCCTGGACACTCTGGTGACGCGGGGCATCGGCTGATCCTTCTGTTCTTGGCGATGGGTCCGGCGGGGGGCGGCTTGGCTTCTTCTTTTTTTTGGGGGGGGAGGGGGAGGGGAGTCAGTGGGGAGCGGCGGGGGAGCGGTGGTCCGACCAGGCCTGCCACAGGGCGGCGTACCGGCCCCGGGCGGCGAGGAGTTCGCCGTGCGTGCCCTCCTCCACCACCCGGCCGTCGCTCAGCACGACCACCCGGTCGGCCGCGGCGGCCTGGCTGAGGCGGTGCGCCACGACCAGCGCGGTACGGCCGCGCAGCGCCTGCTCGGCGGCCTGGTCGAGCAGCCGGGCGCCGGAGCTGCCCGCCTCGGCGGTCGCCTCGTCGAGCACGACGACCGGCGGATCGGCCAGCAGCAGCCGGGCCAGGGCGAGTTGCTGGGCCTGGTCGGCGGTGAGCCGGTGACCGCCCTCGCCGACGACCGTGTCCAGCGCCTCCGGCAGGGCCTCGGCCCAGCCGAGGGCGCCCACCGTGGCCAGCGCGTCCCGCAGCTCCTCGTCGCTCGCGTCCGGGCGGGCGAGGCGCAGGTCGGCGGCGAGCGGCCCGGCGAAGACGTGCACCTCCTGGGTGACGAGGCCCACCAGGCGGCCGGAGCCGTCCGGTTCGGCGCCGCCGATGTCGACCCGGCCGGCCTCCGGGCGGTGCAGTCCCGCCACCAGCCGCGCCAGGGTCGTCTTGCCCGCACCCGTGGTGCCGACCAGGGCGACCCGCTCCTTGGGCCGTACCTCCAGGTCGACGCCGCGCAGCACCGGACGGCCCGGCACGTACGCGTGCGAGACCCCGGTCAGCGTCACGGCCGGATCACCCGCCCCACCGGTGGTACGGCCGTCCGTGTGCTCGTCGGCCGCGGGCGCCGGCTCGTCGACGACCCCGACCAGCCGGGCCAGTCCCGCCGTCGCCGACTGGGCGTCGTCGAGGAGCACCAGCGCGGTGTTGACCGGCCCGAAGAGGCTGTGGAAGTAGAGCGCGGCGGCCGTTGCCGTACCGACCGAGGCGGAGCCGGAGCGCACCAGGAGGAACCCGGTGACCAGCACGGCGGCGAGGCCCACGTACTCGGCGATGTGCAGCCTGCTGTAGAAGCGCAGCACCAGCCGCACCCCGCGCATCGTCAGCTCCACCGCCGCCCGGGACCGCTCGGTGACCCGGCGGGTGTGGTCCTCCTGCAGCCGGTACGCCCGCACCGTCCGCGCCCCGCCGATGCTGTCCAGCAACTGCTGCTGCTGGGCCCCGGCGGCGATCCGCTCCTTCGCGTACAGGGGCACGGCGTTGCGCACGTACCAGCGGGCGGTGTGGGCCTGCACGGGCACCGCGAGCAGCGCGGCCGGCAGGAACCGCCAGTCCAGCAGGGCGAGGGCGGCCAGGGTCAGCACGATCGACAGCCCGGAGCGGGCCAGCTCGGGCAGGGCGGTGCGGACCGCGTCGGCGACCCGTGAGACATCCCGGGTGACCCGGGAGTTGAGGTCGCCGGAGCCCGCCCGCTCCAGCCGCTCCAGCGGCAGCGACAGGGCGCGCTCCACGAAGAGTTCGCGCAGCCGGGCGAGCGCGGTCTCGCCGAGCCGGGACACCAGGGACATGCCCAGCGCGGTGGTGACGCCCTGCACCGCGGCGACCCCGCCGAGCGCGAGGACGGGCCAGGTGAGCGCGTCGGGGGAGCGGTGCTCGGTGACCACGTCCACGATGTGCCCGAGCAGCGGCTGGGTGAGCAGTCCGACGGCCGTGGCGATCACCAGGGTGCCGAAGCCGGCGGCCGCCAGCTTCCGGTCGGGGCGCAGGAGTTCGCGGACGGCCGCGCGGGTGCGGGCGGGTGTGGCGGTCGGCAGCAGACGGCTCTCGGCGCTGTCCGGCTCTGTGGTGGGGTCCGTCATGCCAGCACCGCCGTCCGGTAGGTCTCATGGGTCCGGGCGAGCTCCGCGTGGGTGCCCTCGGCGTGCACCCGGCCGCCGTCCAGCAGCACCACCCGGTCGGTGACGGAGAGCAGCGCCGGGCTGTTGGTCACCACGACCGTCGTACGGCCCTGCCTGAACTCCCGCAGTCCCGTGGCGATCCGGGCCTCGGTGACCGCGTCCACGGCGGTCGTCGGATCGTGCACGACCAGGACCGGGGGCCCGGCCCGCAGGGCCCGCGCCAGCAGGACGCGCTGCCGTTGCCCGCCGGACAGGGAACGCCCGCCCTCGCCGACGTCGGTGGCCGCGCCGTGCGGCAGCGAGCGGACCACTTCGTCGGCGTCGGCGGCGGCCGTCGCGCGGGCCGTCAGCACGTCGTCGGCCGCGTCCGCGGGGGCCACGTTCTCGGCGAGGGATCCCTCGAACAGCGCGGCGTCGTGCGCGGCGACCAGTACCGCGGCCCGCAGCCGGGCCGGGTCCAGCCGGGTCAGCGGCACCCCGTCCAGCTCGACCGAGCCCGACTCCGGGTCGCTCTCCCGGCCCAGGCAGCTCAACAGGGCCTCGGCGCAGGCCGGATCGGTCACCGCGATCCCGGTCAGCCGCCCGGCGGGCACGTCGAGATCCACGCCGTCCAGGCCGCCGAGGCGCACCCCGCGCAGCCTCAGCTCCCCGCGCACCACGTCCGGAACCGGCTCGTGGCCGCCCGTGACGGCGGGCCCGGCGGAGAGCACCTGGGCGATCCGGGCGGCGGAGGCACGGCCCTGCGCCAGCTCGGCGTTGACCCAGGCGAACGTCTCCAACGGCCCGAGGAGGAACAGCGCCAGGCCGACGGCGGACACCAACTGGCCCAGGGTGAGGGAGCCGTCGAGCGCAAGCCGTCCGCCCACCCAGGCGATCAGCGCGATGAACCCGCCGGTGAGGGCCAGCACGAGCCCGGTCTGCCAGGACTCGGCCCGCGCCGCGCGCAGGGTGGCCGCGAGGGACACCTGGCTGGTCCGGCGGTAGCGCTCGACCGCGGCCCGCTGCGCACCCAGCCCCTTCAACACCCGCAGTCCGGCCACCAGATCGGCCGCGACCCCGGCGGCGCCCGCGGCCCGGTCCTGCTCGGCCTCGCTGCGCCGCTCCAGGGGCCTGCTCAGCAGATGCCCGAGCCACAGCAGCAGGGGAGTGCCCAGCAGCACGATCAGACCGAGCGGCACGGACGTCAGCAGCAGCGCCACGGCGCTCACGGTGATGCCGACGACGGCTGAAATCCCGCTCATCAGGGCCATGTTGACCGCCCCGACACGCTTGGCGTCCTCGGTGGCGACGTTGGCCAGCTCGCCGGAGAGCCGGTCCGCCTCGGCTCCGCCCCGAGGGTCGAGCACCCGGCGCACGACGGCCAGCCGCAGCTCGTGGGCGGCCTCCTCGGCCCCGCGCTCCCCGGCCCGCGCCCCCAGCCGGAAACTCCAACTCAGGCACACGTACAGAACGGCCAGCACCGCCAGCCACAGCACCAGCCGCCCGGCGTCCCGGCCGGCCACGGCCTGGTCGACGACGACACCGATGAGCACGGGGACCAGGGCCTCCCCGAGCTGGTGCACGCTCCCGAGCGCCGCGCCGAGAGCGACCCGCCGCCGCTGCCCTCCGACCGAGCGCGACAGGACATCCCGCCCCGACAGTTCCCCTGTTCCCACCGGCCACCCTCCGGAGACGGTCAACTTAGGCAAGGCTACTCTAAGTAAATGCCGTCACGTCAATCCCCGCCCACGATCCGGAGCGGGCCCGCCGAGGCCCGACTCCCCTTGCGCGGCGGGCGATTGGCGGGCGCAGGGCGGGTCGCTCGGGACCGGACGGGTCGCTCGGGACCGGGCGGGTCAGCCGGGACCGGACGGGTCGTTCGGCCGGTGTGTGGGCGGGGCGGGCGGGCCGGGAAACAGCCCGGTTGCGGAGCGCTGGAGGGCTTGCGCGGCGGCCGCCGGCAGCGGACCGTCCGGCAGCCCGGCGTCCCCGACCGCGCCGGCCGGGTCCTGGCCGCTAGCCGCAGCCGGTGAGGGCCGATTCCGGCAGGCACCCGGAGACCGTCCCGCCGTCCGGGCGGAGCGCCGTCGGCCGGGCGCTGTCGGCGGCTGCGGGCGCCGGGGGCCGCGAGAGCACCCGTCGCCGGGGCTCCTGGGGAAGGACGCGGCCCGACTGGACGTCCCAGCAGTCGCCTCGCCAGGTGAGGAAGACCGTGCACAGGGGCGGCACGGCCAGATGCCAGAAAGCTCTCGCCGGCAGGGCCAGAGCATGGATGAGCGCGGCTCGGACGACGGCCGCCTCGGTGATCGCCACCGCGTGGCCCGTGCCGGGCGTCATGCCGCTCAGCCAGTCCGCCGACCGGCGGCAGAGCTGGCGTACGGACTCCCCTCCGTGGGGCGCGGCATCCGGATCCGTGCGCCAGGCGCTGAACCCGTCGGGTTCGCTCGCGGCGACTTCACCGACGGTGCGACCGCACCATCTGCCCACGTCGAGATCGCGCAGCACGGGCTCGGACACCGCCGCAAGGCCGATGGCGTCGGCAGTCTGCGAGCAACGGGCCGAGGGCGCCCGGACGGCCTGCTCGCAGGGAGAGAGCACTGCTCTCGCGGCGCCTGCCAGTCGCAGGCCGGGCTCGCTCAGTGGTGCGTCGCCGAGGAGCGGGTCCAGGGTGGCGTCACCGCCGGGCGCGCACAGAAGCGTCAGGTGGATCGACATGGGACCGGCCTCCTTCTTGGCCCGGGACGGCTTCGGACGGTGAGGGACCCCTGCCGAGGCCACGTGGTGTCTCACGTGCTCCAGAGTCGGTGCCGGGCCCCCGGCCGGACCATCCGCCAGGTGGCCGGAACCACCCCGCCGACTGGCCGGCCTGCCCCGGTGCCGGTCCGGGCGGACCGGCACCGGTCACCGGTTCCGTTCGACGGGCAGCTCGAGGCGGAGCTCGTAGCCCCCTTGGGCCGTGGGGCCCGATGCGACCGTGCCGCCGAGGAGCTCCGCACGCTGGGCCAGGCCGACCAGGCCGTTGTGGGCGCTCGGCAGGGCGAAGGCCGGCCGGGTGGGGGCGGTGTTGGTGACCGTGGCACGGAGGACACCGTCCCGGTGCCTGACACGGACGGTCGCGGCGGCGCCGGGGGCGTGCTTGCGGACGTTGGTCAGCGCTTCCTGGACGGTGCGGTAGACGGCGCGCTGCACCGTCGGCGGAAGCTCCTCGGGCAGGTCGGTCTCCAGCTTCGCCTCGATGCCGCTGGCCCCGACCAGGTGCTCCAGGTCGGCGAGCGAAGGCTGCGGGGTGAGCTCCGTCGGCCTGCTGCCGGAGGCCCGCAGCACGCCCACCATGTGCCGCAGCTCCTCCAGGGTCTGCACGCTCAGGCGGCGGATCGTGGCCGCGGCCTGTCTCGTCTCGGCGTCCCGGCCGCTCACCTGGAGCGCTCCGGCCTGTACGGCGATGAGACTGACCTGGTGGGAGACCACGTCGTGCATCTCCCGGGCGAGCTGGGCGCGCTCCTTCGCCAGTACGCTCTGGGCGGTCAGCAGCCGCTCCTGCTCCCGGGCCTCGGAGATGTCGGCGAGCCGCAGCGACAGTTCGCGCCGGGCCTGGACGAGCTGGCCGAGGAAGACGGGAGCGGCGGCGGTGGCCAGGGTGTAGCTGAGGTGGAACAGGTTGTTCGTCTGGGACAGCTCGGTGGCGTCCAGGGACGACCACGGCCACGGCAGGAAGTCGATGATCGCGTAGGTGAGCGCGCAGCCGGCCAGCAGGAAACGGTGGCGGTTGAGGGAGGAGAGCGTGTACAGCGCGGCCATGGGGGCGACCACCGCGTCGGTGACCAGGGCGGTGGGGAGCGTGAGGACGAAGGTCGTCAGGGGCAGCCGGTGCCGCAGCATCAGGGCAACGGCGCCGAGCAGCGCGCACGCGGCGGCCGGCTGGTCCCCGACTCCGACGTGAGACCAGGCGTCCGCCAGCGCGACCCCGACGAAGCCGATGTCGAGGAGCACGGCCGACGGCTGCCGGGAGCTCACCGGACGCCCTCGTCCTGCGAGGAGGCGAGCAGGCCCGCGCGCTCGGCGATCAGAGCCGCCTGGACACGGCTGCTCACCCGCAGCTTGCCGAGGACGTTGGCGACATGGCCCTTGATGGTGCCGGTGCTCAGGTGCAGCCGTTCGCCGATCTCGGTGTTGGCGAGTCCTTCGGCCATGAGGACGAGCACGGCACGTTCCCGCTCGGTAAGCCGGGCGGTGAGACGGACGGCGGCGGGCTCACGGACGCTGTTGTCGAGGTAGCCGCCCACCACCAGGCGGGTGACCTTGGACGACAGTACGGTCCCGCCCTCGGCCAGGGTGCGCACCAGATGGGGAAGCTGCTCGGGGTCGGTGTCCTTGAGCAGGAATCCGGCGGCGCCCGAACGCAGAGCGGTCGCCACGTACTCGTCGGTGTCGAAGGTGGTGAGCATGGCGACCACCGGAGCCTGCGGCATGCGGCGGAGGTCGGCCAGAATCGTGAGCCCGTCCACGTCCGGCATGCGGATGTCGAGCAGGACGACGTCGGGTCGCAGCTCCCGCACCGTGCGCAAGGCCTGACCACCCGCTACCGCCGCGACGACCTCGATGTCGTCCGCCGTTTCGAGAATGTGCGTGAAGCCCGTGCGGATCAGGGCTTCGTCGTCGACCACCAGTACCCGGATCACGTGCGCTCCGCTCGTCGCATGCCCTGTCGAGGCGTACCCCGTGGGAGCCGTCCTCCCGGCGACCGGCACGGAGAACCCGCCGGTTGGCGGCGCGACCTCAGCCGGTCGGCGGCGCCCCGCCCTCCGCGCAACGCCGTGGCGGCAGACGCGCCGGCTCGGCGAACGGCGCGCAAGGCCCGCCCGTGGCGCAGCCACACCCTCCGCATTCGCCTCACTACGCTGAGCGACGGGAGACCACACGGCCCAGGACGGACAGATCGGGAGACCATGGCCCTCGACCTAGACATCGACCGCATCCGCCGGCTCGTCGGCGAAGGCGTCCGCGACAAGGTCTACCCCGGCGCCGTCTGGGCCGTCGGCGACCGCTCGAACATGGTCATCGGCACCCCGGGCGTCCTGGATCCGGACCGGCCCGACGAGCCGATGCGGCACGACACCGTCTTCGACGTCGGCGGCCTCACGGAGATCCTCGCGGTGTGGTCGGCCGTCGGATCCCTCGTCGAGGACGGCAAGCTGCACCTCGACGAGCAGCTGGGCGTCTTCTGGCCCGAGGTGCGCGGCCACCCCCTGGGCCGGGTGACCACCCGCCACCTGCTCACCCACACCGCCGGCGGTCCGCCCCTCACCGACCTCGGGGACCTGTACGGCACCCACCCCCGGGACATCCGCGACGGCGTCCTCCACGAAGACCTCCGCTGTCCGCCCGGGGAGGCCGTGGAGTACACCGACCGCGCCGCACTCGTCCTCGGCTTCCTGGCCGAGGAGCTCTCCGGCCAGAGCCTCGACGTCCTCGCGGCCACCCGCGTGTGGCAGCCGCTCGGCATGACACGCACCTGCTACGGCCCGCTGCCCGACGAAGCGGCCGCCCGCTGCGCGCCGACCGAACTCGACGACAGCACGGGGACCCGCCTGAGGGGCACCGCCCACGGCTCGCAGGCGCGGCTGCTGGGCGGAGTCTGCGGCAGCTCCGGGGTGTTCTCCGTCCTCCCCGACCTCGCGGCCTTCCTCCGCCACGTGCTGCAGCCGGGCCAGGACGGCGGACAACCGGGCTTCGGCCCCGCCTGGGTCCGGGAGTCGCTGCGGATCCGGACCGGCGACCTCTCGCCCGCTGGCGGACTGTTCTGGCACCCGGCCCCGGGAACCGTTGCCGGGACCGACGACATCTGGGTGCCCGACGGCTCCACGGGAGCGGGCGCATGGCTCTCTCCGCAGCAGGGCCGCTGGGCGGTCCTGCTGACCAACGAGCTCTACTACGCCAGGGACCCCGAACCTCTCGGCCACGTCCGCGACGCGTTCCGCTCACTCGCCTTCGCCTGACGGTCAGCCCCCGCCGCAAGGGCCGGGGCGGCGGTGTCCGGGGACCGCCTACCCTTGACCCATGACCAGCAGCAGCGACCGGAGCCCGGTAGTGGACGTTCAGGCACCCAGGACCTACGAAGTGCGCACCTACGGGTGCCAGATGAACGTCCACGACTCCGAGCGATTGTCCGGGCTGCTGGAGGACGCCGGTTACGTGCGCGCCCCCGAGGGGGCGGACGGCGACGCCGACGTGGTGGTGTTCAACACCTGCGCGGTCCGGGAGAACGCCGACAACCGGCTCTACGGCAACCTCGGCCGGCTCGCGCCCAGGAAGGCGTCCCGCCCCGGTATGCAGATCGCGGTCGGCGGCTGCCTGGCGCAGAAGGACCGCGACACCATCGTGCGGAAGGCCCCCTGGGTCGACGTCGTCTTCGGCACGCACAACATCGGCAAGCTGCCGGTCCTGCTGGAGCGCGCCAGGGTCCAGGAAGAGGCCCAGGTGGAGATCGCGGAGTCGCTGGAGGCGTTCCCCTCCACCCTGCCGACCCGGCGCGAGAGCGCCTACGCGGCCTGGGTGTCGATCTCCGTCGGCTGCAACAACACCTGCACCTTCTGCATCGTCCCGGCCCTGCGCGGCAAGGAGAAGGACCGCCGCACCGGCGACATCCTCGCCGAGATCGAGGCCCTGGTCGGCGAGGGCGTCTCCGAGATCACGCTGCTCGGCCAGAACGTCAACGCCTACGGCTCCGACATCGGCGACCGCGAGGCCTTCAGCAAACTGCTGCGGGCCTGCGGGAGCATCGAGGGCCTGGAGCGGGTCCGGTTCACCTCCCCGCACCCCCGTGACTTCACCGACGACGTGATCGCGGCCATGGCCGAGACCCCGAACGTGATGCCGCAGCTGCACATGCCGCTCCAGTCCGGCTCGGACACCGTCCTGAAGGCGATGCGCCGCTCCTACCGGCAGGAGCGCTACCTCGGGATCATCGAGAAGGTGCGGGCCGCGATCCCGCACGCGGCGATCACCACCGACATCATCGTGGGCTTCCCCGGCGAGACCGAGGAGGACTTCGAGCAGACGATGCACGTCGTGCGCGAGGCCCGCTTCACGCAGGCCTTCACCTTCCAGTACTCCAAGCGGCCCGGCACCCCCGCCGCGACCATGGAGGACCAGATCCCCAAGGAGGTCGTCCAGGCGCGCTACGAGCGTCTCGTCGCCCTCCAGGAGGAGATCTCCTGGGACGAGAACAAGAAGCAGGTCGGCCGCACGCTCGACCTGATGGTCGCCGAGGGCGAGGGCCGCAAGGACGGCGCCACCCACCGCCTCTCCGGCCGCGCCCCCGACAACCGTCTGGTCCACTTCACCAAGCCCGACCAGGACGTCCGCCCCGGCGACGTCGTCACGGTCGAGATCACCTACGCCGCCCCGCACCACCTCCTCGCCGAGGGCCCGACGCTCGCCGTCCGCCGTACCCGTGCAGGCGATGCCTGGGAGAAGCGGAACGCGGCCGAGGCGGCCAAGCCCGCGGGCGTGCTGCTGGGGCTGCCGAAGATCGGCGTGCCGGAGCCGCTGCCGGCGGCCATCGGAGGCTGTGCGGCGCACTGAACACGCGCCATACTCCTCACGTCGATCAGAGGCCGGGGGGGCGGAGCATGGCGCGCTGGGTGGTTGTCGTGCAGTTCGGGAACGGCGAGTACTACAGGGTCGAGGAGGTCACCCGCTTCGAGAGCACCCCGGAGCAGGCCCGGGCCACCCTGTACGAGGTCGCCTGCACCCACCGTCCGCGCACGGGCCTGCGCCAGCAGCGCCGTGAGGTGTTCCGGGTGGGGGACGGGGACGAGTACTACGTCCACATCGACGGCCTGATGTCCACGCACCGCGTGTTCTACCGGCTGGCGGAACTGGCGTGGAGCAGCGGTCCCGCGCCCGTGTACCCGCAGTAGGCTGCCGATCATGCTTGTCGCAGCAGCAGTCTGTCCCTGCCCGCCGGTCCTCGTCCCCGAGGTTGCCGCGGGGGCCGCGCCCGAGCTGGACGCCGCGCGTGCCGCCTGCACCGACGCGCTCGGGGTGCTCGCCGCCGCCCGGCCCGACCTGCTGGTCGTGGTGGGGCCCGCCGAACAGCCGGGGCGGGGTGTGTTCCCGCAGGGCAGCCCGGGCACCTTCCGGGGCTTCGGGGCCGAGGTCGACGTACGGCTGGGCGGCGTTCCGGCAGGCGGCCCGGGTGCGGCCGGTGGGCGGGAGCTGCCGCCGTCGCTCGCCGTGGGCGCCTGGCTGCTGGAGCGCACCGGCTGGGCCGACGCGCCCGTCGAGGGGCTCGGCGTCGGCGAGCCGCTGGAGGCCGAGCGGTGCGTCCAGGCCGGCCGGGAGATCGCCGGCCGGGCTGCGCGGGTGGCGATGCTGGTCATGGGCGACGCCAGCGCCTGCCGCACCCTCAAGGCACCCGGCTACCTCGACGAGCGGGCGGCCCCCTTCGACGCCGAGGTCGCCCGGGCGCTCGGCGCGGCCGACATCGAGGCGCTCAAGGCCCTCGACGCCGACCTGGCGTACCGGCTCAAGGCCGCAGGCCGCGCCCCCTGGCAGGTCCTGGCCGGCGCGGCCGAGGACGCGGACCTCGCCGGGGCCCTCCTCTACGACGACGCACCGTACGGCGTCTGCTACCTGGTGGCGACCTGGTCTTGACCCGGTCCTGAGCGTCGGCCGCACCGCGCCCCCGTGCCGGACGCGTGCCGAAACGGCGGACGGCCGGGAGTCGGGTGACTCTCGGCCGTCCGCCGTTCTCTTCCGGGACCCGCCCGGCTCAGGAAGCCGGCGGCGGCCCCTCCGGCCGGGTCGGGGCGGTGGGGTCGGGCGTCGTACCGCCCATGGCGTCCGGGTGTACGAACCGGTCCATGGCGCCCTTGGCCCTGCCCGTACCCGTCTGGATCTTGTCGCTGTACTTGCCCTTGGTCTTCTGGTCGACGACCCGCGCGGCCTTGTCGATGCCGTGCTGGAGCTTGTCGACCGTGTCCTCGTGCTGCTGCGCGAAGTGAGAGGCCTTGTCCTTGGCCGGGGCGAGCTTGGCCTTCAAATTGTCCAAAAGACCCATGGTTACCTTCCCTATGGCTTCCCTGGCGGGCCGTTATGTGCGGGCGCCCTCGCCGGCCTCGTTGTCGGCGGCCTCCTTGGCGGACTGCTGCTGGGGAATCTCGGTGTCGGCGGCGGCCGCGGCGCGCTCCGTCTCCGTCCTCGCGTCCGCGCCCCGGCCGTCGTCCTCCCCGGAGCCCTTCGCCCCGGTCCCGGCCTCGGCCGCCTCCTCCGCGGCGTTCTCCGGTCCCGGCCCGCCGGGCTCGGCACCGGACGGCGCCGTGACCTCCGGTTCTTCCGACGTCCTCGGCTCTTCCGACGCCTTCTGCTTCTTCCCAAGGAACCGTGCAAAAACGCCCATATCCACTCCATACGTTACTCGTGCGAGCGAAATCCCGCGTGACCCCGGTGCGTCCGATTGCGCCGGACCGGTCGCGGCCTCTCGGCGGCGGTGGCGGGAACCTCCCAACGGGCAACGAAGCCGGACACGCTCCGTCACGTAACTCGTTCGAGAGCCGCCTCCGAGGTTTGCGAGACTGGTGCGGTGAGCAGCGCACCCCCCGCCCCCCGTGTCATCGCCGTCGTCGGCCCCACCGCGGCCGGAAAGTCCGACCTCGGCGTCTTCCTGGCCCAGCGGCTCGGCGGGGAGGTCGTCAACGCCGACTCCATGCAGCTGTACCGGGGGATGGACATCGGCACCGCCAAGCTGACGCCCGAGGAGCGCGCCGGCGTCCCGCACCACCTGCTCGACATCTGGGACGTGACCGTCACCGCCTCCGTCGCCGAGTACCAGCGGCTCGCCCGCGCCCGCATCGACGCCCTGCTCGCCGAGGGCCGCTGGCCGATCCTGGTCGGCGGCAGCGGGCTGTACGTCCGCGGCGCCGTCGACAACCTGGAGTTCCCCGGCACCGACCCCGAGGTGCGGGCCCGCCTGGAGGACGAGCTCGCCCTGCGCGGCTCCGGCGCCCTGCACGCCCGGCTGTCCGCCGCCGACCCCGAGGCGGGCCGCGCGATCCTGCCCAGCAACGGCCGCCGTATCGTCCGCGCGCTGGAGGTGATCGAGATCACCGGGCGCCCCTTCACCGCCAACCTGCCCGGCCACGACTCGGTCTACGACACCGTCCAGATCGGCGTCGACGTGGCCCGCCCCGAACTCGACGAGCGCATCGCGTTGCGCGTCGACCGGATGTGGGAGGCCGGGCTGGTGGCCGAGGTGCGCGCACTGGAGGCGCAAGGGCTGCGCGAGGGACGCACGGCGTCGCGAGCCCTCGGCTACCAGCAGGTCCTGGCGGCGCTCGCCGGCGAGTGCACGGAAGCGGAAGCGCGGGCGGAGACCGTCCGTGCCACCAAGCGCTTCGCGCGCCGCCAGGATTCATGGTTCAGGCGCGACCCCCGGGTGCACTGGTTGAGTGGGGCCTCGGCGGACCGCGAAGAACTTCCGCGGCAGGCCCTGGCGTTGGTCGAACGACCGGTCACAGCCTGATCACGTCATGGCATCGGGATGCGCCACCGGTCATCGAGGGCTCCGGCGCCGTGCCATCATCGAGCTTCGATCGCAAGTGGAGTCCTAGGTTGGGAGGGCGCGTGGCGATGGAGGCCGGCCCTCGCGACACCGCACACGACACCGAGCACGTCGCCGTCGAGGCCCTGGAACCGGGTGACGTCGAGGAGGGTGAGGGGCGACTCTCGCCGGACGGTCCGGACGACACGGTGGGCGGCGGCGTCACCGCCGACGGCCCCGAGCCGGAGGAGATGTTCGCGAGCGGCCCCGAGGTCGAGGTGGAGCTCCGCCCGCAGCGCCGCCTGCGCCTGTGGCAGCTGGCGCCCATCGTCGGCCTGGCCGCGGTCGGCTCCCTGATGTTCGCCTTCCCGCTGGCCTTCGACTTCGGCGACAGCGGCGCGGTGATCGCCATGCTGGGCCTGCTGATCTGCTCCTGCGCGGCGGGTTGGGGCATGATGGCGGCGAGGAAGGTCGGCTACACATGGCCCGGCCTCCCACCCCGCGGCGCGGGCCGCAGGCCCGACTGGCGGGTGGTGCTCGGCTACGTGATCCTGGTGGCGATCGTCGCCGTCCTGGCGGTCTGGCGCGTAGCGCGCCTGCGCTGAAGTAGTCGCTGTACTGAAGCGGGGCCGCGCTGGAAGCGCCCCTCACCGGAGCGCCCCGAAAGGGGCGCGGGGAACTGCGCGACCAGCCCCCACCGGGCCGCACCCGGACCACCATCCGCACGGCCCCGCACCCCTCCTTTACCCTCGAAGAATGAGCATCCCCTTCCTCAAGGGCCACGGCACCGAGAACGACTTCGTGATCGTCCCGGATCCCGACAACGCCCTGGACCTCACCCCGGCCGCAGTAGCCGCCCTCTGCGACCGCCGCGCCGGCATCGGCGCCGACGGCGTGCTGCACGTCGTACGGTCCGCCGCGCACCCCGAGGCCAAGGGGATGGCCGCCGACGCCGAGTGGTTCATGGACTACCGCAACGGCGACGGCTCGATCGCCGAGATGTGCGGCAACGGCGTCCGCGTCTTCGCCCGCTACCTCCAGCACGCCGGCCACGCCACACAGGGCGACCTCACGGTCGCCACCCGCGGCGGCACCAAGACCGTGCACATCGCGAAGGACGGGGACATCACCGTCGGCATGGGCAGCGCCCGCCTCCCCGAGGGCGACGTGACCGTCAGCGTCGGCGACCGCACCTGGCCCGCGCGGAACGTGAACATGGGCAACCCGCACGCCGTCGCCTTCGTCGCGGACCTCGCCGACGCCGGCGACCTCTACACCCCGCCCCCCTTCAGCCCCCCGTCGGCCTACCCCGAAGGGGTCAACGTCGAGTTCGTCGTCGACCGCGGCCCCCGCCATGTCGCGATGCGCGTGCACGAGCGCGGCTCCGGCGAGACCCGCTCCTGCGGCACCGGCGCCTGCGCGGTCGCCGTGGCCGCCGCCCGCCGCGACGGCGCCGACCCCTCGGTCACCGGCGCCCCGGCGACGTACACCGTGGACGTGCCCGGCGGACGGCTCGTCATCACCGAGCGGCCCGACGGCGAGATCGAGATGACCGGCCCCGCAGTGATTGTCGCCACGGGCGAGATCGACGCCGAGTGGCTGGAAAACGCTGGCCGTTGAGCTGACTGCGGGTCGTAAACCGTGGTCCGGGAGGTGCTCCAACACCCGGATCCACGGCCCGCGTTGCCGTGAGTGGCGAGAAACGTCGGCCACCCCCCGAACAGGTGGCGCAAAATCGTAAACCTCGAAATCGTCGCTCGATTGGGTGATCCGTTTCACGCTCGGCGGGAGCCGGTCAATCGGGGGTGATGGGCTCGATAGCATCAAGCACCGGCACGGACGGGGGAACGTCGCCAATCCCTGAGCCTCGTATGCCCTGGGGCCCCGTCCGCCGGTCCACGAGCCGGAGGTGCCCATGAGTGCGGAGGCCACGAACCCTGCGACGCCCGGTCCCGCAGCGCCCGCGGCGGCGGTCCGCAGGAAGGCCCGCCCCCGGATCGACCTGCGCCGGCTCGGCCGGGCCGCGTTGCTCGGCAACGCCGCCCGCGGCAGACTCCCCGACGCCATCGGGCATGTCGCCGAGGCGCACCGCGCCCACTACCCCGACGCCGACCTCGAACCCCTGCGCCGCGCGTACGTGCTGGCCGAGTCCTCGCACCGCGGCCAGATGCGCAAGAGCGGGGAGCCGTACATCACCCACCCCCTCGCGGTCACCCTGATCCTCGCCGAACTCGGCGCCGAGACCACGACCCTGACGGCGTCTCTGCTCCACGACACCGTCGAGGACACCGACGTGACGCTCGACCAGGTGCGGGAACAGTTCGGCGAGGAGGTCCGTTATCTGGTCGACGGGGTGACGAAACTCGAGAAGGTCGACTACGGGGCCGCCGCCGAACCCGAGACGTTCCGGAAGATGCTCGTCGCCACCGGCAGCGACGTCCGGGTGATGTCGATCAAGCTCGCCGACCGTCTGCACAACATGCGCACCCTCGGCGTGATGCGCCGCGAGAAACAGGAACGCATCGCCAAGGTCACCCGTGACGTCCTCATCCCGCTCGCCGAACGGCTCGGCGTGCAGGCGCTCAAGACCGAGCTGGAGGACCTGGTCTTCGCCATCCTGCACCCCGAGGAGTACGAGCACACCCGGGAGCTGATCGCCGAGAACGCGGCCCGCGCCGACGACCCCCTCGCGGGGATCGCCGACGAGGTGCGCGGCGTGCTGCGCGAGGCCGACATCCCGGCCGAAGTCCTCATCCGGCCCCGGCACTTCGTCTCCGTCCACCGCGTCAGCCGCAAACGCGGCGAACTGCGCGGCGCCGACTTCGGCCGGCTCCTGGTGCTGGTCAACGAGGACGCGGACTGTTACGCCGTCCTCGGTGAACTGCACACGTGCATGACCCCGGTGGTCTCGGAGTTCAAGGACTTCATCGCGGTACCGAAGTTCAACCTGTACCAGTCGCTGCACACGGCGGTCGCCCGCGCCGACGGACAGGTCGCCGAAGTCCTCATCCGCACCCACCAGATGCACAAGGTCGCCGAGGCCGGCGTCGTCGCCCTCGGCAACCCCTACGCCCCGGCCGCAGACGTCGCCGCGGCGGAGACCGCCGACGCCCCGGCCGACGGCGAGCGCGCCGACCCCACCCGCCCAGGCTGGCTCTCCCGCCTCCTCGACTGGCAGAAGGCCGCGCCGGACACCGACACCTTCTGGTCCACCCTGCGCGAGGACCTCGCCCAGGACCGCGAGATCACCGTCTTCCGCCCCGACGGCGGCACCCTGGGCCTCCCCGAGGGAGCCACCTGCGTCGACGCCGCCTACGCCCAGTACGGCGAGGACGCCCATGCCTGCATCGGCGCCCGCGTCAACGGCCGCCTCGCGACCCTCAGCACGGTCCTCAAGGACGGCGACACCGTCCAGCTCCTGATGGGCCAGGACCCGGCCTCCGAGCCCTCCCGGGAGTGGCTGGAGCACGCCCACACCCCGGCGGCGCGGATCGCCATCCAGCGCTGGCTGGCCGCCCACCCGGACAGCACCGGGGAGCCGCCGGCCCCGGCCCCCAGCCGTCCCGTACCCGACCCCCTGGTCTCCGGCACCGCCCCCAGCACCGCCCCCAGGACCGCGAATGCGGTGATCCCCGACCGGCCCGGCGCGACCGTACGCCTCGCCGGCTGCTGCACCCCCGTACCGCCCGACGAGGTCACCGGCTTCGCCGTGCGCGGCGGAGTGGTCACCGTGCACCGCGTGGAGTGCGCCTCGGTGGCGCACATGAAGGGCACTGGGCGCCCCGAGGTGGCCGTGACCTGGGGCGACAGCACCGCCTGCCGGGTCACCCTGGTCGCCGAATCGTTCGGGCGGCCCCATCTGCTCGCCGACCTCACCGAGGCGATGGCCCAGGAGGGCGCCGAGATCGTCTCGGCGACCGTGGAACCTCCCAGCCAGCAGCGGGTCCGGCACACGTACACCGTGGAGCTCCCGGACGCGGCCCACCTGCCCGCCCTGATGCGCGCGATGCGCAACGTGCCCGGTGTGTACGACGTCGGCCGAGCGCAACACCAATGACCTACCCGATCGAGTGGTTTGGTCGCGCGTCGGCGCCGTGAGCGCGGAGTGGGCTGGTAGCGGTGGTCCATGCCGCTCACCCTCCGCACCCGCCCGTCACGGCGCGCCAGCCGACCGCTCCGGCACCGGCGGGCCGCCGCCCTCCTCGCCTCCGCCGTCTCCGTCGCCCTCCTCGGCGCGAGCGCCCCGCCGGCCCCGCTCGGCGTCGGCGACCGGCTCTTCCCGTACCTCGGCAACCCGGGGTACGACGTGGCGTCGTACGACCTCTCCTTCACCTATCCGGGCAGCAACGACAAGCCGCTGCAGGCCGTGACCACCATCGACGCCTGGGCCACCGCGGACCTGGACCGCCTCAACCTCGACTTCGCGCACGGCAAGGTCGAGTCCGTCGAGGTCGACGGCCGGCCGGCCGCCTTCGCCGGCGCCGGCGAGGACCTGGTCGTCACGCCGGACCAGCCGCTGCGGCGGGGCGACTGGACGCGGATCACGGTGAAGCACACCAGCGACCCGGTCTCCGCCAAGGGCCAGGACGGCGGGTGGGTGCGCACCACCGACGGGCTCGCCATGGCCAACCAGGCCGACGCCGCCCACCTGGTCTTCCCGTGCAACGACCACCCGTCCGACAAGGCGATGTTCACCTTCCACATCACCGCCCCGAACGGCTACACCGTCGTCGCCAACGGCCTGCCCACCGACTCCGCCCGGGTCGGCGGCCAGACCACCTGGACCTACCGCACCCAGCACCCCATGGCCACCGAGCTGGCCCAGGTCTCCATCGGCCGCTCCGCCGTGCTGCACCGCACCGGCCCGCACGGCCTGCCCGTCCGGGACGTCGTCCCGAGCGCCGACGCCAAGAAGCTCGAACCCTGGCTGGCCAAGACCCCGGACCAGATCGCCTGGCTGGAGAGCAAGGTCGGGACCTACCCGTTCGAGACGTACGGCGTGCTCATGGCACAGGCGTCCACCGGGTTCGAGCTGGAGACCCAGACCCTCTCCCTCTTCGAGAAGAACCTGTTCACCGAGCCCGCGTACCCCAAGTGGTACATCGAGTCGGTCATGGTGCACGAGCTGTCCCACCAGTGGTTCGGCGACAGCGTCAGCCCCCGCGTCTGGTCCGACGTCTGGCTGAACGAGGGCCACGCCACCTGGTACGAGGAGCTGTACGCGCAGGAGAAGGGCCACCAGCCCATGATCGACCGGATGAAGGCCGCGTACGGCGCCTCCGACCGCTGGCGCGCCGAAGGCGGGCCGCCCGCCCTGCCCAAGGCACCCGAGCCCGGCCAGAAGATCAGCATCTTCCGCCCCAACATCTACGACGGTGCCGCCCTCGCCCTCTACGCCCTGCGCCAGGAGATCGGCAAGCCCGCCTTCGAGCGCCTGGAGCGGATCTGGGTCCAGCGGCACAGGGACGCCACCGCCACGACCGCCGACTTCGTCCGCCTCGCCTCCGCGGTCGCGGGCCGCGACCTGACCGGTTTCTTCGACGCCTGGCTGTACGGCGCGAAGACCCCGCCGATGCCCGGCCACCCCGACTGGAAGCAGGCCGCTGCCCCGAAGAAGCACACCAAGAAGTGACGGCGGGGCGGCCCCCGGAATAACACGGTGCCGGGACGGGGCGTACCGTGCGACCATCGTGAGGCCGGCACGGTACGGGTCGCGGGGAATCTCCCGGGGTACTCGTACGTTGAGAAGTCGAAGGCCGGCTTCGGCACTCCCATCGACGTAAGGACCCAATGACCTCCTCTTCTTCCCCTTCCCAGGACACCAGGCGCCTCGCGCAGGACTACCCCGACGGTCTTCGGGCCGATGCCCTGATGGAAGAGGACGTCGCCTGGAGCCACGAGATCGACGGAGACCGGGACGGCGACCAGTTCGACCGCTCCGAGCGCGCGGCCCTGCGCCGCGTCGTGGGCCTCTCCACGGAGCTCGAGGACGTCACCGAGGTCGAGTACCGACAGCTCCGCCTGGAGCGGGTCGTGCTGGTCGGGGTGTGGACCTCGGGCACCGTGCAGGACGCGGACAACTCCCTCGCGGAGCTGGCCGCCCTCGCCGAGACCGCGGGCGCGCTCGTCCTCGACGGCGTCATCCAGCGTCGGGACAAGCCCGACGCGGCCACCTACATCGGCTCCGGCAAGGCCCTGGAGCTCCGCGACATCGTCGTCGAAACGGGCGCGGACACCGTCATCTGCGACGGTGAGCTCAGCCCGGGCCAGCTGATCCAGCTGGAGGACGTCGTCAAGGTCAAGGTCATCGACCGGACCGCCCTGATCCTGGACATCTTCGCCCAGCACGCCAAGTCCCGCGAGGGCAAGGCGCAGGTCTCGCTCGCGCAGATGCAGTACATGCTGCCGAGGCTGCGAGGCTGGGGTCAGTCGCTGTCCCGCCAGATGGGCGGCGGCAAGGGCGGCGGCCTCGCCACCCGTGGTCCCGGTGAGACCAAGATCGAGACGGACCGGCGGCGGATCCGCGAGAAGATGGCGAAGATGCGCCGGGAGATCGCGGAGATGAAGACCGGCCGCGAGATCAAGCGCCAGGAGCGCCGCCGCAACAAGGTGCCGTCCGTCGCCATCGCGGGCTACACCAACGCCGGCAAGTCCTCCCTGCTCAACCGCCTCACGGGCGCCGGCGTCCTGGTCGAGAACGCGCTGTTCGCGACCCTGGACCCGACCGTCCGCCGCGCGGAGACGCCCAGTGGCCGCCTCTACACCCTCGCGGACACCGTCGGCTTCGTCCGCCACCTGCCCCACCACCTGGTCGAGGCGTTCCGCTCCACCATGGAGGAGGTCGGCGACTCCGACCTGATCCTCCACGTGGTCGACGGCGCGCACCCGGCCCCGGAGGAGCAGCTGGCCGCCGTGCGCGAGGTGATCAGGGACGTCGGTGCCACCGACGTACCCGAGATCGTCGTGATCAACAAGGCCGACGCGGCCGACCCGCTGGTCCTCCAGCGGCTGCTGCGCAACGAGAAGCGCTCGCTCGCGGTCTCGGCCCGCACCGGCCAGGGCATCCAGGAACTCCTCGCCCTGATCGACAACGAGCTGCCCCGCCCGTCGGTCGAGATCGAGGCCCTGGTCCCGTACACCCACGGCAAGCTGGTCGCCCGCGCCCACAACGAGGGCGAGGTCCTCTCGGAGGAGCACACCGCCGAGGGCACCCTCCTCAAGGTCCGCGTCCACGAGGAACTGGCGGCAGAACTGACGCCGTACGCCCCGGCTCCGGCCGCGTGACACCGCGCAAGTGAAGGCCCGCCCCCTTTCTGCGGGGGCGGGCCTTCATGTCTTGGGGGCGCGGGGAACTGCGCGATCAACCACGACGGCGAGTCACCCGCCCACGCACCTGTCGAACCATGGCGCGAAGGCGAATCTCACCCCTCACTGGTCAGCAAACTCCTTGCTGACCCCCTCATAAACCCCCTTGGCCACATCACCGAACCGCGGCCCCGCCAGCCACCCCGAACCGACCGGCCCGATCGACGTGTTGGACACCAGCGCCGGCTTGCCGTCGGCACCCGTCTCCACCCAGCCGCCGCCCGACGCGCCGCCGGTCATCGTGCAGCCGATCCGGTACATCGTCGGCGCCGACGCATCCACCGACAGCCGCCCCGGCCTGTCCGCGCACTGATACAACAGCGACCCGTCGTACGGCTTCGCCGCCGGGTACCCGGTGGCGGTCATGCTCGACACCTTCGGCACCGCAGGCGCGTCGAAGTTCACCGGCAACGCCGAACCCACCGTCTCCTCGAGCGACTTGCCGCCGTTGCCCTGTTCTGGCGTCACATGGATCACGGCGTAGTCGTACGACGCCCCGTCGCCGCCCGTCTCGCCGCCCTGGTCGATCCACTGCTGCGAGGTCTGGGCCCCGTCGCCCCACCAGACGCCGTACGGCGCGACCTCCGAACGGGTCGCCGCCGCCAGCGCCGAACCCGTCAGCCCCTTGTCGTTGTACGACGGCACGAACGCGATGTTGCGGTACCAGCCGCCCTTCTTTCCGGCGTGCACACAGTGCCCCGCCGTCCACACCAGGTTGGACTTGCCCGGGTGCGCCGGGTCCTCGACGACCGTCGCCGAACAGACCATCGTGCCTTCGGGGGAGTCGAAGAAGACCTTCCCGGCCGTGGCCGCGCTCGCGTGGTACGCAGGCCGCACCGCCTTCGCCTGGACCGGCTCCGGCGTGGGGTCGGTCACCCCCTGGTCACCGGAGAGGTCGTTGTCGTCGACGCCCTTGTCCTTGTCGGGGTCGTTGGCGTCCCGCATCCGGTTCGGGTCCCACAGGCCCTTGATGATGGGATTGATGAAGTCGTTGGCCTCGCGCAGCCAGTCGTCCTTGTCCCAGTTCTGCCAGGCGCCGTTCTTCCACTTGTCGATGTCGATCCCGTGCTCTTTGAGCCTCTTCTTGATGTCGTCCGGGATCTTGATCTTGCCGTCACCGGTGTCGGCCGTGGCGGACGCGGACGCCGGGCCGCCGGCGTTGTCGTCCCCGGAGCCGCTGCAGGCGGTGGCGGTCAGCGCCAGCACCGAGGCGAGGGAGACGGCCGCCAGCGCACGCGGCGCGCCCCCTCCACCTCGAAGGGCGAACGACGGCCGGATGGATCGCATGGTGGTGACTCCCCCTGTTGATAAGGAACTTCAGCGCCACACACTATGCGCTCGCTGTGCGGCGCTCCCGATGGACGGGCAACGGTTTTGCTACGGGCCCCACCAGCGAGGCAACCCCGGTTCGCCGGTGGGATCGGTGCGTCGCAGGTGACCCGGGTGAATCCCCGTCCGACGGGTCGGACGTCGGCCGGGCCGGGAACGGCAAGCTCACGGCAATGATCTTGAAGTGACCCGTAACCCGCCGGGCGGTCCGGGGTTGGTAGCGGTGGGGGTCCGGCTGCCTGTGCCCGGTGCCCGCCGATCAACTCGCCTCTGGACAGCGGGGAGGACAGCGAGCCGTGGCCGTGACGGAACCGGTGACCGGGGATACGTTCGGGGGAGCGCGCGAGGCACAGGAGGGGATCCTGAGGCGCCAGTCGGCGCGTGAGTCGCGGGCACGTACCTACGCGCGCGCCCTGCCCATCGTGCCGGTGCGGGCCCGTGGCCTGACCATCGAGGGCGCCGACGGACGCCGCTACCTGGACTGCCTCTCCGGCGCCGGCACCCTCGCCCTCGGCCACAACCACCCCGTCGTGCTGGAAGCGATCCGCAAGGTCCTCGACTCCGGTGCCCCGCTCTCCGTCCTGGACCTGGCGACCCCCGTCAAGGACGCCTTCATCACCGAACTGTTCCGCACCCTGCCGCCGGGCCTCGCCGACCGCGCCCGCGTCCAGTTCTGCGGGCCCGCCGGCACGGACGCCGTCGAGGCCGCCTTCAAACTCGTCCGGGCCGCGACCGGCCGCACCGGCATCCTCGCCTTCACCGGCGCCTACCACGGGATGACCACCGGTGCCCTGGCCGCCTCCGGCGGAGCCGGCGACGTCCGCGTCGCCCGGCTGCCCTACCCCCAGGACTACCGCTGCCCGTTCGGCGTCGGCGGCCCCCGCGGCGCCGAACTCGCCGCCCGCTGGACCGAGACCGTCCTCGACGACCCCAAGTCCGGCGTCCCCCTCCCCGCCGGCATGATCCTCGAACCCGTGCAGGGCGAGGGCGGGGTGATCCCCGCGCCGGACGACTGGCTCCGCCGGATGCGCCGGCTCACCTCCGACCGCTCCATCCCGCTGATCGCCGACGAGATCCAGACCGGGGTGGGCAGGACCGGCGCCTTCTGGGCCGTCGAACACAGCGGCGTCACCCCCGACGTGATGGTCCTGTCCAAGGCCATCGGCGGCAGCCTTCCCCTCGCCGTCGTCGTCTACCGCGACGACCTCGACGTCTGGGAGCCCGGCGCCCACGCCGGCACCTTCCGCGGCAACCAACTCGCCATGGCCGCCGGTACCGCCACCCTCGCCCACGTCCGCGAGAACGCCCTCGCCGAACGAGCCGGCCGGCTCGGCGCCCGGATGCTCTCCCAACTCCGCCGACTCCAGGACGACTTCGCGTGCGTCGGAGACGTGCGGGGGCGGGGCCTGATGATCGGGGTGGAGCTGGTGGACCCGGAGGGGGAGGAGCCCACGGAGAAGACCGAGGACCGCGCGAGGGAGGCGCGGGCTCAGGAGGGCGGTGATGCGGTCGCGGCGGCGCGGAGCGCTGCGGCTACGGGCGCTGCGGCTACGGGCGCTGCGGCGAGGGGGCGGGACGGTGAAGCCCGGCCCGGGCCGAGCCCCGCCGCTCCCGAACTGGCCTCGGCCGTGCAGCGCGCCTGCCTGGAACGGGGCCTGATCGTCGAACTCGGCGGCCGGCACGGCGGTGTCGTACGACTGCTGCCGCCCCTGACCATCACCGACGAACAGGCGGCCGCCGTACTGGACCGCCTCGCCGACGCCGTGACGGCCGTGGCCCGCGACCCGGCCGCCCACGGTGCCCGGCCCCGACGCCCCGAGGGCCGCAAGGAACCGGACGGCTGACCGTCGCCCCGGGAAAGCCCCGGTCGGCCGGCACCCCCGACACGAACCCGCCGCCCGAGCCGTCCGGAGCGGATCCGTCGCCGCGGCCGTCCGGACCGCCGGGGCCGCTCGGACAGCCAGTGCCGTCCAGACCGCCGGGGCGGCTCGGACAGCCAGTGCCGTCCGGACCGGTGATCACCCGCACCGCTCGGATGGTCCGGACCGTCCGGACCATCCGGACGGCACCTGTCCGCCGAACCGCCGACGGCAGCCCGGCCGGCCGGCACACCTCGCCCGGCCGGAGCACCTCGGACGAACTGGCCGGCCGATGGCCCCGGAGCGCACCGACCGCCCCACGAAACGAACCACCCCACATCATCCGCACCCCTCTCATCAGGACACTCAGCACCCGACCCACCAACCGACCAGCCCGGTTCGCCGCCACGACGCCGAACACCGCACCGCCCGAGCCCCGAGGAACCCGCCTTGAACGCCACCCCCGCGCCCGACGACAACGGAGAACAAGGCCCACAGGGACGCCCCCTTCCGCTCGCCGAGTCGGTCCCCCAGCAACGAGGCCGTACCTCCCAGCCCGAGCGGCCACGCGACGACACGGGTGACCTCCTCGAACACCCCGACCCGTACATCGCCGCCCAGGCCGCCGCCGTGGAGAACCTGCTTCGCTGCTGGGTACGCGAGACGGACCTGCCCACGCCCGACACCGGCGCCCTCCGCATCCCCCTCCCCGCCAGCGGTACGGCGCTGGTCACCCCGATCCGCCACTGGTCCCCGACCGGCTGGCACCGCTTCGGCCAGCCCCGCCTGGCCGGCGCCCCCGACACCGCCCCACCCGTGGACGCGGTCGCCCTCGCCGCCCTGCTCACCCGCGAGACGCCCACGGGACCGGCGGGCACCGCCGACCGGGCCGGGGTCGACACAGGCCACGCCGAGGTCGACCCGGGCCATGCCGAGAACGGCACCGGCCCCGCCGGAGGCAGCACCGGCCGCACCAGGAGCACGGCGGCCCACGGCGAAGGCAGGGCGGCCACCCACACCGGAGGCACGGCAGCGACCCACACCGGAGGCACGGCAGCGACCCACACCGGAGGCACGGTCGGCCACGCTGCCGACAAGGCTCCCGGCAGCGCCCGGGCCACCCCGGACACCGCCGACCTCGTGGCCCGGGTCGCCGACTCCCTGCGTCGCACCGTCACCTTCATCGCGGACCGGCGCGCCCACCCCGCCGACGGCCCCGACCGCTTCCTCGCCGCCGAGCAGGCACTCCTCCTCGGGCACCCGCTGCACCCGACCCCGAAGAGCCGCGAGGGCCTGACCGAGTCCGAAGCCCGGCTCTACTCACCGGAGCTGCGCGGCTCCTTCCCCCTGCACTGGATCGCGGTCGCCTCCTCCCTGCTCGCCACCGACTCGGCCTGGACCGAGCGAGGCCGTCCCGTCCCCGCACCCGACCTCATGGAACGCCTGGCCGGCACGGCCCTGCCCCTGCCCGAGGGCTGTGCCGCCGCCCTACCCCTGCATCCGTGGCAGGCCCGCGAGATCGGTCACCGCGAGGAGACCGCCGCCCTCCTCGACGCCGGGCTCCTGCGCGACCTGGGCCCACTCGGCGCCCCCTGGTGTCCCACCTCCTCCGTACGAACCGTCCACCGCACCGGCGCCCCCGCCATGCTCAAGCTGTCGCTCGGCCTGCGCATCACCAACTCCCGCCGGGAGAACCTCCGCAAGGAACTCCACCGAGGCGTCGAGGTGCACCGCCTGCTCCGTACCGGCCTCGCCAAGCAGTGGCAGGCCGCCCACCCCGGCTTCGACATCGTGCGCGACCCCGCCTGGCTGGCCGTCGACGGCCTGGACGGCCGGCCCGTCACCGGACTCGACGTGGTGATCCGGCACAACCCGTTCGCCCCCACCGACGACGTGTCCTGCGTCGCCGGGCTGGTCACGCCCCGGCCCCTCGACGTCCCGGCGGCGAACGGCAGGCCCCGCCCGTACCGCTCCCGGCTGGCCCGGGTGGTCTCCCGGCTCGCCGAACGCACCGGCCGACCCGTGGGCGCCGTCAGCGCCGAGTGGTTCCTGCGCTACCTGGAGCAGGTCGTCCGCCCGGTGCTCTGGCTGGACGGCGAGGTCGGCATCGCCCTGGAGGCGCACCAGCAGAACACCCTCCTCCTGCTGGACACCGACGGCTGGCCGGCCGGCGGGCTCTACCGCGACAACCAGGGCTACTACTTCCGCGAGTCCCGACGGGCCGACCTCGACGCCAGGCTGCCCGGTGTCGGCGAGCACAGCGACACCTTCGTCTCCGACGAGGTCACCGACGAACGCTTCGCCTACTACCTCGGCATCAACAACGTGCTCGGCCTGATCGGCGCGTTCGGCTCCCAGCGGCTCGCCGACGAGCGGCTGCTGCTCGCGGCGTTCCGCCGGTTCCTCACCGACGCGGCCACCGGTCCCGCCCGGCTGCGCAGCCCCCTGCCCGGCCGCCTGCTCGACTCACCCGTCCTGCGCTGCAAGGCCAACCTGCTGACCCGGCTGCACGGCCTCGATGAACTCGTGGGCCCGGTCGACACCCAGTCCGTCTACGTCACCATCGCCAACCCCCTCCACTCCGCGCCCTGCTGACCCCATCGACACTGCCTCCGGCCTTCGTGCACCGCCCTTCGCCGACCGACTGCATTCGCCGAGCCGCATTCGCCGAGCCGCATTCACCGAGCCGCATTCACCGCCCTTCGTCCACCGACCGAGGAACATGACCCACCTCGTCTCCTGAGAGGAGCGCACCATGCCTCCCACCGACGCGAGCGCCGACACAGGCCCCGTCCCGGTCCGCCCCGGACCCACCGGCCACCCAGGCCGTTCCGGAACCGCCGAGGACATCAGGGACTGCGAGGACACCCTGGACCTCCGCTTGCCCGGCGAACTCCTCGCCCTCATCGCCGGGACGACTCCCGAGACCGACGAACGAGCCCCCGGGCTCGTTCACGAGAGACGCGGCCCCCTATACCCGCCGGGGTCGCCCGACCTGCTCGACCAGGTCGGCACCTGGGGCCCGACCGAGACGCCGGTCGGCGTCTTCCACCTGCTGCCGGTCCAGGTCGAACGTGACCTGCCGGTCATCAGCGACTGGATGAACGACCCTGCCGTGGCCGCGTTCTGGCAGCTGGCCGGCTCACGGGCGCAGACGGAGGACCATCTGCGCGCCCAGCTCGCGGGAGACGGACGCAGCGTGCCGTGTCTGGGCGTGCTCGACGGCACCCCGATGAGCTACTGGGAGATCTATCGAGCCGACCTGGACCCGCTCGCCCGCCACTATCCGGCCCGCCCGCACGACACCGGTGTCCATCTTCTCGTCGGCGATGTCGCCGACCGAGGACGAGGACTGGGGTCCGCCCTGCTCAGAGCCGTGGCCGACCACGTACTCGATCACCGCCCCGCCTGCGCCCGCGTCGTCGCGGAACCCGATCTCCATAACACCCCCTCCGTGGCCGCCTTCCTCAACGCGGGCTTCCGCTACGCCTCCGAGGTCGACCTGCCTGCCAAACGGGCCGCCCTCATGATCCGGGACCGGTCCCTACGTCATCTGATGTAGCGCTGAGTGATTGCGTGTACACATGTAGTACGAAGCGGCGATCTGTCGAGTTCCCGGTGGTCCGGAAAAAATCCGGGCGGCCCGGTCCCGGATCCGGCCTTCCCCCTTGGCCTGCCCGCCCAGGAGCCCTCGGCGTGATCCCACCCCTCGTCCCCGCATTGATCGCCCGGTTGTCAGTGCCGGGTCGTAGGGTGGTCGCGCTATGACGAAGCCCTCACTCCCTGAACTCCTGCATGCCGCTGTCACAGCTGTCGGCGGTACGGAGCGCCCCGGCCAGGTGACCATGGCCGAATCGGTCGCCGAAGCGATCGACGACGGATCCCATCTGCTGGTCCAGGCCGGCACCGGCACCGGAAAGTCGCTCGGCTACCTGGTGCCCGCGCTCGCCCACGGAGAGCGGGTCGTCGTCGCGACGGCGACCCTCGCCCTGCAGAGACAGCTCGTCGAGCGCGATCTGCCGCGCACCGTCGACGCCCTGCACCCGCTGCTGCGCCGGCGCCCGGAGTTCGCCATGCTCAAGGGCAGGTCGAACTATCTGTGCCTGCACCGGCTGCACGAGGGCATGCCGCAGGACGAGGAGGAGGGCCTCTTCGACCAGTTCGAGGCGGCCGCGCCCACCAGCAAGCTCGGTCAGGACCTGCTGCGCCTGCGCGACTGGGCCGACGAGACCGAGAACGGCGACCGCGACGACCTCACGCCGGGCGTCTCCGACAAGGCCTGGGCCCAGGTCTCGGTCTCCTCCCGGGAGTGCCTCGGCGCGTCCAAGTGCGCCTACGGCGCCGAGTGCTTCGCCGAGATGGCCCGTGAGCGTGCGAAGCTCGCCGAGGTGGTCGTCACCAACCACGCCCTGCTCGCGATCGACGCCATCGAGGGCGCCCCGGTGCTCCCGCAGCACGAGGTGCTGATCGTGGACGAGGCGCACGAACTGGTCTCCCGCGTCACCGGCGTCGCCACCGGCGAACTCACCCCGGGTCAGGTCAACCGCGCGGTCCGGCGCGCCGCCAAACTGGTCGACGAGAAGGCCGCCGACCAGCTCCAGACCGCCGCCGAGGGCTTCGAGCGGCTGATGGAGCTGGCCCTGCCGGGCCGCCTGGAGGAGATCCCGGAGGATCTCGGTTACGCCCTGGCGGCGCTCAGGGACGCCGCCCGCACCGTGATCTCCGCGCTGGGTACCACCCGTGACAAGTCGGTCCAGGACGAGGACGCCGTCCGCAAGCAGGCGCTGGCCTCCGTGGAGACCGTGCACGACGTGGCGGAGCGGATCGTGAACGGCTCCGAGTGGGACGTCGTCTGGTACGAACGCCACGACCGCTTCGGCGCCTCCCTGCGGGTCGCCCCGATGTCGGTGTCCGGCCTGCTCAGGGAGAAGCTCTTCGCGGACCGCTCGGTCGTCCTCACCTCGGCGACCCTCAAGCTCGGCGGTGACTTCAACGGAGTCGGCGCATCCCTGGGCCTGGCCCCGGAGGGCACGGAGGGCGAGGACCTCCCGCAGTGGAAGGGCGTCGACGTCGGCTCGCCCTTCGACTATCCGAAGCAGGGCATCCTCTACGTCGCCAAGCACCTGTCACGCCCCGCACGGGACGGCGACCGCGCCGACATGCTCGACGAACTGACCGAGCTGATCCAGGCCGCCGGCGGCCGTACGCTCGGCCTCTTCTCCTCGATGCGGGCCGCGCAGCAGGCCGCCGAGGAACTGCGCGTCCGGATTCCCGAGTTCCCGGTCCTCCTGCAGGGTGAGGAGACCCTCGGCGAGCTGATCAAGAACTTCGCCGCAGACCCCAGGACCTGTCTCTTCGGCACGCTGTCGCTCTGGCAGGGCGTCGACGTCCCCGGCCCCAGCTGCCAGCTGGTCGTCATGGACAAGATCCCGTTCCCGCGCCCGGACGACCCGCTGATGAGCGCCCGGCAGAAGGCCGTCGAGGACGCCGGCGGCAACGGCTTCATGGCGGTCGCCGCCACCCACGCCGCGCTCCTGATGGCCCAGGGGGCCGGCCGCCTCGTACGCGCGTCGGGCGACCGCGGCGTGGTCGCCGTACTCGACCAGCGGCTGGCCACCGCGCGGTACGGCGGATATCTCAAGTCCTCACTGCCCGACTTCTGGTACACCACGGACCGCAACCAGGTCCGCAGGTCGCTGGCGGCGATCGACGCGGCGGCACGGCAGGCGGAGGCGGAGGCGGAGGCGGAGGCGGAGTGATCGGGGGTTGGGGGGGCCCGGCGCCGGGCCGGCCCCCCCCCCGCCCGGGGCGGGGGGTGCCCGGGGGCGGCCAGCGGCGGGCCCCGGCCCCCGGGCCCGGGGGCCCGGGGCC
>NZ_JBIBAK010000001.1:281435-1130648 GCF_042899865.1 Streptomyces sp. NPDC013157 | reverse complement strand
CCCCGCCGGGCGGGGGCGCCCATCGCCGCGGGGCCCCGGCGGGCGGCGGGGGCGCGGGCGGGGGGGGCGTTGTCGGCGGGGGGGGGCCCCCCCGCCCCGCCCCCCCCCAACCCCCGATCCGGGGCAGGTGGTCGCCGGGGTCCGGACAGTGCAGGACCCCGGAACCGGCGCAGGGGTCCCGGGGCCCGATCGGAGGGCGGGCGGGATTGGCCGCCCGCCGCAGGCGTCACACGCGCCGCAGTACCGCGACGACCTTGCCCAGGATGGTGGCGTCGTCGCCGGGGATCGGCTCGTAGGCCGCGTTGTGGGGGAGGAGCCAGACGTGGCCGTCCTCGCGCTTGAAGCGCTTGACGGTGGCCTCGCCGTCGAGCATGGCGGCGACGATGTCGCCGTTCTCGGCCACAGGCTGGCGGCGGACGGTGACCCAGTCGCCGTCGCAGATCGCGGCTTCGATCATGGAGTCACCGACGACCTTGAGCACGAACAGCTCGCCGTCACCGACCAGCTGCCGGGGGAGGGGGAAGACGTCCTCGACCGACTCCTCGGCGAGGATCGGCCCACCGGCGGCGATCCGGCCGACCAGCGGGACGTACGACGCGGCGGGCTTGCCGGCGGTGTCCGTGGGCTGCACGGTCACGGCCTGGTCGGAGCCGCGCACCTCGTAGGCGCGCGGGCGGTGCGGGTCGCGGCGCAGGAAGCCCTTGCGTTCCAGTGCCATCAACTGGTGCGCCACCGAGGACGTGCTGGACAGGCCGACGGCCTGACCGATCTCCCGCATCGACGGCGGGTAGCCGCGCCGCTGCACCGAGTCCCGGATCACCTCGATCACCCGGCGCTGCCGGTCGGTGAGGCCCGAGCTGTCCGCCCGGATGCCTGGAGGTCGGCCCGGCAGGGAACGCTTGTGTCCCTCGGGATTCACGGCTTCGTTCATGGCATGCACCGGGTCGATTCGGCCCTGGGAGCGGTCCTGGGCGGTGATGGTGGCACTGTCTGCGGTCGTGGTCACGTCGGCCCCTCTCGATGGTCTCCCTGCTGGACAACGGTAGTTGCTTTCGAAAGGTTGCGCCAAACACACGTTCGAGTGAAAAAACGCGGTTCACCGTACGTGATCGCATGTCCGGGTGTATGGCTCACGCGGTACCCGGCAGGCAAAAGAGACCATCGTTGTACTCTTCACCGCCGGGGGACGGCCTTGTGGGTGTGCCCAGTCTGCCATCCGGGCCGCCGCCGACCGGGATGTCCGTCCCCATCTGCGCCGGAGTCGCACGTGACCTCCGTGCGGCGCCCACGGTATCTCCGTATCCGCCCTAGCGGTACGTGTGCGACACGCGCAACCTGGTGATGTATCTGCCAATCACCACATCTAGTGGTTGGATTGCTACAGCAGCCCACAAGTTGTGGTCCCCCGGGTCTCCGGTCTCTCTGAGATCGCCTATGCTTGGGGCTGCTTCGAGGGGCCCATGTGGCCCATCGAGGCTATTGAGTCTGCTGTGAGGAGGGTTGGAGATCATGCACTGCCCCTTCTGCAGGCACCCCGACAGCCGTGTGGTCGACAGTCGTACGACCGACGACGGCACGTCGATCCGCAGGCGCCGCCAGTGTCCGGACTGCTCCCGTCGTTTCACGACCGTGGAGACCTGCTCGCTCATGGTGGTCAAGCGGTCCGGAGTCACCGAGCCATTCAGTCGTACCAAGGTCATCAACGGCGTGCGCAAGGCATGTCAGGGACGGCCTGTCACCGAGGACGCACTCGCCCAGCTCGGCCAGCGGGTCGAGGAGGCGGTGCGGGCCACCGGAAGCGCCGAGCTGACCACCCATGACGTGGGGCTGGCCATACTCGGCCCGTTGCAGGAGCTCGACCTGGTCGCCTACCTGCGATTCGCCTCCGTCTACCGGGCGTTCGACTCGCTCGAGGACTTCGAGGCCGCGATCGCGGAGCTCAGGCGGGCGGCCCAGGACCCCGTCGCGGACGACGAAGACGCGGGAACGGGGGGCCAGGAGGACGATCACGGGCCAGGCGGGCCCACTCGGGTGCCCGCGCCCGTCGACATCGCCGGCTGACGGGCGGACCGGACCGGGCGGAGGACCCGGATCCGGTTGTCGGACGGCGATCCAGGACTTGTCGCGGGGGCGGCTCAGCGTGCTCGCGACGCGAAAACAGAACAGCGTGCCACGGGAACATCGTGGCATTTCAGGGCGTTTTAGCCCGTACAGGGAGGCGGCATGACAGAGACGGCGAGCGGTCCGGCACGGAGTTCCCGCGCGAAGGGCGCCAAGGCCACCAAGGGACTGCGTATCGAGCGCATCCACACCACCCCCGGCGTACACCCGTACGACGAGGTGAGCTGGGAGCGCCGTGACGTCGTCATGACCAACTGGCGCGACGGCTCGGTCAACTTCGAGCAGCGTGGCGTCGAGTTCCCCGACTTCTGGTCGGTGAACGCGGTCAACATCGTCACCAGCAAGTACTTCCGCGGTGCCGTCGGCACCCCGCAGCGCGAGACCGGCCTCAGGCAGCTGATCGACCGCATCGTGAAGACGTACCGGAAGGCCGGTGAGGACCACAAGTACTTCGCCTCGCCCGCCGACGCCGAGATCTTCGAGCACGAGCTGGCGTACGCCCTCCTGCACCAGATCTTCAGCTTCAACAGCCCCGTGTGGTTCAACGTGGGCACCCCGCAGCCCCAGCAGGTCTCCGCCTGCTTCATCCTGTCCGTCGACGACTCCATGGAGTCGATCCTCGACTGGTACAAGGAAGAGGGCATGATCTTCAAGGGCGGCTCCGGCGCCGGCCTGAACCTCTCCCGCATCCGCTCCTCCAAGGAGCTGCTCTCCTCCGGCGGCAACGCCTCCGGCCCGGTCTCCTTCATGCGCGGCGCCGACGCCTCCGCGGGCACCATCAAGTCCGGCGGCGCCACCCGCCGCGCCGCCAAGATGGTCATCCTCGACGTCGACCACCCCGACATCGAGGACTTCATCGAGACCAAGGTCAAGGAGGAGGAGAAGATCCGCGCCCTGCGTGACGCGGGCTTCGACATGGACCTGGGCGGCGACGACATCACCTCCGTCCAGTACCAGAACGCCAACAACTCGGTCCGCGTGAACGACGAGTTCATGAAGGCGGTCGAGCAGGGCGGACAGTTCGGTCTGCGCGCCCGGATGACCGGCGAGGTCATCGAGGAGGTCCAGGCCAAGAGCCTGTTCCGCAAGATGGCCGAGGCCGCCTGGGCCTGCGCCGACCCGGGCATCCAGTACGACGACACCATCAACCACTGGCACACCTGCCCGGAGTCCGGCCGGATCAACGGCTCGAACCCCTGCAGCGAGTACATGCACCTGGACAACACGTCCTGCAACCTCGCCTCGCTGAACCTCATGAAGTTCCTCAAGGACGACGGCAAGGGCCACCAGTCCTTCGAGGTCGAGCGCTTCGCCAAGGTCGTCGAGCTGGTCATCACCGCGATGGACATCTCCATCTGCTTCGCTGACTTCCCGACCCAGAAGATCGGCGAGAACACCCGCGCGTTCCGTCAGCTCGGCATCGGCTACGCCAACCTCGGCGCCCTGCTGATGGCGACCGGCCACGCCTACGACTCCGACGGCGGCCGCGCCCTCGCCGGTGCCATCACCTCCCTGATGACCGGCACCGCCTACAAGCGCTCCGCCGAACTCGCCGCGGTCGTCGGCCCGTACGACGGCTACGCCCGCAATGCCGACGCCCACAACCGCGTCATGCAGCAGCACGCCGACGCCAACACCGTGGCCGTCCGCATGGACGACCTGGACACCCCGGTCTGGGCCGCCGCCACGGAGGCTTGGCAGGACGTGGTCCGCCTCGGCGAGAAGAACGGTTTCCGTAACTCCCAGGCGTCCGTCCTCGCCCCGACCGGCACCATCGGTCTGGCCATGTCCTGCGACACCACGGGCGTCGAGCCCGACCTCGCCCTGGTGAAGTTCAAGAAGCTGGTCGGCGGCGGCTCGATGCAGATCGTCAACGGCACGGTCCCGCAGGCCCTGCGCCGCCTGGGCTACCAGGAGGAGCAGATCGAGGCGATCGTCGCCCACATCGCCGAGAACGGCAACGTGATCGACGCCCCCGGCCTCAAGCACGAGCACTACGAGGTCTTCGACTGCGCCATGGGCGAGCGCGCCATCTCCCCGATGGGCCACGTCCGCATGATGGCCGCGATCCAGCCGTGGATCTCCGGCGCCATCTCCAAGACGGTCAACATGCCGGAGACGGCGACCGTGGAGGAGGTCGAGGAGATCTACTTCGAGGCCTGGAAGCTCGGCGTCAAGGCGCTCGCGATCTACCGGGACAACTGCAAGGTCGGCCAGCCGCTCTCCGCCAAGACCAAGGAGAAGGAGAAGGAGGAGGTCGCCGCGAAGACCGAGGCGACCATCCGTGAGACGGTCGAGAAGGTCATCGAGTACCGCCCGGTCCGCAAGCGCCTCCCGAAGGGTCGTCCCGGCATCACCACGTCCTTCACCGTCGGCGGCGCCGAGGGCTACATGACGGCCAACTCCTATCCGGACGACGGCCTGGGCGAGGTCTTCCTGAAGATGTCCAAGCAGGGCTCGACCCTCGCGGGCATGATGGACGCCTTCTCCATCGCGGTCTCCGTCGGCCTCCAGTACGGCGTGCCGCTGGAGACGTACGTCTCGAAGTTCACCAACATGCGCTTCGAGCCGGCCGGCATGACGGACGACCCGGACGTGCGGATGGCGCAGTCGATCGTCGACTACATCTTCCGCCGCCTGGCGCTGGACTTCCTGCCGTTCGAGACGCGCTCCGCGCTCGGTATCCACTCCGCCGAGGAGCGTCAGCGGCACCTGGAGACCGGTTCGTACGAGCCGTCCATCGACGATGACGACGTCGACGTCGAGGGCCTGGCCCAGTCGGCGCCGCGCGCCCAGGAGCTGAAGGCCGTCGCCGCCCCGCGGACCGAGGCCGTCGCGGCCAAGGCCGCCCCGAAGCAGGCGCACACCAGCGCCGAGCTGGTGGAGATGCAGCTGGGCATCCAGGCCGACGCCCCGCTCTGCTTCTCCTGCGGTACGAAGATGCAGCGGGCCGGTTCCTGCTACATCTGCGAGGGATGCGGCTCGACCAGCGGTTGCAGCTGACGAGTCGATGTGACGTGAAGTAAGGGGCGCCGGCCGTGGCCGGCGCCCCTTACTGTTCCGCTGTCACGGGCGGTCGTCCGCTGTCAGGGGCGGCCGAGTCCGCCCATCTCCCGGCTGAAGACCACCGGGTCGTCCTCGAATCCGTGCAGCCCGGGCCGGAAACCCCAGTCGCCGGACCCGTCGCGTACGAACTCCGCGACGGTGGCCGCCGTCGCCCCGAGAACCGAGCCGAAGTCGTCCTCGGCCAGTACGTTGTAGCCCTCCCGGACGCGGACGGCCGGGTTCAGGACGTTCACGAACGTCCGGTGCGTGGCCCGCTGCTGGATGACGACTCCGACGACCACGCGCGCGTACCGGCTGTCGAGCCGGTCCAGTTCGAGCGTCATCACCTCGTCCCAGCCGAAGCCCTTGCCGTCCTGGCTGTCCCGGTTGAGAAAAATCGTGCCGTCGGGCGAACGGCTGTCGAAGTGCACGAGATAGGCCGGAGTTCCGTACGGTTCGGCCGTCGTGAACGTCCCGGCGACGACGTCGAGATCGGTGGGCGGCTGTCCGGAAGGGCTGGGATCCCACTTCACCGCGACCTCGACCTTGCGGATCGCCTTGCTGAAACCGCTCACCACGCGTCCCCTTCCCCCTAGAGGTCACTGCCCCAACTGATGTTTTGCCAAGGCTCTTTGTCCATCGTGCCACGCGCGCGGGGGCGTATGCGCGGGTGATCTCAGCCGGAGCGTGACCGACGCCACGCCCCATGGCCTTACGATGGCGCGGTGCTGGTCAAGTGGATTCGCTGCACCGTGGTTGACCGCCGGGGCTTCGAGCGGGGGCAGCGGAAATGGGCGGGGCTTCCGGGGGAGCCGGGATTTCGGGGACAGGGCGGGGGCTGGAGTCGGCAGCGACCTGGAGTGGCGCACATCTTCGCCTTCTGGGAGAGTCGTGCCTTCTACGACTCCTTCATGGCGCGTTCGCACGACCGCCTGGCCGCGTCCCAGTTCGGCACGTACAAGGACCGACAGGTGAAGCTGTTCGAGTACCGGTTCGACGTGAAGACCGGCTTCGAACCACGGTTCACGGACAGCGACCTGGTCCGGGTGGCTCTCTGCCGGGTCCACGAGGAGCGGGTCGAGCACTTCACGCTGATGCAGGAGAAGGTCTGGAACCCGGCGATGGCCGGCTCGCCCGGCATGATCCGCGGCATGTTCGCGGAGGCGCCCGAAAACGAGTTCATGATCCTTTCGATGTGGCGGTCGGCCGCCGAGCACGGCAAGTACCGCACCGAACGGGTGGAGCGGCTGGCGCTGCGCGCCCAGACGGAGGCCGACATCGCGGCCCTCACGGGTGACATCGTGGAGCTCGAGCCGAGCTGGATCGTTTGAAATTCCAACCCAGATGTGTGTGACCTGCGCTGTATGGGGGCCATCCGAGTGCTCGATTTTTCGTCACTCGATCTAGGGTTTTGGCATGGCACGACCACGGCGCATCGTCCTTGTCCGGCACGGCGAGTCAACCGGCAATGTCGACGACTCCGTGTACGAGCGGGAACCCGACCACGCGCTGGCCCTGACCGAGCGGGGCCGGCGGCAGGCCGAAGAGACCGGAAAGCGCGTTCGGGAGATCTTCGGCCAGGAGCGCGTCAGCGTGTACGTCTCGCCCTACCGGCGTACACACGAGACCCTCCGCGCCTTCCACCTCGACCCGGATCTCATACGCGTGCGCGAGGAGCCCCGGCTACGCGAGCAGGACTGGGGAAACTGGCAGGACCGCGACGACGTGCGGCTGCAGAAGACGTACCGGGACGCGTACGGACACTTCTTCTTCCGCTTCCCGCAGGGTGAGTCCGGGGCCGACGTGTACGACCGCGTCGGCGGCTTCCTGGAGAGCCTGTTCCGCAGCTTCGAGGCGCCGGACCACCCGCCCAACGTGCTCCTGGTGACCCACGGCCTGGCGATGCGGCTGTTCTGCATGCGCTGGTTCCACTGGACCGTCGCGGAGTTCGAGTCGCTCTCCAACCCGGGGAACGCCGAGATGCGGATGCTCGTTCTCGGAGACGACGGCAAGTACGCGCTCAACCAGCCGTTCGACCGCTGGCGGGACCCGGAGCCCTACTGGATGAGCGGCTAGGCTGACCGCGATGACCTCCTCCTTCGATTCCCCGACCCCGGGGCGCCTGGAGCGCGCCCTGGCCAGCCTGCGCGGACTCGCGATCGGCGACGCGCTGGGCTCGCAGTTCTTCGTGCCGGTGAACTACCCGCTGCTCAAGCGACGGGAGCTGCCTCCCGCTCCCTGGCAGTGGACCGACGACACCGAGATGGCCTGCTCCGTCGTCGCCGTCCTGGCCGCGCACCACCGCATCGACCAGGACGCGCTGGCCCACTCCTTCGCCGCGCACCACGACTTCGACCGGGGCTACGGCCCCGCCGTCAACCGCCTGCTGCGCCTCGTCCGGGAAGGCGGCGACTGGCGCGAGCTGGCCGCCGGGCTCTTCGAGGGACGGGGATCCTGGGGCAACGGCGCGGCGATGCGGATCGCACCCCTGGGCGCCTGGTACGCGGACGATCCGGAGCAGGCCACGCACCAGGCCGAGATCTCCGCCTACCCCACACACCAGCACAGGGAGGCCGTGGCCGGTGCCATGGCCGTGGCGGCCGCCGCAGCCCTCGCGGCCGCGCCCGACGGCCCGCCGAGCCCCGAGGCGCTCCTCGACGGGGTCGTCGCCCTCGTCCCCAAGAGCGCCGTGGGCCAGGGCCTGCGGCGCGCCCGCGACATGCTCGACTACGCCGACGCGGGCACCGTCGCGGCCGTCCTGGGCTGCGGACGCCGTACGACGGCCCATGACACCGTCCCCTTCGCGCTCTGGTCGGCGGCACGCGCCCTCGGCGACTACGAGACGGCGTTCTGGGCGACCGCCCAGGTGGGCGGTGACGTGGACACCACCTGCGCCATCGTGGGCGGCGTGCTCGCGGGCGGCAGCGCGGGAGCGCCGCCGGCCGCGTGGGCGGAGCGGGCGGAGGCGCTGCCGGAATGGGTGCCGACGGGGGCCGGGACCGGCGTCGGCGGGTGACCGGCTGAGGCCGGGCTCGCACCGCGTGCGGCAATAACGCGGTTCGGTGCCCCTGCGGAGCCGGCTCGTGGGGAAAACCGCGAGGCAGCGCCGCTCCTGAGACATCGGAGACGTGCGCCGAGGCCGGGCGCTGTCGTCTCGAGGCGGGCTCCGCGTCCGAGGACCGTCGAAGCGTGCCATGGCGAAGCTTCGTCGGTCCGAGGCCGCCCGTCCCCTCTGGCCCAAGTTGAATCCCGCGATCCACATAAGAGACTCTCCGTACCTGGCGGGAACTCTGCGTGACCGTCAGGCGTTTTCCGGGCAGCCGTCCCATCCGGCGCATGTGCCGGGGCGGGCGGAAGGCGTAGTCGCGGGGGAGGTGTGGGGCGTGTGGGCCGGGTCGGCTCTTCCGATGGTGTGCGCCGTGCTCGTGATCGCGGCGCCGACGGCCTGGATGCGGATGGCCGGGAGGCGAGTGGCCGGGACGCAGATGGCCGGACCTCTGCCTCTGCCGCCCGTCCCCTGGCGGAGGTCCGGCCATCCGCGGCTCTGCACGGACCTGGTGGGGTCAGCCCATCCCCGGGCCGGCCGTACCGGCGAGCGCTTCGAGGTCGCTCTTGCGGACCTTGATCACCAGCCAGGCGGTGAGCAGCCCGAGCCCGGCCATGACGGCGGCGGGGACGAACGCGGTCGAGATGCCGTGCGCGAGCACCTCGTGTCCCCACGGCGCGGGCAGCTGATGGGTCTTGGTGAACGCCGCCTTCTGCTCCGGCGAACCGTCGGCGAGGAATTTCGGCAGCTGCTTCTTCGCCTCGTCCTTGCTGGCCGAACCGAACACCGTGGTCAGGATGGACAGACCGAGCGAACCGCCGACCTGCTGCATGGCGTTGAGCAGCCCGGAAGCCGCCCCGGCCTCGTGCTGGTCGACACCGGAGACCGCGGTGACGGTCGCCGTCACGAAGTTCAGCCCCATGCCGAAGCCGAAGACCAGCATGGGCCCGAGGATTCCGCCGAGATAGGAGCTGTCGGGCTTGATGAACGTCTGCCAGGTGAGTCCGACGACCACGAGCGCCGAACCGGTCATCATGAACGGCTTCGGGCCCAGGACGGGCAGGAACCGCTGCGAGAGCCCGGCGCCTACGGCGATGGCCGCCGTCACGGGCAGGAAGGCCAGACCGGCCCTGATCGGGCTGTAGCCCAGCACGTTCTGCACGAACAGCACGATGTAGAAGAACATGCCGAACATCGCGGCGGCCAGGCTGAGCATGATCACATAGGTGCCGGAGCGGTTGCGGTCGGCGAACATCCGCAGCGGGGTGATGGGCTCCTTCGCCCGGGTCTCGATGAAGACGAAGGACAGCAGCAGGACCACCGCGGCGGCGAACGACCCGAGTGTCAGACTGTCGCGCCAGCCGTCCTCCGCGGCCCGGATGAAGCCGTAGACCAGGGCGGCCATGCCCAGGGTGGAGGTCAGCGCGCCCGCGATGTCGAACCGTCCGGGGTGCCGTTCGGACTCGTTGATGTACTGCGGGGTGAGGGCGGCGATCAGCAGCCCGATCGGTACGTTGACGAACAGCACCCAGCGCCAGTCGAGCCAGTCGGTGAGCATGCCGCCGGCCAGCAGGCCGATGGCCCCGCCGCCCGCAGAGACGGCGGCGAACACACCGAACGCCCGGTTCCGCTCCGGGCCTTCGGGGAAGGTCGTGGTGATCAGCGCCAGCGAGGTCGGCGACGCGATCGCGCCGCCGACTCCCTGGAGGGCGCGGGCGGCGAGCAGTTGCCAGGGTTCCTGGGCGAGTCCGCCGAGGAGTGAGGCGAAGGTGAACAGCAGGATGCCGGTCATGAACACCCGGCGTCGGCCGAGGATGTCGCCGGCCCGCGCGCCGAGGAGCAGCAGGCCGCCGAAGGTGAGCGTGTAGGCGCTGACCACCCACGTGAGGTCCGTGGTGCTGAACTTGAGCGCCTCTTGAATGTGCGGGAGCGCGATGTTCACAATCGTCGCGTCGAGTACCACCATGAGCTGACACGCGGCAATCACGGTGAGCGCGATGCCGGGGCGCCCCTGCCGGCGGGCCGCACCTGGTTTCTGGTCCGGTATCAGTTGAGAGGTTGTCACTATGGATCCCCCATGAAGGTGTTAGTGAACGGCAGCGTTCACTGTCGCGTCAACGGTAGTGAGTCCCCGATAGAGAACGCAAGCGTTCACTTAATTGCGCTTCGTGTGCCGCGTCCCCCTTGCCGTCGCGCGCCGCGCCCCCCCGCTCCGGACTTCCCGCTTCCCCTCGCTCGCTGGAGAAACATCAGATGGTTACCTCGCGCTGGACTGCCGCTGCTCCCCAGGCGGCCTCCCCTCGTCGGCGCGGTGCGGTCCTCGAACGCGCGATCCTGGACGCCGCCTTGGAGCAGCTCAGCACTGTCGGCTGGAACGGCCTCACCATGGAGGGCGTCGCCGCCGGCGCCCAGACCGGGAAGGCCGCGGTCTACCGCCGCTGGCCCTCCAAGGAGGAACTGGTCGCCGACGCGCTGCAGGCCGGCCTGCCACGTCTGGAGGAGGCCCCCGACCTCGGAAGCGTGCGCGAGGACCTGTTGGCCCTGTGCCGGCAGGCCCGGGACGCGATGTTCTCGCGCCCCGGCTTCGCGCTGCGCTCCGTGATTCACGAATGCGATCCACTGCAGGTCGAGCGGTTCCATGGCGTGATCTTCGACGGGGTGGTGGGGCCGACGATCCGGCTGATCGGTGACGTCGTCGCCCGCGGTATTGAGCGGGGAGAGGTGCGCACCGACGCGGCCAACGGCTATGTCATCGACGCCATTCCGGCGATGATGATGTACCGGAACAAGATTTCTGGAAGCGAATGGAGCGACCGGGAGATCGAGGAGATGATCGATCGGTTCATGCTTCCGCTGCTGCTGTCACGCGGGGTGTGAGCCGCGGCTCCGGCGGTCCCCGGCGCCGTCCGGGAGGCCGGGGTGTCGCTCGGGGATCAGCGCGGCGTACCCTAAGGGCGCCATGCCGTACGAACCGCCTACTCACACCGTCGAGCGCTCCCTTCGCGCCACGACCGGAGCCAAGGTCATTGCCGGTGTCGACGAGGTGGGGCGCGGCGCCTGGGCCGGGCCCGTCACCGTCTGTGCCGCGGTCACCGGTCTTCGCCGACCGCCCGAGGGCCTCACCGACTCCAAGCTGCTGACCGTCAAGCGACGTACGGAACTTGCCGAGGCGCTGCGGGGGTGGGTCACGTCCTACGCCCTCGGGCATGCCTCGCCGGAGGAGATCGACGACCTCGGGATGACGGCCGCACTGCGACTCGCGGCGGTCCGCGCCCTGGAGACCTTGCCCGTCCGCCCCGACGCGGTCATCCTCGACGGGAAGCACGACTACCTCGGTACCCCGTGGCGGGTGCGCACGGTCATCAAGGGTGACCGATCGTGTGTGGCTGTGGCCGCTGCCTCGGTGATCGCCAAAGTTCAGCGCGACAAAATGATGGCCGAACTGGGTATCGACCATGCAGACTTCGGATTTGCGGACAATGCCGGGTACCCGTCGCCCGTGCACAAGGCTGCACTGGAGGAGCGGGGCCCCACCCCGTACCACCGGTTGTCGTGGGCGTATCTTGATGCGCTGCCCCAGTGGCGGCACCTCAAGAAGGTCCGCAGCTGGGCGGAGGGAAGCGTTCCGGAGATCGAGGGTCAGCTCGGCTTCGATTTCTGACGTTCCGGTCGCACGGTTGTGCCACCCGGTTCACGTGACCTGCACCAACGTTTGATAAATATCAGCTCATGCCTCTCATTCCCGAGGAGCCTCAGATTCACGAGAGTGCCCAGGGTCCCCGCGCCACTCCGGCCAGTGGCCGTACCGCGCCGACCCCTCGTCCCGTACCCGGCCCCCGCCCCGCGGCTCCGTCGCGTCCCGGTCGTCCCGGCCCTCTGCGGCCCACGCCGCCGGTGCAGCGCACGCCGCGTGACGTGGCCAAGCCAGGCCAGCCCGGCCCGGCCGTCCCCGCCGCGGCAGCGGCGGCCCCGCAGATCCAGCTGATCCCGGCCTCGGTCGAGAGCGCTCTCGACGCGGCCGAGGAAGCAGTGGACCTGCTCCTCGAATCGGGTCGCGCCCCCGGCGACGTGCTGGTGATCACCACCGGCGCGCAGCATCCGTGGGCCGACCACGAGCTGTCCTTCGGCGAAGCCTCCTACTGGGCCCAGCACGACGCGGGCGACGACGTCTTCTACGCGGACGCCGCCGTCGCCTCCCGTGCCGTGACCCGCTCCGTGGTCGTCGTCGCTGTCAACGGCGGCCCCGACACCGTCGCCGCCACCGCCCTGCCGCTGGCCCTGTCCCGGGCCGGTGCCCTGCTGATCGTCTGCGGCGACCCGCAGCGCATCAACTCGGTGCTGGGCGCAGGCGTCTGAGCTGCCTCCGGCGCCTCCGGGACTCCGGAGGTACCGAAGGAGCCGCGGCGGTGACCCGCACAGTGGCGCCTTCGGCATGCCCGGACGACGGACGGGAGCCGCTGTCCGTCGTGGCGGTCGCCGTGGGGCGGGCGGAGGATCCGGCAGCGCGGGCACCGGGCCGGATCTCTCGGGTTGCTCGACGGGGAGCGGCGGGACGTCCGCTCCGGTGCGAGGCGCGGTGTGACTGCCGAGCACCCGATAGGGCGACTTCAGGGCGCCGTGCCCGGCGGGGCGTGCCCGCTCGGTGCTCCCTTGCAGGGGCCGGCGTTCAGCGGGCGGCCGCGCGGCGCAGTACCTCGGAGGTGGCGCCGCCGGTACGCGGTGACAGAGGCGGGGCCTCGGACAGGGCGAAGGGTTCGGGAGGCGAGTCGGCGTTGGGACGCCGTCCGCCGCGGCCCTCGCCGAGCACCTGCCAGCCGTCGTGGGTCAGCGTGATGTACGCCCCGCAGCGCAGCCCGTGCAGAGTGCACGCGTCCCGCAGACCCCACATCCAGGCACCGTCCTCCTCGGTCCAACGCGAGTCCCCCTCGCGGCAGTAGAGCAGTACGGCGGTCCGCACCGGAGTACGGCGGCGCAGGTCGTGCGGGATGACCCGGCGCAGCTGGGCCAGCAGCGCGTTGCGGAACATCCAGCCGTCGGCCGGGGCCGCGCGCCGGCCGAAGGAGGCGCTGGCACACAGCCGTTCCTCCGGATCGAGGACGGCGACGACCGCGGTGCCCGGACGGGGGCGATGCCGGGTGTGCAGACCGCTGACGACTTCGCGGGGATTGCGCAGCAGCGGTATTCCGGCGTCGGCCCATTCCGCGGGCTCGAGCAGACGGCTGGCGGACGCGGCGGATGCGGACGTCGAGAACGATGCCGCCGAGGACGGAGCGAATCCGAAGGTCACGTTCCTCCCTTCGGCTACGCGCCCACACTGCGGGCGAGATCGGATTCGGGGCCGCGCGCACCGCAGCAAAAGCCCAACCGGATCACGGGCGAGCCGTGCGGGGAGCGGACCTCAATTCTTGCTGTCGAACTTGGATGCGGCAACGAGCAAATGGGCCCACCGACTGTTATCTGGTGGTGCGTGGCTTATATCCCTACCCGTTGATGTGCCCGGCGACCCCTGGGACGTTCGAGCGCGGCACGTTCGTACGTCGCACCCGGCGCCGCATTCGAACAGCAGCGGGTCGGTCAGCCCTGAACGGCGAGGACCAGGGGCAGCACCCCCCGGGCCCCGGACCTGCGGAGCATGCGCGCCGCCACCGCCAGGGTCCAGCCGGTCTCAGTGAAGTCGTCCACCAGCAGGACCGCCCCCTGGGCTTCGGAGAGGGCGGCGGCGAGGCCGGGCGGCACGGTCAGCGCACCGTCGAGGGCCTTCAGGCGCTGGGCACTGTTGCTGCGCGAGACCCGGGACGCCTCGCCCGCGTACTCGACGGAACCCAGCAGAGGCAGCCTGCCGACCTCCGCGATGCGCGCGCCCAGGGAGTGAACCAGCCGGGGCCTGGAACGCGAGGCGACGGTGACGACACCCACCGGGCGCGGCTGCGGGTCGGTCGCGCCCGGAGCCCAGCCGCCGGGTCCCTTCGCCCAGTCCGCCAGCACGTCCACCACGGCACGGGTGACATCGTCCGGCACAGGCGTGTCCGGGGCCTGGGGAGCGAGCAGCGGTCGTAGCCGATTGCCCCAGCCGATGTCCGACAACCGTCCCAAGGCCCGTCCCGCCGATGCCTGTTCACCGGCCGGAATGCGCCCCTTGAGATCGATGCCGATCGCCGGCAGTCCGGTCGGCCACATCCGGCGGGGCTCCACCTCGACGCCGGCGCGGCCCAGGTCGACCCGCGCGGCGTCCAGCGCGGCCGAGGTGGTGTCGGCCGTGAAGCGGGGTTGCGCGCAGTTGTCGCAGCGGCCGCAGGGCTTCGCGGCCTCGTCGTCCAGTTGGCGCTGCAGGAACTCCATCCGGCAGTCCGGCGTGGCCGCGTACTCGCGCATCGCCTGCTGCTCGGTCTCGCGCTGCCTGGCCACCCAGGCGTACCGGTCGGCGTCGTACGTCCACGGCTGCCCGGTCGCGACCCAGCCGCCCTTGACCCGCCTGACCGCGCCGTCCACGTCGAGGACCTTCAGCATGGACTCCAGCCGTGAGCGGCGCAGTTCCACCAGCGGCTCCAGCGCGGGCAGCGACACGGGGCCGCCGGCCCGGGAGAGAACGTCCAGGGTGCGACGCACCAGGTCCTCCGGCGGGAAGGCGAGCGAGGCGAAGTAGTCCCAGATCGCCTCGTCCTCCCTGCCCGGCAGCAGCAGCACCTCGGCGTGCTCGACACCGCGGCCCGCACGGCCCACCTGCTGGTAGTAGGCGATGGGGGAGGAGGGCGAGCCGAGGTGCACCACGAACCCGAGGTCGGGTTTGTCGAAGCCCATACCGAGCGCCGAGGTGGCGATCAGCGCCTTCACCCGGTTGCCGAGCAGGTCGTCCTCCGCCTGCTGCCGGTCGGCGTTCTCCGTCTTCCCCGTGTACGAGGCCACGGGATGCCCGCGCTGCCGGAGGAACGCGGTGACCTCCTCGGCCGCGGCCACGGTGAGCGTGTAGACGATGCCCGAACCCGGCAGTTCGTCCAGGTGGTCCGCGAGCCAGGCCATCCGGTGCGCGGCGTCCGGCAGCCGCAGCACGTTCAGGCTGAGGCTCTCCCTGTCCAGCGGCCCGCGCAGCACCAGCGCGTCCGAGGCGCCTCCGGTGCCGAGCTGCTCGGCCACGTCGGCGGTCACGCGTGCATTGGCCGTGGCGGTGGTCGCCAGCACCGGCACGCCCGGCGGCAGGTCGGCCAGCATGGTGCGCAGCCGCCGGTAGTCCGGCCGGAAGTCGTGGCCCCAGTCGGAGATGCAGTGGGCCTCGTCGACCACGAGCAGTCCGGTTGCCGCGGCGAGTTTGGGCAGGACCTGGTCGCGGAAGTCCGGGTTGTTGAGCCGCTCCGGGGACACGAGGAGGACGTCGACCTCACCGGCCGCGATCTCCGCCTGAATCGACTCCCACTCCTCCGTGTTGGAGGAGTTGATGGTGCGGGCGTGGATGCCGGCCCGGGCCGCGGCCTCCACCTGGTTGCGCATGAGCGCGAGCAGCGGCGAGACGATCACCGTCGGGCCACCGCCCGAGGCACGGAGCAGCGAGGTCGCCACGAAGTACACCGCGGACTTGCCCCAGCCCGTGCGCTGGACGACCAGGGCCCGGCGCCGGTCCGCGACCAGCGCCTCGATCGCCCGCCACTGGTCCTCGCGCAGCCGGGCGGCGCCCGTGTCGTCCCCGACGAGACGGGCGAGGACGGCGTCCGCCCGGGTCCGCAGTTCCGCGTTGCTCGTGTGCTCCATGCGTCCCATACAACAGGACGGGACCGACAGCCGGGCGAGCCTGTGGATACCGGACATGGTTTTGTCGTGTCCCTGATTCAACTTATCCACAGGTCCAACCGGAATCGCGAGATCCGGGAGATCGTCTGCGCATGACGAATCACGGCGAAACCACCGGACCCTCCGAAAACGGCGACATCACCCGAGGCGCGGTCCCCCTCGGACCGTCCGCCCACGACACCCAGGTCACCTTGCGCACCCCGGCCGAGCTGGCCGACGCGCTGCCCTATCTGCTCGGGTACCGCCCCGAGGACAGCATGGTCCTGGTGGCCCTCCACGACCGCGCCGGCCGCGGCCGCTTCGGCGGACGCGCCCGGCTCGGCATCCCCGCCAACAAGGACGACTGGGAGTCGGCCGCACGCCAGCTCGCACAGGGCCTGGTGACCGGCGGCGAGCGCCGGGGAGCCCGGCCCGAGCAGATGGTCGCCTACGTCTGCCAGGAACCGGCGCCCGGCGAATCGGGCCGGGACGTGATGCAGCGGCTCGCGCCGCTGACCCAGCTGCTGCGCGTCGAGTGCGGTCGGCTCGACGTACCGGTGATCGAGGCACTGTGCGTCTCGGACGGCCGCTTCTGGTCGTACTGCTGCCCGACCGAGGCATGCTGTCCGCCCGACGGCGCCCCCATGGGCCTGCCCGGCACCTCCGTGCTCGCGGCCGCCGCGACCTACGCCGGGATCCAGGTGCGCGGCAGCCTGCGCGAGCTGCGGGCCAGGCTGCTCCCCTGGGAGTCCGGCGCCCTGCTGGAGCAGGAGATCGCCCTGGACAGCGCAGGCATGGCACTGGTGCCCCGCATCCTCGACGACACGTTCCGCACGGACGTGGCCGAGGAGACCCTGGCCCTCGCCGAACGGGTCATCGACCGGTATGCCGCCACCACCCCCGTGTCCGGCACCCACCAGGCGGATGCCCGCGACGACACCCTGCTCTCCCACGACGAGGCCGCGACGCTGATTCTCGGACTGCAGGACCGCACGACCCGCGACCGCGCGGCCGTCTGGATGGAGGGCGACGCGGCGGGCCCGGCCCTGCGGCTGTGGCGAGCCCTGGCCCGCCGCTGCGTCGGCCCCTACGGCGAACACGCCGCCGCTCCGCTCACGCTGGCGGGATGGGTCGCGTGGTCGACCGGTGACGACCTGGAGGCACGGGAGGCCTTCGCGATGGCCCTGGGCGCTGACCCCGACTACCTCTTCGCCAAGCTGCTCCACCAGGCCTGCAACGAGGGTCTGGACCCGGAGTCGATCCGCCGCTGCCTGCGGAAGGAACGAACGGACCGCACGGAGCGGATCGAACTCACGGACCGCGTCGGCCGCGTGCCGGCGGACGGGATCGCGGCAGTCGGTGACGCCGGTCCGCCTCACCACCATGCCGACGACTTGTCGGCCGCCGCTTCCGGCACCCGCCGTGGCCGCCCTCGACGCACCGGAGACCCCGCCGACGACCGCCGGCCGCGACCGGCCGGAACCCGGCCGCGACAGGTGCACTCGGGGCACACCCGCCCCAGCGCCGCCGGGCCTGGCCGCACGCGCACGCGTGCGGCGGAGGAGGCGGAGCGGAGTGAGACAGGCGGCGGCCGGGCCGCGCAGGAGGGCAGGCGATCGGAGGCCGGTCGCAACGGGGCGGACGAATGAACGGGGGACGGGCACGGGCGGCAGCCGGCCGGACCTGGGCCGGTGCTGTCGGCCGCTGGGCCCGGAGTCTCGTCGGGGGGGGCACGGCACCGTGACCATCCGCTCTCCGGCAGGCGCCGCATCGGCCTGCCGCACCAGGGCGTTCGCGGTCGCAGGCGCAGGCCGGCCGATTCGAACGACGCGGCACCGCACCGGCATCCGATCGGCTTCGGCAGGCGGGGGCGTGACCAGGAGGAGTCCGTCTCCGTTCACCTGAGTGGCGGAACGACTGGACGGGCCGTGCCGCCGTCCGTCCCTCCGGAGCCCTCCGCCCGGCGCCCGGCACGTCACGGGCGCACAGCGCACAGAGGAAGCCTGCCCATGCATCAGCCGACTCCGCCCTTGACCGCCACCGACAACCGCCGCCTGCGGGACGGGCCGCCCTGGCCGCCGAATGCGGAAGGCAGCCTCGGCCACGCGCAACCGCGCGGGCGCGTATCCCGGCCCTCCCCCGCCCGACCGGTTCCCCCGGCCCCGGGCGGCGCCGGCGGGCTGCCGCCCACACACGCCGCCCTGATCTGCGTCGCGCTGCCCGGCCTCGCCATCTCCACGGAACACGGTCAGTTGACCGGCCAGGGGCTGGAAGGGTTCTACCGCGCGGGCCGACGGCTGCTCGCGCGCTGTCAGGTCCGTGTCGCGGGCCGCGAACCGCTCGCCGTGCAGGCCCGGATGACAGGGGCGGACTCCGCCCGTTTCGTCGGCACGCTCCGGGTTTCTCCGGCGGCGGGACCGGATCCGGACGTCGTCGTGGAACGGATCCGGCACGCCGACGGCACGGAGCGCATCACCTTGCGCAACTGCGCACCCCACCCCCTGCGCCTGCCTCTGGAGGCGGCCCTCGGTACGGACCTGGCCGACCTGAGCGCCATCGCCTCCGGCGTCCCCGGACCCGAAATCCCGGCCAGCGTCCACGACTCCGGCCTCCGCTGGACCACGCCTGCCGGCAACGCCTCGGTCACGGCGGACCCGCCACCGTCCGACGCGCTGGCCTCGGCCGGACTGCTGCGCTGGGAGTTCGAGCTGCCGCCGGGCGGAACGGCGAGCGTGGAGCTGCGGGTGCGCCCGGACGGCGCGAGCCCCCTGCGCGCCGTGGGACGCGCCGCGACCAGCCCGCTGGTACCGGCCAGAGCCACCGGCGACGATCCGCGGGCCACGGTCCTGCTCAGGGCCGGCATCGACGACCTCCAGGCGTTGCTGCTCCGCGACCCCGCGCACCCCACCGACTGCTATCTCGCCGCCGGGGCGCCGTGGCGGTGTGGTCTGGCCCCGGCCGAGGCACTCGCCGCCGCCCGGATGGCCCTGCCCCTCGGCACCCGTCTCGCCGCCGGCACTCTGCGTACGCTGGCCCGCACCCAACTCCGCGGTCCGGGAGCGCGGACCGGCATGATCCCCGGCCCGCGCCGCGACGCCGGAGCGCACCTGCCACCGGGCTGTACGGGGACGGAGGCCACCCTGCTCTTCCCTGTCCTGCTCTCGGAGGCCCGCCGCTGGGGACTCCCGGAACAGGAGACGCGGGAACTGCTGCCCGCCGCCGAGCGCTGCCTGGCCTGGCTGCGCACCGCAGTGGGTGACCAGACCTACCTCCGCGACCCGCAGCCCGGCGGCCCCACGCGTGGCGAGACCCAGGCCCACGCCCACCGTGCCGCTCTGCTCGGCGCCGACCTCCTCGATGCCTTCGACCGGCCCGGAAGCGCCGGGCTGCGGCAGTGGGCTGCGGAGCTGAGGAAGGCGTTCCGGGCGGACTTCTGGGTCGAGGACCGGGGCGGCGGCCGTCCCGCGGCGGCCCTGACCCCGGACGGCCGTCCCCTGACCCACCTCGGCTCCACCGCCGTGCACCTGCTCGACACCGGCCTGCTCGGTGCGGGCGAACTGGCCGTCGGCCTGCTCGACAAGGTGCAGACCGAGCAGCTCGCCCGGCTGCTCGGCGGACCGGCCATGGACTCGGGGTGGGGGTTGCGCGGACTGGGAGCCAAGGAGGCGGGACACAGCCCGTTCGGACACCGGTCCGGCGCCGTCAGGGTCCACGAGACGGCACTGGCCGTCGCCGGGCTGGCCGCCGCCGGCTACGAGAAGGAGGCGGGCGGGCTGCTGCGCGGCCTGCTGGCGGCGGCTGAGCACTTCGACCACCGGCTGCCGGAGATGTTCGCCGGAGAGCAGCGCGGCGAGGGCAGTGCTCCCCTTCCGCACCCCGCGGCCTGCCGCCCGGCGGCCACGGCCGCCGCTGCCGGGATCCTGCTCCTGACCACGCTCGCCGGCATCCGCCCCGACGCCCCGGCAGGTACCGTCACCCTCCGCCCGGCCCACAGCGCGCCCCTGGGCGAACTCGGCCTGACCGGGCTGCGGGTCGCCGGTGCGCCTTTCTCGGTGCGGGTCAGCCGGCTCGGCCTGGCCATGGTCGAGGAGGCCGCGGACGGCCTGCAGCTGGGGATGTGAGCTTGCGCAGAGATAAAGGCGAGCCCCTGCGGCGTCACGGCCGCGGCGAAAGGACGACCGAGTCGAGAACGCGTGCCGGAATGAACCGGAGGGCGCACGCCGGAGCGAAGTGGATCAGCCGTCGGAGTGAGTACCGAAGGGAGTGTTTATCGTCAGGCAGACGACTATGATCACCGCATGCCCTACGACCCGTCAGCCTTTCCGCCGTTCGCCGTTACCGTGGACCTGGTCGTGCTGACCGTGCGCCGACATGCCCTGTGCGCGTTGGCGGTACGCAGAGGCGAGTCGCCGTTCCAGGGACGCTGGGCGCTGCCGGGCGGCTTCGTGAGGGCCGACGAGGACCTTTCGCAGGCGGCGGCGCGGGAACTGGCGGAGGAGACCGGGCTACGGGCCCACGACCCCGACGCCCCCGCCCAGGAGGGCGGAGCCCACCTGGAGCAGTTGGCGACCTACGGCGACCCCAAGCGCGACCCCCGGATGCGCGTGGTCAGCGTCGCCCACCTCGCCCTCGCCCCCGACCTCCCCGCACCGCGCGCGGGCGGCGACGCCAGCAACGCGCGCTGGGCACCGGTGGAGGAACTACTGGCGCAGGGCGGCTACGGACGGGACGGCGAGCCTGTCGCGCCGCTCGCCTTCGACCACGCCCAGATTCTGTCCGACGGGGTGGAACGGGCCCGGTCCAAGATCGAGTATTCGTCCCTGGCCACCGCGTTCTGCCCGCCGGAGTTCACGGTCGGCGAGCTGCGCCGGGTCTACGAGGCGGTGTGGGGGGTGGCGCTCGACCCGCGCAACTTCCACCGCAAGGTGACCGGAACCCCAGGCTTCCTCGTCCCCACCGGCGGTACGACCACCCGCCAGGGCGGTCGCCCGGCCCAGCTTTTCCGGGCTGGTGGGGCCACTCTGCTCAACCCGCCGATGCTCCGGCCCGAGGTGTGACCGTCCGACAGCGCGAACTCGGGCCGGGTTAAAACCTTCTATACCCGGAAAAACGGTCATTCCGCGCTATCTTCCCTAAGGTGATCCAGGCCTTCGGACTGACCAGCAACCCCCGCAAGGCGCACCCGCCCGCCGTCGACGACGTGACCTTCGAAGCGGGCGCGGGCTGCGTCACCGCACTCCTGGGCGAGGCGGGCGCGGGCAAGACCACGACGCTCAGACTGATGCTCGAACTCCAACAGGGCCGCGGCCTCACCTACTTCAGGGGCCGTCCCCTGCACCGCATCGCCCACCCCGCACATGAGGTCGGCGTGGTTCTCGGTGACGTCCCCGGTCATCCGTCTCGCTCCGTCCGCGGGCATCTGCGCATGCTGTGCGCGGCGACCGGGGTGCCGGCCCGGCGCGCCGACGAAGTGCTCGAAGCGGTCGGGCTCGTCAGCCTGCGCGAGGAACGCCTCGGCACGCTGTCGCACGGCGTGGACCGCCGACTCGGCCTGGCCTGCGCCCTCCTCGCCGACCCGCACACACTCGTCCTGGACGAACCCACGGACGGCCTCCCCGCCCGTGAGGCCCACTGGCTGCACCGCATGCTCCGGGTGCACGCGGCGCAGGGCGGCACGGTTCTGTTCACCACCGCCGACCCCAAGGAGGCCGCCCGTGCCGCCGACCGGGTCGTCACCCTGGAGACCGGCAGGCTCGTCGCGGACCAGGAGGCCGGCGAGTTCGCCCGCACCCGGCTCCGCCCACGCGTGGCCGTCCGCAGCCCCCACGCCGCCCGGCTCGCCGCCGCCCTCAGCAAGGAGGCCCGCACCGCCCACCGCTCGGTGGAGGTCGTCCGGGAAGGCGGCAACCGCCTATCCGTGTACGGCAGTTCCACCGCCGAGGTGGGCGAGACCGCCTTCCGGCACGGCATTCTGGTCCACCAACTCGCCGACGAGACCGGCGACATGGGGCCGGGCGCCGGGGCGGAGCCGCCGACGGGGGCGGGCCGGGAGACCGGCACAGCGCCGGAGACGGTGTGGCAGGAGCCGGACCACGGTGAGCCGACCGCGGCCGAGGAGGGGTGGCCGGCGTGCGAGCGGCGATGTGCCGGGAGTGCGGGGGAGCAGGCCGCGGTGGACGGTGCCCGGCCGGCGTATCCGCAGTGGGCCGAGGAGGTGTCTGCCACCGGGCGGCAGGACGCACCGCACGCGGACCGGCGCAAGGACGTGGACACGCCTGCGGTCGCGCCGCAGCCGAGGACGGAGCTGGGTGGCCCGCAGCCCGCGGCCGCCCCGGGCCTCGCGCAGCAGCCGCGCACGACCGACCAGGAGCCGGGCCGGAGCCGGGCGACGGCCGCCACGGAACCCTGCGACACGGCTGAACCCCAGCACGACCCGACCGTCGCCGGCCGCACCGACCACCCGGCCGTCACGTCTCGGTCTGCGATCCCGGACACGGAGCGTTCCCCTCGCATGCGTCCCCCCGGCGAGTCGCCCGCTCCGGCAGCGGCCGAGCCGTCGACCGCTCCCTCGCCCGCCAAGCCGTCGGCCACCCTCGGCTCCGCCGAGCCCTCCGGTCATGCCGGGTCCACCAGGACGGCGCCCGCTGTCCCCGCCCAGCCGCCGGCCGCCACTTCCGCTCAGTCGCCGGGCCGCCCGGTGTCCGTCCAGGCCCCGACCGCCCAGCCGTCGGCCCATGCCGTACCCGCCACAGCCCAGCCCACGACCTGCGCGGTATCCGCCGACGCTCCCGCGGCCCAGCTCTCGACGGACGCCGTGTCCGCCGAAGCCGTCAGCGTAGAGCAGCCGTTCCACGCCGGGTCCGCGGACGCTCCCGCAACCCGGCCCTCCACCCACTCGGGAGCCGCCGAAGCCCCCGCGGGCCGAGTGCCCACCGGGCACACGCACCCGGAGCCGGAACTCCGCAAGGCCCCGACAGCCGGCGCGGAATCCACCCCAGCGGCGATCGGACCCGCTCGCCGCGACGGAGCCGTCGGCGAGCGGGACCCTCTCTCTCCGCTCCCGCCTCCCATCTCCGTCCGCCACGCCCCAAGCCCCCTCCGCCCGCTGCGCTACGAACTCCGCCGGGCCGCCGGGATCGGCACCGGCTTCCTCACCTGCGGCGCCGTCCTGCTGGTGTCCGCCCTCACCGCCCTACTGCTGGCCCGGGCGGGACACACCCCGCAGGCCCGGCTGTTCGCGGCGTGGCCGCGGGAGCTGCCGCTGCCACCGGCCGCGCTCGGCGCGGGACTGCTCGGGGCACTGGCCTTCGGAGACGAGTTCCGCCACCCCGCGCTGGCGTCGGACCGCGGCACCGTGCCGCGCAGACTGGGGCTGCTCACCGCGAAGCTGCTGGTCTCCGGTGCGACCGCGGTGCTGCTCTCGTTCCTCACCATGGGCTGTGACGCCGAAGTGCTCTACCTCGTCTACGGTCGGGAACTCGCACAGGTTCCCGCCGACTGGATCTCACTGACCGCGAGTTGGTTCGCACTGATCGTCGGCTGTGCCTGGGCCGGCGTACTGGCGGCCGGTGTCTTCCGCTCCACCACGGCCGGTCTCGCCGCGGTCCTCGCCGTACCCGTGCTCGTCGTGCCCGTAGTACACCGGGCCGTGCAGGGGACGGGCGTACGGATGGCCGCCGCATTCCCGATGCGGATGCGGGAGATGTTCCTGCTGAAGTGGCCCTTCGGGGGAGAGCGCTATCTGGTCGGAGCGGCCCGGGTGCTGGCCCAACCTGTGGGCGGTGCACTGGCGTTGTCGCTGGTGGCGCTGGTCTGCGCGTATCTGTTCAGCACCCTGCGGACCAGGGCCCGATGACCGCGGACCGGGCGCTTGCGATCCCGTCGTGCGCACAACTCCCCGCAGAACGGCCATTTCTTTCCGATAAGGCGTCAATTGCGATGGGGTGAGCGATCACCCTTTCGTGTGCTTTTCACCAAAGACCTCAAGGGAGTTGGAGGCAGCGCCGACAAAGGATCCGTGAGTACCCTTGCGCACACCATGATGACCGCCGCCCGCTCCGCAGACTCTGGTCTGGTCGGCCCGGGCGAACTCGACCGCTATCCCTATGCGGAGGTCCCCGTCACCGATCGGGTCGGCACGCCCGCCTGGGAGGGCGCGGATCCGGAGCTGGGCCGTGTGGGCCGGCGTACCGCGGGCAGCCGCGGCCGCGGACTGCACGGTCAACTCGTCCAACAGCTGGGTCAGATGATCGTCTCCGGCGACCTGGGCGCGGACCGTCCCCTGGTCCCCGAGGAGATCGGCCAGCGTTTCGAGGTCTCCCGCACCGTCGTCCGTGAGTCCCTCCGGGTCCTCGAGGCCAAGGGCCTCGTCAGCGCCCGCCCGAACGTCGGCACCAGGGTGCGTCCCGTCAGTGACTGGAACCTCCTCGACCCGGACATCATCGAATGGCGGGCCTTCGGGCCGCAGCGCGACGACCAGCGCCGCGAGCTCAGCGAGCTGCGCTGGACGATCGAGCCGCTCGCTGCCCGCCTCGCCGCCGGGCACGGGCGCGAGGACGTCCAGCAGCGGCTGTGCGACATGGTCGAGATCATGAGCCACGCCATGGCACAGGGTGACGCGCTGACCTTCTCGCGTGCCGACGCCGAGTTCCACTCGCTGCTCATCCAGATCGCCGGCAACCGCATGCTGGAACACCTCTCCGGCATCGTGTCAGCGGCCCTCCAGGTGTCCGGCGGCCCGGTCACCGGCTGTGAGCGGCCGAACGACACGTCCCTGGCCCAGCACGCGCGGATCGTCGACGCGCTCGGCACCGGCGACGGCACCGCGGCCGAGTCGGCCATGCGTCAGCTGCTGACCGTCCACCCCGAGGTGGAGCGCGTGGTGCCCGCCCCGCGCGAGCACTGACCCGCGTCGAGACCGGTGTGCTCGGTCAGTGCCGCGTTCTCGGGGCGCCGTCGGTCCGGGAACCCGTTTCCGCCGGCCGCCGCCGGGCCCCGCCGGATCCCTCAGGGCTCCGGCGGGGCCCCGCGGTACGGCGGGGCCGACGCGGTGCACGGTGACCGGTCGCGCGACAGGTTCCGCAGCGGTCGTACGACGGGCTGCGCGGCGGCCGTATGCCAGGCTCCGTGGTGGTCCGAACGGCCGGAGAGATCATCAACGACAACCTCTGCCCATGTCTGACCGTTTTTGAGCGCTTACGGGGTGTGACTCGGGCCACGTAGGTTGGGCGTAACGCTCTAGCGAACAACGCGATGACCTAAGAGGTGACAGCCGCGGAGGGAATACGGACGCCATTCATGGCGCTGTGCATCTTCCCGGCCCCCGCCCGCGCCGTCGGCCCATCCCCAAGCCGGCGGTCGGCTCCAGTCCGTCCCGGACGGGGCCGGAAGCCGTTTTCCAACGTTCCGAGAGGTTGTTCGTGTCGGCCAGCACATCCCGTACGCTCCCGCCGGAGATCGCCGAGTCCGTCTCTGTCATGGCTCTCATTGAGCGGGGAAAGGCTGAGGGGCAGATCGCCGGCGACGATGTGCGTCGGGCCTTCGAAGCTGACCAGATTCCGGCCACTCAGTGGAAGAACGTACTGCGCAGCCTCAACCAGATCCTTGAGGAAGAGGGTGTGACGCTGATGGTCAGTGCCGCGGAGCCCAAGCGCACCCGTAAGAGCGTCGCAGCGAAGAGTCCGGCCAAGCGCACCGCCACCAAGACGGTCGCGGCGAAGACGGTGACCACCAGGAAGGCCACCGCCACGGCCGCCCCCGCCGTGGCGCCCGCCGTCGCCGACGACCCGGCCGAGGAGGCGGGGCCCGTGAAGAAGGCCGTTGCCAAGAAGGCCGCCCCCACCGCAAAGAAGGCGGCCGCGAAGAAGACCGCGACCGCCGCCGCCAAGAAGACGGTGGCCAAGAAGACCACCAAGAAGGACGACGCCGAGATTCTCGAGGACGAGGTTCTCGAGGAGGTCAAGGCGGGCGGCGAGGAGCCCGAGGGCACCGAGAGCGCGGGCTTCGTCCTGTCCGACGAGGACGAGGACGACGCGCCGGCGCAGCAGGTCGCCGCGGCCGGTGCCACCGCCGACCCGGTCAAGGACTACCTCAAGCAGATCGGCAAGGTCCCCCTGCTCAACGCCGAGCAGGAGGTCGAGCTCGCCAAGCGCATCGAGGCCGGACTGTTCGCCGAGGACAAGCTGGCCAACGCCGACAAACTGGCCCCCAAGCTCAAGCGCGAGCTGGAGATCATCGCCGAGGACGGCCGCCGCGCCAAGAACCACCTCCTGGAGGCCAACCTCCGTCTGGTGGTCTCCCTGGCCAAGCGCTACACCGGCCGCGGCATGCTCTTCCTGGACCTCATCCAGGAAGGCAACCTCGGTCTGATCCGCGCGGTCGAGAAGTTCGACTACACCAAGGGCTACAAGTTCTCCACGTACGCCACCTGGTGGATCCGCCAGGCGATCACCCGCGCCATGGCCGACCAGGCCCGCACCATCCGTATCCCGGTACACATGGTCGAGGTCATCAACAAGCTCGCGCGCGTGCAGCGCCAGATGCTCCAGGACCTGGGCCGCGAACCCACCCCGGAGGAGCTGGCCAAGGAACTCGACATGACCCCGGAGAAGGTCATCGAGGTCCAGAAGTACGGCCGTGAGCCCATCTCCCTGCACACCCCGCTGGGCGAGGACGGCGACAGCGAGTTCGGCGACCTCATCGAGGACTCCGAGGCCGTCGTCCCCGCCGACGCCGTCAGCTTCACGCTCCTCCAGGAGCAGCTGCACTCGGTGCTGGACACCCTGTCCGAGCGCGAGGCCGGCGTCGTGTCCATGCGGTTCGGTCTCACCGACGGTCAGCCGAAGACCCTCGACGAGATCGGCAAGGTGTACGGCGTCACGCGTGAGCGCATCCGCCAGATCGAGTCCAAGACCATGTCGAAGCTGCGCCACCCGTCGCGGTCCCAGGTGCTGCGCGACTACCTCGACTAGGTCGCGGTCGTACGGCGTCGAAGGCCCGGCCTCCCACCGTGGGGGCCGGGCCTTCGTGCTGCGGGTCGCGGCGCGCTGGATGACTCTGGGTGTCCCAGTCCCACCCAGAGTGAGGAGCGTGCATGCGCCGTTCTGTTGCCCCGGCCCTGATCCGGCCGCTGATCCTGGCGGCCGTCAGCACGGCCATACCACTGGCCACCACGGCTCCCGCCACTGCCGACAGCGTCGTGGTCGGCGGCTTCCCCGTCGACGTCTCCCAGGCCCCGTGGACGGTCGCACTGTCCAGCCGTGACCGGTTCGGAGGTACGCGGGCCGGTCAGTTCTGCGGCGGGGTGGCGATCGGCCGGACCACGGTGCTGACCGCGGCCCACTGCCTGGCCGACGAGGTCATCGGCGGGCCGTCCGACCCGGTCCGCGACCTCAAGGTCATCGCGGGCCGCACGGATCTGCTCGCGACGCAGGGCCAGGAGATCCCCGTGACCACCGCCCGGGTCAATCCGGCCTACGACCCCGACGCGAACACCGGTGACTTCGCCGTGCTCACCCTCGCCGAGCCCCTGCCGGCCCGCGCGGTCATCGCGATGGCCCCTCGGGGGGACACCGCCTACACGCCGGGCACCAGCGCCCTGGTCTCGGGATGGGGCGACATCACGGGTGGCGGCGACTACTCGCGCCGCCTGTACGCGGCGCGGCTCCATGTGCTGCCCGACGAGACGTGTGAACGGGCCTATCCCGGCGGCCCCGACGGCACCTACCGGTCGGACTCGATGGTGTGTGCGGGCGAGACCCGGGGCGGCCCGGACGCCTGCCAGGGCGACAGCGGAGGGCCGCTGGTCGCCAAGGGGAAGCTGATCGGGCTCGTGTCGTGGGGGAGCGGCTGCGGGCGCCCGGGGAGTCCCGGCGTCTACACGCGCGTCTCGGAGGTCGTACGGGCGCTTGCTCCCAGGGGTGCCCTCAGTGGCTCGCGAGGGCCGCACAAAGCCTCCTGAAGGCCTTTGCGCGGATACGACGAGGGCGGCCACTCCCTGAGAAGCGGCCGCCCTTCACCGGCCTGTGCCGGAGCTGGCTCGTCGTGGATGCGAGAGGTCAGCGCTCATCTTCGGAGGCGGTGGCCTGAACGGAGGTCAGCCGTTCCGTCTCGTCCTGTATCTCAGCGGCGATCTTCTTGAGTTCCGGCTCGAACTTGCGACCGTGGTGGGCGCAGAAGAGCAGTTCTCCGCCGCTGAGCAGCACGACGCGCAGGTATGCCTGGGCGCCGCAGCGGTCGCAGCGATCGGCGGCCGTCAGGTGGCTCGCGGGGGTCAGAACAGTAGTCACGTCGCCTCTTCTCTAGCTCGACGAGCTGTCGTACCAGGGTCAACATCCAACCAGCCCGAAAACGTTCCCGCTCGGGGCTTCTCCTCGAAAAAAATCTTTCGAGGTGGCCGTCTGCTGCCGGTTGGCGGCGAATGTGCCGTATTGCGTCGTCTTAGGTGCTTACGGGTTCGCGCGGATCATCGGTCTCATCCTCCCGGCCGGGTTGCCGGTTGTTTGTGAGGACGTGCCCGGAGCCTAAATGGTTCATGCCTCGAAGGGAACGTGATATGTACTTCACTCCATCGAGGGATCGAACACGCATACGACCCTGGACTAGTGTGAGTTCATGACGAGGGTGGCGTTACAACGGCTCTACCAGGCCTCGGTACCCTCTGAGCGGCGACCGAAGCCGGCCCCTTACCCCAAAGGGGCTCCATTGAAATTCAGCGAGGAGCGAACCGCGTGACCGCCGATACGTCCGTGCCGTCCACAGCGCTGCTGGCAGGAGCAGACCGGGACGGCTCCAACTACACCGCGCGGCACCTGCTCGTCCTTGAGGGCCTCGAAGCCGTGCGCAAGCGCCCCGGCATGTACATCGGCTCGACCGACAGCCGCGGTCTGATGCACTGCCTGTGGGAGATCATCGACAACGCCGTGGACGAGGCCCTCGGCGGGTACTGCGACCACATCGACGTCATCCTCCACGACGACGGCTCCGTCGAGGTCCGGGACAACGGCCGCGGCATCCCCGTGGACGTGGAGCCCAAGACCGGCCTGTCCGGCGTCGAGGTCGTGATGACCAAGCTGCACGCCGGCGGCAAGTTCGGCGGCGGCTCCTACGCGGCCTCCGGCGGTCTGCACGGCGTCGGTGCCTCCGTGGTGAACGCGCTCTCCGCGCGTCTCGACGTCGAGGTCGACCGTGGCGGCAGTGTGCACGCCATCAGCTTCCGCCGTGGCGTGCCGGGAGCCTTCACCGGTGCCGGCCCGGACGGCAAGTTCGAGGCCGGGAGCGGGCTGCGCAAGACCAAGAGGGTGCCCAAGACCCGCAGTGGCACGCGCGTGCGCTACTGGGCCGACCGCCAGATCTTCCTCAAGGACGCGAAGCTCTCCCTGGACACGCTCCACCAGCGCGCCCGCCAGACCGCGTTCCTGGTGCCCGGCCTGACCATCGTCGTCCGTGACGAGTACGGTCTCGGCGAGGGTGGCAGCAAGGGCGAGGAGTCGTTCCGCTTCGACGGCGGCATCAGCGAGTTCTGCGAGTACCTGGCCACCGACAAGCCGGTCTGCGACGTCCTCCGCTTCTCCGGACAGGGCACCTTCAAGGAGACCGTCCCGGTCCTGGACGAGCACGGCCAGATGACCCCCACCGAGGTCACCCGGGAGCTCGGCGTCGACGTGGCGCTGCGCTGGGGCACCGGTTACGACCAGACCCTGAGGTCGTTCGTCAACATCATCGCCACGCCCAAGGGCGGCACCCACGTGGCCGGCTTCGAGCAGGCCGTCCGTGAAACCCTCAACGAGGCGTTGCGCGCCAAGAAGCTGCTGCGCGTCGCCGAGGACGACATCGTCAAGGACGACGCCCTGGAGGGCCTCACGGCCGTCGTCACCGTCCGGCTCGCCGAGCCGCAGTTCGAGGGCCAGACCAAGGAGGTCCTCGGCACCTCGGCGGCCCGCCGGATCGTGAACAGCGTGATCACCAAGGAACTGAAGGCGTTCCTCACCTCCACCAAGCGCGACGCCGCCGCCCAGGCCCGCGTGGTCATGGAGAAGGTGGTCGCCGCCGCGCGGACCCGCATCGCGGCCCGCCAGCACAAGGACGCCCAGCGCCGCAAGACGGCCCTGGAGTCCTCGTCCCTGCCCGCCAAGCTCGCCGACTGCCGCAGTGACGACGTCGAGCGCAGCGAGCTGTTCATCGTCGAGGGCGACTCCGCGCTCGGTACGGCGAAGCTCGCCCGGAACTCCGAGTTCCAGGCCCTGCTGCCGATCCGCGGCAAGATCCTCAACGTCCAGCGGTCCTCGGTGACGGACATGCTGAAGAACGCCGAGTGCGGGGCGATCATCCAGGTCATAGGGGCGGGCTCCGGCCGCACCTTCGACATCGACGCGGCCCGCTACGGCAAGATCATCATGATGACCGACGCCGACGTCGACGGCTCGCACATCCGCTGCCTGCTGCTGACGCTGTTCCAGCGGTACATGCGTCCCATGGTCGAGGCCGGCCGGGTCTTCGCCGCGGTGCCGCCGCTGCACCGCATCGAGATCGTCCAGCCCAAGAAGGGCCAGGACAAGTACGTGTACACGTACTCGGACCGCGAGCTGCGCGACAAGCTCATGGAGTTCCAGAGCAAGGGCGTCCGGTACAAGGACTCCATCCAGCGCTACAAGGGTCTCGGAGAGATGGACGCCGACCAGCTGGCCGAGACGACGATGGACCCGCGCCACCGCACCCTGCGCCGCATCAACCTCTCCGACCTGGAGGCGGCCGAACAGGTCTTCGACCTGCTGATGGGCAACGACGTGGCTCCCCGCAAGGAGTTCATCTCCGGCTCGGCGGCGACGCTGGACCGGTCGCGGATCGACGCGTAGCCGCTGCGCCGGGCCACAGCCGCAGAGGCGGCCGACGGGCCGGGGCCCGGTAGGCCGGGCCGGGCGGCGGGTGTACCGCTGTCCGGCCCGGTCTGTCCGGCAAGGGCGCCGGCGTCGGCCGCCCGGCCGGGGGCCGAGCGGTGGTTTGCACTGGGTGGGTGCCTGCTGGGATGCCCGCCGAATGCCCTGCGGAGGTGTCGGGCCGGCTGAGGTGTGAGGCGTCCGGCGGCCGCTGCGGCGGCGTGCCCGCCGGTCATCCTGCGGAGCTCCGGCCCGTCGTTTCCGAGAGCGGCTTGTCGGCTGCCCGCCGAACGCTCCGGAGAATCCCGCCGTCGGCCTTCCGTATCCATCCGCGGCCCGTCGGGCCAACCGCCCCGTCGGCTCGTCCGCGCCCGTCGGCTCGTCCGCGGCCCGTAGGCCGCCCGTGCAGCCCCGCGTGGGGGTTCTCCACCCGGGGGTGGAGGGATCCCGCTCGCTGGAATCCACCCGTGATCCACCCCCGCTCCGATCTGCTGATCTGCGCGTTTCCGTAGCGTCGAAGGTGTCGGCAGCTCCCGCTCCCGGCACCGCCCCTTCCCGCTCACGGAGGCTCTGATGTCCGGGCTCGTCAACGCTTTGCTGATCGTGGCCGTCGTCGTCGTGGTGATCGCTCGCCAGTTCCGCGCCCGCCCGATCGACACAGGCAGGCGCTGGTGGCTGGTGCCCGTGATCCTCGCGGTCGTCGCACTGCGCGAACCCGGCATGCTCGACACCCACCACCGCACCGCCTCCGTCCTCCTGCTCGGCACGGAATTGCTGGTGGGACTGGTGATGGGCGCCGCCTGGGCCTGGACCACCCGGGTGTGGGCGGAAGCCGACGGCGTCGTGTGGACCAAGAGCACCAAGGCCAGCGCATTCGTCTGGTTCGGCGGCATAGCCCTGCGCATCGGTCTCTACGCTCTCGGAGCCGTCGTCGGCGTCCATCAGAACAGCGCGGCCCTCATGCTCGGACTGGCGCTCACCCTGCTGGTCCGGGCCGGCATCCTCGTCTGGCGCGCGCAGTCGCTCCCCTCCGCCGCCTCCGCGAGCGGTCCCGCCCGGGCGTACGGTGACGGCATGGCGCGGGTCACCAGGAAGGAAGGCGTGTGACGGAGAACGCCTGGACACGCTGGCCCTCACGAGAGGCGCTGAGCCGGCAGGGGCTCTCCCAGCCTCGGCGCGCCCTCGCCTGGGCTGTGAGACTGCTCGTCCTCGCTCTGCTGCTGTGGAGTGCCTTCAACCAGTCACACGTCCACGGCTGGGGCATCGCCGCGGCGGTGGCGGGGGTTGTCGTGACCGCCGTGGTCTCCTGGGGATTCTTCCGGACCACCTATGCCCACCGGCTCGTGCCCTCCCTGGCGCTCATCACCGTCCTCCTGAGCATCGCGGTCCTGGCGGAGACCACCGGCTTCCGGGGACCGGCCCTCGTGATCTGGTGCGGCTGCGGCATCTCTGCGCTGGAGCGGCTGCCGGTCGCGATCGCTCTGCCCGTGGCTTCGGTGGGTCTGGCCTCGTACTCCGCGTTCAACAACGACGTATGGCTGACCACCGCGGCCACCGTCGTGGGAATGGCTCTCGCCGGCTATGTCCTGCGACTCGACGCCGAGGCCCGGGGCAGCGCCCAGCGGCTGCTCGCCCAGGAGCGGGCCGCGAGAGCGGCCGAGGCCGAGTCGGCGGCGCTGGCGGAGCGGGCCAGGATCGCACGGGAGATCCACGACGTGCTGGCCCACAGCCTCTCGGCCCAGATGGTGCACCTGGAGGCCGCACGGTTGCTGATCGAGCGCGGAGCCGACCGGGAGCAGATCCTCGAACGGGTGGTGGCCGCCCGGGGAATGGCCCGCGACGGACTCGCCGAGACCCGCCAGGCCCTGTCCGCCCTGCGTGGTGAGCTCACCCCCCTGGAGGACTTCCTGACCGAACTCGTCGGCTCGACCGACGGTGCCGAGGTCACCGTGACGGGCGAACGCAGATCTCTGCCCGCGGAGGCGTCGCAGACCGTGCGACGCGTCGCCCAGGAGGCGTTGACGAACGTGCGCAAGCACGCCCACGGCGCCAAGGTCCAGGTGCGGCTGGACTACAGCGAGCACGAAGTGGCGCTGAAGGTACGGGACTCGGGCGGTCGTCCCGGCGAGCTCAGCGGTGCCGGTGGCGGGTACGGTCTGCTGGGTATGCGGGAGCGGGCCGAGCTGCTGGGCGGGTCGCTGGAGGCAGGGCGTGACGACGAGGGGTTCGAGGTGAGGTTGAGGGTGCCCGTATGACGGAGACGGAGGGGGAGAAGAAGCCCGCACGGGTCGTGGTCGCCGACGACCAGACAGTGGTCAGGGAGGGGATCGTGATGCTCCTCGGGCTGCTGCCCGGCGTGGAGGTCGTCGGAGCGGCGGGAGACGGGGAGGAGGCGGTCCGGCTGGTCGCCGAACTCTCCCCGGACGTGGTGTTGATGGACCTGAGGATGCCGCGCTGTGACGGCGTGGAGGCGACCCGGCGGATCCGGTCGGAGTACCCCGGGACCCAGGTGGTGGTGCTGACCACGTTCGCGGACGACGAGTCGCTCTTCCCGGCGCTGCGGGCGGGCGCCCGTGGTTACCTGACCAAGGACGCGGGCGGCGACGAGATCGTGCGAGCCGTGGAGAGTGTGCTGTCGGGAGACGCGGGACTGTCGCCGAGCATTCAGCGGCGGCTGCTGGAGCGGCTGTCACAGCCTGAACCGGCGCCCGCCGCGACCGAGGCGCCCGACGGGCTGACCGCGCGGGAGACCGAGGTCCTCGTACTGATCGCGGAGGGGTTCACCAACCAGGAGATCGCCCGGAAGCTGCACGTCTCCACCGCGACCGTGAAGACACACATCAACAACCTGTTCGCCAAGACGGGGCTCAAGGACCGCGCCCAGGCAGTGCGTTACGCCTACGGGAAGGGACTGGTGCGGCCACCAGCGGATTGAGTCACCTGATGGGGTGAAGAGGCCGGGGAAGAAGAGTCGGGGATCTTCCCGATCTGTCCATCCTTGGGCATGCAGTCAAGCAACGGGCGTCACCGCGACGGTGGGGGCGGCTCCGAGAGTTCGGCCGGGCGGCACGAGGACCAGGGCGAGTACGGCACGGCCTCTCGAGAAGTCAGGTACGAGGACCCCTGGTACGACGCACTGGCCTCCGGCTGGGGAGAGCCGGCCGGCACCGGGGAGCCGGCGTCGGCCGTTCCCGGCGCGCGAACGGAGCGGGACGGGGCGGCTGTTCGCGCCCGTGACGTCTATCTGGAGGTGCAGCGCAGCACGGCCTTCCAGGAGGTGCGCAGCCGCTACCGGAGGTTCGTGATGCCGGGGGTCGCCGTCTTTCTCACCTGGTACGTGGGGTACGTGGTGACCGCGACGACGGCGCCCGGGCTGATGGCGCGGCCCGTCGCCGGAGCGGTGAACGTGGCGATGGTGGCGGGGCTCGGGCAGTTCCTCACCACGTTCCTGCTCACCTGGGCCTACGCCCGGCACGCGCGATTGCGCAGGGACCGCGCGGCGCTGGAGCTGCGCTGGGACACCCAGGAGCTTGCCCGGGGTGCCCGGGGTGACGCGTCATGACGGACCGGCACCAGACGCTGGCGCTGCTGCTGTTCAGCGCGTTCGTCGCCGTGACGCTCGGGATCACGACATGGGTGAGCCGGAGGCGGCACGGTTCGGCGGAGGAGTTCTACGCGGGCGGGCGGCTCTTCTCCCCGATGGAGAATGGTTTTGCCATCGCGGGCGACTACATGTCGGCGGCGTCCTTCCTCGGAGTGACCGGGCTGATCGCGCTGTTCGGCTACGACGGGCTGCTGTATGTGGTCGGGTTCCTGGTGGCGTGGCTAGTCGTGCTGTTCCTCGTGGCGGAACTGGTGCGCAACTGCGGGCGGTTCACCCTGGCCGACGTGATCGCGGCGCGAATGGGCGAGCGGCCGGTGCGGATCGCGGTGGGAACGTCGTCGGTCACCGTGTCCGTTCTCTATTTGGTGGCGCAAATGGTGGGGGCGGGCAGTCTGGTCGCGCTGCTGCTCGGGCGGACCAGCGAGGCGGCGCAGGCGTGGACGGTCATCGGGGTCGGCGCGCTGATGGTGATCTATGTGTCACTCGGCGGGATGCGGGCCACCACGTGGATCCAGATCGTGAAGGCGGTCCTGCTGCTGAGCGGGACGGTGGTGCTGACCGTGCTGGTGCTGCTGCGCTTCCACGGCGACATCGACCGGCTGCTGCTCACGGCGGCCGAGCGCAGTGGGCACGGGAAGGCGTTCCTGGTTCCGGGACTCAGGTACGGCGGGAGCTGGAGCGCGCGGCTGGACTTCATCAGCCTGGGGCTGGCGCTGGTGCTGGGCACGGCGGGCCTGCCGCACATCCTGTCCCGCTTCTACACGGTGCCGACCGCGCGGGCGGCGCGGCGTTCGGTGGTCTGGTCGATCGGCCTGATCGGAGGCTTCTACCTGATGGCGATCGTGCTCGGCTTCGGGGCGGCGGCCCTGGTCGGGCCGGACGCGGTGCGGGCGTCGAACGAGTCGGGGAACACGGCGGTTCCGCTGCTGGCGCTCGACCTGGGCGGCGGCGTGGGCTCCACAGGTGGAGCGGTTCTGTTCGCGGTGGTCGCCGCCGTCGCCTTCGCGACGATCCTCGCCGTGGTCGCGGGGATCACCCTCGCCTCCTCGGCGTCCGTCGCCCACGATCTCTACGCCTCCCTGCGCAGACCGCACGCAAGGCAGCGCAGCGAGGTCGGGGTGGCGCGCACGGCGGCCGTCGGCATCGGTGTCGTGGCGATCGCCCTCGGCCTGCTGGCCCGTGACATGAACGTCGCCTTCCTCGTGGGGCTCGCCTTCGCGGTGGCGGCCTCGGCGAACCTGCCGGTGCTGCTCTACTCGCTGTTCTGGCGGAACTTCACGACACGCGGTGCGGTGTGGGCCGTATACGGCGGGCTGGTGCCCGCGTTGGGGCTGGTCGTGCTGTCCCCGGTGGTGTCCGGCAGCCCGGGCGCGCTGTTCCCCGGGGTGGACTTCCAGTACTTCCCGTTGCAGAACCCGGGGATCGTCTCGGTCCCGCTCGGCTTCCTGGCCGGCTGGCTCGGCACGGTCACCTCGGACGAGGTTGCGGACGAGGCCAGGCACGCGGAGACCGAGGTGCGGTCGCTGACCGGAGCGGGGGCCGTGTAGAGCGCTTCCGCCGCGGCTACGGCGCCACCCAGGCGTAGCGGTGCTCCGGGCGGCCGGTGTCGCCGTACTTGAGGGAGAGGCGGAGGCGGCCGGCCTGTTCCAGGTGGCGGAGGTAGCGCTGGGCGGTGGAGCGGCTGAGGCCGGTCTCGGCGGCGACCTCGTGGGCGGAGAGCGGATGGTCGGCGCGGTGCAGGACGCCGCAGATGAGGTCCGTGGTGGGCTCGGAGTGGCCGCTGGGCAGGCCGGGCGCGGACGGCGCGGGTGAGGTGCGCAGGGCGCCGAAGATCCGGTCGACCTGTTCCTGGCCCGTCAGTCCCCGGCCGCCGACCCGGTCGACGGTGCGGCGCAGGGCCGCGTAGGAGTCCAGGCGGGTCCGCAGGGCGGCGAAGGTGAACGGTTTGACCAGGTAGTGGAGGGCGCCCAGGCGCATCGCCTTCTGGACGGTGGTCACGTCGCTGGCCGCTGTGATCATGATGACGTCGGTGCCGTGGCCCTGTTCCCGCATGCGGTGGACGAGGTCGAGGCCGGTCTCGTCCGGCAGGTAGTGGTCCAGCAGGACCAGGTCGATGGTGCCGCGGTTCACGGCCGCCAGGGCCTGGGTGGCGCTGTGCGCGCGGGCGGCCACCCGGAAGCCGGGAACCTTCCCCACGTACTTGGCGTTTATCTCAGCGACGCGGAAGTCGTCGTCGACCACCAGGACGTCAATCATCAGGCCTCTCCTTCAAGGCCGGCGAGCGTTAAGCCCGTGTTTCGTCTGCGCAGTTGTAGCGCGAGCAAAAAGAGCACAACAGATGCTTGCGAGCAAAAGAACGGCTTGCGCCCAGAAGACTGCTGTCGTGGTCCGGGGCACACCTACCGTCCCGGCCCATGAGCGCAGACACCAGCCCCGCCATCGAGCTGCGGGGCGCCAGCAAGATCTTCAAGACCCCGTCGGGGGGTCTGCACACGGCTGTCCGCGACCTCGACCTCACCGTGGGGCGTGGTGAGTTCGTGGCCGTCGTAGGGCCGACGGGTTGTGGCAAGTCCACCACCCTGACCCTGGTCAGCGGGCTGGAGGAGCCCAGCGAGGGCGAGGTGCTGGTGGCCGGTGAGCCGGTCGCCGGCGTCGGCGACAAGGTCGGCTTCGTCTTCCAGCAGGACGCCACCTTCCCGTGGCGGACCGTGCTCTCCAACGTGATGGCCGGGCCCCGCTTCCGGGGCGTGCCCAAGGCGGAGGCGAAGGAGAAGGCCCGCGCCTGGCTGGCCCGGGTCGGTCTCGCCGCCTTCGAGGACCGCTATCCGCACCAGCTCTCCGGCGGCCAGCGCAAGCGCGTGGCGCTCGCCGCGACCTTCGTCAACGACCCCGAGATCCTGCTCATGGACGAGCCGTTCTCCGCGCTCGACGTGCAGACCAGGGCCCTGATGTCGGACGAACTCCTCGAGCTGTGGGAGGGCACCGGCGCCTCCGTCGTGTTCGTCACCCACGACCTGGAGGAGTCCATCGCACTCGCCGACAAGGTCGTCGTCATGACCGCCGGGCCCGCGACGGTGAAGCAGGTCTTCGAGATCGACCTGCCCCGCCCCCGCAAGGTCGAGTCGGTGCGTCTGGAGCCGCGGTTCATCGAGATCTACCGCGAGATCTGGGAGTCCCTCGGCGAAGAGGTCCGCATCACCCGTGAGAGGGGTGCCGCCAATGTCGCCTGAGGTCCTCAGCACACCCGTCGCCGACGCGGTGAAGACCAGCCCGGACCGCGCCCGGTCCAGGGCCCAGGCCGCCCGCAGACGCAAGGCGATCGTGTTCGCCGTGCGCGTGCTGCTCCTGGTGGCAGTCCTCGGCCTGTGGGAGGTCCTGTCCCGGGCCGAGGTCATCGACCCGTTCAACTTCTCGATGCCGTCGAAGATCTGGGACCAGATCTGGACCTGGGTGACCCACGGCACCGCGCTCGGCTCCCTGGGCGAGCAGATCTGGTACACGCTCTACGAGGCGCTGCTCGGCTGGGTCATCGGGGTCATCGCCGGTGTGGTCTTCGGCATCGCCCTCGGGCGGATCGCCTTCCTGGCCGACGTCCTCGGTCCCTACATCAAGGTGCTCAACTCGATCCCCAGGATCGTGCTCGCCCCCATCTTCGTGATCTGGTTCGGGCTCGGCGCGTCCTCCAAGGTCGCCTCGGCCGTCGTGCTGGTGTTCTTCCCGGTGTTCTTCAACGCCTTCCAGGGCGCCCGCGAGGTCGACCGCAACCTGGTCGCCAACGCCCGGATCCTCGGCGCGAGCGACCGCAGGGTGACCCTCCAGGTCGTCATCCCGTCGGCCACCTCGTGGATCTTCACGAGCCTCCACGTCAGCTTCGGTTTCGCCCTGATCGGCGCCATCGTCGGCGAGTACATCGGCGCCACCAAGGGCATCGGCCTGCTCGTCGCGCAGTCGCAGGGCACCTTCAACGCGGCCGGTGTGTATGCCGCGATGGTCATCCTCGCCGTCGTCGCGCTCGCCGCCGAAGGGCTGCTCACCTTCGCCGAACGCCGCATCTTCCGGTGGAAGCCGTCGGACTCCGACAGCTGACCCCCTCCTTCCACTCCACCCCGCACCGCCCTCTCACAAGGACGTGAACCGCATGCGCAAGTCCGCCAGATACAGCACCCTGGCCGCCGCCGGCCTGCTCGCCCTCTCCTCCCTCACCGCCTGCGCCAACGACGCGGCGAGCACCGCCTCCACCGGCTCCGGCGGCAAGAGCGACGGCAAGGGCACGAAGGTCAAGATCATGGTCGGTGGCCTGGACAAGGTCATCTACCTGCCCGCGATGCTCACTCAGCGGCTCGGCTACTTCGACGCCGAGGGCCTGAACGTGGAACTGCTGACCGAGCCGGCCGGCGTCCAGGCCGAGACGGCGCTCGTCGCCGGACAGGTGCAGGGCACGGTCGGCTTCTACGACCACACGCTGGACCTCCAGACCAAGGGCAAGGCCGTGGAGTCCGTCGTGCAGTTCTCGCGCGCTCCCGGTGAGGTGGAGGTCGTCTCCACCAGGGCGGCCGGCGACATCACCTCGCCGAAGGACTTCAAGGGCAAGAAGCTCGGCATCACCAGCCTCGGGTCGTCGACCGACTTCCTCACCAAGTACCTCGCCGTCAAGAACGGGGTGAAGGTCAGCGACTTCTCGCCGGTCGCCGTCGGCGCGGGCGCGACCTTCATCTCGGCCCTCCAGCAGGGCTCCATCGACGGCGGCATGACGACCGACCCGACCGTCGCGACGATCCTGGACAAGAAGGCGGGCAAGGTCCTGGTGGACATGCGGACGCCGGAGGGATCCCAGAAGGCGCTCGGCGGGCCGTACCCGTCGTCGAGCCTGTACATGCAGACGGACTGGGTCAACGGTCACAAGGACACCGTCCAGAAGCTGGTCAATGCATTCGTCAAGACGCTCAAGTGGATGTCCACGCACAGCGCCGCCGAGATCGCGGCCAAGATGCCCGCCGACTACGCCCAGGGCGACAAGGCCCTCTACACGCAGTCCATCAAGAGCACGCTGCCGATGTTCACCGACGACGGAGTGATGCCCGAGAACGGCCCGGAGACCGTGGAGAAGGTGCTCAAGGCGTTCAACACGAACATCCAGAACGCCGATGTCGACCTGAGCAAGACGTACACCACGGAGTTCGTCGAGGCCGCGAAGTAACGGCCTCAGCCGCGGGTCGCCCACACGTAACGGTGTTCGGGGCGGCCCGCGTCGCCGTACTTGAGGGTCAGCCGGGCCCGCCCGGTGCGTTCCAGGAGCTTGAGGTAGCGCTGGGCGGTCTGGCGGCTCACCCCCGTCCGCTCGGCGATCTCCTGGGCCGACAGCGGCCCCTCGGCGCTCATCAGGGACTGGCGCACCAGTTCGGCGGTGCTGGGGGAGTGCCCCTTGGGCAGCCCCGGTTCGGACGGCGCGGACAGGGCGCCGAAGATGCGGTCCACCTCGGCCTGTTCGGCCTCGCCGCCGCCGTCCAGGGTGCGCCGCAACTGCGCGTACGCCTCCAGCTTGGCGCGCAGCCCCGCGAACGCGAACGGCTTGACCATGTACTGCAGGGCACCGTGGCGCATCGCCGCCTGCACGGTCGACACGTCCCGGGCCGCCGTCACCATGATCACGTCGGTCTGGTGGCCGCGCCGGCGCATCTCCTGGACCACCGCGAGGCCCGTGTCGTCCGGCAGATAGTGGTCCATCAGGACGAGGTCGAGGCGGGGCAGGGTCTCCAGCCGGTGCAGGGCCTCGGCCGCGTTGTGCGCCTTCCCGGCCACATGGAAGCCGGGCACCTTCTCGACGTAGGCGGCGTTGACCCGGGCGACCCGGGTGTCGTCGTCCACGACCAGGACCTCGATCATCGTGCCTCCTCCTCGGCCGGGGTGAGCGCCGGCTCCAGCTCCGGCTCGGTCAGCGCCTCGGGGAGCACGACCGTGAACTGCGCGCCCCCGCCCTCCGGTTCGCCCACGGTCGCGCTGCCGCCCTGCCGTTCGGCGAGCCGGCGCACCAGGGAGAGCCCGATGCCGCGCTTGCCGTGTGCGGGCGGCTTCTTGGTGGACCAGCCGTCCGAGAAGACCAGCTCCCGCTGTTCCACCGGGATCCCGGGTCCCGTGTCACGCACCCCGAGGACGATCGCGCGGCCCTCCGCGCACAACTCCACCTCCACGCGCGCGTGCGGCGTACCCGCGACCGCGTCCAGTGCGTTGTCCACCAGGTTGCCCACGATCGTGACCAGTCCCCTGGGGTCGATCAGCCGGTCCGGGAGCCAGGTGCGGTCCGACACCCACAGGGCGACGCCGCGTTCGGCCGCGACGGTCGCCTTGCCGACCAGCAGGGCGGCCAGCAGCGGGTCCTGGATCTTCTCCGTGACCTGCTCGGCGGTGGCCCGGTGGTCGCCGACCACCTCGCCGACGAACTCCACGGCGTCGTCGAACATCTCCAGTTCCAGCAGCCCGAGCAGGGTGTGCATGCGGTTGGCGTGCTCGTGGTCCTGGGCGCGCAGGGCGTCGATCAGACCGCGCGTGGAGTCGAGTTCGCGGCCGAGCTGCTCCAGCTCGGTGCGGTCGCGCAGGGTGGCCACCGCGCCGCCGTCGTCGGTGGGCATGCGGTTGGCGACCAGGACCCGCTGCCCGCGCACGGTGAGCAGGTCGGTGCCGGTCACCCGGCCGGCCAGGACGTCGGTGGTACGGCCGGCGCCGAGCGCCTCGTCGGGGGAGCGGCCGATCGCCTCGTCGCCGATGCCCAGGAGCCGCCGCGCCTCGTCGTTCAACAGGCGGACACGGCCGCCGCGGTCGAGCGCGACGACGCCCTCCCGGATGCCGTGCAGCATCGCCTCGCGCTCCGCGAGCAGCGCCGAGATGTCGGAGAAGGCCAGGTCGCGGGTCTGCCGCTGGACCCTCCGGGAGATCAGCCAGGCGGCCAGCGCGCCGGCCGCGAGGGCGCCGCCGGCGTAGGCGAACAGCCCGGGGATCGTGCTGAGCAGGCGCGCCCGCACGCTGTCGTAGGCGATGCCGACCGAGACCGCCCCGATGATCCGGTGCTTCGAGTCGTACAACGGAACCTTGCCGCGTGCGGAGCGGCCCAGGGTGCCGTTGTCGATCTGCATGACCTCCTTGCCGGCCAGCGCCTCCTTGGGGTCGGTCGAGACATGGCGGCCGATCTCCGAGGGCGTGGTGTGCGACCAGCGGAATCCGCCCCGGTCCATCACCACGATGTACTCGGCGTGGGTGGCCTTCCGGATCCGCTCCGCCTCCTGCTGCACCGGTCCGGTCACACTGGGACGGGTGGTCAGCACCCCCTCGGCGATCTGCGGGTCCTGCGCCGTGGTCTGGGCGATCGCCAGCGCCCTGCGCATCGCCTCCTGGTCCAGCTGCTTGCTCAGCGGCGCCAGGAAGAGCCCGGTCGCGAGCACCGCGACCCCCGCGGCGATCGCCAGCTGCATCAACAGGAGCTGGGAGAACACCTTCCGGGGCAGCCGGGGGCGTAGACGGCGCACGGGGGGCGTGGGGCTCATACCCATGACGGTACGTGCGCGGGTACGCCGTGCTTAAGGGGGTGTGGCGTGGATCTCTTGACCAATTCTTGGGAAAGATCGGGTCAGCTCGCCAGCGCCGGCGTCGTCCGCAGCTCCCGCAGCGACACCACGTCCATCCGGGCCGGCGACCCCAGCACCGACACCCCGCAGCTCTCCGGGCGCGGCGGCAGCGAGTCACCCTGGGCCACGCACACCCGCCAGCGGCGGCCGTCGGCGTGGGCGACCGTGACCTCCCAGCGCGGAGCCGCACCCTCGGTCCGTACGACGCTCAGCACGCCCGCCGTGTATTCGTCCGCCGCCTCGCGCACGGCCAGCTCGGCCGCCTGGCCGGGGCGTTCCCAGGCGGAGCAGCCGCGGCACCCCTCCAGCACCACACGGCCCTCGTGGATGCCGTGCAGGACCTCCTTGACGGCATGGGCCTCGGCGCGGCCGTACGCGTAGCCGTACGGCAGGACGAGCACCGTCGGCGAGAAGCGATGACCACCCAGATGGGTGACCTCCCAGGTGCCCTCCACTCCGGACGCGGCCAGCTCGGCGGCGAGCGGGCGACCCAGCAGGGCGCAACAGCGGTCGCGCCTGCCGTTGGTGCAGACGAGCGCGAGCGGGCTGCCCGGGTGCGGCCGGCCGCCGAGGGCCGCGCCGAACGAACGGTGGTCGCCCGCGCCGAGCGCGGCGAAGTCCAGGTCGAGCAGGCGGGCCGGATCGCGGGTCGTGGCGCTGTGCAGCCAGACGTTGCCGGGGACGGTGTGGGCGACGTACACCTGGCGCACGGCGGGGGTGCCGGGGTCGGCGTGGCGGCCGGGGCGGCGAATGAGCGCGATCCGTACGCCGGTCCCCTGGGCGGCAGTCTCCAGGGCGTGGCCCAGTGCGGGGTCCAGATGGCTCGACGTGAGCGCCTTGGGACCCCACGGGCCGGGTTGTTCCAGCAGCAGCCACGTCGTCGCGGTGGCGGCGGTACCCGAAACGGGCTCGTCGAGCATCCGGGAGACGGTTGCGCACCTACTCACAGAGGTGAGCCTAACCTGACTTTCCCCCGGGTGACTTCCGGCCTCGCCCGTTCGGGACTCCGGCGGGGCTGTCGAAGCGGGCTATTCCGGCAGGGGCTGCGGTGGTTTCGGGCCGACGTAGTGGCCGCTGGGGCGCATGCGCAGCGGGCGTTCGCCGTACTCCTCCAGGGCGTGGGCGATCCAGCCCGCCGTCCGGGCGACGGCGAAGATCGTCTCGCCGGCGGTGGACGGCATCCCGCAGGAGGCCGTGAACACGGCGAGCGCCAGGTCGACGTTGGCGTGCAGCGGGGTGTGCCGGGCGGTCGTGGCGACGATGTCCCGGGCCGCGAGCAGGGCGGGCTCCGCGCGGGGGACCTCCTCCAGCAGCGTGAAGAGCACCCGCGCGCGTGGGTCCTCGCCCTGGTAGAGGCGGTGGCCGAGGCCGGGGATGCGGCGGCCCGCGCGGAGCTCGTCCGCGATCACCGTGACCGCGGTGCCCTGGTCGAGGACGTCGAGCAGCAGCCGGTGGGCGAGGCCGCTGGAGGCACCGTGCAGGGGGCCTTCGAGTACACCGAGCCCCGCCGACACGGCCGCGTAGGCGTGCGCACGGGCGGAGGCGGCGACCCGCACGGCGAGGGTGGAGGCGGCCAGGTCGTGGTCGACGAGCAGCGCGAGAGCGGTGTCCAGGACGCGCAGTTCGGCGTCACCGGGGTCGGTGCCGGTCAGCCGGCGCCACAGGCGGTGGGCCAGCGGGCCGTCGTCGTGCCCCCGCCGGCGCCGCACCGGGAGCGCGGCGACGAGTGTGGGGATCAGTACGCGCGCGGCGCCCAGGACGGACTCCTCGGACAGGTCGAAGCGCAGCGGGTCCTCGGCGGCCGCGGCGATCGTGGCCACCCGCAGCCGGTCGGTGGGCGAGGTGTGCTCGGGCAGTGCGTCGACGGCCCGGCGGGCGACCGCGACGGTGGCCTCCGGGGCGGTGAAGGTCGTGCCCCGGGTCATGCGGCCCGTCCACAGCCACTCGGCCACCTCCTCGTAGGAGTGGTGCGCGGCGAGCTCGGTGGCGTCGACGCCCCGGAAGAAGTACCGGTCCTGGTCGATCAGCGTGATCCGGGTGCGTACCGACAGTTCTCCACCGGAGCCCGGACTCCCGGCGGCCTCCCGCCTGTTGCGCCGGGCGAGCGCCGCCACCTCCCCGGCGTCGAAGGTGCTGGCACGGCCCCCGGGCTCGCGTCTGCTGCTGAGCTGACCCCGGCTCACGTAGGCGTACACGGTCTCGGGCTTCACGCCGAGGAGTTCGGCGGTCTCCCTGGTGCTCAGCCGCCGCGCGGGACTGCCGGGAGCGGGGTGTTGATCGCGCATGGGCGTCACCGTAGCCGCTTCGGCATGAGTTGACTCGGTCAATGTTGACAGGAAGCCTGCGGTGTATCGACGAGCGGGTCAATGCGTGCAGTGGGCCGGCGGTCGTGGAGGTGCCCGGGACCATAAGCTCACTGCATGACCGACCACACCCGTACCCTCTCCCTGGTCCTGGGACTGATCAGGAGCGGAGCGGCCGTGACCAGGCCCGACCTCGGCCGGCAGACCGGGCTGGGCCGGACGATCATCACGCAGCGGGTGGACCACGCGGTCCGGGTCGGCCTGGTGGCCGAGGGCGAGCCGGCCCCCTCCACCGGCGGACGGCCCTCCCGCATCCTGCGGATCGCCTCCGGTCGCGGTGCCGTCCTCGGCGCGGTGTTCGGCGCCACCCATCTGCACGCCGCGGTGACCGACCTCGACGGGACCCTGATCGCCGACCGGCGGGTGCCGTGGGACATCGAGTCGGGCCCCGAGGCGTCCTTGGCGACGCTGGTCGAGACGGCGGGGCGGCTGCTGGGCCCGGCGCTGCGGGAGCGCCTGTGGGGGGTGTGCGTCGGCGTCCCCGGACCGGTCGACTTCGCGCGCGGGATGCCGGTGCGGCCGCCCATCATGGCCGGCTGGCACGGCTTCCCGCTCCGGGACCGGCTCGAAGCCCACTACGACGTGCCGGCCTGGGTCGACAACGACGCCAACCTGATGGCGCTGGGCGCCTGGAGCCGGACCCGGACGGCGGCGGGCGAGAACATCCTGCTCGTCAAGGCGAGCACCGGGATCGGCCTGGGCCTGATGTCCAGGGGCCGGCTGCACCGGGGAGCGCGCGGCGCGGCCGGCGACCTGGGGCACACCATCGTCGCCGAGGAGTCCCGGCACCGGTGCCGGTGCGGCAAGTTCGGGTGCCTCGAAGCGTTCGCGGGCGGCTGGGCCCTCACCCGTGACGCACGCGCCGCGGCCCTGGAGGGGCGCAGCCTCTTCCTGGCCGAACGCCTGGAGCGACTGGAGCGTCGGGAGGCGCCGCTGGCCGTCACCGACGTGCTCGACGGCTGCCGGGCCGGGGACCGGGTCAGCACCGAGCTCGTCACCAGGGCGGGCGAGCTGGTCGGCGGGCAACTGGCGACGCTCGTCAGCGTCTTCAACCCCTCGACGGTCTACCTCGCCGGAGTGCTGGCGCAGGCGGGCGACGTGTTCCGGGACCCCGTCGCCGAGGTCGTGGCCAGACGGTCCCTGCCGCTCGCCACCGACGAACTCGTCATCGCCCGGGTCGACCTCGACCGCGCCGAGGGAGTCGTCGGAGCGGCGACCCTGGCCGTCGACGAGCTGCTGCACCCGGACCTGCTGGACCAGTGGCTCCGGCACGGCAGCCCGCGCGGGATCCGCGCACGCACCGGCGACTTCACCGACCCGCTTCCCCTCGACGTGCCGCTGGCGGGTGCGCGGTAGCGGCTCAGCCGCGCTCCTCCGCCGGCCCCTTCGCCGCCGCGGGAACGTCGACCCAGCCGCCGCCGCGCGCCGAGTCCACGACCGCCTGGGCGAGCTCTGCCGCTCGCAGGCCGTCGGCGAAGGACGGCATCCCGGTGACCGGCTCGCCGCGGATCGCCGCGTAGGCGTCGGCCACGAAGTCGGCGAAGGCCTCGTAGTAGCCCTGCGGATGCCCGGACGGCAGGCCGGCCGCCCGCCCGGTGGGGGCGCCGGGCCGGTTCGGGTCGCGCAGCAGCACCTCGTTGGCGGTCCGGCCGCCGATCCACAGCGACTCGGGGGTCTCCTGGCGGAACGCGTAGCTGGCGTCCGGTCCGTCGAGGGACAACGACAGCGCGTTCTTGTAGCCGGCGGAGGCCTGGCTGACCACGACCGATCCGATCGCGCCGGCGTCGGTTTCGAGGAGGACGACCGCGCCGTCCTCGGTCTCGACGGGGCGCGGGGTGCCGTCGGCGGCCGGTCGCGCCGGGACCGCACGGGCGAAGGTCGCGTTCACCCGGGTGATCCGCTGCCCGGTCACGAACTCGGCGAGATCGCACCAGTGGACCCCGATGTCCCCGAACGCGCGCGTGGCACCGCCGTCCGCCGGGTCGACCCGCCAGTTGGTGGCCCCGGCGTCGGCGAGCCAGTCCTGCAGATAGCTGCCGTGGATCAGCCAGGGCGGCCGGTGCCCGGGCCGCCGGATCCGCTCGCGTGCCTCCCGCACGGAGGCGTAGTACCGGTACACGAAGGGCACGGCGGTGACCAGCCCGCGCTCCGCCGCCAGTTCGGTGAGCTCGCGCGCGGTCGCGGCATCGGTGGCCAGCGGCTTCTCGCAGACGACCGGTACACCGGCGGCGAGTGCCGCGCGGCAGAACCCGGCGTGCGTGGCGTTGGGTGTGCACACGTGCAGCACGTCCACCCCTTCCCTCAGCAGCTCCTCGACCGAGTCGAAGCCCTGGCCGGCCCGGAACTCCGCGGCGGCACGGCGGCCCTTCCCGGGCGTCGACCCGACCACGCCCACCACGTCGCCGCCGGCCACGAGCGCGGACCGGGTATGCACGGCCCCCATGAAGCCGGTACCGATGACACCGACGCGCATGACACGCACCTCTTCTCTCTCCCAGGAGCTAACGCGTGAACAGATCGAAAAAACGGGGAACGATGACTCCCGCAAGGTCGACTTTTGCTCACCGTAAGCTAAAGTGGCGGGAACGCCAAGGAGGCCGCACATGAACCAGAGCCAGGCACAGAGCCGGGAACCGGCCCGGCAGCCGGTCACCCTCTTCACCGGTCAGTGGGCGGATCTGCCGTTCGAGGAGGTGGCGCGGCGCGCGAGCGAGTGGGGCTACGACGGACTGGAGATCGCGGCCTCCGGCGACCACCTGGACCTGGCCCGTGCCGAGGCCGACCCCGACTACCTGCCCCACCGGCAGGCGATCCTGGAGCGCTACGGGCTGAAGGTCTGGGCGATCTCCCACCACCTCGGCGGCCAGGCCGTGTGCGACGATCCGATCGACTTCCGCCACCAGGCGATCCTGCGCCCGGAGGTCTGGGGCGACGGCGATCCGGAGGGCGTCCGGCAGCGTGCGGCCGAGGACATGAAGCGCGCCGCCCGCATCGCCCGCAGGCTCGGCGCCGACACCGTCGTCGGGTTCACCGGATCGAAGATCTGGAAGTACGTGGCGATGTTCCCGCCGGTCTCCCAGGCGGTGATCGACGAAGGGTACGAGGACTTCGCGCGCCGCTGGAACCCGATCCTCGACGTCTTCGACGCCGAGGGCGTGCGCTTCGCCCACGAGGTCCATCCGTCCGAGATCGCCTACGACTACTGGACGAGCGAGCGCACGCTCGAAGCGATCGGCCGCCGCCCGGCCTTCGGCTTCAACTGGGACCCCTCGCACCTGATCTGGCAGGGCGTCGACCCCGTCGGCTTCATCACGGACTTCGCCGACCGCATCTACCACGTCGACTGCAAGGACACCCGCCTGCGGCCGCCGTCGGGACGCGCCGGAATCCTCGGCTCCCACCTGCCCTGGGGCGACCCGCGCCGGCGCTGGGACTTCGTCTCCATCGGCCACGGGGACATGCCCTGGGAGGACGCCTTCCGCGCCCTGGCCGCCATCGGCTACGACGGACCCGTCTCCGTGGAGTGGGAGGACGCGGGCATGGACCGGCTGCACGGCGCGGCAGAGGCCGTCGGCCGGATCCGCTCCGCCCTGTGGCCACTGCCGAAGGCGTCGTTCGACTCGGCGTTCAGCAACCAGTGAGCATGCCGGGCGGCGGTCGAGGACCCCGCCCGGGCAGCAGCCGGTCGCCTCACCTCACCTCACCGTCACCCTGCCGCAATATTGATTCAATCAATATTGACAGAGATTGGGTCAATCATGGACAGTCAAATCATCTTCTGGGAGGCAAACGGAGGCACGTCATGACCGTGAACAGGACCGCGTCGACCCTTGTCGAGGTGCCGCGCGGGCTCGCCGGCGTCGTCGTCACGGAGACCGAGGTCGGTGACGTCCGGGGGAGCGAGGGCTTCTACCACTACCGCCAGTACTCGGCCGTCGAACTCGCCCGTACCCGTGGCTTCGAGGACGTCTGGCACCTCCTGATCCACGGCGAACTGCCGGACCCGGCGCGCGCGGCCGCCTTCGCCGCCGAGACCGCCGCGCTCCGGCGCCTGCCCGCCGAGGTCCGGACCGCCCTGCCCGCGGTGGCCGCGGCGAGCGGCACGTCCGGCCCGCTGGCCGGCCTGCGCACCGCCCTCTCGCTGCTCGGCGCGGCCAAGGGGTTCCGGCCGGTGTACGACATCGACGCGGACCGGCGCCGGGCCGACACGGTCGCCGCCTGCGCGGCCGTGCCGACGCTGCTCACGGCGCTGTACCGGCTGGGGCAGGGGCTCGACCCGGTGGAGCCGCGCGAGGACCTGTCGTACGCGGCCAACTACCTCTACATGGTGACGGGCACGGAACCGGACCCCCGGCGGGCGCGTGCGGTCGAGCAATACCTGATCTCAACCATTGACCACGGATTCAATGCATCAACGTTCACCGCACGCGTCATCGCGTCGACCGGTGCCGATGTCGCGGCCTGCCTCGTGGGTGCCGTCGGTGCCCTGTCCGGGCCGCTGCACGGGGGTGCGCCCAGCCGCGCGCTGGACACCCTGGACGCGATCGCGACGCCGGACCGGATCGACCCGTGGATCCGCGACCGGGTCCTCGCGGGTGACCGCGTGATGGGCTTCGGGCACGCGGTCTACCGCACGGAGGACCCCCGTTCCCGCATGCTGCGCGAGATCGCCCAGGAGTTCGGCGGCCCCCGGGTCGGGTTCGCCGTCGAGGTCGAACGCCATGTGGAGCGCATACTCGCCGAACTGAAGCCCGGCCGTGAACTCCACACCAACGTCGAGTTCTACGCGGGCGTGGTCATGGAACTGTGCGGCCTGCCCCGGGAGATGTTCACCCCGACGTTCGCGGCGGCCCGCGCGATCGGCTGGAGCGCCAACATCCTGGAACAGGCGACGGACTCGAAGATCATCCGGCCGGTGGCACGGTATGTGGGGCCGAAGCCGGAGGCGGCCGGCGTCGTCACCGCGTAGCGGGAGCGGGGCCGGGGGCGGCAGGGCCGACGCGCGGGGGAAGGCACGACGGGGCACGACGTCCGGCACGGCTGTTTCCTATCCTGGACCGGCCCGCCACCCCGCCCACGCGAAAGAGGCCCCCGTTGGAGCACCACCCCACCCCCCGGCAGATCCCGGTGGTCGTCCTCGCCGGATTCCTGGGGTCCGGGAAGACCACGCTCCTCAACCACCTGCTGCACCGCAGCGGAGGCAGCCGGATCGGGGCGATCGTCAACGACTTCGGGGCCATCGAGATCGACGCGATGGCCGTGGCGGGCGCCCTCGGCGACTCGACCGTCTCGCTCGGCAACGGGTGCCTGTGCTGTGCCGTCGACGCCAGTGAACTGGACGTCTACCTGGAGCGGCTCGCCAACCCCGGCACCGGTGTCGACGTCGTCGTCATCGAGGCCAGCGGTCTCGCCGAACCCCAGGAACTCGTCCGGATGCTGCTCGCCAGCGAGCATCCCGGCATCGTCTACGGCGGCCTCGTCGAGGTCGTCGACGCCGCCGAGTTCGACGACACCCGCGCGAAGCACCCCGAGATCGACCGGCATCTCGCCCTCGCCGACTTGGTCGTCGTCAACAAGCTCGACCGGGCCGCGGAGGGCGGCGAACGCGTCCTCGAACTGGTGCGGTCGCTCAGCGACCGCGGGGCCGCCGTCGTCCCCGCGACCTACGGCCGTGTCGACCCCGAGTTCCTGTTCGACTGCCGCCCCACCGCGGAGCGCATCGGACAGCTGTCCTTCGACGACCTGCACGACCACCACGACGGCGGCGACGGAGCGCACGGGGGACACCTGCACACCGCCTACGACAGCCTGTCCTTCGCCGCCGGGCTGCCCCTCGACCCCCGTCGGCTGATGGCCTTCCTCGACAGCCGTCCCGAGGGGCTCTACCGGATCAAGGGGTACGTCGACTTCGGGCCGTACGACACGGGCAACCGGTACGCCGTGCATGCCGTGGGCCGCTTCCTGCGGTTCTACCCGGAGGCCTGGGGACACGACGAGGAACGGCTCACGCAGCTCGTACTGATCGGCTCCGGCATCGACGCGGCCGCGCTCCGCAAGGAGCTGGAGGCGTGCACGAACGACGCCCCACACGCCGACGAGCACGGCATGTGGGGCGTCCTGCGCTACGTCCAGGGCCTGACGGAGGGCCCGGACGGCGACGGGTACGAGGCCTAGACCGGGCCCGCCACCACCGACACCGTCTTCGCCAGCGACACGCCGGAGCCGTCCCGGCGCGGGTCGATCTCCGGGAGGTCGACCGGGGTGCCGTTCTTCTGGGCCGCCTTCGCGGGGACCGGGCCCGCCCAGGCGAAGGACAGGCAGTCCTCGCCCTTCAGGAACCGCTGGCAGCGCACGCCGCCGGTGGCCCGGCCCTTGCGCGGGTACTGGTCGAACGGGGTCAGCTTGGCCGTCGTCTGCACCGAGTCGTCGAGGGTGCCGCGCGAGCCGGCCACCGTGAAGACCACCGCGTCGGCCGCCGGGTCGACGGCCGTGAAGGAGATGACCTTCGCGCCCTCGGTGAGCTTGATGCCCGCCATACCACCCGCCGGGCGGCCCTGCGGACGCACCTGGGAGGCCTGGTAGCGCAGCAGCTGCGCGTCGTCCGTGACGAAGACCAGGTCCTCCTCGCCGGTGCGCAGCTCCATCGCGCCGACGATCCGGTCGCCCTCCTTGAGGGTGATGACCTCCAACTCGTCCTTGTTGGACGGGTAGTCGGGGACCACGCGCTTGACCACGCCCTGCTCGGTGCCGAGGGCGAGACCCGGCGAGGACTCGTCCAGCGTGGTCAGGCAGACGGCCGTCTCGCCGTCCCCCAGGGAGAGGAACTCGGAGAGGGGCGCGCCGCCGGCGAGGTTCGGGGCGGTCGCCGTGTCCGGGAGCTGCGGGAGGTCGACGACGTTGATGCGCAGCAGGCGGCCCGTCGAGGTGACCGCGCCGATCTCGCCGCGCGCGGTCGCGGGGACCGCCGAGACGATGACGTCGTGCTTGGCCCGCTTGCCGTCGGTGTCCTCCGCGAACGGCTCGCCGTTCATCGTGCGGGCCAGCAGGCCCGTCGAGGAGAGCAGCACCCGGCACGGGGCGTCGGCCACCTGGAGCTCCACCACGGCCGCCGGGGCGCCCGAGGCCTCCAGCAGGACCGTGCGCCGCTCGGTGCCGAACTTCTTGGCCACCGCGGCCAGTTCCGCCGAGACCAGCTTGCGCAGCTCCGCGTCCGAGTCCAGGATCCGGGTCAGCTCGGCGATCTCCGCGGTGAGCCTCTCCTTCTCCGCCTCCAACTCGATGCGGTCGTACTTGGTGAGGCGGCGCAGGGGCGTGTCGAGGATGTACTGCGTCTGGATCTCCGACAGCGAGAAGCGCTCCATCAGGCGCTCCTTGGCCTGCGCGCTGTTCTCGCTGGAGCGGATCAGCCGGATGACCTCGTCGATGTCCACGAGGGCGGTGAGCAGGCCCTCCACCAGGTGCAGCCGGTCACGGCGCTTGCCGCGGCGGAACTCGCTGCGCCGGCGGACCACGTCGAAGCGGTGGTCCAGGTAGACCTCGAGCAGTTCCTTGAGGCCCAGGGTGAGCGGCTGGCCGTCCACCAGCGCCACGTTGTTGATGCCGAAGGACTCCTCCATCGGCGTCAGCTTGTAGAGCTGCTCCAGGACCGCCTCCGGCACGAAGCCGTTCTTGATCTCGACGACCAGACGCAGCCCGTGCTCGCGGTCGGTGAGGTCCTTGACGTCGGCGATGCCCTGCAGCTTCTTGGCGTTGACCAGGTCCTTGATCTTGGCGATGACCTTCTCGGGGCCGACCGTGAAGGGCAGTTCGGTGATGACCAGGCCCTTGCGGCGGGCCGTCACCGTCTCCACCGCCACCGTGGCCCGGATCTTGAAGGTGCCGCGGCCCGTCTCGTACGCGTCCCGGACGCCCTCCAGGCCGACGATCCGGCCACCGGTGGGCAGGTCGGGGCCGGGGACGTGCTTCATCAGCGCGTCCAGGTCCGCGTTCGGGTAGCGGATCAGGTGCCGGGCGGCCGCGATGACCTCGCCGAGGTTGTGCGGCGGCATGTTCGTCGCCATGCCGACCGCGATCCCCGACGAGCCGTTCACCAGCAGGTTCGGGAACGCGGCGGGCAGCGCCACCGGCTCCTGCTCCTGGCCGTCGTAGTTGGGCGCGAAGTCGACCGTGTCCTCGTCGATCGACTCGGTCATCAGGCTGGTCGCCTCGGCCATCCGGCACTCGGTGTACCGCATGGCGGCCGGCGGGTCGTCGTTGCCCAGCGAGCCGAAGTTGCCGTGGCCGTCGACCAGCGGGACGCGCATCGAGAACGGCTGGGCCATGCGCACCAGCGCGTCGTAGATCGACGAGTCGCCGTGCGGGTGCAGCTTGCCCATGACCTCGCCGACCACGCGCGCGCACTTCACGTAGGCGCGGTCGGGGCGCACGCCCATCTCGTTCATCTGGTAGACGATCCGGCGGTGCACCGGCTTGAGTCCGTCGCGGGCGTCCGGCAGGGCGCGCGAGTAGATGACCGAGTACGCGTACTCGAGGTAGGAGCCGCGCATCTCGTCCACGACGTCGATGTCGAGGATTCTCTCCTCGAACGAGTCGTCGGGCGGCGGGGTCTTCGTGCTGCGGCGGGCCATCGCTGCCGGCTCCTTGCTCATGCGTGAACGGGATCTGACGCGGACCATTGTGGACCGCGGCACTGACAACCCGGGCCAGGACCCGGTCTCCGCGGCCCGCCCCGGTGCCCGGAGGCCGCCCGGAGCGCGGCCCGGAGACTTTCGAAAGCGGGTCGGACGCAGGCTACGCGATCCGTCCGCGCGATCCGCTGTGGGCGTACGTCGTGCGGGAACTTCGCCCGGTCCCCGCACGCTTGCATACAGTGGCAGGACCGGCAGAAAAACCGCGGTTCGGGACCGCTTCCGCGAGCGAAGGGACGTACATGCCCATGGGTCACACGACCACGGCCGAGACAGGCTCCGGGGGCCTGGCAGCGACCGAGCACCGCTTGGCCAACGGTCTGCGCGTGGTGCTCTCCGAGGACCACCTGACCCCGGTCGCGGCGGTCTGCCTCTGGTACGACGTCGGTTCCCGGCACGAAGTCAAGGGGCGTACCGGCCTGGCTCACCTTTTCGAGCACCTGATGTTCCAGGGCTCCGCCCAGGTGAAGGGCAACGGCCACTTCGAGCTCGTGCAGGGCGCGGGCGGCTCGCTCAACGGCACCACGAGCTTCGAGCGCACCAACTACTTCGAGACCATGCCGGCCCACCAGCTGGAGCTCGCGCTCTGGCTGGAGGCCGACCGCATGGGCTCGCTGCTCGCGGCCCTCGACGACGAGTCCATGGAGAACCAGCGCGACGTCGTCAAGAACGAGCGCCGCCAGCGCTACGACAACGTGCCCTACGGCACGGCCTTCGAGAAGCTGACCGCGCTCGCCTACCCGGAGGGCCACCCCTACCACCACACGCCGATCGGCTCGATGGCGGACCTGGACGCGGCCACCCTGGAGGACGCGCGCGCGTTCTTCCGCACCTACTACGCGCCCAACAACGCGGTGCTCTCCGTCGTCGGCGACATCGACCCGGAGCAGACCCTCGCGTGGATCGAGAAGTACTTCGGCTCCATCCCGGCGCACGACGGCAAGCCCACCCCGCGCGACGGCTCGCTGCCCGACATCATCGGCGAGCAGCTGCGCGAGGTCGTCGTGGAGGAGGTCCCCGCGCGGGCGCTGATGGCCGCCTACCGGCTCCCGGAGGACGGCACGCGCGTGAGCGACGCGGCCGACCTGGCCCTCACCGTCCTCGGCGGCGGCGAGTCCTCCCGCCTCTACAACCGCCTGGTACGGCGCGACCGTACGGCGGTCGCGGCCGGCTTCGGCCTGCTCCGGCTCGCCGGGGCGCCCTCGCTGGGCTGGCTGGACGTGAAGACCTCCGGTGACGTCGAGGTGCCGGTCATCGAGGCCGCCATCGACGAGGAGCTCGCCCGGTTCGCCGAGGAGGGCCCGACGCCCGAGGAGATGGAGCGCGCCCAGGCCCAGTTGGAGCGCGAGTGGCTGGACCGGCTCGGCACCGTCGCGGGCCGCGCCGACGAACTGTGCCGCTTCGCCGTCCTGTTCGGTGACCCGCAGCTCGCCCTGACCGCCGTCCAGCGCGTCCTGACGGTCACCCCGGAGGAGGTCCAGGAGGTGGCCAAGGCCCGCCTGCGCCCCGACAACCGCGCGGTGCTCGTCTACGAGCCGCTGTCCGCGGAGTCCGCGGAGCACACCCAGGAGGCGGGGCGCGGCGAGGACCCGGAGCAGGAAGCGACCGTAGAGGCCGGCAACGAGAACGAGGAGACGGCCAAGTGACCGAGCTCGCCACCATGGACTTCCACCCCCAGCCGCAGCCGGGCGAGGCCAGGCCCTGGGCGTTCCCGGCCCCCGAGCGCGCCACCCTGGACAACGGCCTGACCGTGCTGCGCTGCCACCGCCCCGGCCAGCAGGTCGTCGCCGTCGAGGTGCTCCTGGACGCGCCCCTGGACGCCGAGCCGGCCGGCCTGGACGGCGTCGCCACGATCATGGCGCGCGCCTTCTCCGAGGGCACCGACAAGCACGCGGCCGAGGAGTACGCCGCCGAGCTGGAGCGGGCCGGTGCCACCCTCGACGCGCACGCCGACCACCCCGGCGTCCGCGTCAGCCTGGAGGTCCCCGCCTCCCGGCTGGCCAAGGGCCTCGGGCTGCTCTCCGACGCCCTGAGGGCGCCCGCCTTCGCCGAGAGCGAGGTCGAGCGGCTGGTCCGCAACCGCCTCGACGAGATCCCGCACGAGCTGGCCAACCCCAGCCGCCGGGCCGCCAAGGAGCTCTACAAGGAGCTGTTCCCGTCGACCGCGCGGATGTCCCGTCCGCGCCAGGGCACCGAGGACACCGTCGAGAAGATCGACGCGGCCGCCGTCCGCGCGTTCTACGACCGGCACGTCCGGCCCGCCACGGCCACCGCGGTCGTCGTCGGCGACCTGACCGGCATCGACCTGGACGAGCTGCTCGGCGAGACCCTGGGCGCCTGGCGTGGCTCCACCGCGCAGCCCCGCCCGGTCCCGCCGGTGACCGCCGACGACACCGGCCGGGTCGTGATCGTGGACCGCCCCGGCGCCGTCCAGACCCAGCTCCTCATCGGCCGCGTCGGCTCCGACCGGCACGACCGCGTCTGGCCCGCCCAGGTGCTCGGCACCTACTGCCTGGGCGGCACCCTCACCTCCCGCCTGGACCGCGTCCTGCGCGAGGAGAAGGGCTACACCTACGGCGTCCGTTCCTTCGGGCAGGTCCTGCGGTCCGCCCCCGACGGCACCGGCGCGTCCATGCTGGCCATCAGCGGCTCGGTGGACACCCCGAACACCGGCCCGGCCCTGCTGGACCTGTGGACGGTGCTGCGCACGCTCGCCGCCGAGGGCCTCACGGACGCCGAGCGCGACGTGGCCGTGCAGAACCTCGTCGGGGTGGCTCCGCTCAAGTACGAGACGGCGGCGGCCGTCGCCGGCACCCTGGCCGACCAGGTCGAGCAGCACCTGCCCGACGACTTCCAGGCCACGCTGTACCGGCAACTCGCCAACACGGGCACCGTGGAGGCCACCGCGGCGGTCGTGAACGCCTTCCCGGTGGACCGCCTGGTGACCGTCCTCGTCGGGGACGCGGCACAGATCAAGGAGCCCGTCGAGGCGCTCGGGATCGGCGAAGTCACGGTCGTCGCCGCCGAGTAGCGGCACGCGCGTGTGCGGAGCCCTGGTGACCACCCGGTCACCGGGGCTCTGGAATGTCCGAATTGGGGCGGAGGTTGCCTGTCTGCCCTGTGGGATGCGCGACAAAAACAGGGTTCCGTTTGAGCATTGAAGGCGGGCCCTCGTAGGTTCTTCCGGGCTGTCCGTCAGGCATCGCGCCGCGTCCGCGGCACCGGACAGCCATCGCCGAGTCCCCGTACGGCGCGAGCCAGGGGAGCCGGGGACCCACGCAGTCCCTGGGGTGAATCGGGCGCCCGCGCGTGTCGCGAGGGGGCCCGTAGGAGACCTTCCTGCTCCGAACCCGTCAGCTAACCCGGTAGGCGAGAGGGAAGGAAAGGACCAGCCTCTACATGGCGTTCATGTGCGCCTCCGGGAAGCACCGTCGTCCCGGCCGGGTGAAGCGCACCACCGCGCAGGCCGCCGGTATCGCGGCCCTCACCACCACGGGTGTCATCGGCACCGTCTCCGCCGCTCCGGCGCTCGCCGCCGAGAACTCCGTCGAGCAGACCGGCCTCACCCCGGTCATCACGATCAGTGACTCCGTCGCCGAGCAGATCGACGCCCAGGCCGCCGCCCAGAAGGCGGTCGCCGAGCGCAAGGCGGCCGAGGAGGCCGCCCGCAAGAAGGCCGCGGAGCAGGCCGCAAAGGAGCGCGCGGCCAAGGTACGCGCCGCCCGCGAGGCCGAGCGCAAGCGCCTCAACACCTTCGTCGCGCCGGTCAGCGACTCCTACGTCTCCACCGGCTACAAGACCGGCGGCTCCCTGTGGTCCTCGGGCGCCCACACCGGCATCGACTTCCACGCCGCGAGCGGTACGGTCGTGCACGCCGTCGGCACCGGCACGGTCGTCTCCACGGGCTGGGGCGGGGCGTACGGCAACGAGATCGTCATCAAGATGGCCGACGGCATGTACACCCAGTACGGCCACCTGTCGTCCATCGGCGTCTCGGTGGGCCAGAAGGTCACCCCGGGCCAGCAGATAGGTCTCTCCGGCGCGACCGGCAACACGACCGGCCCCCACCTCCACTTCGAGGCCCGTACGACCCCCGAGTACGGCTCCGACGTCGACCCGGTCGCCTACCTCCGCAAGCACGGCGTGAACGTCTGACGAGAGCCGGACAGGAGCGCCGCGCCGGGACCGACGTGGTCGCGATGCGTGCGGGTGCGTCGTGGCTGGTCGCGCAGTTCCCCGCGCCCCCGAAGGGGTGCTGCGCCTGACGCCCCTGGAAGGGGCGCGGGGAACTGCGCGAGCAACCCCCACGCACCCGCACCCGACCACCGAGGCGGACCGCTGCCAGTCCGGCGACAACAACTCGTGAGATGTTCCGGAGCCCCGGCCCCCACGCCGGGGCTTTCGTCGTTTTCGTGCCCCCGCTGTCCAAAATATATCCCTGGATTCCGGCCCCCCGTCGGAAATTCCGGCTCATTGCAATAGAGTCACGGAACGGGCGCCACTCGGCGGCGTTTCACGGGGATTAAGGCGGAGGTCGGACATGCGTATTCCGGCGCACTCGGTATGCACGGCGATCCGGGACGACATCGTCGCGGGTGTCTACGAGCGCGGCAGCCGGCTCACCGAGGAACTCCTGGCCCGCCGTTACGGGGTCTCGCGCGTCCCCGTCCGCGAGGCCCTGCGCACCCTGGAGGCCGAGGGCTTCGTCGTGACGCGCCGGCACGCGGGCGCGTGCGTGGCCGAACCGACCGAGCAGGAGGCCGCCGACCTGCTGGAGATGCGCATGCTCCTGGAGCCGCTCGGTGCCTCCCGGGCCGCCCAGCGCCGCACCGAGGCCCACCTCAAGGTGCTGCGCGGACTGGTCAGGCTGGGGCAGGAGCGGGCCAGGCGGGGCAACAGCGAGGACCTGCGCTCGCTGGGCGGCTGGTTCCACGAGACCCTTGCGCAGGCCTCCGGCAGCCACGCCCTGACCTCGACGCTCACCCAGCTCCGCCACAAGATCGCCTGGATGTACACCGTGGAGACGCCGGCCAACCCCGTGGAGTCCTGGACGGAGCACGGCGCCATCGTGGACGCCGTGGCGCGCGGCGACGGCGACCGCGCCCGGGCGATCACGGCCCTGCACACCGAGCGCTCGGCGGTCTCCCACCGGCTGCGCTTTCCCGGCGCCACCGAACGGGCGAACGGTGTGAGGACTTCGCAACATCCCGTAAACGTGTCGGGCCTGCGGCATTAACACGCGCGCCGTATACAAAGGGGTGTTATTCGGCGGGGGCTGTTTTCCGTGCCCGAATTCACGCGCGTCAGGAATTAGCGGTCGCGCTTCTTTCGTGTGCGCGCGGTAAAGCCGGGCGTCCGGGTCTTCACAAACTCCGGGACGGGGTCGTCGTAAAGCCGTGGGCGGTCCCGTCGTGAAGTCATGTGCGGCTGTCATGGAATTGCGGCATGTGACGGCCGGCCCGGGTGGGGCGGCGGGAACGCGGCGAGGCCGCGCCACCCCCGAGGGGGTGGCGCGGCCTCGGACCGTGCGGGCGGCGGGTGCTCAGACGGTCTCGGGGAGCTCCTCGAGACCCTCGGCGACCAGCTTGGCCAGGCGGTCGAGGGCGGCGTCGGCGCCCTCGGCGTCGGAGGCGAGGACGATCTCCTCGCCGCCCTGGGCGCCCAGCCCCAGGACAGCCAGCATGGAGGCCGCGTTGACGGGGTTGCCGTCGGCCTTGGCGATCGTCACCGGGATACCTGCGGCCGTGGCGGCCCGGACGAAGATGGAAGCGGGGCGGGCGTGGAGGCCCTCGGCCCAGCCGACGTTGACGCGGCGCTCAGCCATGTGATGCTGCCCTTCGGTGTTCAGGGTTGTCTAGACCAGTTTCCCATATCGTGAAGCATGCCCGGAGGGGGCGTGAACCCCTCCGGGTGTGTCGTCGGACCGCGGCCTCGGTCCGACGTCCGTCCTCCACAGACTGCCTCGCGCCGTTGTCGGACGCGAGCCGTACTCTGGGGCCCATGCAGACCCCGGCGGACCCGCAGGACCGGCACGAGTACCCGTCCCACTGGGAGGCTGACGTGGTGCTGCGCGACGGGGGTACCGCGCGCATCCGGCCCATCACCGTTGATGACGCCGAGCGCCTGGTCAGCTTCTACGAGCAGGTCTCGGACGAGTCGAAGTACTACCGCTTCTTCGCGCCCTACCCCAGGCTCTCCGCCAAGGACGTCCACCGCTTCACGCACCACGACTTTGTGGACAGGGTGGGACTCGCGGCCACCATCGGCGGCGAGTTCATCGCAACCGTACGCTATGACCGCATTGGCGCCGACGGGACGCCCGCCTCCGCGCCCGCCGACGAGGCCGAGGTCGCCTTCCTCGTCCAGGACGCCCACCAGGGCCGGGGCGTCGCCTCCGCCCTCCTTGAGCACATCGCGGCCGTCGCCCGCGAGCGCGGGATCCGCCGCTTCGCCGCCGAGGTGCTGCCCGCCAACACCAAGATGATCAAGGTGTTCATGGACGCCGGCTACACCCAGAAGCGCAGCTTCGAGGACGGCGTCGTGCGTCTTGAGTTCGACCTGGAGCCCACGGACCGCTCCCTCGCCGTGCAGCGCGCCCGCGAGCAGCGTGCGGAGGCCCGTTCGGTACGACGCCTGCTGGCACCGGGGTCCGTGGCCGTGATCGGCGTCGGCCGCGCGCCCGGCGGGGTCGGCCGCAGCGTCCTCGGCAACCTGCGGGACGCCGGCTTCACCGGCCGCCTGCACGCCGTGAATCAGGCCTTCCCGGACGACCTCAAGGAGGTCGACGGGGTGCCCGCGCACCGCTCCGTGCGGGACATCGACGGGCCTGTCGACCTCGCCGTGGTCGCCGTACCGGCCGAGCACGTCCCCGAGGTCGTCACCGAGTGCGGCGAGCACGGCGTCCAGGGTCTCGTCGTCCTGGCCGCCGGGTACGCGGAGAGCGGTCCCGACGGCAGGGAGCGCCAGCGCGCGCTCGTGCGGCAGGCCCGCACGTACGGCATGCGCATCATCGGCCCCAACGCCTTCGGGATCATCAACACCGCGGCCGACGTCCGGCTGAACGCCTCCCTCGCACCCGAGATGCCCCGCCCCGGCCGCATCGGCCTGTTCGCCCAGTCCGGCGCCATCGGCATCGCCCTGCTCTCCCGGCTGCACCGGCGCGGCGGCGGCGTCACCGGCACCACGGGCGTCTCCACCTTCGTCTCCTCCGGCAACCGCGCGGACGTCTCCGGCAACGACGTCCTCCAGTACTGGTACGACGACCCCGAGACGGACGTCGTCCTCATGTACCTGGAGTCCATCGGCAACCCGCGCAAGTTCACGCGTCTCGCCCGGCGGACGGGGGCGGCGAAGCCGCTGGTCGTGGTGCAGGGGGCGGGGCAGGCGCCGCCGGGCCACGCGGTACGGGCGACGCGGCTGCCGCACGCCACGGTGTCCGCGCTGCTCAGGCAGGCCGGGGTGATCCGCGTCGACACCATCACCGAGCTGGTCGACGCGGGGCTGCTGCTCGCACGGCAGCCGCTGCCGGCGGGGCCGCGGGTGGCGATCCTCGGCAACTCGGAGTCGCTCGGGCTGCTGACGTACGACCGGTGCCTGGCGGAGGGGCTGCGCCCGGCGCGGCCGCTGGACCTGACGACCGGGGCGTCCGCGGCGGACTTCCACCGGGCGCTGTCGCGGGCGCTGGCGGACGAGTCGTGCGACGCGGTGGTCGTCACGGCGATTCCGACGATCGGGGAGGGGACGGTGGGGGACGCGGAGCTGGCGGAGGCGCTCAGGTCGGCGGCGGAGGGGGTTCCCGGGAAGCCGGTGCTTGTGGTGCACGTGGAGCTCGGGGGGCTGGCGGAGGCGCTGTCGGCTGCGGGCCGTACCGCACCGCAAGCGGCTGCACCGGCACCCGGTGGCGGTGGTGGTGGCGGTGCCCACCCTCCCCCACTCTCGGCTTCGCTCGAGCGGGGGGACCCCCATCGCCCTGCGGAACGCCTGCCCACCGCGGTACCGGCGAAACTCCCCTACTCCCGTCTCATCCCCGCCTACCCCGCCGCCGAGCGGGCCGTTCGAGCGCTTGCCGAAGCCGTGAAGTACGCGCAGTGGCAGCGGGAGGCCGCCGAGCCCGGGAAGGTGCCCGAGTTCGACGACATCGACGAGCAGGGCGCCGCCGAGCTGATCGGCGGGCTGCTCGAACGCGGCGAAGGGCTCACCATCGGCGTCGAGGAGACCTGCCGGCTGCTCGGCAAGTACGGCATCGACGTGCACCGCGCGCTGCCCGCCCCCACCCCCGATGCCGCCGTCGCAGCCGCCCGCGACCTCGGCTACCCCGTCGCCCTCAAGGCCACCGCCCCCCACCTGCGCCACCGCGCCGACCTGGGCGGGGTGCGGCTCGACCTGGCGGACGAGGAGCAACTGCGCCGGGCCTACGAGGAGTTGAGTGAGCTGTTCGGCCGGCCCGAGGAGCTGCGGCCGGTGGTGCAGCGGATGGCTCCCCGGGGCGTCGACACCGTCGTACGCGCCGTGATCGACCCGGCCGCCGGAGCCGTGGTGTCCTTCGGCCTCGCCGGGGCCGCCTCGCAGCTGCTCGGGGACATGGCGCACCGACTGGTTCCGGTCACCGACCGGGACGCCACCTCACTGGTGCGTTCGATCCGGACCGCGCCCCTGCTGTTCGGCTGGCGCGGCTCGGCCCCCGTCGACACGCCCGCCCTGGAGGAGCTGCTGCTCAGGGTCTCCCGGCTGGTCGACGACCACCCCGAGGTCGTCGCGGTCACCCTCGAGCCGGTCGTGGTCGCCCGGCAGGGCGTGAGCGTCCTCGGGGCCACCGTGCGCCTCGCGCCTCCGCCGGCCCGCGACGATCTCGGGCCCCGCACCCTGCCCGCCTACTGACCGCCCGCCGACCGGGACGAACGCCCGCACTCCTCGGCGGCGTTCGACGCGGCCGCGGGCGACCGCGGTGGCGCCGGACGCGGCCGCGCACGACTGGCCCGGGTCCCCTTGCCCACGGATTAGGATGGACGCCATGGCCAAGACCAGTACGACGACCCAGGGGCTGCGTGTCGCGATCGAGCGCAGCGGCTACTACCCGGCCCTCGTGGCCGAGGCGGTGGAGGCCGCCATCGGCGGCGAGCCGATCCGGTCGTACCTGGTCCACCAGGAGACGACGTTCGACCAGAACGAGGTGCGGCGGCACGTGACCGTGCTCGTCCTCACCGGCAACCGCTTCATCGTCAGCCACACCGACGAGCAGGCCGCCGACAGCACCTCCCCGACGCCGTACGCGACCACCTCGACCGAGTCGGTCAAGCTCGGCCGGATCTCGTCGGTCGTGGTGAGCCGGGTCGTGGCCAACCCGGAGCAGTACACGCCGGGCACCCTGCCCCGCGAGATCGTGCTGACCATCGGCTGGGGCGCCGTCTCCCGCATCGACCTGGAGCCCGCCGCCTGCGGCGACCCCAACTGCGAGGCCGACCACGGCTACACCGGCAACTCCACGGCGGACGACCTCAGCCTGCGGGTCAGTGAGGCCGGGGACGGCCCGGAGACGGTGCGCCAGGCGCTCGCCTTCGCGCAGGCCATCTCCGAGGCGACCGCGGACGTCACCCGCTGATGGCCTACGCCGCCTGGGACCATCCGGAACCCCTCGCCCTCGGCTCCGCGCCGCTGCCCGAGTACGGCAGCGGTTCCCTCGCCGACCTGCTGCCCACCCTGGCCGCGGGCATGGCCGTACCCGGAATGACCGCGTCGATCGCGGAGCTGACGCCCGCCGACCGCAACTGCGTCTTCCTGATCGACGGTCTGGGATGGGAGCAGATCAAGGCCCACCCGGACGAGGCGCCCTTCCTCACCTCGCTGCTCGGCAGCTCGCGCGGTGGCACGGGACGGCCCCTCACCGCCGGCTACCCGGCGACCACCGCGACCTCCCTCGCCTCCGTCGGCACCGGCCTGCCCCCGGGCGCGCACGGCCTGCCCGGCTACACGGTCCGCAACCCGCAGACCCGGGAGCTGATGAACCAGCTGCGCTGGCAGCCCTGGACCGACCCGGCCGCCTGGCAGCCGTACCCCACCGTCTTCCAGCTCGCCCAGGACGCCGGCGTGCACGCGGCCCAGGTCTCCTCCCCGCACTTCGAGCACACCCCGCTCACCAAGGTCGCGCTCAGCGGCGGAACGTTTCACGGGCGGCTGACCGGCGAGGAGCGGATGGACCTCGCGGCGGAGCAACTCGCCGCCGCCGACCGTGCCCTGGTCTACACGTACTACGCCGAACTGGACGGGGCCGGGCACCGCTACGGCGTGGACTCCGACACCTGGCGGGGCCAGCTCATGCACGTCGACCGGCTCGTGCAGCGGCTCGCCGAGCAGCTCCCGGCGCGCAGCGCGCTGTACGTCACCGCCGACCACGGCATGGTCGACATCCCCTTCGACGAACAGCACCGCATCGACTTCGACGAGGACTGGGAGCTGAAGGCAGGCGTCGCCCTGCTCGGCGGCGAGGGCCGGGCCCGGCACGTCTACGCGGTGCCCGGCGCCGCGAACGACGTCCTGACCTGCTGGCGCGAGGTGCTCGGCGAGCAGTTCTGGGTGGCCTCGCGGGACGAGGCCATCGCGGCCGGCTGGTTCGGCCCGCCGGACCGGTTCGAGGAGCGGGTGTACGACCGGATCGGCGACGTGGTCGCGGCCGCGCACGACGACGTCCTGATCATCGCCTCCGAGCGGGAGCCCAAGGAGTCGGCGATGGTCGGCAACCACGGTTCGATGACCCCCGCCGAGCAGCTCGTGCCGCTGCTCGAAGTACGCTCCTGACACCCTGCCCCCACGATTCGCCGAAAGGTGCTCAACTTCTCATGCCCGAGCTGGTGTTCTTCTCCGGAACGATGGACTGCGGGAAGTCGACGCTGGCGCTGCAGATCGCGCACAACCGGTCCGCGAGGGGGCTGCAGGGTCTGATCTTCACCCGGGACGACCGGGCGGGGGAGGGGAAGCTCTCGTCGCGGCTCGGGCTGGTGACCGACGCGGTCGAGGCGGTGCCGGGCATGGACCTGTACGCCCACGTCGTCGACCGGGTGTCGCAGGGCGGCAGGGTCGACTACCTGATCGTGGACGAGGCGCAGTTCCTGGAGCCGGAGCAGATCGACCAGCTGGCGCGGGTCGTCGACGACCTCGGCCTGGACGTCTTCTCCTTCGGTATCACCACCGACTTCCGCACCAAGCTCTTCCCCGGCTCGCGGCGGCTGATCGAGCTGGCGGACCGCCTGGAGACCCTCCAGGTGGAGGCGATGTGCTGGTGCGGGGCGCGTGCCACGCACAACGCCCGCACGGTGGGCGGCGAGATGGTGGTGGAGGGCGAGCAGGTCGTCGTCGGTGACGTGAGCAGCCCCGCGGCGGAGGTCGGCTACGAGGTGTTGTGCCGGCGCCACCACCGCCGCCGTGTGACAAGCGCTTCCGCCCATGCCGGCGCGCTCTCGCCGGACGTTCTGCCGGTGACCTCCGACTGATCTTGGGCTTGCCTCCGACGGGCCTCCGGTCGAGGGGGCCCGGCCGGCCCCCGGGGTGTGGCCGGGCAACCGTCGTCGCCCGCAGGTGTGTGCCCGGTCTACCTCCCGTTGCCGGGCGTGGGCGGCCAGTCTTGTGGCACAGCCACGGAGCTGGCGAACGGGGGAAACATGAACGCACAGGTTGTCTCCAGCCACCGAATACGATCAGGCGATCGGGACGTCACCGGCCTGGGTGACGAGTTCAGCGCGGCGCTCTTCGCGTCGTTCCGCCGCAGTGATCAGCGGCTGAAGGCGCGGCACTATCTGAGCGGGCTGCTGGCGGCGAAGGGACGCAAGTCGATCCGGAACATCGCCGCATCCGTCGGCGGCCCCGCGGCCGAGCAGAGCCTGCACCACTTCATCAGCAGCTCCACCTGGGACTGGTCGCCCATCCGCGAGGCCCTCGCCGGCCACGTCACGCAGGCGCTGGCACCACGCGCCTGGGTCGTACGGCCGCTGTTCATCGCGAAGGCGGGCGGGCACTCGGTCGGGGTGGAACGGCAGTTCGCCCCGGAGCACGGACAGGTGCTCAACGGCCAGCTGGCCTTCGGGGCCTGGGCCGCGACCGAGGGGACCAGCGTCCCCCTCCAGTGGCGGCTGCACCTTCCCGAGTCCTGGCTCGGAAACGCGAGCATGCGTCGCAGGGCGGAGATTCCCGACAGCGCCGAGGCGGAGACACCGGACGAGTGTGCGACGGCCGCGGCGCTGACCTTGCCGGACCGGTGGGGTGTGCCGAGGCGTCCCGTCGTGCTGGACACCCACGTGACGGGTCTCGGCGGGGTCGTCCGGCCCTTCGCCGAAGCGCGGATCCCCCTTCTCATCCGGGTGACGGCGAGTACCCGGCTGACCGTGGCGGACCGCGCCATGCCCGGGTACCGCGCGGGAACGCTGCCGGCCGGCCGCATCATGGAGTCCGCGCGGGGCCTGCGCCGTCCGGTGGGTGCCGCCCCGGGGCCGGTGCGGGGCACCACGCTCGCGGCGGCGGTCCGGGTACGGCTGCCCCGGCCGGACTCCGGGCCCGAGCTGTCGCTGATCGGCGAGTGGCACGAACGCGGAAAGGCGCCGACGGCGCTGTGGCTCGCGGCTCCGGCGACGGCACCGCTCGGTGATCTCGTGCGGTTGACCTGGCTTGCCCGGCGCGTGGCCCAGGACGAGAAGCAGATCGGCGAGCGGGTGGGCGTCCGCGACTTCGAGGGGCGCTCGTTCAGGGGCTGGCACCGTCACATGACCCTGGCCTCCGTCGCGCACGCCGTGTCGGTACTGGAGTCCGGGGCGGACGAACCGGACCGGCCGCGTCTTTGCGAGCTGCGGCCCTCCGCCTGACCTTCCTTGCGCCACCGGCCCCTAGTCCGCCGCCCCTTGCGGAGCCTGGCCACCGGTGTTCCCCGCCGCCCCGGAGTTCGCCTGCCGGTGCTGCAGGGTCCGCCGGGTGCGGTGCAGCCGCAGAGCCAGCTGGATCTCCAGTGCCCGCTCGGGTTCCAGCCAGTCGGCTCCGAGGAGTTCGGCGATGCGCTCCAGCCGCCTGGACACCGTGTTGGGGTGGACGTGCAGACTCGCCGCCGCGCGCGTCGGGCTGGCGGAGGAGGCGAAATAGGCGTCGAGGGTGCGGGTCAGCTCGGTGAAGCGCTGGGTGTCGTAGTCCAGTACGGGACCGATCACGGCCTCGATGTAGTCGCCGATGCCGTGGGTCTCGGAGAGCAGGACGCCGAGGAAGCCCATCTGCTGCGGGGTGGCGACACCACCGAGGTTGCCCAGTTCGGTGAGCGCCTCCAGGCAGCTGAGGGCCTCGCGGTGGGCCTGCGCGACGTGGCCCGGGCCCGAGACCGGCCCGGCAGCCCCGACCGTGACGGGATGTCCGACCACCGGCGCGAGCTCCGCCGACACGGCGGTGGCCGCGGCGAGCGGGTCCGCGCCGGGGACCAGCAGCGTCACACAGCCGTCCCGGAACTTCGTGAGCCCGGACATGCGATGGGCGTACGACGACGCCCACGCGGCGGCCCGGCCGCCCGGGCCTCCCTCGGGCCGGGCCACCACCATCACATGCGGTTCGTCGATGGAGATGCCGAGCCGGCGGGCCTGCGTCACCAGATGGCGCGGCTGCGGCCCGACGTCGCCGAGCAACTCCTCCAACAGCTCGTCACGGATCTGGTCGTGGGCCACGGTCGAGGTGCGCTGCAGCAACAGGATGAGGGCGACCGCCCGCGCGGTGAGCTGGAGCAACCGCACTCCGAAGCCGTCCGTGAGCGGTTCGTCGGGGACCAGCAGGACGGCGCCGAGGTTCTCGCCGCCGGCCGTGACCGGCGCGACCCAGCCGCCCTCGGTCATCGGCACCGGGCAGCCGGCCGCGTGGGCGTCGTAGGTCCACCTGAGCACGTCGGCCTCGGCGAGCTCGGGCGGTGTGCCGGTCACGACGACCTTGCGTCCGAGGCAGTCCCTGACGACCATCGCCCCCGACAGCTCCCTGACCGCCGCCTCGGCGAGGGTCTGCGGGTCGCAGCCGCTGAGCACCAGGTCGATCAGCCGGATGTAGGCGGCCTCGACGCGGCGCTGCACGTCGAGACTGCTCCGGGCGCGGGAGGTGTCCAGTTCCAGCTCGGTCACCTCGGCGCGGGTCTCCTCCAGCAGCCGCGCGCGTTCGATGGCGACGCCCGCGAGCTTGCCGAGCGACCGCAGGAGGCTGATCTCGTCCGGCGTGAAGTACCGCACCTTCCGGTCGGCGCCGTAGAGGGTGCCGAAGACCTTGGTGCCGTAGCCGAGTGGAACCGCCAGGATGGCGTGCAGACCCTCGGCCCGAACGACGGCATCGATGTCCGGGGAGTGCGGAATGTCCCTGTCGGTCAGGTAGTCGGGGCTCCAGGCGGGTGCCCCGCTCCGCTGGACGAGACCGCCGAGGCCGGAGTCGTCCGAGGTCTGCAGGCCCACGCTGCGCGAGGTGGTCTCGCCCTCCGCGGCGCGGATGGAGGACGCTCGGCCCTCGGCGTCCGCGTCGCGCAGTCCGATGTAGGCCATGTCGAAGTTCAGCAGCCGGCGTGCCCGGCGTGCGATCTCGTGCAGCAGCGCGTCCATGCCGTGCACCAGGGTGAGGTCGTGGGCGGTGTCCACGAGCGCGGCGAGCCCGGCCTCCCGCTGCTGCGCATGGCCGATCCGGGACTGGACGGACGAGGCCAGGCGGACGGCCTGGTCGAGCTCGGCGAGGGTGTCGTCGGACACCTCCTCCTGCCGGGCGGTGCGCAGCAGTTCCTCGAACCGCGCCGCCGGTGCCCCTTCGGCGAGCAGTTCCAGCACGGACATCGCATCGGGCGACGTGGCCGACACCAGTCCCTTCATCATCTTCCCCCGTGATCAAGCAAGTAGCTCCTTAGAGAGCCTAAGCTTGGGGACCTGCGGCGGCAACCACCGTCCGCGCTCGCCCGCGCGCGCACGGGTGGTGGCCGAGCCACCTCTCTCCCCGGCCGGATGTGTGGTCTGATCACCTGTCGCCCGTCGGGGACGGCACGGAAGGATCGTGCCGGGGCCCGTGATCACGGGGATACGAACGGTGACGGGGCACGTCGAAGGCGGTGCCCGTCACACAGAGGGGAACGTCGGGGGACGGATGTCCGAGATCAAGAGTTATCTACGTTCGCTCGAACGCAGCCGTGACTCCATGCGAGCGGAGCACCGGCGCGGGGAGTTCTCGTTGCGCGGCAGGGAGTGGGACCTGCTCGACACGGTCTTCGCCCCCGTGCACGCGGGCACCACCGAGATCGTCCTGGACCTGCTCGGCCTCTCCGATTCCGGCCGCCGCCCCTGGCGCGGCTCGTTCCTGGAGGTCGGCTGCGGCACCGGAGTCGTCGCCGTGACCGCCGCCCTCGCGGGCTGCGAGCGGGTCCTCGCCTGCGACATCAACGCCGAGGCCGTGACGAACACCGTGCTCAACGCGCGTCGGCACGGCGTCGCCGACCGGGTCCTGGCCGTGCACAGCGACCTCTTCGAAGCGCTCCCCGCCGGGCAGCGCTTCGACACCATCGTCTGGAGTTCGCCGTACGTCCGTGCACCGGAGGACTACCGGTTCGTCACTCCCCTGGAACGCGCCTATGTGGACCCCGGATACGAAGCGCACCGCAGGTATGTGGACGAGGCACCGCGCCGGCTGACGGACGACGGCCGGGCCCTGCTGCACTTCAGCAGCAGGGGAGACGCGGACGGACTGCACCGGATCGCCGAGGAAGCGGGACGGCAACTGAGGGTGCTCGCCCGGCACGTCGTCGTCGACCGGGGGGACGCGGTCGAGCACTTCCTGGTGGAGATACGTTCCGGCGAGTCCCGTCCGGAGCGGTACGGCAGTGCCGTGCACCGGGCCGGGCTCGTGGCCGGCCCGCCCGGACGGTGACTCAGCTCGTCTGAGTTGCCGTCAGGAGCCGGTTCCACGCGGCACGTTCGCTCTCGATCGCGGCGGTCTCCAGTTCGTGCGCGAGCGAGTCGAAGGCGATGCCGACCCAGCCGTACGCGTCCAGCACCCGGCAGGCCGGGCCGTGTTCACCCGACAGGGTGTCGCCGTGGAACCCCTCGTGGCGTTCCAGCGCTTCGAGCCCCTGCCGGGGCACGGCGTGCGAGGTCATCCAGGCGATGAGCCGTTCGACGCGGGTCACCGCGGCCCGTGGGGACTCCGGCGCGTTCTCCGACGTCCAGAGCAGGCGTTGGGGACGGGCGCCGCCGGCCACCAGGGAGCGCCAGTGCGGACCGCCGAGGCTCTCCTCGTAACGGCGGTAGACGAGCCGCGCGACGGCCACGCCGGCCTGTCCGCGCAGCGCGGCGGCGCGGGGGTCCGCCGAGCCGTCCAGCACGGCGTCGACGCGGGCGTTCAGATGGCCGACGTCCAGGGAGACGAGGGAGGCGACGGCGGACGCGGGGTGACCGTCGGCCGTGGCGCGCTCCAGGCCGCGGAAGTAGACGTCCACCGCCTGGGCGTACCGCTGCACGGAGTACACGGAGCTGAGGTGCACGCCGACCCCGTGGGCGAGCACGTCACCGGCGGCCGCAAGTCCCCTGCCCACGACGGGAATCCGGATCAGTACGTTGGGGCGGTCGACCATCTCCGCGAGCCGCCTGGAGTGGTCGGCCATGGCCCGGGCGTTCCCGGCCAGCCGGGGCGAGATGCCCAGGGAGACCCAGCCGTGCATGCCCTTCGTCGCCCGGAACACCGGTTCCAGCGCAGCGCAGGCTGCACGGGCGTCCTCGGCGATGAGTGCGTAGACGCGGTCCTCGGCCGGGGCGGCGGCGCCGGAGAGTCCGGTCAGCTGGTCCTGGTAGGCGGTGGTGTCCGAGACGGCGCGGGCGACGGCCGCGGGCCTGGAGATGACCCCGCCGACCAGCCCGTCGGCCACCAGCCGCTGCAGGCTGCCGTCGGCCAGCCGGCCGCGGTGGTAGTCGTCCAGCCAGAGGGTGACCCCCTCCGCCGCGAGCTGGTCCGGGACGCCACTGCGTTGCGAGCGCGGCCACGTGGTCAATGACTGCCTCCGTTCCAGCAGCCGAACAGGATGCAAAGGGCAGCCGCGATTCTAGGCCCTGGCATTTCTCTTTTGTGCATGCGGCGATAAGGCCGAGTTACTGCGTGATCACGTCGCGGCGACCTGACAAAGTATGCGTCACGATTTGCGTGACGGCTCGTCATGTGCCGCGCCCCGGGCCGTCGGGTGACACCTGACAAACTAAGTCCGGGTGCGTTGCAGGCGGTGAGGGCGGCGTGTGAGGCTCCCGGAGGACTGGTGAGCGAGTAATCGCAGTGTTCTCTGGAGGGGCCTTGACCGCAGAGCTCGACGGACGGTCGCCGGTGATTCGCCGCGACGGCGAGGGGATTTCCCGGCTCTGGGGAAAGGGGTCGGTGGTCACCACCAAACTCGCCGCCGAGGAGACCGGCGGCGCGGTGGGGATCACGCACTTCAGCGCGGTGATGGGGGAGCGCGCACCGCGCCACACCCACACGCTGGAGGACGAGATCTTCATCGTCGAGGGAGGGGAAGTCGTCCTCACCGTCGGCGACCGCACCGAAATCGTCAACGGCGCCGGCGTGCTGTTTCTTCCGCGTGGCGTGCCGCATTCCTACCTGGTGGAGAGCGAAACCGCCCGTTTCTACGTCATCACCACTCCCGGTGGATTCGAGAGGTTCTTCTCGGAGACCGGCTATCCGATTCGACTGCGCGGTTCGGCACCGGTCGGCGACGCGTGGTCGGCCGACCGCACCGCGGAATTCTCGGAGCGTCTCGGACTCGGCCTGATCTGGGGCGACTGACCACCCGGCAATTCCCGGACCCGGTACGGCCGTCCACCCGACCCTGTACGGCTGTCCACAAGCTTGCACCGACACAGAAAGAGAACGCGGTTCCATGAAAAGACGAAGTGTCCTGGCCGGCACGGCCGCCGCGATAGCCGCCACGACCCTGGAGACCGCCCCGACGGCGACGGCCGACACCGCTGCCTCCGCCGCCCCCGACGCTGTCACCGTCCTTCCGGGCGACCCCCGCTACGCCGACCTCGTCGTCGGCAACAACTCCCGCTGGGTGGCCCGGCCCGACTCCGTCCGGCTGGTGCGGACCACCGGGCAGGTGGTGCGCGCCGTTCAGGAGGCCGTGGACGGCAACAAGCGGATCTCGGTGCGCAGCGGCGGCCACTGCTACGCGGACTTCGTCTTCAACCCCGAGGTCCGGGTCGTCATCGACACCTCCCTGCTCGACACCGTCGCCTACGACGAGAAGCTCAACGCCTTCGAAGTGGGCGCGGGAGCGACGCTGCTCCATGTCTACGACTCCCTCTTCAAGGGCTGGGGCGTCACCATCCCCGGCGGCATGTGCTACTCCGTGGGGGCGGGCGGACACATCAGCGGTGGCGGCTACGGAATGCTCTCCCGGCGGCACGGCCTGACCGTCGACCACCTGTACGCGGTCGAGGTGGTCGTCGTGGACGCGAGCGGCAGGGCCCGCAGCGTGGTGGCCACGCGCGAGGCCGCCGACCCCAACCGCGACCTGTGGTGGGCGCACACCGGTGGTGGCGGCGGCAACTTCGGCGTCATCACCCGGTACTGGTTCCGCAGCCCCGGCGCCACCGGCACCGACCCCTCCGCGCTCCTGCCCAAGCCCCCGAAGGAGGTTCTCGTCAGCGCGCTCGCCCTGCCCTGGAGCGAGCTGGACAAGGACGCCTTCACGTCGCTCGTGCAGAAGTTCGGCGCCTGGCACGAGAAGAACGGCTCCGCCGACTCCGCCGCGGCCTCGCTGTGCAGCTTCCTGATGATGAACCACCGGGCGAACGGCAGCATCGGCCTGCTCACCCAGATCGACGCCACCGTCCCCGACGCCGAGAAGGTGCTCGACGACTTCCTCACCGAGGTCACCTCCGCGCTGTCCGACACGGCCGTACGCCCGATGTCCGAGCCGGTCGGCGAACTGGCGGCGCTGCCCGACCTGTTCACACCGCAGCGACTTCCGTGGCTGCACTCCGTCAAGCTGCTGGGCACCAGCAACCCGACCCTGACCAATCCGACGCTGCGCGGCCACCACAAGTCCGCCTACCTGCGCAAGAACGTCACCACGGCGCAGGCCGCGGCGATGTACCGGCACCTGACGCGCACCGACCAGGAGAACCCCGCGTCCATGGTCGTCCTCCTCTCCTACGGCGGGAAGATCAACACCGTGGGCTCCGGCGACACCGTGTCGGCGCAGCGGGACTCGATCTTCAAGGGGCTGTTCCAGAGCTTCTGGTCGGACGCCGACGACGACGCCGCGAACATCGGCTGGGTGCGTGACGTGTACGGCGAGGTCTTCTCGGCCACCGGGGGCTATCCCGTGCCGGGCGCGGCCACGGACGGTTGCTACATCAACTACCCGGACGCCGACATCACCGACTCGAAGGTCAACACCACCGGCGTGCCCTGGTACACGCTCTACTACAAGGGCAACTATCCGCGGCTGCAGCAGATCAAGGCCGCGTACGACCCCCGGAACACCTTCCGGCACTCGCAGTCCGTCACCCTTCCCGACCACACGTGAGGCGAGCTGTGCAGCAGCATGACGTCGCCGCGGCCGAGCGGACGGAGCCGCCCCGGACGGCCGCCGAAGCGGCACCCGGCAGGAGACGAGGCGTGGCCTTCGCGCTGCTGGCGTCGGTCCAGTTCGTACTCATCCTCGCCATGAGCGTGCTCAACGTCGTACTCCCTGACATCCAGCACGAGTTCGGGCTCGACCGGGCGGAACTCGCCCTGCTCTCCGCCTCCTACGGCATGTCGTTCAGCGGACTGCTGCTCCTGGGCGGCCGGCTGTCCGACCTGTACGGCAGCCGGCGGATGTTCCTCCTCGGTACCGGGATCTTCGGGGCGAGCTCGGTACTGGCGGCGCTGTCCCCGGGCCTGTGGACCCTGCTGGCCGCGCGCTTCGCCCAGGGCGCCGGTGCCGCACTCGCCGTACCGGCCGCGATGGCGCTGGTCAGCGTCGTGCACCCCGAACCCGCGCGGCACGCCCGAGCCATGGCCGTCTGGGGCGGGCTCGCGGCCTCCGGCGGGACCGCCGGGATGTTGCTGTCCGGGGTGGTGGCCTCGTCGAACTCCTGGCGCTGGGCGTTCGTCGTGCCCGTCGCGGTGTCGGCGGTGACCCTCGTGGCCGCCCCCCGTCTGGTCCCCGAGGGCGCGGCCCCGCGCGGCGGCCGGCTGGACGTCCTCGGGGCCGTCCTGGTCACCACGGGGATCGCGCTGCTCAGCTACGGCCTGGTGGAGGCACCGGAACGCGGCTGGACCTCCCCGGTGGCGCTCTCCACCCTGATCGGCGGCGGTGCGCTGCTGCTGGCGTTCGTCGTCACCGAGGCGCGGGTGCCCCAGCCGCTCCTGCCGCTGTCGTTCCCCGCCTCCCCTCGCAGGGCGATGGCGCTGCTGGCGGTCTTCCTGGGCGCCGCCGGGATCACCACGATCTTCTTCATGCTCGCGCTGTACTTCCAGGAGGTCCGGGGCTACTCCGCGCTGGAGACGTCGGCGGCGTTCCTGCCGTTCGGGCTGACCCTCGTCGTCAGCGGACTGAGCGTGGGCAGGCTGGTGCAGCGCTTCGGGGCGCGCGCGGTGCTGGTCACGGGGCTGGTGCTCGCCGGACTGGGGCTGGCGGCACTGGGCCGGATCGGCACGGACACGCCGTACGCGGGCACGGTACTGGCCGGACTGGTGCTCTTTCCGGCGGGGGTGGCGCTCGTCTTCGCCGGATCCACCGTCACCGCGACCACCGACGTCCCGCAGGAGCAGGCCGGTCTCGCCGGCGCCGTGGTCAACACCGCGCTGGAGGCCGGGCCGGCCATCGGGCTCGCCGTCCTGGTGACCCTGGCCACCGGACGCACCACGGACCTGGTGCACAAGGGCGCGAGCGCGGCGTCCGCCCTGACCTCTGGCTACGGCTTCGCCTTCACCGTCGCGGCCGTGGCCTTCGGTGCCGCCGGGGGCTGCGTGCTCGTCCTGCTGCGCCCGCGCCCGCTTCGGGACGGAAGCTGAAGGAACCCGCTCCCTCCGCCTGCCGGACGGAAGGACCCCGCTCCTTCCGTCGTCCCCCTGGGGCACCCTGATTTCCCATCCATCACGACATGTACCGAGGAGCACCCCCCATGACCGCCCGTTTCAAGGACAAGGTCGTCATCGTCACCGGGGCCGGAGCCGGCATCGGCCGGGCCAGCGCCAGGGCCTTCGCCCGCGAGGGCGCCACCGTGGTCGCTGCCGGAGCCCGGCCGGAATCCATCGAGGAGACCGTGCGTCTCGTCGAAGAGGACGGTGGCACGGCCGACGCCGTCGTCGCCGACGTCACCCGGCCCGAGGACATGGAACGCCTGGTGCGCACCACGGTGGAGCGCCACGGCGGCCTGCACGTCGCGCACAACAACGCGGGTGTCTTCGGCAAGCCCACCCCGGTCGGCGACCTGGACCTGGCGGCGTGGCAGTCCGTACTGGACGTCAACCTCAACGGCGTCCTGATCGGCATGCAGCAGGAGATCAGGCACATGCGGGCGCACGGCGGCGGCGTCATCGTCAACACCGCGTCCAACATCGGCTACCACGGGCGCCGCCCCGGCATGGCCGCCTACGCCGCGTCCAAGGCCGCCGTGAGCACCCTCACCCGCGTCGCCGCCCTGGACCACATCAAGGACAACGTGCGCATCAACGCGGTGAGCCCCGGCGCGACGGACACCAGCATGTCGCTGCGTCCCGGGGAGACCGACGCCGACCGTGCGGCCCGGCTGGCCACGACGGTTCCGATCGCGCGCGTCGCGGCGACCGACGAGATCGTCAACGCGGTGCTGTGGCTGGCGTCCGACGAGTCGAGCTTCGTCGTCGGCCACGACCTCGTCGTCGACGGCGGCGTCACCACCTGATCCCGCCACCGGGTCCCCGCACCCGATTCACGGCGTCCCGGTTTCGTGGCCCATAGGGTCACGAAAGCGGGACGCCGTGCTTTCCGGGAATTCTCGCGCCCGGTCGCATGAATTCGCCTTGACCCCTGGGTGAATTCGTCCCGAGCCGCCGGGACATGACGAAGTAACGGTTCTCCGCTTTACGGAGGTTCCACGATTCCGCAGAATCGGTGAAAGCAACTCACGAGTTCAGCCGAATAAATCCTTCTGCATCCCATGAGAGGAACCGAGTTGGACAGCGAGCTCGCTTACATCGAATCGCTCCCCGCTCTCCAGCAGCCCGACTGGCGAGGCCGTCCCGAAACGGAGCGGGCGAGGCGGGAACTGAGCGCGCTGCCGCCGCTCGTCGAGGCCGCGGACGTGACCCTGCTGCACGACCACCTCGGGACGGTCGCCCAGGGGAACGCCCAGGTCATCCAGGCCGGGGACTGCGCCGAGGACTGGGCGGAGAACGGCCGCGTGGACGTCGCCCGCAAGGCCGCGGTGCTCGACCTCCTGGCGGGTGTCATGCGCGTCAACACGGGCCGCCCCGTGGTACGCGTGGGCCGGCTCGCCGGTCAGTACGCCAAGCCGCGCTCCAGGCCCACCGAAGCCGTCCAGGGTGTCGAACTGCCCGTCTACCGCGGGCACATGGTCAACGATCCGAACCCCGACCCGGTACTGCGCCGTCCCGACCCCCGGCGCCTGCTGACCGGCCACCGGGCCGCCGCCGAGGTCATGGCACATCTCGGCTGGGCCGGCAGCGCCCGGCGCGCGCAGGCCCCCGTCTGGACCAGCCACGAGGCTCTCCTCCTCGACTACGAACTGCCCATGCTGCGCCGGCAGGACGACGGCGGCCTGCTGCTCACCTCGACGCACTGGCCGTGGATCGGCGAACGCACCCGGCAGGCGGACGGCGCCCACGTGGCGCTGCTGGCGGCCGTGCGCAACCCGGTGGCCTGCAAGGTGGGGCCGACCATGACACCGGAGGACCTGCTGCGCCTGTGCGAGCGACTGGACCCCGGCCGGGTCCCCGGGCGGCTGACGCTCATCGCACGGATGGGCGCCGGCACGGCACCCCACAGGCTCCCCGCCCTGGTCGCCGCCGTCCGCGCCGCCGGGCACCCGGTGATCTGGCTGTCCGACCCGATGCACGGCAACACCGAGTGCGGTCCCGACGGCCTGAAGACGCGTTTCGTGAAGAGCCTCGTACGCGAGGTCGAGGAATTCCAGGAATCCGTGGCGGCCGCCGGCGGAATTCCCGGCGGCCTGCACCTGGAAACCACTCCGGACCAGGTCACGGAATGCGTCGCCGACGCAACTCACCTGGATTCGGTCGGAGACAAGTACACGAGCTTCTGCGACCCGCGGCTCAATCCCCGGCAGGCCGTGGAAGTCGCCTCGGCCTGGCGCCGCTGAAAGGAGACCTGTTCGCCATGCAGGAAAAGATCGCGCTGGTCACGGGAGCCGCAGGCGGAATAGGCGAGGCCGTCGTCCGCACCCTCGGCGAACGCGGGGCCTCGGTGGCCGCGGTGGACAAGGACGCCGGCCGGCTGAGCGAGGTGACCGGCAAACTGGCCGCCGCCGGGCTCCGGGTACGGGCGTTCCCCGCCGACGTCGCCACGAGTGCGGCGGCCGAGCGCCTGGTCGCGGACGTCGAGGACACCCTGGGGCCGCTCGACCACCTGGTCAACGGGGCGGGCGTACTGCGCCTGGGCAAGGCCCGGGACCTCACCGACGAGGACTGGGCGGCGACCTTCGCCGTCAACACCACCGGTGTGTTCTTCATGTCGCGCGCCGCGGTCGACCGCATGGTCCCGCGGCGCTCGGGGTCCGTCGTCACCATCGCCTCCAACGCGGCCGGCACGGCACGCGTGGACATGGCCGCGTACGCGGCGTCCAAGGCCGCCGCGACCATGTTCACCAAGTGCCTCGGCCTGGAGGTCGCCCGGTACGGCATCCGGTGCAACGTGGTCGCGCCCGGCTCCACCGAGACGCCGATGCTCACGTCCATGTGGAAGGACGACCACGGGCGCACCGCGACCCTCGACGGATCGCCCGACGCCTACCGGGTCGGCATCCCGCTCGGCAGGCTGGCCCGTCCCTCGGACGTGGCCGAGGCGGTGGCGTTCCTCCTCTCGGACCAGGCCGCGCACATCACGATGCACGACCTCACCGTCGACGGCGGCGCGAGCCTCGGCGTCTGACGGACCCGTCGACCCCTCGCCCCGCCGCCCCACCGAGCCAGGGGCACATCGGCACATCGGCACATCGGCACATCGATTCAGCGATACGAGGAAGGCCATGCCAGGCATACCCCCCATCCAGCCCTATCCGCTGCCCCGGGCCGGCGACCTGCCCGCCAACACGGCGGTCTGGAAAGCCGATCCGGACCGCGCGGTCCTGCTCGTCCACGACATGCAGCGGTACTTCCTCCGGCAGTTCCCCGAGGACCGGGCTCCCGGCGCCGACCTGGTGCGGAACGCGACCCGGCTCCGCGAACAGGCGCTCGCCTCCGGCATGCCCGTCGCGTACACCGCGCAGCCGGGTGGCATGACCGACGAACAGCGCGGACTGCTCAAGGACTTCTGGGGGCCGGGCATGGACGTCGCTCCCGCCGACCGGGAGATCGTGGCGCCCCTCACCCCCGGACCGGACGACTGGCTGCTCACCAAGTGGCGCTACAGCGCGTTCTTCCGGTCCGACCTGCTGGACCGGATGCGCGCCCACGGACGCGACCAGCTCGTCCTCTGCGGCGTGTACGCGCACATCGGCGTCCTGTCCACCGCGGTGGAGGCCTTCACCAACGACATCGAGACGTTCCTGGTGGCCGACGCCGTCGCCGACTTCACCGAGGCCTACCACCGGCTGGCCCTCGACTACGCCGCCGAGCGCTGTGCCCTGGTCACCACGACGACGGAAGTGATCGAGGAGCTCGGCCGATGAACGCGCCGATCAACGAGCCGATGAACGAGGAGACCCCCCGTATGGCACCCGACCCGCTCGACCGGATCCTCGGGCCGCGGCCGCCCGCCTTCGCGCTGCTGCACCGTCCCGAAGCCGGCGGCGCGGACACCCTGGAGGTCCTGTGGGGTACGACGTCGACGGTGGACGCCGTCGCCCGGATACCCCTGAGCGAGGCGCCCGATCCCGATGCCGGGGCGCGCCACGAGGTCCTGGCGCTGATCCCCTACCGCCAGGTCGCCGAGCGCGGCTACGCCTGCGCCGACGACGGCGAACCGCTGATCGCGATCACCGTGGCGGAGCAGACCTCTGTCCCGCTGGGCGACGCCCTGCGGCGGCTGCCGGACGAGCCGGTCGTGCTCGGCGGCGGCGACTTCGACCTGGACGACGACGAATACGCCGGAATCGTCCGCAAGGTGATCACGGACGAGATCGGCACGGGCGAGGGAGCAAACTTCGTCATCAAGCGGTCGTTCGTCGCCGACATCACCGGCTACACCGTGCACAGCGCCCTGGCGTTCTTCCGGCGGCTGCTGGAGCGGGAGCAGGGCGCGTACTGGACGTTCGTCGTGCACACCGGCGACCGCACCTTCGTCGGCGCCTCCCCCGAGCGGCACGTGAGCCTGCGGGCCGGCCGCGCCGTGATGAACCCGATCAGCGGCACCTACCGCTACCCGCCCTCCGGTCCCACCCTGCCGGGGGTGATGGAGTTCCTCGCCGACCGCAAGGAGACCGACGAGCTGTACATGGTCGTCGACGAGGAGCTCAAGATGATGGCCCGCGTCTGCGACCCCGCTCCCCGGGTCGTGGGGCCGTATCTGAAGGAGATGGCGCGGCTCGCCCACACCGAGTACTTCATCGAGGGCGCGAGCGACCACGATCCCCGCACCATCCTGCGGGAGACCCTGTTCGCCCCGACGGTGACGGGCAGTCCGCTGGAGAGCGCCTGCCGGGTGATCAACCGTTACGAGCCCCGCGGGCGCGGCTACTACAGCGGCGTGGCCGCCCTGATCGGGCAGGACGAGCAGGGACGGCGCACGCTCGACTCCGCGATCCTGATCCGCACCGCCGACATCGACGACACGGGCCGGCTGAGCATCGGCGTCGGTGCCACCCTGGTACGGCACTCGGACCCGGGCTCGGAGGTCGACGAGACGCGGGCCAAGGCGGCCGGCCTCCTCGCCGCCCTGGGCGCCGAGGACCCCACGCGCCTCGCCGACCACCCGCGGGTACGCCAGGCCCTCGGCCGGCGCAACGACTCGATCGCCGGGTTCTGGGTCGGCGAGCGCGCCCACCGGGCCGGCCCCAGGTCCGAACTGGCCGGCCGCCGGGTCCTCGTGGTGGACGCGGAGGACGCCTTCACCTCCATGATCGGCCAGCAGCTGCGGGCCATGGGGCTGAAGCCGACCGTGCGGCGCTTCGACGAGCCCTACTCCTTCGACGGCCACGAACTCGTCGTCATGGGCCCCGGCCCCGGTGATCCGCGCGACACCGGGCACCCCAAGATCGCACACCTGCGGTCCGCGATCCGCGCGCTGCTGGACCAGCGTCGGCCCTTCCTCGCCGTCTGCCTGAGCCATCAGGTGCTCAGCACCCTGCTCGGCCTGGAACTGGTGCGCCGTCCGGTGCCCAACCAGGGGGTCCAGCGGGAGATCGACCTGTTCGGGGCGCGGGAACGGGTGGGCTTCTACAACACGTTCGCCGCCCGCGGCACACAGGACGAGTTCGAGGTTCCGGGCACGGGGATCGTCGAGGCGAGCCGGGACGGCGCCACCCAGGAGATCCACGCGCTGCGCGGGCCGGGTTTCGCCTCCATGCAGTTCCACGCCGAGTCCGTGCTCACCCAGGACGGCGTACGCATCGTCGGGGACGCGCTCGAAGGGGTGCTGCGCACGTGCACGTGGTGATCGCCTGGTGGCAGCTCGACCGGTCCGCGCAGACCATCGCCTCGCTCCGGAACTTCCTGCGCGACGAGGCCGTGGACCGCTTCTCCCGGGTGCCGGGGCTGCGCCTGAAGGTGTGGATCTCGGACGAGCGCACCGACCGGTGGGGCGCCGTCTTCCTGTGGGAATCGGCTGAGGCCGCGGCCGCACCCCTGCCGGCCCGGGCCGCCGAACTCATCGGCTACCCGCCCACCGAACGGCACGCCTTCGACGTCGAGGCCACCACGGAGGGCACGTACGACACCGTGCGGCTGGCCCGCCTGGGCCTCGCCTTCGCCGGCTGAGCCCGCGCTCCCGTCGCAACCGCGACGGATCCTTCCCCCGACCTCCCGACCAGCTTCCCCACAACGACAAGGATGACGATGAAGGTACTCATTGCCGGGGGCGGTATCGGCGGCCTCGCGGCGGCGCTGAGCATCGCGCGCCACCACCAGGTCGTCGTACTGGAACGCAGGGACGCCTTCGGCGAACTGGGCGCGGGCATCCAGCTGGGCCCGAACGCCTTCCACGCCCTGGACCGTCTCGGCGTCGGCGCGGCGGCCCGTCGGCACGCGGTGTACACCGACGAGCTGAGGTTCATGGACGGCACCACCGGACAGCGGGTCGCGAGCATGCCGCTCACCAGCGCATACCGCACCCGCTTCGGGAACCCCTACGCCGTCGTGCACCGCGGCGACATCTACCAGACGCTCCTGGACGGCTGTGCAGCCGAGCGGAACATCACGCTCCACACCAACTGCTCCGTGACCCGGTACGAACAAGACCCGGCCGGCGTCACGGCGATCACCGACACCGGGCGGCGATTCACCGGCTCCGCGCTCGTCGGCGCCGACGGCATCCGCTCCGCCGTGCGCGGCCAACTCGTCGGAGACGGCGCGCCTCGCGTGTCCGGCCACACGATCTACCGGTCCGTCATCCCCATGGAGCGGGTCCCGCGGGAACTGCGCTGGAACACCGTCACCGTGTGGGCCGGCCCCAAGTGGCACTTCGTCCACTACCCCATCGGCAGCGGGAAGCTCCTCAACCTGGCGGTCACCCGCGACGACGGCGCCCGGGACGTCGTGGTCGGCAGGCCCGCGGAGCGGACGCACGTCCTGTCCGAGTTCCCCGGACTGAGCGACACCGCCCGGCAACTGCTGGAACTGGGGACCGACTGGAAGGAGTGGGTCCTGTGCGACCGCGACCCGGTCGAACGCTGGACGGACGGCCGCGTCGCCCTCCTCGGCGACGCCGCGCACCCGATGCTCCAGTACGCGGCCCAGGGCGCCTGCATGGCCCTTGAGGACGCCGTCCTCATCGGCCAACTGCTCGCGGGCGCGGCGGGGGACGTCCCGCAACGCCTGGAGAAGTACAACGCCGAGCGGTACGAGCGTGCCGCCAGGGCCCAGTCGGTGTCCCGTGCCATAGGCGAACAGCTCTACCACCCGGCCGGAGACGCCGCTGCCGCCCGCAACACCATGCTGTCCGGCCTCACGGTCGACGAGCTGTACGACAAGGTCGAGTGGCTGCACGGGGCGCGCATCGGCGGGTCGGGAGAACAGCGTTGACCAGGGCGCCCCGCCAACCACCCGTCCGTTCCCTGGATTTAACCCGGGACTCCTTGGCGACACCCCATCTACACGCGTAACTTGGGTCGGCCTCCCCCCACGCGCCCGGTTCAAGCGCCGCCCACCCGCGGCGCGTTGAAGCATCCGACGTCCGAGGAGACCGCAAGCGTGTCCAGACCCGCAGGGAGCAGATCCCGCATGCGCCGCGCCGCCTACCCGCTGATTTCCGTGAGCGTGGCGAGCGCGTTCGCGATGACCGCCCTTCCCGCCGCGTACGCCACACCGTCCGCCTCGGCGGTGATCGCCGAGGTGTACGGCGGTGGCGGCAACTCCGGCGCGACCCTGACCCGGGACTTCGTGGAGCTCGGCAACGCCGGGTCCGTGGCCTACAGCCTGGCCGGCTACAGCGTGCAGTACCTGCCCGGGTCGCCGTCGGCGTCCTCGCAGTGGCAGGTGACCGCACTCGGCGGGTCCGTCGCGCCCGGCGGCCGTTTCCTGGTCGCCGAGTCGCAGGGCAGCGGCGGCACCACGGCCCTGCCGACCCCGGACGCGACCGGCTCGATCGCGATGAGCGCGACCACCGGCACCATCGCCCTCGTCTCCGGCACCACCGCGCTGACCTGCAAGACCGCCGCCGACTGCGCGGCCGACAGCCGTATCGTCGACCTGGTCGGCTACGGCACCGCGGTGGTCCGCGAGGGCAGCGGCCCGGTCACCGGCGCCTCCAACACCGCCTCCGTGGCCCGGTCCGAGACGCCGGCCGACACGGACGACAACGCGGCGGACCTCACCGCCGGCACGCCCTCGCCGGTCAACTCGGCTGGACAGACACCGGGTTCGGGTGACGGCGGCGGGGGAGGGGACGACGACCCGACCCAGCCGGGCACCGTCCGCGTCCACGACATCCAGGGCAGCACCCGCAGGTCCCCGCTCGCCGGGCAGACCGTCGCCAAGGTGCCGGGCATCGTCACCGGCGTCCGTACGTCCGGCTCCAAGGGCTACTGGATCCAGGACCCGACGCCGGACGCCGACCCGCGCACCAGCGAGGGCGTCTTCGTCTACACCGGCTCGGCCGCCCCCACCGTGGCGGTCGGCGACTCGGTGCTGGTCAGCGGCAAGGTCAGCGAGTACTACCCGAGCAGTACCAGCCAGTCGGTCACCGAGATCGACGGACCGACCGCGACCGTGCTCTCCAGCGGCAACGCGCTGCCCGCGGCCGTCACCCTGGACGCGGCCTCCGTACCGGACGCGTACGTCCCCACCGCCGACGGCGGCAGCATCGAGTCTCTCGCCCTCCAGCCGGCCGTCTACGCCCAGGACTTCTACGAGTCCCTGGAGGGCATGCGGACGACGTTCGCCGACGCCCGGGTGGTCGGCGCGAGCGACGCGTACGGCGAGCTGTGGGTCACCGTCAAGCCCGACGAGAACCCGACCCCCCGCGGCGGCACCCTCTACTCCTCCTACGACCAGCCCAACACCGGCCGCGTCGAGGTGATGTCCCTGGACACCGCCACCGCCTTCCCGGCCGCCGACGTGGGCGACGAGCTGTCCGGCACCACGACCGGCCCGCTCGACTACTCCACCTACGGCGGCTACAACGTCCAGGCCACCCAGCTCGGCACCCTCGTCGACAACGGCCTGAAGCGGGAGGTCACCCGCCGCCAGAAGGGCGACGAGCTCGCGGTCGCCACCTACAACGTGGAGAACCTGGACGCGCTGGACGACCACGAGAAGTTCGACCGGCTCGCCGAGGGCGTCGCGGTCAACCTCAACTCGCCCGACATCGTGGCCCTGGAGGAGATCCAGGACGACAACGGCGCGACGGACGACGGCACCGTCACCGCCGAGGCGACGCTCAAGCGGTTCACCGACGCCATCCGCGCGGCCGGCGGCCCGCGTTACTCCTGGCGCTACATCTCACCGGAGAACGACAAGGACGGCGGCGAGCCCGGCGGCAACATCCGCCAGGTCTTCCTCTTCAACCCGAAGCGGGTCTCCTTCACCGACCGTCCCGGCGGCGACGCCACCACGGGCACGGGTGTCGTCACGACGCACAAGGGGGCCCGGCTCACCTACTCTCCCGGCCGGATCGACCCGACCAGCGACGCCTGGGACGACAGCCGCAAGCCGCTGGTGGGCGAGTTCGTCTTCCACGGTCAGACCGTATTCGTCGTCGCCAACCACTTCGTCTCCAAGGGCGGTGACCAGCCCCTGCACGGCCGCTACCAGCCGCCGGCCCGCGGCTCGGAGACCCAGCGCGCGGCCCAGGCCACCGAGGTCAACACCTTCGTCAGGTCGCTGCTCAAGGCGGACGAGGACGCCAAGGCCGTCGTCCTCGGCGACCTGAACGACTACGAGTTCTCGCAGACGGTGAGCGACCTGACGGACGGCGGCGTCCTGACCCCGCTGATCACCACCCTGCCGGCCGCCGAGCGCTACACCTACGTCTACGACGGCAACTCGCAGACCCTGGACCACATCCTGACCAGCCCGGCGGTGACCCACGTCGACTACGACGTGGTGCACATCAACGCCGAGTTCGCCGACCAGGCCAGTGACCACGACCCGCAGATCGTACGGATCGACGTCAGCAAGTGCCGTAAGCACTGAGCGACGTCTCCGCGGCGTGGGGCGGGGGGGGGGCCCCCCCCCCCCCCCCCCCCGCGGGGCCACCCCCCCCCCCCCCCCCCCCCGAACACCCCCCCCCCCCCGGGGGGGCCGGGGGTGGGGTGGGGGGGGGGCGGGGGGGGGGGGGGGGGGGGGGGGCGCGCGGCCCCCCCCCCCCCCCCCCGCCCGGGGGGGGGGGGGGGGGGGGCCCCCCCCCCCCCCCCCCCCCGGCGGTGGCTCAGCGCGGCCCCTGGACCACCGAGAAGACCGCGCCCTCCGGGTCGGCCACCGTCGCGACCCGCCCGTGTGCGCTGTCCCGGGCCGGCTTCAGCACCTGCCCGCCCAGCTCGGCGACCTCCCGCAGGGTCGCGTCCGCGTCGGCCACCTCGAAGTACGTCAGCCAGTGCGGCCCCCGGTCCCGGGGCAGCGAGAGGCCGACGCCGTGGATGCCGGCCACCGGGCGGCCCCCGACATGCAGGGTCACGTAGTCGAAGTCGGCGGACACCACCGGCTCCTCCTCGTAACCGAACACCGTCTCGTAGAACTTGGCGACGCTCGACGTCTCGAAGGTGAGCAGCTCGTCCCAGACCGGTGTGCCCGGGACGCCGGTCAGGGTCGTGCCGAGATGGGCCGATCCCTGCCAGATGCCGAACACCGCGCCCGAGGGGTCGGAGGCGATCGCCATCCGCCCGGCCTCGGCCGCGTCCAGCGGGCCGACGCCCACCGTGCCGCCGCACAGCCGGGCCGTCTCGGCCGTCAGGTCCACGTCGTCCGAGGCGAAGTACGGCGTCCACGCGATCGGCAGACGCAGGTCCGGCGACAGCTGCCCGATCCCCGCGACCTCCTGCCCGTCGAGCAGCGCCCGGACATACGGGCCGAGCTGCTGGGGGCCGGGCTCGAACTCCCAGCCGAACAGGGTTCCGTAGAACTCCTCGGTCGCGGTCAAGCCGTGCACCATCAGACTCACCCAGCAGGGGGTGCCGGGCGCGCGCCGAGCGTGCGTGCCGCCGTTCGCGCCCGCCGATCCCCGTACCTCGGTCATCGTCACTCTCTCCTCGGCCCCTCACGGTGGCCGTGTCGCTTCCGCTCTCCGGACCGGCTGTGCCGCAGCCGCGGGCACGCCCCGTGCCGATGCTCGCACCCTCCGTGGCGCTCTGCGTGCACGACCGTGGGGCGGCTTCGCCGCGAGGATGCCTGGTCTGCCGCTTCTCGCCCGTTTCCGGTCGATTGCCGTCGGGTGTCCATCAGCTGTACAGCATGTGCCCGATCCCGTACGCCCGGTGATCGAGCCTGTCCGGCCGAGCAGAGTAGTCGGACCTGGACGATGCGGCCACCCCTGGCGTAAGGATGGGGCCATGGAAGCCATCATCACCGCAACCGAACTCGCCGACGTTCTGACCGGGCCGACTCCGCCCGTCCTGCTGGACGTCCGCTGGCAGCTGACCCCGCCCGGCACCCCGCCCTTCGACGGCCGGGCGGCCTACGCGGCCGGGCACCTGCCGGGCGCCGTCTACGTGCACCTGGACGGCGAACTCGCCTCGCCGCCCGGCGGGAACGGCCGGCATCCGCTGCCCGACCTGACGGTCTTCGGTGCGGCGATGCGCCGCGCGGGGGTGTCGGCGGACCGTCCGGTCGTGGTGTACGACGGCGGACAGGGCTGGGCGGCGGCGCGCGCCTGGTGGCTGCTGCGCTGGACGGGTCACCCGGACGTGCGGGTCCTCGACGGCGGGTTGCCGTCCTGGACCGGCGCTCTTTCGGCCGACGTCACCGAGCCGGCCGAGGGTGACTTCGAACCGGCCCCCGGTGCCGGGCAGTTGCTCGACGCGGACGGGGCGGCGGCGGTGGCTCGTTCAGGTGTGCTGTTCGACGCCCGTGCGGGGGAACGGTACCGGGGTGACGTGGAGCCGATCGACCGGGTCGGCGGCCACATCCCGGGCGCCCTGTCGGCGCCGACCACGGAGAACGTCGGCCCGGACGGCCGCTTCCTGCCCGCGGCCGAACTCCGTGACCGCTTCAAGGGCCTGGGCGCCTCGGAGGGGGCCGAGGTGGGCGTGTACTGCGGCTCGGGCGTCTCCGGTGCCCACGAGGTGCTGGCGCTGGCCGTCGCGGGCATTCCGGCGGCGCTGTACGTCGGTTCGTGGTCGGAGTGGTCCGCCGACCCGTCCCGTCCGGTGGCGGTCGGCCCCGACCCGCAGTAGCGCAACGAAGGGAGGGGGGCACGCGTGCGTGCCCCCCTCCCTTCTGCTTCAGCCTCTTACTCCTGCTTCTTGCGCCGCGTCCCGAAGACGATCTCGTCCCAGCTCGGCACCGCGGCCCGGCGGCCGGGCCGGACGCCGTCCGCCTCGGCCTGGCGGTCGGTGGCACCGATCAGCCGGTCGCGATGGCTGCCGACGGAGCGGGGCATGAGGACGTCCGCGTAGGCGGAGCCCGCCGAGGCCGCCGGCGCCGGGGGCTCCTCCGCGGCCGGTTCCGGAGCGGGCTCCTCCGGCACCTCCACCGGGCGCTCCGGGACCACCATGTCGCCCCGGAAGCTCGGCACCGCCTCCAGCAGGCTGGTCAGCGAGTCGCGTTCGCCGGTCGTCTCCTCGACCGGTTCGGACGACTGCGCGGGCAGGCTCGGCCGCTCACGGTCCCGGTCGCCGGAACGGTCCAGCGGACGGTCGCGCGGCAACCGCGCGATGCGCGGCACGAACGGAAAGCTGGGCTCCGGTACGGCGAGGTCGTCGGACTCGCCGATCAGCGAGCGCGCCTCGTCGTCGACCGCCTGGACGAGCCGCCGCGGCGGGTCGTAGGTCCAGCTCGCCGAGTGCGGTTCGCCCGCGACCCGGTAGACGAGCAGGACCTCCCAGGTGCCGTCGTCGCGGCGCCAGGAGTCCCACTGCACGGTGTCCTTCTCGGCACCGCGCAGCACCAGCCGCTCCTGCACGGCCTCGCCGAGCAGCGGCCCGGAGTTCTCGCCGGGCCTGCGGACCGGCGTCTTGCGGGCCCGCTCGGCCATGAAGGCGCGCTCGGCCAGTACCGGACCCTCGAAGCGCCGCACCCGGTCGACGGGGATCCCGGCGAGTTGCGCGACCTCTTCGGCCGTCGCGCCCGCTCGTATCCGCGCCTGGATGTCTCGGGGCCGGAGATGGCTCTCGACCTCGATCTCGATCTGACCGAGCCGGGGCCGGTCGCCGCGTACGGCGGCACGGAGCCGTTCGTCGATCGGAAGGGTGTACTCCGTTGAGTCGGCAGCCTTGAGCACCAGCCGTGTGCCGTCATTGGAGACGGCCACGACACGCAGTTCGGGCATGGGGACCTCCCGGGTGGTGCCTGCCGACGTCACGTGCGTCGCTGCTTCCGCTAGTCGAGTGTGGCCTGCCCGGGTGCAGCCTGCCACAACCTTGCCGAGTTGCCCGGCGTGTCGGGCACGGGCCCTGCACCGCCGTTATGGCACGGTTACCTATTCGCAACGCTAAGTGACCAACTCCGTCACCCTGTGCAACTAGCCCCCTCCCGGCGGTCCTGCAAGGCCTCGGACGCCCTGGCGGGAGACCGGACCCAGGGCTCGCAACAGTACTCCATTCGGGCCACGTGCGTGGATTGGCGCGCCGTCCAACTTCTGGCAACAACCGCCCCCCGGCCGCCGTTTGCCCCTATCGGGCGATCTTGAACGTGGCGTACTTCACGCAATCCACAGAAACGGAACTAATGGTTTCGTCCGTACGTCCCTTTCTTTTGCAGTCGATCGAACAAGTGCGGGAAAGGTAGGCAAGGTTCGGGAATGCGTGAAAGGCCCGGTTCCGGTGACGCGACCAGTACGGGGGAGGAGGTGAAGGGAAGTCCGAAGCGGATCGACCTCAGCGTGCCCCAGGTCGCGGGCGGCGCGGTGGCCGCGGTGGTGGCCGCCAAACTCGCGTCCTACTTCGGGGTGTACGGCACGATCCTCGGCGCCGGAGTCGTCAGCGTGATCGCCACCTGCGGCGGCTCGGTGTTCCAGCACTTCTTCAGGCGCACCGGCGAACAGTTCCGCGACGCGGCGGTGACCGGGTCCAGAACCCCGCCTCCCCGGGAGCAAGCGCCCCCGGCCTCCGGCGAGTTCACCGAGGGCACCGTCTACCGCGCCCGAGTGCGGACCCGGCGCCGCCCGCTGGTCGCGGCCGCTCTGGTGTTCGCGGTGACCATGGCCGGCGTAACGACGTACGAACTGGTCTCCGGCAACAGCTTCAGCGGCGGCTCCGGTACGACGGTGAGCGGGGCGGTCACCGGCACCACCACATCGCCGGGGTCGTCCGACTCCACGGACCCGTCGGACCCGCCGACCCCTGCGGATGCCACGGAATCTACGGATTCCACGGGTACTTCGGGTGCTTCAGGCTCCTCCGGCTCGAAGTCCGGTGTCGGCACGGCCACTTCGCCGACCCCGTCTCCGTCGGCAACCCCGAGCGGGTCCGCGAGCGGGGGGCCGAGCACGGCCCTCACGCCCGACGACTCCTCGGCTACTGCCCCAGAACCCTCCGCAGATAGTCGTTCTGGAACAGCCGGTCCGGATCGAGCCGATCCCGCAGCGCCGTGAACTCGCCGAAGCGCGGGTAGACCTCGGCGAAGTAGTCCGCGTCCCGGGTGTGCACCTTGCCCCAGTGCGGACGGCCCTCGTGCGCGGTGAAGATGCGCTCGGCGGCGGTGAAGTACGCCTGGTAGGGCGTACCCCGGAACATGTGCACGGCGACGTAGGCGCTGTCCCGGGCGGAGGCGGTGGACAGGGCGATGTCGTCGGCGGGGGCGGTGCGGACCTCGACCGGGAAGTTCACCCTGAGGCCGGAACGGTCGACCATCGCCCTGAGTTCCCGCAGCGTGTCCACCAGCGCCTCGCGGGGCACCGCGTACTCCATCTCCACGAACCGCACCCGGCGCGGGGACGTGAAGACCTTGTACGGAATGTCCGTGTACGACCGCGCGGACAGCGCCGTGCTGGAGATCCGGGCGACCGTCGGGACGACGGCGGGCACCGCGCGGCCGAGCAGCTGCGCGGCGTGGAAGACCCCGTTGGAGAGGAACTCGTCCTCGAACCAGCCGGCCAGCTGCCCCACCGGCTGCGGCGGGCCCGCACTGCGGTTGTTGCGCTTGGTGTTGGTGTTGCCGGTGTGCGGGAACCAGTAGAACTCGAAGTGCTCGTTCTCGGTCCGGAGCTGGTCGAACTCGGCGAGTACCCGGTCCAGGGGCATCGGCTCCTCGCGCGCGGTGAGCAGGAAGACCGGCTCCACCGCGAACGTGATCGCGGTGACGATGCCCAGCGCGCCGAGGCCGACCCGCGCCGCCGCGAAGACCTCCGGGTTCTCCTTCTCGGAGCAGGTGAGCACCGAGCCGTCCGCCGTGACCAGTTCGAGTTCCCTGATCTGGGCGGCGAGCGAGGCGGACTCGCGGCCGGTGCCGTGGGTGCCGGTGCTGGTGGCCCCGGAGACCGTCTGCTCCATGATGTCGCCCATGTTGGTCAGCGACAGGCCCTCACGGGCCAGGGCCACGTTGAGTCTCTTGAGCGGGGTGCCGGCCTCGACCGTGACCGTCATGGCCTTGCGGTCGATGTTGCGTATGCCGGTCAACAGCTGCGGGCGGACCGAGACACCGTCGGTCGCGGCGATCGAGGTGAAGGAGTGGCCGCTGCCGACCGCCTTCACCTTCAGGCCGTCCTCGGCCGCCTGCCGTACGGCCGCCGCCAGCTCGTCCACGGAGGCGGGCACGACCTCCCGCGCGGGGCGGACGGTGACATTCCCTCCCCAGTTACGCCACGTGCCGCTCTTCCCGCTCGCTGTACTGCTCAACGGTGCCTCCCCGACCCGTGACCGGCCTGCTGAGCCGGCGGTACCCGAGGAAACCGACCGCGACCGCGACGGCACCGGACACGGCCGGAACCCCGTACCCGGCACGGGCGCCGGCCGCGTCGATCACCCAGCCGGCGACCGAGGAGCCGAGCGCCACCCCGACCGCGAGGCCGGTGCTCACCCAGGTCATGCCCTCGGTGAGTTTCGCGCGAGGTACGTGCTTTTCGATGAGGGACATCGTCGTGATCATCGTCGGTGCGATGGACAGGCCCGCAACGAACAGCGCCACGGCCAGAAGCGGCAAGTTTCCGACCAGTAGGAGGGGGATCATACTCACGGCCATTGCGCATATGCCCAGCAGCCACCTGCGTTCCGGCTTCCCCGCGAACCTCATGAGCCCGAAGACCGCTCCGGCGACGCAGGAGCCCGCCGCGTACAGCGCCAGGACGACGCTGGAAGCGCCCTTGTGGCCGCGTTCGTCGGCGAAGGCGACGGTCACCACGTCGACCGCCCCGAAGATCGCCCCGGTGGCCACGAAGGTCGCCACCAGCACCTGGAGGCCGGGCGCGCGCAGCGCCGAACCGCCGCCGTGGTGCCCGCGCGGGTGCGGCTCGGGCTCGGTGGCCCGCTGGGCGGTCAGCCAGAAGACGCCGGCGGCGAGGAAACCGGCGGCCAGCAGCGGACCCGCCTCCGGGAACCAGGTCGTGGACAGGCCGATGGAGAGGATCGGCCCGAAGATGAAGCAGACCTCGTCGACGACGGACTCGAACGAGTAGGCGGTGTGCAGCTGCGGGGTGCCCCCGTAGAGGGCGGCCCAGCGGGCCCGGATCATCGCGCCCAGGCTCGGCACCGCGCCGATCCCGGCGGCGCACACGAACAGCACCCAGTCCGGCCACCCGTAGTGCGCGGCGAACAGCAGCCCGGCCGCCGCGGCGAGCGCGAGCAGGGTCGCGGGGCGCAGGACGCGGCGCTGGCCGTGCAGGTCGACCAGCCGGGACACCTGCGGCCCGATCGCCGCGGCGGACAGCGCGATGGTGGCCGACAGCGCGCCCGCGAGCCCGTACCGCCCGCTGAGCTGGGAGATCATCGTGACCACGCCGATGCCCATCATGGACAGCGGCATCCGGCCGACGAAGCCCGCGGCGGAGAAGCCCTTGCTGCCGGGGGCGGCGAACAGAGCACGATAGGGGCTGGGCACGGGGATCTCCGACGACTGAGCTGGGTAAGGCGCGACTGCGGCTGATACAGCTTACGAGTGCGGTCACCCGGATGCACCCGCTGGGTGCCGGGGAATAAACCTCCCGAATCCGACTCTTCACGCTCCTGTTTCCGGGCCGTCAGTGCCGGGTGGCAGGATCGGCTCATGTCAGACGCGCTCGATGCCACCCCCTACGACGCCCTGCTCCTGCTCTCCTTCGGCGGCCCGGAAGGCCCGGACGACGTGGTCCCGTTCCTGGAGAACGTGACGCGCGGGCGCGGTATCCCGAAGGAACGTCTCAAGGAAGTCGGGCAGCACTACTTCCTGTTCGGCGGGGTCAGCCCGATCAACGACCAGAACCGCGCCCTGCTGGACGCCCTGCGCAAGGACTTCGCCGAGCACGGCCTGGACCTGCCGATCTACTGGGGCAACCGCAACTGGGCGCCGTACCTGACGGACACCCTGCGCGAGATGGTCGCCGACGGCCGCCGCCGCATCCTGGTGCTCGCCACCAGCGCCTACGCCTCCTACTCGGGCTGCCGCCAGTACCGCGAGAACCTCGCGGACTCGCTGGCCGCGCTGGAGGCCGAGGGGCTCGCACTCCCCAAGGTCGACAAGCTGCGGCACTACTTCAACCACCCCGGCTTCCTCGACCCGATGATCGACGGAGTGCTGGCATCCCTCGCCGACCTCCCCGAGGACGTCCGCGCGGGCGCCCACATCGCCTTCACCACCCACTCCATCCCGACCGCGAGCGCCGACACCTCGGGCCCGGTCGAGACGCACGGCGAGGGCGGCGCGTACGTCGAGGAGCATCTGGACGTGGCCGAGCTGATCGCCGACGCGGTCCGGGAGCGCACCGGCATCGACCACCCCTGGCGGCTCGTCTACCAGTCCCGCTCCGGCGCCCCGACCGTCCCGTGGCTGGAGCCGGACATCTGCGACCACCTGGAGGCGCTGCACGGCGCCGGGGTACCGGCCGTCGTCATGGCCCCCATCGGCTTCGTCTCCGACCACATGGAGGTCCTCTACGACCTCGACACGGAGGCCACGGCCAAGGCCGGGGAGCTCGGTCTGCCGGTACGGCGGTCCGCGACCGTCGGGGACGACCCGCGGTTCGCCGCCGCGATCCGCGAGCTGGTCCTGGAGCGCGCCGCCGCGGAGAGCGGGCGCGAGGTCACGCCGTGCGCCCTGGGCGCGCTAGGCGCGAGCCACGACGTCTGCCCGGTCGGCTGCTGCCCGGCCCGCGCCCCCCGTCCGGCCGCGGCCGGCGCCGACAGCCCCTACGCGTGAGGAACCCCGTGACCGACGCCCTGCACACGGACCTGCTGGACCTCGCCCGGGAGGCGGCCGCCCGCGCGGGCGAGCTGCTGCGGGACGGCCGCCCGGCCGACCTCGCCGTGGCCCGGACCAAGTCCAGCCCGATCGACGTCGTGACCGAGATGGACATCGCGGCGGAGAAGCTGATCACCGACCTGATCGCCGGCCACCGTCCCGACGACGGCTTCCTCGGCGAGGAGGGCGCGTCGACGGAGGGCACGAGCGGCGTCCGCTGGGTGATCGACCCGCTCGACGGCACGGTCAACTACCTGTACGGACTGCCGACCTGGGCGGTCTCCATCGCCGCCGAGCAGGACGGGGAGACCGTGGTCGGCGTCGTGGCGGCCCCGATGCGCGGTGAGACGTACCACGCGGTGCGCGGCGGCGGGGCCTGGGCGACCGGGGCGTGGGAGGGCGAGCGTGAGCTGCGCTGCCGTCCGGCGCCGCCGCTGGACCAGGCGCTGGTGTCGACCGGTTTCAACTACGTCACCGCCGTCCGCACCCACCAGGCCGAGGTCGCGGCCCGGCTGATCCCGCTGCTCCGCGACATCCGGCGCAGCGGGTCGGCCGCGATCGACCTGTGCGACGTGGCCTGCGGCCGGCTGGACGGCTACTACGAGCGCGGGCTGAACGCGTGGGACTGGGGCGCGGGTGACCTCATCGCCCGTGAGGCCGGCGCCCTGACCGGCGGCCGCCCCGGAGAAGGCCCCGCACGCGCCCTGACGGTCGCCGGCACCCCGGGCGTCTTCGAGCCCCTCCAGCGCCTCCTGGAGGACTTCGGGGCATGGCACGACTGAGGGACGCTGCCCGCCGGAGCTGAGGCGGGCACGGCACCGCCGGTCACCGCCGGTCACCGGCATGACGGCCGGGCGCCGTTGCGGCGCGGAAAGATCCCGCTCCTTTCCGGCGGCAGGAATCGAACGCTGTTGCGGTGGGAAAGGATCAGGTACGAGCAGGGCCCCGGCGCTGGATTCGCCGGGGCCCTGCTCGTGGTGCGGTGTTGCGGGACTGTCAGACGCTGGTCGCGCCGACTTCCACACCGTGTTCGGCTGCGAGGCGGCGCAGGTCGTCGAGCTCGGCCTGCTCCACTTCGACGAGGAAGTCGTCACCCTCGTCACGAGCCCGGGTGATGTCGGACTCGGTCGCCTTTATGCGCTGCAGAAGTCCTGCGGTGAATGCGTCCATGCTGCGCCCCCTCGTCCTGGGTCGTGGGTCGGTGGCACGGGGGTGTGCCGTTCGGAAGGGGCGATCACGTCTCTCGCGGGTGCCCAGCGCTGCCCTGCTGGGCGGCGACGGTGCCGGACACCCCCATCGTCCACTCTGCTGTAGCGGCGGTGTACGTACCGCATGGTGCTGCGGCACATGCAGAGCGTGATCGCGGGGTGTACATGCCGTCCTCCCCCCGCTCCTCTCCGTGGAAACCTCAACCGCAGGAGAAAATCCCGCATTCCCGCCCGACGGCCTCGGATCCGGCCGCCCAGGCCCCTGTCTTACTGCCGACTTATGGCCGAAAAGGGCAGGATGGAGGTCACACATCCCAAGAAGACCCCTGCCCGGGTGCGCCGGTGCGCGCTACGCGGGTGGACAGAGGAAGGACAAGCGACGTGCGCGTACTCGTCGTCGAGGACGAGCAGCTGCTCGCCGATGCGGTGGCCACCGGACTGCGCCGGGAGGCCATGGCAGTCGACGTCGTGTACGACGGTGCGGCCGCCCTGGAGCGCATCGGCGTCAACGACTACGACGTGATCGTCCTCGACCGCGACCTCCCCCTCGTGCACGGCGACGACGTCTGCCGCAAGATCGTCGAGCTCGGCATGCCCACCCGCGTGCTGATGCTCACCGCGTCCGGTGACGTCAGCGACCGCGTCGAGGGCCTGGAGATCGGCGCCGACGACTACCTCCCCAAGCCCTTCGCCTTCAGCGAGCTGATCGCGCGCGTGCGCGCCCTCGGCCGCCGTACCAGCGTGCCGCTGCCGCCCGTCCTGGAGCGCGCCGGCATCAAGCTGGACCCGAACCGCCGGGAGGTCTTCCGCGACGGCAAGGAAGTCCAGCTCGCGCCCAAGGAGTTCGCGGTGCTGGAGGTGCTGATGCGCAGCGAGGGCGCCGTGGTCTCGGCCGAGCAGCTCCTGGAGAAGGCGTGGGACGAGAACACCGACCCCTTCACCAACGTCGTACGCGTGACCGTGATGACCCTGCGCCGCAAGCTGGGCGAGCCCCCGGTGATCGTCACCGTCCCCGGCTCGGGTTACCGGATCTGATGACCGTGGCCGCCACCCCCGCACCCCCACAGGCACCCCCCAAGCCCACCTGGGACCCCCGAAGGCCGCAGCCCGTCCTGCCGTGGCTGCGCCCGACCATCCGCATACGGCTCACCCTGCTGTACGGCGGCATGTTCCTGATCGCCGGCATCCTGCTGCTGTCGATCATCTACCTGCTCGCCGCCCAGGCGATCAGCACCGGCAACCAGCCGCTTTTCAAGATCGTCGGCTTCGACAAGCTGTCGGTCTCCAGCGACAACTGCCCCGCGATCAACATGGCCGGCACGGCCAGCTCCGTGTCCCTGGGGGACTTCAACAACGCGATCGCCCAGTGCGTGGACCACCAGCGCCAGGCTGCGCTCGACGACCTGCTGAGCCGCTCGCTCCTCGCCCTGCTGGGCCTGGCCGTGATCGCCTTCGCGTTCGGCTACGCGATGGCCGGCCGCGTGCTCTCCCCGCTCGGCCGCATCACCCGCACCGCCCGCGCGGTGGCCGGCTCGGACCTGTCCCGCCGGATCGAGCTGGACGGCCCGGACGACGAGCTGAAGGAGCTCGCGGACACCTTCGACGACATGCTGGAGCGGTTGCAGCGGGCCTTCACCGCCCAGCAGCGGTTCGTCGGCAACGCCTCGCACGAGCTGCGCACGCCCCTGGCGATCAACCGCACGCTCCTGGAGGTGCATCTCTCGGACCCGGGCGCGCCCGTGGAGCTGCAGCAGCTCGGCAAGACGCTGCTGGCCACCAACGAGCGCAGCGAGCAGCTCGTGGAGGGCCTGCTGCTGCTCGCCCGCAGCGACAACCAGATCGTCGAGCGCAAACCGGTCGACCTGGCCGAGGTGGCCTCCCAGGCCGTCGACCAGGTGTACACCGAGGCGGAGGCCAAGGGCGTGACGATCCGGGGCGTACGGAAACCCGCCGTGGTCCAGGGCAACGGTGTGCTCCTGGAGCGGATCGCCCTGAACCTGCTGCAGAACGCGGTGCGCTACAACGTGCCCGAGGACGGGTGGGTCGAGGTCAACACCGAGGTCCAGCACGGGCAGGCGGTGCTCTACGTCGCGAACACCGGTCCGGTGGTCCCGGCATACGAGATCGACAACCTCTTCGAGCCGTTCAGGCGGCTCCGTACCGAGCGGACGGGCAGCGACAAGGGGGTGGGCCTCGGCCTGTCCATCGTGCGGTCCGTGGCCCGGGCGCACGGCGGGCACATCGTGGCCCAGCCCCGGGAGGGCGGCGGTCTCGTGATGCGGGTCACGTTGCCGGTCTGACGCCGTTACAAGATCGCGACACACGCGGGGGATGTTCGCTTTGCGCTGAATTTTCCAGCGGCGCGGCACGTTCCCCTCTGTGTGATCGATCACAAGGGCGGATTTCCGGCCATCTACTCTCCGTGATCATGGCCAGGGGAATAAAGCCGGGAAAATCCCTGTTTTCAGGGGTCTTGATCACGGGAAGTACAGGGTGAGGCGCCTTTGAAGTGTCTCGACAGGACCGTGTACGGTCCCCATCGCCATTCAACCTGATCACTCTCGAGGGGTCCGGTTGGGTGTCGATTGAGTAACAGACCTTGATGTGAGGCAAAATCTCCGCCTCGGGTCGGGCACAAGTCCGGCCTCTCACGCGTTACGTGCGCTGGAGACACCGCAGACACCCAGAGGGGGAGAGCGACATGGCAACCGATTACGACACTCCACGCAAGACCGACGACGACGTCGACTCGGACAGCCTTGAAGAGCTGAAGGCCAGGCGGAACGACAAGTCGACGTCCTCGGTGGACGTCGACGAGTTCGAGGCCGCCGAAGGCCTGGAGCTGCCCGGCGCGGACCTCTCGAACGAGGAGCTGGCCGTCCGGGTGCTGCCCAAGCAGCAGGACGAGTTCACCTGCATGAGCTGCTTCCTGGTACACCACCGCAGCCAGCTGGCCCGGGAGAAGAACGGTCAGCCGATCTGCCGCGACTGCGACTGAGGACGGGTCGGGCATGACCGGCTCGACCCCACCTCGGAAGCGCCGCTTCCCTTTGCCGGGAGCGGACTCTGGGCCGTCCGACGGCCCACGCGCGCGTGATGACGAGCGGGGCTCACCCGATGCGGGAGCCTCGCTCGAACCGGCGGCCGGCCGGGGTGACCTCCCGGCGCCGGCGGACAGGGCCGCACCCGTCGCCCGGACGGGGGTCCCCCCGCTCGAGCGAAGTCGAGAGCGGGGGAGGGCCGCGGCCATCCGTGACAAGGCCGTGGACATGGCCCGGGAAGGGGCCCGTAAGGGCGGCAGCCGGGCGAAAGCGGGGCTGGCGTACCTCGCGGACCGGATCATCGAGATCGCCCCGCGTGTCCCCGTACGTGACCTCGGGACCCTGCGTCGGCAGTTCCCGGGCCTCGGGCCCGAGCAACTGGCCGACAAACTGGTGGCGGGCGCGGCGGGCGCGACCTCGGCGGTCGGGGCCGGTGTCGGAGCGGCGGCGATGCTGCCGGTGCCGCCGGCGATGCCGACCGAACTGGCCGCGGAGATCACCGGGGTCGCGGCGATCGAGCTGAAGATGATCGCCGAGCTCCACGAGGTGTACGGCGTGCGGCCGCCGGGGAACCTGAAGGCCCGCAGCACCGCGTATCTGTCCTCCTGGTCGGGGGAGCGCGGGATCGACATGATGAAGCCGTCGACGGTCAACAACGCCCTCGGCGGGCCGATGAAGCGCGAGCTGCGCCAGCAGATCATGAAGCGGATGGTGCGGGACCTGCCCAACCTGATGCCGTTCATGGTGGGCGCGGCGGTGGGGGCGGTCATGAACCGCCGGGACACCAGAAAGCTCGCCGCGCGGATCCGGGCGGACCTGAGAAAGATCCAGGTGCCGTGGGAGGAACTGCCGGAGCTGCCGCCGCTGGAGAAGCCGGCGGAGCCGCTGCCGATCGCCGAGCTGCCGGAGGACTTCGGAGGCTGACGGCCGTCCCGGCGGACACCGGACACCTTGGAAGTCGGCGCGGCCCCCCGGCGGGGCCGGCACGGCGCCGAGCGCGCCGCTGGGAGTGCCGCGATATGCCGTCTGCCGCGCCGTCGTGGCTGGTCGCGCAGTTCCTCCCCCAGCCTTCGGCCGGGGGACCCCCGGCGCCCCTTCGGGGGCGCAGCCCCGCTCAGGCCTTCGTGCTGCTCTTCGCCGCCTCGATCGCCGCCGCCAGGGCTTCCGGCTCCCGGGTCGACAGGTACAGGTACGGGGTCGGGTCCTCCGGGTCCGTGACCTCCACCCGCAGGGCCCTCGGGATGTAGGAGCGCAGCAGCAGGAAGGCGCGGACGTCGGCCTTGTACGTGCGCCAGGCGCGCGCCTCGTCCGGGTCCAGGATCTCCGCCGGGCCGAGGGCCGACACCGGGATCTTCGCCTCGCCCGCGATCAGCGAGTCGCCGACGACCCGGATGCGCGGGGAGCCGTACGAACTGGCCACCACCGCCGCCGCCGCGGTGCCGCCGGCCAGGCCGCCCAGCATCGGCAGGGTGCCGAACGGCAGCAGGATCAGGGCGAACGAGACGCCGACCAGGAAGCTGATGAACCACCAGGACCGGGGGGCGGTGAGGCGTTCTTCGTACGGGGTGGCGGAGAGCTGCATGGAGCCAAGCTTGGCACGGTGTCCGGATTCACCGGACGCGCGGGTAAGGTCTGCGGCTGTGAGTGGTAGTTCCGCAGCTCTTCAGCCTCCTGCCAGTGCCCGGAAACCGGAGCGGCACCCCGACGCACCCGCGCCCGGCGAGCTCATCGGTGCACACTACGAACAGTGTTTCGGGTGTGGCCATGAGCAGTCCCACGGGCTGCACCTGGAGGTACGGGCCGGCGAGGGTGTCTCCCTCACCGCCGAGTTCGCCGTGCGCCCCGCGCACCAGGGCGCCCCGGGCCTCGCGCACGGCGGGGTGCTCGCCACCGCCCTGGACGAGACGCTGGGCTCGCTCAACTGGCTGCTGCGGAAGATCGCCGTGACCGGACGGCTGGAGACCGACTTCGTGCGGCCCGTGCCCGTGGGCACCACGCTCCACCTGGAGGCCGAGGTGGTCGCCGTGGCCGGCCGGAAGATCTACTCGACCGCCACCGGGCGCGTGGACGGCCCCGAGGGGCCCGTCGCCGTCCGCGCCGACGCCCTCTTCGTCGAGGTCCCGGTCGAGCACTTCGTCGACAACGGCCGCGAGGAAGAGATCCGGGCCGCGATGAAGGACCCGGACCAGGCCCGGCGCGCCCGCGCCTTCGAGGTGAATCCGTGAACCCTGCAGAATTCCCGGCCCCGGCCCGCTCGGCGGCCCCGCTCGGCGTCCTCGTCCGCCGTGTCGACCCCGACGTACCGCTTCCGGCGTACGAGCACCCCGGTGACGCGGGTGCCGATCTGCGCACCACCGAGGCGTGCGAGCTGAAGCCCGGGGAACGGGCCGTACTGCCCACGGGGGTGTCGATCGCCCTCCCGGAGGGGTACGCGGCCTTCGTACACCCTCGTTCGGGGCTCGCCGCCCGGTGCGGTGTGGCCCTCGTGAATGCCCCGGGGACGATTGATGCCGGGTACCGTGGGGAGATCAAGGTGATCGTGGTGAATCTCGACCCGCGCGAGGCGGTGCGGTTCGAGCGCTTCGACCGGATCGCCCAACTGGTCGTCCAGCAGGTCGAGAGGGTCCGCTTCCACGAGGTGGCGGAACTTCCCGACTCGGCGCGGGCCGAGGGGGGCTTCGGGTCCACCGGCGGTCATGCCGCGGTGGGCGACGTGAGCGGCACAAGCGGTCAGGCCGCCGAGGGCGGTCGGACGGGTGGGAATCGATACGCTTCGGTCGTATCCGACCGGGAAGGACAGTGACGTGTTCGGACGTCGCAAGAAGAAGGGTGCCGCCGAGGACGCGGCCGGCGAGGCCGAGCAGGTCGTCGACAGCGTCGACACCGAGGCGGACGAGGAAGCTGAGGGCGAGCGCGAGCGCGTTCGTCTGGAGCCGGAGCCCCGGCCCGACGGGCCGTGGGACGACACCGAGGTGCGCGAGCCCGGCGAGGGCCGGGTGGACCTGGGCGGTCTGTTCGTGCCGGGCGTGGACGGCATGGAGCTCCGGGTCGAGGTCGCGGGCGACGCGATCGTCGCGGCGACCGTCGTGCTGCGCGACAGCGCCGTCCAGCTGCAGGCCTTCGCCGCACCCAAGCGCGAGGGCATCTGGGGCGAGGTCCGCGAGGAGATCGCGACCGGCATCACCCAGCAGGGCGGCATCGTCGACGAGGTCGAGGGTCCGCTGGGCTGGGAGCTGCGCGCACAGGTGCCGGTACAGCTGCCGGACGGCACAGGCGGCTTCCAGGTGGTGCGGTTCGTCGGTGTGGACGGTCCCCGCTGGTTCCTGCGCGGGGTGATCTCCGGGCAGGGGGCGGTGCAGCCGCAGGCGGCCGGTCTCCTCGAGCAGATCTTCCGGGACACCGTCGTGGTCCGCGGCGAGGGCCCGATGGCGCCCCGCGACCCGATCGTCCTGAAGCTGCCCAACGATGCCCAGATGGTCCCCGAGGGCGTCCAGCAGGAGGAGTCCTCGCGCTTCTCCGGCGGCATGGGCCAGCTCCAGCGCGGACCGGAGATCACCGAGGTCCGCTAGGAGCTCTGCGGGGAGAACCGTCCGAGAGCCGCACCCTTCGGGGTGCGGCTCTTTTGCGTGCACGACCCCTTGACGGCGAATTGGTCTGTACCTACGGTCACGGCTCAACGCGCCGTTCATAAAGGCGCCTCGCGTTCACTTATATGAACGAAAGGCCTTCAGGTATGCGCAGAACCGGACTCCTCGTGGCCGTCGTCGCCCTCCTCGCCGGAGCCCTCTCCTGGCCGGCGCAGGCCGCCCCCAGCACCTTCGTGCACCCCGGGGTCACCGTCTCCAGGAGCCAGCTGGACTTCGCCCGCACCGAGGTGCTGGCCGGCGCCCAGCCCTGGAAGGCGGCCTACGACCAGATGATGGCGAGCAAGTACGCCGACCTGAACCGCACGCCGACCCCCTGGGCGACCGTCGAGTGCGGCTCGTACTCGAACCCCGACTACGGCTGCACCGACGAGCGCGAGGACGCGATCGCCGCCTACACCGACGCCCTCGCCTGGTACATCACCAAGGACGCGCGCTACGCCCAGAAGGCCATCCAGATCATGGACGCCTGGTCGGCCACCATCACCAGCCACACCAACAGCAACGCGCCCCTGCAGACCGGCTGGGCGGGCTCCTCCTGGCCCAAGGCCGCCGAGATCATCAGGTACACGTACACCGGCACCTGGGCGAACGAGGCCCGCTTCGCCACCATGCTGCGCAACGTCTACCTCCCCACCGTGATCAAGGGCTCCAACTCCAACGGCAACTGGGAGCTGTCGATGATGGAGGCCGCCGTCGGCATCTCCGTCTTCCTGGAGGACAAGGCGTCGTACGACACGGCCATGGCCAAGTTCCGCACCCGCGCCGCCGCCTACGTCTACCTGGCCTCCGACGGGTCGGTGCCGAAGACCGTGCCCAGCCAGAACCTGGACACCACCGCGAAGATCGTCTCCTACTGGCAGGGTCAGTCCACCTTCGTCACCGGCCTCACCCAGGAGACCTGCCGGGACTTCACGCACACCGGGTACGGCATCTCCGCGATCTCGCACGTCGCCGAGACCAGCCGGATCCAGGGCGAGGACCTGTACGGCACGGACGTCGGCGAGCGGCTGCGGCAGGCGCTCGGCTTCCAGGCCAAGTACCAGCTGGGCACCGCCGTCCCCAGCTGGCTCTGCGGCGGCTCCCTGAACCTGGGGCTCGGGCCCGTCACCGAGGTCGGCTACAACGCCCTCCACAACCGACTCGGCATCGCCATGACCAACACCCAGACGCTCACCCAGAACAACCGCCCCGCCGGCACCAACAACCTCTTCGTGGCCTGGGAGACCCTCACCCACGGCGACAACCCCAACTGAGCCGCCGGTACGGGCGCCGGAGCCGCGGCACCGGCGCCCATCAGGGTTGCGTCAAAGATGCCCGCTGCCGGGCCCCCTGCACCATTCGCCGGGATTGTTGGCCGTAAGGTCGACGCTGCGTTGACGGCAGTCGCAGGAAGACAATAGGACCATGGCACGCGGCAGGCTTCGGATCTATCTCGGTGCGGCACCGGGCGTGGGCAAGACCTACGCCATGCTCTCCGAGGCGCACCGGCGGGTGGAGCGGGGCACCGACTGCGTGGTCGCCTTCGTCGAGCACCACGAACGGCAGCGCACCGAGGTGATGCTGCACGGCCTGGAGCGGATCCGGCGCAGGGAACTGGACTACCGGGGCGCCGTGTTCACGGAGATGGACGTGGACGCCGTCCTGCGCCGGGCCCCCGCCGTCGCCCTGGTGGACGAGCTCGCCCACACCAACGTCCCCGGCTCCCGCAACGCCAAGCGCTGGCAGGACGTGGAAGAACTGCTGGCCGCCGGCATCGACGTGATCTCGACCGTCAACATCCAGCACCTCGAATCCCTCGGCGACGTCGTCGAGTCCATCACCGGCGTGCGCCAGCGCGAGACGGTGCCCGACGAGGTGGTACGGCGCGCGGACCAGATAGAGCTGGTCGACATGTCGCCCCAGGCGCTGCGCCGGCGCATGGCGCACGGCAACATCTACAAGTCCGACAAGGTCGACGCGGCCCTGTCCAACTACTTCCGGCCGGGCAACCTCACCGCCCTGCGCGAGCTGGCGCTGCTGTGGGTGGCCGACCGGGTCGACGAGTACCTGAAGCAGTACCGCAGCGAGCACCAGGTCTCGGCGATATGGGGCTCCCGGGAGCGGATCGTCGTCGGGCTCACCGGCGGACCGGAGGGGCGGACCCTGATCCGGCGGGCCGCACGGCTCGCCGAGAAGGGCGCGGGCGGCGAGGTGCTCGCCGTCTACATCTCCCGCAGCGACGGCCTGACCTCGGCCTCCCCGAAGGAACTCGCCGTCCAGCGCACCCTGGTCGAGGACCTGGGCGGCACCTTCCACCACGTCGTCGGCGAGGACATACCCGCGGCCCTGCTCGACTTCGCGCGCGGCGTCAACGCCACCCAGATCGTGCTCGGCTCCTCACGCCGCAAGGCCTGGCAGTACGTCCTCGGACCCGGCGTCGGCGCCACCGTCGCCCGCGAGTCCGGACCCGACCTGGACGTCCACATCGTCACCCACGGCGAGGCCGGCAAGGGCCGCGGGCTGCCGGTGGCCCGGGGCGCCCGGCTCGGGCGGGGCCGGATCATCGCGGGCTGGCTGGTCGGCCTGGTCGGCCCCGCCGTCATGGCGGTGCTGCTCAACACCGTCGACCTCGGCCTCGCCAACGACATGCTGCTCTTCCTGACCCTCACGGTCGCGGCCGCGCTGCTCGGCGGGCTCTTCCCGGCGCTGGCCTCGGCGGCCTTCGGGTCGCTCCTGCTGAACTACTTCTACACCCCGCCCCTGCACCGGCTGACCATCGCCGACCCGAAGAACATCGTGGCCATCGTGATCTTCTTCGGGGTCGCGCTGTCCGTCGCCTCGGTCGTGGACCTCGCGGCCCGCCGCACCCACCAGGCGGCCCGGCTGCGCGCCGAGTCGGAGATCCTCTCCTTCCTCGCCGGCAACGTGCTGCGCGGCGAGACGAGCCTGGAGGAACTGCTCGAACGGGTCCGGGAGACCTTCGGCATGGAGTCCGCCGCCCTCCTGGAGCGGGCGAGCGACGTCGAGCCGTGGAGCTGCGCCGGGCGCGCCGGTTTCGGGCCCGCCCTGGAACGGCCCGAGGACGGCGACGTCGACATGCCGATAGGCGACCACATGGCCCTCGCGCTGACCGGCCGGGTGCTGCCCGCCGAGGACCGCCGGGTGCTGGCCGCCTTCGCCGCCCAGGCGGTCGTCGTCCTGGACCGCAGGCGCCTGCAGGAGGAAGCCGAGCAGGCCCGCGCGCTCGCCGAGGGCAACCGGATCCGTACGGCCCTGCTGGCCGCCGTCAGCCACGATCTGCGCACCCCGCTGGCCGGCATCAAGGCGGCGGTCACGTCGCTGCGCTCGGACGACGTGGACTGGTCCGAGGAGGACCGGGCGGAGCTGCTGGAGGGCATCGAGGAGGGCGCCGACCGGCTGGACCACCTCGTCGGCAACCTGCTCGACATGTCCCGGCTGCAGACCGGCACCGTCACCGCGATCATCCACGAGACCGACCTCGACGAGGTGGTCCCGATGGCGCTGGTCGGGGTGCCGGACGGCAGCGTGGACCTCGACGTCCCCGAGACCCTGCCGATGGTGGAGGCCGACGCCGGGCTCCTGGAGCGGTCGGTGGCCAACCTGGTCGAGAACGCCGTCAAGTACAGCCCCTCCGAACGGCCCGTGCTGGTCTCCGCCAGCGCCATCGCGGACCGCGTGGAGGTACGGATCGTGGACCGCGGGCCCGGCGTGCCCGACGAGGCCAAGGAACGCATATTCGAGCCCTTCCAGCGCTACGGTGACGCTCCGCGCGGCGCCGGGGTCGGACTCGGACTCGCGGTCGCCCGGGGCTTCGCGGAGGCGATGGGCGGCACCCTGAACGCCGAGGACACGCCCGGCGGCGGGCTCACCATGGTCCTCAGCCTCCGCGCGGCAGGATCGGTCACCGAAGCGGCGCAAGCCGTGGCAGAACCCTTGGCAGAACCGGAAAGGCAGGCCTCATGACCCGTGTGCTCGTGGTCGACGACGAGCCGCAGATCGTGCGCGCCCTCGTGATCAACCTCAAGGCGCGCAAGTACGAGGTCGACGCGGCCCCCGACGGCCGTACCGCCCTCGAACTGGCCGCCTCCCGCCATCCCGACGTGGTCGTCCTCGACCTCGGCCTGCCCGACATGGACGGCGTCGAGGTGATCAAGGGGCTGCGCGGCTGGACCCGGGTGCCGATCCTGGTCCTCTCCGCCCGGCACTCCTCCGACGAGAAGGTCGAGGCGCTCGACGCGGGCGCCGACGACTACGTCACCAAGCCCTTCGGCATGGACGAGCTGCTGGCCCGGCTGCGGGCCTCCGTACGCCGCGCCGAGCCCGTCGCGGGGGGCGGTGAGGACGACGTCCTGGTGGAGACCGAGGGGTTCACCGTCGACCTGGCCGCGAAGAAGGTCAACCGGGCCGGCCGGGACGTCCGGCTCACCCCGACCGAGTGGCACCTGCTCGAGGTGCTGGTCCGCAACACCGGGCGGCTGGTCAGCCAGAAGCAGCTGCTGCAGGAGGTGTGGGGGCCGTCGTACGGGACGGAGACCAACTACCTGCGGGTGTACATGGCACAGCTGCGCCGGAAGCTGGAGTCGGATCCCTCGCACCCGAAGCACTTCATCACCGAACCCGGGATGGGGTACCGGTTCGAGAGATAGGACGGTTCGAGAAGTGAGGCGGGTCGCGAAGTGAGCTGGACTACGGCGGTGTCGGTGTGCCCCGGTACGCTTCAGACATGAGTGCTGTTCCTCGTTCCGAGAAGCCGGCCGGCCGGTTCCGGCGCATGCTCGACCGGCTCTCCTCGTCCCAGGAGGACCTGGAGTCGGAGGAGCTGCGCGAGGACGCCGACACCGCGGGCTGCACCCGGATCGGCGACTGCCACGACCGGCAGATCGTCACGGTAACTGGTACCTTGCGCACGGTCACCCTGCGGCCGCGCGCCGGAGTCCCGGCCCTGGAGGCCGAGCTGTTCGACGGCTCCGCCGCGCTGGACGTGGTGTGGCTCGGCAGGCGTTCCATCGTCGGCATAGAACCGGGACGCAGGCTCATCGCATCGGGCCGGATCTCGCTGAGCCGGGGCCGCCGGGTGCTGTTCAATCCCAAGTACGAACTGAGACCCCTCGGTAGGGAGTAGCCGGTGACGTCGCTCGACAAGCCGACCGAAGACACACAGGCGGAGGACGCCCGGGCGGAAGACGCGCGGGCGGTGACCGAGGCCGCGCTCTTCGAGGCGTTCGGCGGTGTCCGGGGCATGGTCGAGACGGTCCTGCCCGGCCTGCTCTTCGTCACGATCTTCACCATCAACAAGGACCTGCACTGGTCGGCGATCGCCGCGCTGGCGGTCTCCGTGGTGCTGGTCGTGGTCCGCCTCGCCATGCGGGACACCGTCAAGCACGCCTTCAGCGGGGTCTTCGGCGTCGCCTTCGGCGTCGTCTTCGCGATGATGACCGGCAACGCCAAGGACTTCTACCTCCCCGGCATGCTCTACACGCTGGGCCTGGCGCTGGCCTACATCGTCACGACCCTGTGCGGGGTCCCGCTGATCGGCCTGATCCTCGGCCCGGTCTTCAAGGAGAACCTCTCCTGGCGCACCCGCAACCCCGGCCGCAAGAAGGCGTACGCCAAGGCCAGCTGGGCGTGGGGTCTGATCCTGCTCGCCAAGTGCGCGATCCTCTTCCCGCTCTACTGGTGGGCCAACACCGCCCAGCTCGGCTGGGTGCTCGTCGCCCTGAAGATCCCGCCCTTCCTGCTCGCGGTCTGGCTCACCTGGGTCTTCCTGGCGAAGGCGCCGGCGCCGATCGACGTGTTCGCGGAGATGGAGGCGGCCGAGAAGGCCGAGGAAGAGCGCAAGGCGGCGCTGGCCGCGGAGAGCGCTGACGCCTCCGGCGGCCGCCACCGCAAGTAGTCCGGTCACGGGAGAAGGGCGCCCTCCGCAGCGGAGGGCGCCCTTCTCCCGTGCGTGTCGTCAGCTGTCTTCGCGCCGTACCGACAGCAGGTCCTCCAGCTGCTCCTCGCGGGCCTGGGCCGCCACGAACAGCAGCTCGTCGCCCGCTTCCAGGGAGTCCTCCTTGGACGGGGTGAGAACCCGGGTGCCGCGGATGATCGTGACCAGCGAGGTGTCCTCGGGCCACTCCACGTCGCCGACCTGGGTGCCGGCCAGGGCCGACTCCTCGGGCAGCGTCAGCTCCACCAGGTTCGCGTCGCCGTGGCTGAAGCGCAGCAGGCGGACCAGGTCGCCGACCGACACCGCCTCCTCCACCAGGGCCGACATCAGGCGCGGGGTGGAGACGGCGACGTCCACGCCCCAGGCCTCGTTGAACAGCCACTCGTTCTTGGGGTTGTTGACCCGGGCGACGACACGCGGAACGCCGTACTCCGTCTTCGCGAGCAGCGAGACGACCAGGTTCACCTTGTCGTCGCCGGTCGCGGCGATCACGACGTTGCAGCGCTGCAGCGCCGCCTCGTCGAGGGAGGTGATCTCACAGGCGTCGGCCAGGAGCCACTCCGCCTGGGGGACCCGTTCCACCGAGATGGCGGTCGGGGCCTTGTCGATCAGCAGGACCTCGTGGCCGTTCTCCAGCAGCTCGCCCGCGATGGAGCGGCCGACGGCACCGGCCCCGGCAATGGCGACCCTCATCAGTGACCGCCCTCCTCTTCCGGACCCCCGGCGAAGGCGGCCTCGACCTTGTCGACGTCGTCCGTCCGCATCATCACGTGCACCAGGTCGCCCTCCTGCAGGACCGTCTGCGAGGTGGGCAGCATCGCCTCGCCGAGCCGGGTCAGGAACGCGACCCGGACCCCGGTCTCCTCCTGGAGCTTGCTGATCTTGTGGCCGACCCACTTCGGGGAGGCGTGCACCTCGGCGAGCTGGACCCCGCCGGTGGGGTCGCGCCACAGCGGCTCGGCGCCCGAGGGCAGCAGCCGGCGCAGCATCTGGTCGGCGGTCCAGCGGACCGTGGCCACGGTCGGGATGCCGAGGCGCTGGTAGACCTCGGCACGCCGGGGGTCGTAGATCCGGGCGGCCACGTTCTCCACGCCGAACATCTCGCGGGCGACCCGCGCGGAGATGATGTTCGAGTTGTCACCGCTGGAGACGGCGGCGAAGGCGCCGGCCTCCTCGATGCCCGCCTCGCGCAGGGTGTCCTGGTCGAAGCCGACTCCGGTGACCCGGCGGCCGCCGAAGCCCGGGCCCAGCCTGCGGAAGGCGGTGGGGTCCTGGTCGATCACGGCGACCGTGTGCCCCTGTTGCTCCAGGGTCTGGGCGAGAGCGGAACCCACTCTGCCGCAGCCCATGATGACGATGTGCACGACCGTCCTTCCGGTGTTCAAAAGTTACTGCTCAGCCCCATCAGGTTCTCAGACCGAGGCCCAAGCTACACACGCACCGACCCGGGCGGGCACCCCTGTGCCGCGCTCATCGCCGAGTGATGCTGCGCACGCTCCACGCGGTGAGGATTCCGAGGCCGACGAGGGCGGCCGTGGCGCCGATCAGCTCTGCGGTCGCGGGCATGGGACCTCCGAAGTGCGAAGACAGGCGGGATCTGCCATCTAGGCACGGATCGGGCGTAAGCCGCGGAATCCGCAGTTCCAGCCGTCACCTTTTTCACTCGGGAGGCAGATCCCGCACTGCGGCTGGAGACCTGGCAGGTGGAAGGCCTACGATCCTCTCTCGTGTCCAAACTGACCGACGTGCCCAAACGGATCCTGATCGGGCGCGCTCTGCGCAGTGACCGGCTGGGCGAAACGCTCCTGCCGAAGCGCATCGCACTCCCCGTCTTCGCTTCCGACCCGCTGTCCTCCGTCGCCTACGCGCCGGGGGAGGTCCTGCTGGTCCTGTCCATCGCGGGCGTGTCGGCGTACCACTTCAGCCCCTGGATCGCGGTCGCGGTCGTCGTGCTGATGTTCACGGTGGTCGCCTCATACCGGCAGAACGTGCACGCCTACCCGAGCGGCGGCGGCGACTACGAGGTCGCCACCACGAACCTCGGCTCCAAGGCGGGCCTCACCGTCGCGAGCGCGCTGCTCGTCGACTACGTCCTGACCGTCGCCGTCTCCATCGCCTCCGGCATCGAGAACCTCGGCTCCGCGGTCCCCTTCGTGGTCGAGCACAAGGTGCTCTGCGCGGTCACCGTGATCGTGCTGCTGACGCTGATGAACCTGCGCGGTGTGAAGGAGTCCGGCAAGCTCTTCGCGATCCCGACGTACGTGTTCGTCGGCGGCGTCTTCATCATGATCGCGTGGGGTGCGTTCAGGGGCCTGGTCCTCGGGGACACGATGCGCGCCCCGACCGCCGGTTACCACATCAAGGCCGAGCACCAGGGCCTGGCCGGCTTCGCCCTGGTCTTCCTCCTCCTGCGGGCCTTCTCCTCCGGCTGTGCCGCGCTCACCGGCGTCGAGGCCATCTCCAACGGCGTCCCGGCCTTCCGCAAGCCGAAGTCGAAGAACGCGGCGACCACGCTGGCCATGATGGGCCTGCTGGCCGTCACCATGTTCTGCGGCATCATCGCGCTCGCCGCGGTCACCAAGGTCCGCATGGCAGAGAACCCGGCCACCGACCTGATCCGGGGCGGCGTCCCGATCGGCTCCGGCTACGTCCAGAACCCGGTGATCTCCCAGGTCGCCGAGGCCGTCTTCGGCAAGGGCAGCTTCCTGTTCATCGTGCTCGCCGCCGCCACCGCCCTCGTCCTCTTCCTGGCCGCGAACACCGCGTACAACGGCTTCCCCCTCCTCGGCTCGATCCTCGCCCAGGACCGCTACCTGCCGCGCCAGCTGCACACCCGCGGCGACCGCCTCGCCTTCTCCAACGGCATCGTGCTGCTCGCCGGCGCGGCCGCCCTGCTCACGGTGATCTACGGCGCCGACTCGACCCGCCTGATCCAGCTGTACATCGTCGGCGTGTTCGTCTCCTTCACGCTCAGCCAGACCGGCATGGTCCGGCACTGGAACCGCCACCTGGCGGTGGAGAAGGACCCGGCCAAGCGCAGCCACATGATCCGCTCCCGCGCGATCAACGCGTTCGGCGCCTTCTTCACCGGCCTGGTGCTGGTCGTCGTCCTGGTCACGAAGTTCACCCACGGCGCCTGGGTGGCGCTGCTCGGCATGTGCATCTTCTACGCCACGATGACCGCGATCCGTAAGCACTACGACCGCGTCTCCGAGGAGATCTCGGCCCCCGAGGAGCCCGACGACGACCTGGTACGGCCGTCCCGCGTGCACTCCGTCGTACTGATCTCCAAGATCCACCGCCCCACCCTGCGCGCCCTGGCCTACGCCAAGCTGATGCGCTCGGACACCCTGGAGGCGCTCACCGTCAACGTCGACCCGGCCGAGACGAAGGCGCTGCGCGAGGAGTGGGAGCGGCGGGGCATAGACGTACCCCTGAAGGTCCTCGACTCGCCGTACCGCGAGATCACCCGGCCGATCATCGAGTACGTCAAGGGCCTGCGCGCCCAGTCCCCGCGGGACGCGGTCTCCGTGATCATCCCGGAGTACGTCGTCGGCCGCTGGTACGAGCACATCCTGCACAACCAGAGCGCGCTGCGGCTCAAGGGCCGGCTGCTGTTCACGCCCGGCGTGATGGTGACCTCCGTGCCCTACCAGCTGGCGTCCTCCGAGGCGGCCAAGATCCGGGCCCGCAAGCGCCAGGAGTGGAACGCACCGGGTGCGGTACGGCGCGGTCCGGCCGAGCACCGGCCCAAGGAGCACAGCGGGGGCTGAGCGGGGCGGGGAGGGCCGGCGACCCCGTAGACTGGTGGGCTGTCGTCGGCCCTCGCCCGGGCCGTTTCCCTCCCCCTTGATCTGGAGTCACCCCGCCATGCAGGCAGAACCGAAGAAATCGCTGGTGGGGACGGAGTACGAGGTCGAGGTCGGCCCGGTCGCGCACGGCGGGCACTGCATCGCCAGGACCGCCGAGGGCCAGGTGCTGTTCGTCCGGCACGCGCTGCCCGGCGAGCGGGTCGTGGCCAAGGTGACCGAGGGCGAGGAGGGTGCCCGCTTCCTGCGCGCCGACGCGGTCGAGATCCTCGACGCGTCCAAGGACCGGGTCGAGGCCCCCTGCCCCTACGCCGGCCCCGGCCGCTGCGGCGGCTGCGACTGGCAGCACGCCAAGCCGGGCGCCCAGCGCCGGCTCAAGGGCGAGGTGATCGCCGAACAGCTGCGCCGGCTGGCCGGCCTCACCCCCGAGGACGTCGGCTGGGACGGCACGGTCATGCCCGCCGAGGGCGACAAGCTCCCCGCGGGCGAGGTGCCGCAGTGGCGGACCCGGGTGCAGTACGCCGTCGACGCCGACGGCAACGCGGGACTGCGCCGGCACCGCTCGCACGAGGTGGAGCCGATCGAGCACTGCATGATCGCGGCGCCGGGCGTCAGCGAGCTGGGCATCGAGGAGCGCGACTGGTCGGGCATGGTCTCGATCGACGCGATCGCCGCGACGGGCTCCCAGGACCGCATGGTCATCCTGGAGCCGCGCCCGGGCGCCCGTCTGCCCCTCGTCGAACTCGACCGGCCCGTCTCGGTCATGCGGGTCGACGAGCACGACGGCGGCATCCACCGCGTCCACGGCCGCGCCTTCGTCCGCGAACGCGCCGACGGCCGTACCCACCGGGTCGGCAGCGGCGGCTTCTGGCAGGTCCACCCGAAGGCCGCGGACACCCTGGTCACGGCGGTCATGCAGGGCCTCCTCCCGCGCAAGGGCGAGATGGCGCTGGACCTCTACTGCGGCGTCGGACTCTTCGCCGGCGCCCTCGCCGACCGCCTCGGCGAGAAGGGCGCGGTCCTCGGCATCGAGTCCGGCAAGCGCGCGGTCGAGGACGCCCGCCACAACCTCGCGGACTTCCCGCGCGTCCGCGTCGAACAGGGCAAGGTCGAGTCCGTCCTCCCGCGCACGGGCATCACCGAGGTCGACCTCATCGTCCTCGACCCGCCCCGCGCGGGCGCGGGCCGCAGGACGGTGGAGCACCTGTCGTCACTGGGCGCCCGCAGGATCGCGTACGTGGCCTGCGACCCGGCGGCACTCGCCCGCGACCTGGCGTACTTCCGGGACGGGGGTTACCGGGTGCGGACGCTGCGGGCGTTCGACCTGTTTCCGATGACGCATCATGTGGAGTGCGTGGCGATTCTTGAGCCGGTCGGGAAGGGCGCCTGACCTGCGGGCTTGGATGGTGCGCGGTGTGGGCGTCACGGGCGATGTCTTGACCCTGAAATGACGCTCTCCGGGGTATCTTGACACTCATTCGACACTCGTTCTGATGGCCTGTCAGGCGAATTGAGGTGCTGCTCAGGCCGCTTGTAGCGGCCAAGAGTGGACGTGGTTCCCCTGGGCAAAGGGGCCGCGAGTCGTCCTGGCTGAGTGCGAAGAGACCTTCTTGAAGTTGTCTTCCCGAGGGCGCTGGTCGGCGGTGGTAGGGCGCACTCGCCTCTGGCCGGCACGGATGACCCCTTCCGTGTCTTTCGGGGGCATGCGTGCGTCGCGCAGTCGATCCTTCCCCAGGCGCTCCCGAGCGCCGCTCATACTCCCGGGGTTCCCCAGGAGCAGTTCGGCGGCGCGGAGGTGGGGAACGCTGCTGCGGTGCTCGCGAAGCAGAGGGCCCTGTTGGCACTCCGTTGCCGGCACCGCTGTGGTCCCCGGCCGTTCCGTGGGCGGCGGGTCGCTTTGCTGCAGATTCGGGTTCCGGCGCATCGTGAATCCCGCAACCTGTCGGACCAGCCCAACGCCGCCGAACATCCACCAGCACTTCTTGGCTTCGGAGGCAGTACCTGAGGGTCGCTCACCCCTACCGCTCGTGGACCTCTGCGCCGTGCCGGGTCGGGAACCGGCATGCGGGGTGTGCTGCCGAGAGGCGATCAACGGACCTGTATCGTCCCGCACGACACGCCCGGTAACCGGCCTGCGCCGCGGAGGATCGACATGACCAGCCATCGGAACCCGGCCGGCTCGGACGAAGGATCATCAACGGGGCTGTCAGGGCCCCATGCTCCGGATGCGCGGGCCGCAGTCCGCCTCTCGCTGATGGTCGGGGCGCTCGGTGTGGTGTTCGGCGACATCGGGACCAGCCCGATCTACACCCTCCAGACGGTGTTCAACCCGGGCGACCCGCACCCCGTCCCGGTCAGCACCCAGAACGTGTACGGGGTGGTGTCCCTGGTGTTCTGGTCGGTGATGATCATCGTCACGGTCACCTATGTGCTGCTCGCGATGCGCGCCGACAACGACGGCGAGGGCGGCATCATGGCGCTGATCACCCTGCTGCGCCGGTGGAGCGGACAGCGTGGGGCGCGGGCCGCCGGCATCCTGGCGGCCCTGGGCATCTTCGGCGCGTCCCTGTTCTTCGGCGACAGCATGATCACACCGGCGATCTCCGTGCTGTCCGCGGTGGAGGGACTGAAGGTCGTCCAACCGTCGCTGGGCGAGGCGGTCGTACCGATCACCGCGGTGATCATCGTGGTGCTGTTCCTGGTGCAACGGAGAGGAACCGCGGCGGTGGGCCGGGTGTTCGGGCCGATCATGATCGCCTGGTTCCTGGCCATCGGCGCCTGCGGCGTCATCGGCATCACCGACCATCCGGAGATCCTCAAGGCACTGTCGCCGACCTATGCGGCGGGCTTTCTGTTCGGCCACTTCGGCACCGCCTTCTTCGCCCTGGCCGCGGTCGTGCTCGCGGTCACCGGAGCCGAGGCGCTCTACGCCGACATGGGGCACTTCGGACGCCGTCCGATCACGCGCTCCTGGCTGTTCCTCGTCTTCCCGGCGTGCGTCCTCAGCTACCTCGGCCAGGGCGCGCTGATCCTCGCCGACCCGCACAACATCAGCAGCCCGTTCTTCCTGCTCGTGCCGGGCTGGGGACGCTGGCCGATGGTCCTGCTGGCCACGGCCGCCACGGTGATCGCCTCCCAGGCGGTGATCACCGGCGCGTACTCGGTGACCTCCCAGGCGGCACAGCTGGGCTACCTGCCGAGGCTGCGGATCGCGCACACCTCCGAGTCCACCGTGGGCCAGATCTACGTCCCCTGGATCAACTGGCTGCTGATGGTCTCGGTCCTCACCCTCGTCTTCGCGTTCCGCAGTTCCGCGGCGCTGGCCTTCGCCTTCGGCATGGCGGTCACCGGCACCATCACCATCACGACCCTGCTGTTCTTCTACATCGCCCGCGCCAAGTGGGGCACCCCGCGCTGGCTGATCGGGGTCGGCGCGGCGCTGCTGCTGACGGTGGACCTGCTGTTCGTCGCCGCCAACCTGACCAAGCTGGTCCACGGCGCGTGGCTGCCGCTGCTGATCGGCCTCACCGTGTTCACCGTCATGACGACCTGGCAGCGCGGCCGCGAGCTCGTCACCGCCGAACGGGCACGGCGCGAGGGCCCGCTGGATGAGTTCATCGAGGAACTCCGTGCCAAGGAGGCGACGACGCTCCGCGTGCCCGGCACGGCCGTCTTCCTCAACCGGGGCAAGGAGACCGCGCCCTTGGCGATGCGGGCCAACCTCGAACACAACCACGTACGGCACGACCAGGTCGTGATCCTGGCCATCACGACCGAACCCGTTCCCCGCGTTCCGGCCGACCAGCGGATCACCGTCGACGGCCTCGGCTACGCCGACGACGGGATCGTCCACGTCACCGCCCACGTCGGTTACATGGAGACACCGGACGTGCCCGGCATCCTGGCGGCGCTGGACCCGGCCTCGACCGAGGGGCCGCTGCAACTCGACGAGGCGTCCTACTTCCTGTCCACGATCGAGCTCCGCCGTGGAGCGGCGCCGACGATGGCGCCCTGGCGCAAGCGCCTGTTCATCGCCACGTCCTACATCACGGCCGATGCCGCCGAGTACTTCGGCCTGCCCCGCGACCGGACGGTCATCATGGGCTCGCACATCGAGGTGTAGACGAGCGCCGGGGGGCTGCGGCGATGCTCGCCACCGCCGTCATCGCCGCGCGCTGAAGCAGTCGGACTCGGCTCATTCGTCCATGAGTTCGCCGAGCACCTCGGCGGCGGTGGTGTTGCCCTGGTCCGCCAGACGTCGCAGTTCGACGAGGTCGCCCTGTTCGGCGGCAAGTTCGATGAGCTGGTCTGTCGCGGTGGAGTTGCCGGTCTCCGCGAGACGCCGCAGTTCCTCCATGTCGCCTTGTTCCGCAGCCAGTTCGATCAACTCGTCGGCGGCGTCCGCGTCTCCGCGATCGACGCGTTCGCGCAGGGCGGCCACATCGGACTGGTAGGACGGGTCTGACCCGGTCGTCATGGGACTCTCCGTGCCGTCGGTGTTGTGAGGGGCTATGAGCCGGAAGGCGGCAGCTTCCCGGAGGCGCGTAGGCCCTCGCGGTGTGCGTGCCACTCGTCCCGCAGTGCGGGCAGGCGCTCGGCGAGGAACTCCGCCAGCGCGACCATCTCTTCGAGCGGGGCCCGGCGCGCCGGCGCTGCGTCGGTGAGCAGGCCCAGGCCCTCCCGGAACAGTGCCGCGTGCTCCAGGTGGAGGGTTGCGTCGAAGTTCTGCGGCTGTCGGCCGGTCGGGTTCAGGCTCACCCGGTCCATCCGTTCGCCGGCCGACCTGGTGCGTCGTGCCAGGTCGTGGCTCTCCAGCAGCTTGACCGCACCCGTGATCGCGCTTCTGCTCGCCAGCAGTGCGTCGCTCAGCTCGTCGATCGTCTGCTGGGCCGGATCGCAGACGAGCAGATATCCGAGCAGACGTCCGGCCATGGGCGGGAAAGCGTAGTGGCGAGAGTAGAAGCGGCCGACATGGTCGGCGAAGATCAGCTGGGCGTCCTGCGGCACATCGGCAATCTAGCATCTATCACTGAGATGACATTTATTTCTGTCATCTAAGAGGTACTGGCGGTGGGCAGGGCGCACAGGAGATGAGCGAGGGTGCTCTCTGCGGTCAGGAAAGTCCCGATGCCCGAAGCACCGCTTGGACCGTCTCGTCGTCGATGCGATGCCCCAGTCGCTCCATGACGTCCGCTCCCAGGCGCAGCGTTCCGCGGTCCAGGGAGTGCCGGACGCCCGTGTCGAGTTCGTGCCAGAGCAAGGGGCTGGCCGCGAGGATCCGGGGATCGAGTTCCAGCCGGTTGCCGAAGGTGTCGCGGAGGACCAGGTGGGAGGAGACGCCGTCGTACTGTCGTACGGCCGTCAGTGCGTCGGTGTGGACGATGCGCCGGCGCCAGGGAGTGCGGACCGCGAGCCAGCCCGGGCCCGCGCTCACCCGTGGCGGCAGCAGGAGGGCGCACACGGCGGCCGACAAGGTGAACCAGAGCAGGGCGCGGAGGGGCGTCAGGCTTCCCGCGTCCCAGTCGACCAGGAAGGCCATGGCGCAGAAAACCAGGGCGCAGCCCACCGCGAGGCGGGCGCTGCCGCGCCAGTGGCGGTCGCCGGCCGGGGCCGCCGGTCCGCTCCGTTCCATGTCCCCGACGCTAGGCGGCCAACGGCCGCCGGCTGCCGTCGCTGATGGGGTCCTAACGCCGTGCGGGCGAATCTTGACGGGATTCTGACGCGGTCGCTGGAGCTCGGCCAGTGTGCACACGCGGGCGGCGTGCAGGGTCCGGGTCCGCCTCGCGCAGCACTTCACGGGTGACGGGGGCGACCTCGCCCTGGCCGAAGAGGAAGAAGCGCACGAAGTTGGCGAACGGGGTGCCCTCGGTCCGTTCGAAGTAGATGTGGGGGATGCGGCCGGTCTCGTCGCGGACGTGGAGCAGGAGTGCGGCGAGGGTGTTGGGGATGGAGGCCGACTCGGCTCCGTTGAGAGCGGCCGGACACGTGCGCCATTTCCTGCCTGCCGGCGGCCGAGCCGGGGGCCCTTCGGGAGGGTTCCGCCCGTGGTCCGCGCCGGCATGCCTGCTTGATCGGCTGGAAGCGTCTTCTGGCACCGGGTTGACGCGGGGCGGCGTTCCACGGGGAGCGGCACGAGTGGGGCGGGCGACCGAGGGTTCGCTGGTCCTCGTCGCCCGCCCCTGTGGCGTATGGCGTCGATCAGTTCTGACCGGCCTTGCGGCCGTGGTTGGCCTTCTTCTTCCGGCGAGCCTTCTTCTTGCGGGCGCGCTTGGACACGTACGTCAACTCCTCTGCCGGTAGCGGGCCTTCAAGCGCTGCGGCCGACCAGCAGGTCCGCCAGCTTGTTCAGGCGCTTGACGGTGCGGTCCTCCGTCGCCGCCGGAGCCGGTTCGACGCGTACGTCCAGGTCGTAGTAGGCGCCGTTGACGATCTCGACGGCCGGGTCACAGAGCCGGACCACGTGCGCGGCGCCCTCGGCGGGGGAGCTGCCCTCGTGGGCGTACAGGGGGAGCAGCGTGGTGTCGCAGACGCCGGGGTGTACGGAGACCGCGGTGACGCGCGGGTCGGCGGCGAACACGGTGAGGGCCAGCTGGGACTGGGCGTACGCGGCCAGCCGGGAGTAGCCGCGCGAGCGGTTGGGGTCGGACCACTGGATGGAGGCCGTGCGGTGCAGGGCCGACGAGACGTTGACGACGCGGCCGCCCGGGTCGCTCGTCAGGGCCGGCTCCAGCAGGCAGGTCAGCAGGTAGTGGGCGAGGAAGTTGACCTGGAAGGCGATCTCGTTGCCGTCCGCGGTGACGGTGTGCCGCTCGGGCGCGGCGATGCCCGCGTTGTTGACCAGGACGTCCAGGTGCGGGCGGGCGGAGACGACAGCGCGGGCGAGCGCTTCGACCTCGTCGAGGTGGGAGAAGTCCGCGCCGTACGGATGCAGTTGGGCGCTCTGGACGCCTGCCGTGGCGACCAGGCGGGCCGTGGCCGCCTGTGCCTCCTCGGTGGTACGGCCGTGCACCAGCACGGTGGCACCGCGCTCGGCGAGCTGGCGCGCGGTCTCGTAGCCGATGCCGGAGGCGGCGCCGGTGACCAGGACGGTACGAGAGGAAAGGGTGGAGTCGGACATGATCCAATCCGGAGGATGCGGGCACGTAGGGCGGCCCGGCGACGGGGCGGCGGTGGACGTGCGGTGATGGGATGAGACGGGGCGCCGTGTCGTGGCACGGCGCCCCTGCGGTCACGGAAAGCGCGTCAGAGGGACGCGGGCGTTTCCGGGTTGCGCGGCGCACGACGGGGCGGCCGAGCGAAGCGAGATGGGGGTCCCCCCGGCCGAAGGCTGGGGGAGGGGCTCGGCGGCCGGTCGAAGAGGAGCCAGGCGCTGTTCACATCGTCCATGGAAGCCGTGCCGCACGCCCCGGGCAAGCCTGAGTCGCCTTCTCTGACGGGGCTCTGACGTGCGCATACGGGTCCCTGACGGGGAATCCGGGCGGCAGGGGCGCGGTTCAGCCGAGGCCGGGTATCCCCGAGATCAGCAGGTCGATCAGCTTGATGCCGACGAAGGGCAGCACCAGGCCGCCGAGACCGTAGACGAGCAGGTTGCGGCGCAGCAGGTCATGGGCGGAGGCGGGGGTGTAGCGCACGCCGCGCAGGGCGAGGGGGATCAGGGCGACGATGATCAGCGCGTTGAAGATGATCGCGGACGTGATGGCGGAGGTGGGGCTGTGCAGGCCCATGACGTTCAGGGACTCCAGCCCCGGGTACGAGCCCGCGAACATCGCCGGGATGATCGCGAAGTACTTCGCGACGTCGTTCGTGATGGAGAACGTCGTCAACGCGCCCCGGGTGGTGAGGAGTTGCTTGCCGATCTCGACGATCTCGATGAGCTTGGTCGGGTTGGAGTCGAGGTCGACCATGTTGCCGGCCTCCTTGGCGGCCGACGTACCCGTGTTCATCGCCCGCGGCGTCGGGCCCCTCCTCCCGGTGCGGGTCCGGTGGTGCGCTGAGGGCGGGACGGCGGGGCCTGCTCGGGCGCGGCGGGATGCATGAGACCTTCGTGGTTCGGCGCGGCATGCGTCAGGGCATGCCGACGGACTGGTCGGGGGACTGATCGGTGGACGGAAGAGCCGGGTCCGTGCGGTGCCGGGGCCCCGGCACCGCACGGACGTGCGGACGTCGGCGCGGGAAGACGACGGGACGCCACACGCTGGTGCCTGTCTTCGGGACACACACCAGGCCGCCGCGAGCCGCGCCCGGATTGAGGACTCCGGAGCCGGTGAGGCCGTTGACGCACCGGCCTCGGCGGCGGACCACAGGAACCTATCCGCGAACGGAGGCGGAACAACCCTGTTCAGCGCGGAATTTGCGGCTTTCATACGGGTCCGGCCCGAGCGCCGTCAAGGTCCCGTCAAACCGACCTGGCGCGCCGTCAGAAGGCCGTCAACGCCGACCGTCCACGGCCGGATCCGGTCGCAGACTGAGCGTCAACGGGGGACGGGCGACCGTCCGTAGCGTGACGGGGAGGGACCGTGACCATCACGGCCGGTACATCGCACAGACCTCAGCCGGAGGTCGGCGAGCAGCTGCCGCAACCGGCGGTCACCCCGCCCGGAGGCAGCCCCGGACCGCGGCGGGGAGGGGTGTCGCGGCCGGGCGGTCCTGGGCGCCCCCCGAGGCAGCAGGCCGTGGCCGCGCGGGCCGCTCTGCGCCGCCGTTACTGGGCATCCGTGCCCGCGCGGCTGCGCCTTCTGCGCGCGGCCACGGCCCTGCTCGCCGGCACACTCGCCGTGCTGCTGCTGGTGGCCGGGCTCACCGCCCTGGGCACGTGGAGCAGCGTCGCCGGCCACGACGCGCCCCGCACCACCAGCGCGGCCGATCTCGACCTGGCCCTGAACGACATGGACGCCCAGGCCGCCAACATCCTGCTGTCCAACGGAGACGCGGGACAGGGCCGCCTGCGGACGCCGTACGAAAAGGCGGTCGGACACTACGACGACGCCCGGCGCGAGATCGGGCACGATCTGAGCACCCTTGCCGTCGCCGCGCAGGGCAGCCGGGCCGACGAGAAGACGGTGGAGTCACTGACCGACGGCTTCGCCGAGTACCAGGAGCTGATCGGCAGGGCCCTGGAGAACGACGGCCACCAGGGCGGCAGGTCAGGCGCCCTGACCGACTACCGCCGCGCCACCGATCTGCTGCGCACACAACTCCTGCCCGCCGCAAGCAGGCTGCTGGCCTCGAACAACGCGGCCTTCGACACCGAGTACTCCGCGGCCCGCTCCGGCTTGCGCACCCAGCTCGCCCTCGTCCTCGTCCTCGGCGTGCTGCTGCTGGCCGTGCTCGGCGTCCTCCAGTGGTACCTGGCCCGCCGCTTCCAGCGCACCCTGAACCCAGCGGTGCTGGCCGCCACCGTCTGCACGCTGCTCGCGGTGCTCCTCGGGGCGCAGATGCTGTCCGCCTCCGCGGAACAGCTGCGGGTGGCCCGGCGCGACGCCTTCGACTCCGTCGTCGCCCTCTCCACCGCCCGCGCCATCGCCTACGACGCCAACGCCGACGAGAGCCGCTATCTGCTCGATCCGCAGCGCCGCGAGCAGTACGCCGACTCCTTCCTCGCCAAGTCCCAGCAGCTGTACGGCCTGAAGGGCGCCACGCTGGCCACGTACGACTCGGAACTGGCCACCACCTGGCAGGCGTACGAGACCGACCACCACGACCTGCGCTTCACCGGCGACTTCCGCCGCGAGCTGGACAACATCACCTTCCCCGGCGAACGGGCCGCGGCGGAGAAGACGGTCCAGACGTACGCCGTCTACCAGCGGGACGACCGCAAGATCCGCGCACTGCTCGCCGCCGGGAAGGAACAGGAGGCGGTGGAGTTCTGCATGGGGTGGGAGCCGGGCACGTCCAACGCGCACTTCGGGGCGTGGATGTCCGCGCTGGACAAGGTGGCGGACATCAACCGCGCCCACTTCACGTCGTCGGTCGAGGAGGGCCGGTCGGAGGTGGACGGCCTGTTGCCGTGGGCGTGCGGGCTGCTGTGCGCGGCGATCGTCCTGGCCGCGCTGGGGCTACGGCCCCGACTGGCGGAGTTCCGCTGAAACCTGCCCAGGGGGCGCGGGGAACTGTGCGATCGGCCCCCACTCACCCGCAGACGAAAACGGCCCCCGCGGAGCGCTACGCATCCGCCAATCGCGCCTCCTCCAGATCCAGCCCCCGCTGTAGCCGCCGTCGCGTCGTGTCGCTGATGGTGTGATCGTCGTAGAGGCGCTGGAGTGCCGCGCTCTCGACGACGATCAGGTCCCGACGGAGCTGCCGGTAGACCTGGTCGGCGGACTCGGTGCCCACGTCGGCGTCGTCCAGGCGGGCCGCCAGGCCGCGGCGGAGCCGGTCGAGGACGACGTCGGGAACGACCTCCAGCTCCGCGAGTTCCTCCAGGCGTGCGAGGCCGGCATGGGCGAGGTGTGCGCGGGCCTCGGCCTCCTCGCGCGCGGTGTGCGCGGGCTCCAGCGCGATGCCGGAGCGGCGGACGACCGGGGCGAGGGTGAAGCCCTGGACGACGAGGGTGACGACCACGACCGAGGTGGTCAGGACCAGGACCAGTGGCCGGTCGGCGAGTGGCGTGCCGTCCTTCATGACCTCCGGGATGGACAACGCGGCGGCCAGCGGCATCACCCCGCGGGTACCGGCCCACGTCAGCACCATCGGCACCCGCCAGTTCACCCGGCCCAGGCCGCCCTTGCGCTGCACGACCGCCGACAGGGGCGCGACCCACAGCATGCGTACGGCGACGACCGTGGCGGCGACGGCGAGCGCGTACAGCGGCCAGGCCCGGTCACCGTGGGCCAGGGCCTGCACCTGGGTCGGGAGGGCCAGCCCTATGAGGCTGAACACCACGCTCTCCAGAAGGAAGACGACCGTGCCGTAGACGGCGTGGAGCTGGAGGCGGATACGGGCGGTGGTGAGCTTCTCGCCCCGGCCGCCGAGGACCACGCCGGCCACCACGCAGGACGTCACTCCGGAGGTGTGCGCGACCTCCGCCAGCAGGTAGGCGGCGTACGGGGTGACCAGGGCGATCACCGTCTCCAGCACCGGGTCCTCGGTACGGCGCCGGATCAGTGTGACCACTCCGGCGACCGCGGCCCCGATCACCGTGCCGCCGCCCGCGAGCACCAGGAACTCGCCCCCCGCCGCACCCCAGTTCGCGGCGGCGGACGCCACCGCGACGCCGGCCGCCACCCGCACCAGCACCAGCGAGGTCGCGTCGTTGAACAGGCTCTCCGCCTGCACCAGGACCTGCACCCGGGGCGGCAGGGCGAGCCGTCGGCCGAGCGCGGTGACCGCCACCGGGTCGGTGCTGGCCAGGATCGCGCCCAGCACGAACGCCATCTGCCAGGACAGGGGAGTGACCAGCGCGGCCACCGCCGCCACGGCCGCCGCGGAGGCCAGCACCAGGCCGATGGCGAGGATCCCGACCGGTTTCCACACCGCGCGCAGCTCCCGCCAGGGCATGTCCTCCGCGCTCGCATACAGCAGGGGTGGCAGCACCACCAGCCCGATGATCTCGGGGCTGATCTCGATCCGCGGGGTTCCGGGCAGCAGCGCCACCGCCAGACCGGCGACCACCAGCAGGGAGGGGGCGGGGATGCGCCACCGGCGCGCGAAGGTGGCGACCACCGTGGCGAGGACCACGAGGGCCAGAACCGTACCGACGCTGCGCATGCCGTCCCCCTGGGGCTTTCGGCGAACCCTGTGGCTCCCCGGCCGACCAGACTTCCCGGCACACCAGCCCTCACCCTATCGGGCCCAGGTCACGTCAAGACAGTGTCAAGGTCCCCGGGCCCCGCGACAAGGAACCGCTAACAACCCCGCCGACGGCCTCGCGAAGCGGCTTCCTTGGGAGGAGAAACCCTTGTGCACAGGAGAGTTGCACCAGTGAGCGGAGCGCGTCGGCGGCGATGAGTGACGTACGGCCCGGACAACTGAAGGTATACCTCGGGGCGGCTCCGGGGGTCGGCAAGACCTACCGGATGCTCGACGAGGGGCGGCGCCGTGCCGCGCGCGGGGCGGATGTGGTGGTGGGGTTCGCGGAGTGCCACGGGCGTCCGTGTACGGAGGCGATGCTCGACGGACTGGAGACCGTCCCCCGGGTGTCCTGCACCTACCGCGGCGGACGGTTCGAGGAGATGGACCTGGCCGCGGTCCTCGCGCGCCGTCCCCACGTCGTGATCGTCGACGAGTTCGCCCACAGCAACATCCCCGGCGACGGCCGCAACCCCAAGCGCTGGCAGGACATCGAGACCTTGCTCGACGCCGGCATCGACGTCGTCACCGCGCTGAACATCCAGCACCTGGAGTCCCTCAACGACGTGGTCGAGAAGATCACGGGGGTGCCGCAGCACGAGAGGGTCCCGGACGAGGTCGTCCGCCGTGCCCACCAGATCGAGCTGGTCGACATGCCACCCGAGGGGCTGCGCCGCCGGATGGCCCACGGCAACATCTACGCCCCCGAGAAGGTCGACGCGGCCCTCGCCAACTACTTCCGCCCCGGCAACCTCACCGCGCTGCGGCAGCTGGCACTGCTGTGGGTGGCCGACCGGGTCGACGAGGCACTGCAGGAGTACCGCTCGCAGCACGGCATCGGCAGGGTGTGGGAGACCAGGGAGCGGGTGATCGTCGCGCTCACCGGCGGGCCCGAGGGAGACACCCTGATCCGGCGGGCCGCGCGCATCGCCGACCGGTCCGCCGGCGGCGACCTGCTCGCCGTGCACGTGGCCCGCAGCGACGGCCTGGCCGCAGGCGTCTCCCACGCCTCGCTGGCCCGGCAGCGCCGGCTGGTGGAGGACCTGGGCGGCAGCTACCACTCGGTGGTCGGCGACGACGTCGCCACCACGCTGGTGGAGTTCGCCCGCGCCGAGAACGCCACGCAGCTCGTGCTGGGCACGAGCCGCCGCGGCCGGCTGGCACGGTTCCTGACCGGCCCCGGCACGGGAGAGACCGTGACCGAGCTGTCCGGTGACATCGACGTCCACCGGGTCACCCACGAGCGGGCCGGCCGCGGCACCCTCCTGCCGTCGCGGCGGCGCACGCTGTCGACGGCCCGGCTGATCGCCGGCCCGGTGGCCGGGCTGGTGCTGCCGGTACTCCTCACGATCGGCCTCGCCCAGCTGCGGGGCACGCTGAACCTGACCAGCGAGGCACTGCTGTTCCTGCTCGCCGTGGTGGGTGTGGCCTGCATAGGCGGGGTGGCCTCCGCGGTGATCGCATCGGTGACGGCGTCCCTGCTGCTCAACTACTGGTTCGTTCCGCCCATCGGGCAGTTCACGCTGGACGACCCGAACGCCCTGCTGGCCCTGGCGGTCTTCGCGGTGGTGGCGGCCACCGTGGCCGCGGTCGTGGACCGGTCCCTGCGCCTTTCGCGCCGTTCCGCCCGGGCGACGGCCGAGGCGGAGACCATGTCGTCCCTGGCCGGCAGCATCGTCAGGGGCGAGGCGCCGATTCCGGCGCTGCTGGAGCGGACCCGTGAGACCTTCGGCATGGAGTCGGCGGACCTGGTGGAGGAGCCTCCCGACGCGGCCGGTGTGACGGCCGTACCGGCGGGCCCCGGTGCTTTCCTCGCCCTGAGCGGCCGCACGCTGTCGTCGTCCGAGCGGCGGGTGCTGGCCGCGTTCGCCGCGCACGTCGGTTCCGCGGTGGAGCGGGCCCGGCTCGCCGAAGCCGCGGCCGAGGTCGAGCCGGTGAAGGCCGCCGACCGGCTGCGTACCGCGCTCCTGCGGGCCGTCGGCCACGACCTGCGCACCCCGCTCGCCGCGGGCTGGGCGGCGGTCACCTCGCTGCGCAGCCGGGACGTCGAGTTCTCCCCGGAGGACCGGGACGAACTCCTCGCCACCGCCGACGAGTCCATGGCCAAACTCAACCGTCTGGTGGAGAACCTTCTCGACCTCAGCCGCCTGGAGGCGGGCGCCCTCCCGCTGAACCTGCGTCCCACCTCTCTGGAGGAGGTCCTGCCCATGGCACTGGCGGAGGTCTCCGGCGTGGACGTGGCGGACGTGGAGGAGATCCCGCAGGTGCTCGCCGACCCGCCGCTGCTGGAACGGGTGATCGCCAACCTGGCGGGCAACGCCGAGCGCCACACACCGCACGGGAAGAAGGTGCTGGTCACCGCCAGCGCCCTGGCGGGCCGGGTGGAGCTGCGGGTCGTGGACCGGGGGCCCGGCCTGCCCGCCGACGGCCGGGAGCGGCTCTTCGAGCCCTTCCAGCGGCTCGGCGACACCGACAACACCACCGGCCTCGGCCTCGGACTGGCCCTCGCCCGGGGCCTGACCGAGGCCATGAACGGCACCCTCACCCCCGAGGACACTCCCGGCGGCGGTCTCACGATGGTCGTGTCGCTGCCGCTCGCCGCGCAGAGCGTGGGTGCCGAACCGACGGAGCACACCGTGGGAGGTGCGTGATGAGCACGATGACCAGCGCGTGGAAACAGCACCGGAGCAGGACCCGGACCACGCCCCGGACCTGGCCGTTGCGGGACCGGCTCGCCCTGACGGCGGGCCTCGCCGGCCCCTTCCTGGCGGCCCTCGCACTCGTCCCGTTCCGTACCGGCCTGTCGCACACGAACGCCGCACTCGTCCTCGTCGTCGTGGTCGTCGCGGTGGCCACGCTGGGCAGCCGCACGGCGGGCGTGCTCGCGGCGCTGTCGGCGGCGGCCTGGTTCGACTTCTTCCTGACCAGGCCGTACGAGACCTTCGACATCACCGCGTCCGCCGACATCGAAACGGCGGTGCTCCTGCTGGTCGTCGGCGTGATCGTGTCCCAACTGGCGGCCCGCGCGCGCCGTCTGGAGGTCATCACGGTCACGGACGCGGCGTACCTCTCCCGTATCCACCGGACGGCCGAACTGGCGCATTCGTCGGGCTCGGCGAACACCGTGGTCGACCACGTCCGCCGGGAGCTCACCGACCTCCTCGGGCTGCGCGCGTGCCGCTTCGAGTACGGCACCCTCCTGGGGCAGCCGCCCCGGCTGCACAACGACGGCGGCGTGACGGCGGGCAGACGCTCGTGGAACGTGGACACCGCCGGCTGGCCCGAGGGCGACATCGAGCTGCGTGCCTACGGCAACGGGCGCTACCTCGGCCGCTTCATGCTCACTCCCGGCCCGGGGCCGGTACCCCCGCTCCAGGCCCGGCTCGTGGCGGTGACACTGGCCGACCAGGCCGGATCGGCGCTGGACACGGCCGGACCGGTCGGGACGGGCTGACACTCACTCCAGGCCGGAGGCTTTGAACACGGCCTGCGCGTCTTCGTCGTCCACGCGGCGGGCGATGTGTCCCAAGACCGTCGCACCGCACCGCAGGAGCCCGTCGGCAGTGGCCTTCCGCGCGCCCTCGTGCAGTCGGAACCACAGCTGCGGGTTGCGCACCAGGATCTCGGGGTCGATCTCGACACGGCCGCCGAGCGCGTCCCGCAGCAGGATCCGGGGAGAGATGCCGTCCAGGCAGCGGACCGACACCAGCAGGTCCGTCCGCACCCGGTGCTCACGCACCAGTCGGCGCGAGGCCAGCCAGTTCCCGCCCGCGGAGACCCGGGCGGGATACAGCACGACGAACAGCAGCCCGGCGAGAGCGAACCACAGCGCGGCGCGCCACAGGGTGAGCCGGCCGGAGCCCCAGTCGACCAGGAGAACGAGCGCGAGCAGCACGCCCGCGCAGCGGACGGTGGCCCACAACTCCTGCACCCACTCGGGGGCGTTCGTCGCGTCGCCGGATCCCTCGGGCCTCTCCGCGTTTGCGTCGAGCGGCCCTCCGCGCACGTCGTCGTCACGGCGTCCCATGGTGTCGACGGTAGTGACCGCCGGAGCCTGATCGGTCCGTCTTGACACGACCCTGACGGCTGTCCAGCGCCGCACCGCCTCTTGACCATGGAACGCGTCGCCCGACGCGGGCACATGACAGTCGCCCAGGTCACACGCCCGCCAAGGTCTCGTCAAGGTCGGCCTGTTGGGCGTGAAGATGCCGCAAGGAACCGTCGGACACGGCCGGAAACGGACAGAACCTGGATGCCGCCGCGCGCATCAGCCCGCGTGCGCGGCCGAGGCAAGAAGGAGCCCGCATCCATGTCCGTCCTGACCACCGAGCCGAACGCCGTCCCCGCCGGCGAGGAGCCTCCCGATACCGGTGAACGCCACCGGCTGACCGCTGTCACGGGCCTTGCCGCGCTGTCGCTGGACGCGATGGCGTCGGTGGCCTACGGCCCCGAGGCGATCGTCCTCGTCCTGGCGGCCGCGGGCGCCCACGGCCTGGGCTTCACGATGCCGGTCACGCTGGCCATCGCCGCCCTGCTGGCAGTGCTGGTGGCGTCGTACCGGCAGGTCATCGCGGCCTTTCCGGACGGCGGCGGCTCCTACGCGGTCGCCAAGACCCACCTGGGCGCACGCACCAGCCTGGTGGCGGCGGCATCCCTGGTGCTGGACTACGTCCTCAACGTCGCCGTGGCCGTCACGGCCGGAGTGGCGGCGCTGACCTCCGGCTTCCCCGCCCTCTACGACGACCGGCTGTGGCTGTGCCTGGCGGTGCTCGCCCTCATCACGGGCGTCAACCTGCGCGGGATCGTGGAGTCCGCCAAGGCGTTCATCATGCCGACGATCGTCTTCGTCGGCTCGATCTTCGTCCTCATCGCCGTCGGTCTCTTCCGCTCCCACCCCGTGAGCACGGCGACCGCCGCCGGTCACGCCTCGGTGCTCGCCGACAACGCCACGAGCGTGGGGGCCCTGCTCCTGCTGAAAGCTTTCGCTTCCGGCTGTGCCGCGCTGACAGGTGTCGAGGCCATCGCCAACGCCGTGCCCTCCTTCCGGACGCCGCGGGTCAAGCGGGCCCAGCGCGCGGAGGTCGCCCTCGGCGCGGTCCTCGGCCTGATGCTCATCGGCCTGTCGGTACTGATCGGCCGCTTCCACCTCCAGCCGGTCGAGGGCGTCACCGTCCTCGCCCAGCTGGCGGACGCCTCCTTCGGCCACAACTGGGCTTTCTACGTCATCCAGTTCGCGACGATGATCCTGCTGGCGCTGTCCGCGAACACCAGCTTCGGCGGCCTGCCCGTGCTGCTGAAGCTGCTGGCCCGGGACAACTACGCGCCGCACGTCTTCGCCCTGAAGGCCGACCGCCAGGTCCACCGGCACGGTGTGCTCGCCCTGGCGCTGGTCTCGGCCGCGCTGCTGGTGTTCTCCGGCGGTGACACCAACACGCTGGTGCCGCTGTTCGCCATCGGGGTCTTCGTCGGGTTCACCATCGCCCAGGTGGGCATGGTGCGGCACTGGCGGCTGCAGCGGGGGACCGGCTGGCGCGGGAAGGCGCTGCTCAACGGGTTCGGGGCCGTGCTCACCGCGGTGGCCACCGTCGTCGTCACCGCCGCCAAGTTCACCGAAGGCGCCTGGCTCGTCGTCGTGATGCTTCCGCTGCTCGTGGCCGCCTTCGGCGCCGTGCACCGCGCCTACGGCCGGATCGGTGAGCGGCTCGGTCTCGGCCGCATACCCGAGCCCCCGCACCGCGAGCGCTCGCTGGTGCTCGTCCCCGTCTCGTCCCTGTCCAGGCTGACCTCGGAGGCTCTCACGGCCGCTGCCTCGCTCGGCGACGAGGTCCGCGCGGTGACCGTGTGCTATCCGGACCCCGAGGAGCGGGCCGCCCTGCACGCCCTGGAGCGCGCCTGGGCCGAGTGGAACCCTGGGGTGCCGCTGGTCCGGCTGGCGTGCGAGCGGCGCACTCTGGGCCGTCCGATCGCCGCGTACGTCCGCGAGGTGACCGCCGCCGAGCCGGGCACCCAGGTGACCGTACTCATCCCGGAGACCGAACCGGAGCGGCTGTGGCAGCGGCTGCTCCAGAACCAGCGGGGCGCGGTGGTCGCGCACGCCGTACGCCGGGAGACGGACGCGGTGATCTGCCGGCTCCGCTTCCGGCTGCCGTGAGTCGGGTCACCGAACGTCACCACGCTTGCTCACCGGTATGGATCAAGAGTCGTAAGAGTTCCGTCAAAGCCGTGGGTGCCGCCGTATGAGAGCCGTAAACGGGTGACCTGATCCGGCCAGAAAGACGCTTTCCTCTACTCGTCCGTTTCTGTCGAACCTCACTCCAGGAGTTCGCGATGGCCGATCTGGCCTTCGTCGTCACCGTGCTCGCGGGTTTCGCGCTGGTGGCCCTCGTCGCCAAGGGGGTGACCAAGCTGTGACCGCCGAGAACATCGTCGGCCTCGTCGTGGCCGTCGCCCTGCTGGGCTATCTCGTCCTCGCCCTGATCTTCCCGGAGAGGTTCTGAGACACGACATGGGTCCCGTCCTTGCCGGCTTTCTCCAGCTCCTCGCGCTCATAGGCGCGCTGGCGCTCGCCTACATTCCCCTCGGTAACTACATGGCCAGGGTCTACTCCTCCGACAAGCACCTGCGCGTCGAGAAGTGGATCTACAAGGGCATCGGTGCCAACCCCGACACCGAGATGACCTGGCCCGCCTACCTGCGCGGGGTCCTCGCGTTCTCGGCCGTCAGCGTCCTCTTTCTCTATCTGCTCCAGCGGCTCCAGGGCATCCTGCCCGGTTCGCTCGGCTTCGACTCGGTCAACCCGGCGCAGTCGTTCAACACGGCCGTCTCGTTCGTGACCAACACGAACTGGCAGTCGTACTACGGCGAGCAGACCATGGGCCACGTCGTGCAGACCGCCGGTCTTGCCGTCCAGAACTTCGTCTCCGCCGCCGTCGGCATCGCCGTCGCGGTCGCCCTCGTACGGGGCTTCGCGCGCTCGCGCACCGGTGAGCTGGGCAATTTCTGGTCCGACCTGGTGCGCGGCACCATCCGCATTCTGGTTCCCGGCGCGGCGATCGCTGCGATCGTGCTCGTGGCGTGCGGTGCGATCCAGAACTTCTCCGGTATCCACGAGGTCGGCCAGTTCATGGGCGGTTCGCAGCAGTGGAACGGCGGTGCGGTCGCCTCACAGGAGGCCATCAAGGAGTTCGGCACGAACGGCGGCGGTTACTTCAACGCCAACAGTGCCCACCCCTTCGAGAACCCCACGCCCTTCACCAACCTGTTCGAGATCTTCCTTCTGCTGGTGATCCCGTTCTCGCTGACCCGCACCTTCGGTGTGATGGTCGGCTCGGTGAAGCAGGGTTACGCGATCCTCGCCACCATGGCCACCATCTGGGTCGGCTTCGTCGCCCTGATGATGTGGACGGAGTTCGCCCATCACGGTGCGGCGCTCCAGGCCGCGGGCGGGGCGTACGAGGGCAAGGAGGTCCGCTTCGGGGTCGGCTCCTCGTCGATCTTCGCGGTGTCGACCACGCTCACCTCGACCGGCGCGGTGGACTCCTTCCACTCCTCCTTCACCGGCCTCGGCGGCGGCGTCACCATCCTGGGCATGCAGCTGGGCGAGATCGCCCCCGGTGGTACCGGTTCCGGTCTCTACGGCATGCTGATCATGGCGGTCATCGCGGTGTTCATCGCCGGTCTGATGGTCGGCCGTACACCCGAGTACCTGGGCAAGAAGATCGGCTCCCGTGAGATCAAGCTGGCGGCCTGCTACATCCTGATCACACCGGCCCTGGTGCTGATCTTCACGGCTGCTTCCATGGCGCTGCCGACCCCGCCGCACTCCATGCTCAACTCCGGGGCGCACGGGTTCTCCGAGGTCCTGTACGCCTTCAGCTCCGCGGCGAACAACAACGGCTCGGCCTTCGCCGGTCTGAACGCGAACACCGACTGGTTCAACACCATGACCGGACTCGCGATGCTGCTGGGCCGCTTCCTGCCGATGGTGTTCGTGCTGGCGCTGGCCGGCTCGCTGGCCGAGCAGAAGCCGGTCCCGGCCACGGCCGGCACCCTGCGCACCGAGAAGCCGCTGTTCACCGGCCTGCTCGTCGGCGCGATCCTGATCATCACCGGTCTGACCTACTTCCCGGCGCTGGCGCTGGGCCCGCTGGCCGAGGGGCTGGCGTCATGACGACCCGTATAGAGAAGTCAGAGGACTCCATGTCCACAGCCACCCCGACCCGGGCGCCGCACAGTGACGTCCCCACCGGGCACAAGCCGGCCGAGGGCCGTGTCGGCGCGGGCCTGTTCGATCCGAAGCAGCTGGTCAAGTCGCTGCCGGACGCCTGCCGCAAGCTCGACCCGCGGGTGATGGTCAAGTCGCCCGTGATGTTCGTGGTGTGGGTCGGCTCGGTCCTGACCACCCTCTTCTCCTTCAAGGACCCCAGCGACTGGTTCGGCTGGACCATCAGCGCCTGGCTGTGGCTGACCGTCATCTTCGCCAACCTCGCGGAGGCCGTCGCCGAGGGCCGCGGCAAGGCCCAGGCGGACACGCTGCGCAAGGCCAAGACCGACACCATCGCGCGCCGGCTCGTCGGTGACACCGAGGAGCAGGTCCCGGGAACCGAGCTGAGGATCGGTGACCTGGTGGTCTGCGAGGCCGGCGACATCATCCCCGGTGACGGTGACGTCGTCGAGGGTGTCGCGTCGGTGGACGAGTCGGCGATCACCGGTGAGTCGGCCCCGGTCATCCGGGAGTCCGGCGGTGACCGCAGCGCGGTGACCGGCGGTACGAAGGTGCTGTCCGACCGGATCGTCATCAAGATCACGACGAAGCCGGGCGAGACCTTCATCGACCGGATGATCAGCCTCGTCGAGGGCGCGGCCCGGCAGAAGACGCCGAACGAGATCGCGCTCAACATCCTGCTCGCCTCGCTGACCATCGTCTTCCTGCTGGCCGTCGCCACCCTGCCGCCGTTCGCGGACTACGCGGGCACCCACCTGACGATGGTCGTGCTGGTCGCCCTGCTGGTCTGCCTGATCCCGACCACGATCGGCGCGCTGCTCTCCGCGATCGGCATCGCGGGCATGGACCGTCTGGTGCAGCGCAACGTGCTCGCCATGTCCGGCCGCGCGGTCGAGGCCGCCGGTGACGTCTCCACCCTGCTGCTCGACAAGACCGGCACCATCACCCTCGGCAACCGCCAGGCCTCCGAGTTCGTGCCGGTGCGCGGGGTCACCGAGGCCGAGGTCGCCGACGCGGCCCAGCTGTCGTCGCTGGCCGACGAGACCCCCGAGGGGCGTTCCATCGTCGTCCTGGCGAAGGAGAAGTACGGGCTGCGCGAGCGGCACCAGGGCGAGCTGGCGCACGCCGAGTGGATCGCCTTCACCGCCCAGACGCGCATGTCGGGTGTGGATGTCGACGGCCGGAAGATCCGCAAGGGCGCGGCCGGTTCGGTCATCGCCTGGGTCCGCGAGCAGGGCGGCACCGTCGCCGAGGACGCCGGCACCCTCGCCGACGCCATCTCCCAGGCGGGCGGCACCCCGCTGCTCGTCGCGGTCGAGGATGCCGAGGGCGCCCGGGTCCTGGGCGTCATCCACCTCAAGGACGTCGTCAAGGAGGGCATGCGCGAGCGGTTCGAGGAACTGCGCCGCATGGGCATCAAGACCGTCATGATCACGGGTGACAACCCGCTGACCGCCAAGGCGATCGCCGAGGAGGCGGGCGTCGACGACTTCCTCGCCGAGGCCACCCCTGAGGACAAGATGGCCCTGATCAAGCGGGAGCAGGCGGGCGGCAAGCTGGTCGCGATGACCGGTGACGGCACGAACGACGCGCCCGCGCTCGCGCAGGCCGACGTCGGCGTGGCGATGAACACGGGTACGTCGGCCGCGAAGGAGGCCGGCAACATGGTCGACCTCGATTCCAACCCGACCAAGCTCATCGAGATCGTCGAGATCGGCAAGCAACTCCTCATCACCCGGGGCGCGTTGACGACGTTCTCCATCGCCAACGACGTCGCGAAGTACTTCGCGATCATCCCGGCGCTGTTCGCGGCGGTCTACCCGGGTCTGGACAAGCTCAACATCATGGGTCTGTCCTCGCCGGACTCCGCGATCCTGTCCGCGGTCATCTTCAACGCGCTGGTCATCATCGCGCTGGTGCCGCTGTCCCTGAAGGGCGTGCAGTACCGGCCGGTGAGCGCGGACAAGATGCTGCGGCGCAACCTGACGATCTACGGCATCGGCGGGCTGATCGTCCCGTTCATCGGCATCAAGATCATCGACCTGCTCATCTCCCTCATCCCCGGAATCGGCTGATCGCCATGAACAACTCCATCACGAACACAGCCCGGTTGCTCGGGGCGGGCCTGCGGGCGCTGCTCGTGCTGACCCTGGTCACCGGCGTGATCTACCCGCTGGTCGTCACCGGTGTGGCGCAGGCGCTGTTCCACGACAAGGCGAACGGCTCCGAGATCAAGTCGGACGGCAAGGTCGTCGGCTCGTCCCTGATCGGGCAGTCGTACAACCTGCCGCTGAAGAAGGGCCAGCAGACCCCGGACGCCGCCCTGCAGTGGTTCCAGGGCCGTCCGGCCAACGGCCTCGGCAGCAACAGCATCAACACCCAGTACAAGCTGATCCTGTCCGGTGCCACGAACCTGTCCGCCGACAGCAAGGTGCTGATCCAGCAGGTGAAGGACGCCAAGGCCGCGGTCATCAACGACAACTCCGTGCCCGGCTACACCGTCAAGCCGTCGGACGTTCCCGCGGACGCGGTCACCTCCTCGGGCTCCGGCCTGGACCCGGACATCTCCCCGGCCTACGCCGACCTCCAGGTCCACCGGATCGCCGAGAAGAACGGTCTGTCCGTCGCCCAGGTCCAGAAGCTGGTCGACGAGCACACCGACGGCCGCACCCTCGGCTTCATCGGCGAGCCCCGGGTGAACGTCCTGGAGCTCAACATCGCGCTCAAGGACCTCGTAGCGAAGAAGTGATGGCCTTACGCGACCCACACGGGAGTCGGCGGCCGGGGGAGTATCCCGGGTCCGCCGACTCCCACCGTCATGACGTCGGCCGCCCCGCTTCCCGCGGGCACGGCCCGACGTGCGACAGGAGAGGCACACACCCATGACCCGGGTGCTCGTGGTGGAGGACGACCCGCAGCTCGTACGGGCCCTCGTCATCAACTTGCAGGCACGCAAGTACGGAGTGGACGCCGCCCCCGACGGCGCCACGGCCCTCCGGCTCGCCGCCGCGCGTCAGCCCGACGTGGTCCTGCTCGACCTCGGTCTGCCCGACATGGACGGCGTCGACATCATCAAGGGCCTGCGGGGCTGGACCCGCGTACCGATCCTGGTCCTCTCCGCCCGGCAGGGGTCCGACGAGAAGGTCGCCGCGCTCGACGCCGGTGCCGACGACTACATCACCAAGCCGTTCAGCATGGACGAACTCCTCGCCCGGCTGCGGGCCGCGGTCCGCCGCACCGAGGACACGCCATTGGTGCCCGATACGACGCTTGTCGAGACCGGGGACTTCAGCATCGATCTGCTGGCCAAGAAGGTCGTCCGCGGCGGGCGGGACGTGCGCTTGACTCCGACCGAGTGGCACCTGCTGGAGATCCTGGTGACCAATCCCGGCCGGCTGATCACGCAGAAGCACCTCCTCCAGGAGGTCTGGGGCGTCTCGCAGAGCAACAAGACCAACTACCTGCGCGTCTACATGGCCCAGCTGCGTCGCAAACTGGAGACGGACCCGTCCCACCCCCGCTATCTGATCACCGAGCCCGGCATGGGCTATCGCTTCGAGGGATGACATGGCACGCGGCAAGCTCCGGATCTACCTCGGCGCGGCACCCGGCGTCGGCAAGACCTACGCCATGCTCTCCGAGGCACACCGGCGGATCGAGCGAGGCACCGACTGCGTGGTCGCCTTCGTGGAACACCACCACCGGCCGCGCACCGAGGTGATGCTGCACGGCCTGGAACAGATTCCGCGCAAGGAACTGGAGTACCGGGACAGCGTCTTCAGCGAGATGGACGTGGACGCCGTCCTGGCCCGCAGGCCCCAGGTGGCCCTGGTCGACGAACTGGCCCACACGAACATCCCCGGCTCACGCAACGCCAAGCGCTGGCAGGACGTCGAGGAACTGCTGGCCGCCGGGATCGACGTGATCTCCACCGTCAACATCCAGCACCTGGAGTCACTGGGCGACATCGTCGAGTCGATCACCGGCGTACGGCAGCGGGAGACCGTGCCGGACGAGGTGGTGCGGCGGGCCGACCAGATCGAGCTGGTCGACATGTCCCCGCAGGCCCTGCGCCGCCGGATGGCGCACGGCAACATCTACAAGTCGGACAAGGTCGACGCGGCCCTGTCCAACTACTTCCGGCCCGGCAACCTCACCGCCCTGCGCGAACTCGCCCTGCTCTGGGTGGCCGACCGGGTCGACGCGTATCTCACCGAGTACCGCAGCGAGCACCGGGTCTCGGCCATCTGGGGTTCGCGCGAGCGGATCGTCGTCGGACTGACCGGCGGCCCCGAGGGACGGACGCTGATCCGGCGGGCCGTGCGGCTTGCGGAGAAGGGCGCCGGCGGCGAGGTGCTCGCCGTCTACATCTCCCGCAGCGACGGGCTCACCGCCGCCTCCCCGAAGGAACTCGCCGTCCAGCGCACGCTGGTCGAGGACCTCGGCGGCACTTTCCACCAGGTCGTCGGCGACGACATACCGGTGGCCCTGCTGGACTTCGCGCGCGGGGTCAACGCCACCCAGATCGTCCTCGGCGTCTCCCGGCGCAGAAGCTGGCAGAACGTCTTCGGGCCGGGTGTCGGCGCGACGGTGGCCCGGGACTCCGGCCCGGACCTCGACGTCCACCTGATCACCCACGACGAGGTGGGCAAGGGCCGCGGACTGCCCACGGCGAGCGGAGCACGCCTGGGACGTTCCCGGGTCATCTGGGGCTGGCTCGCCGGCGTGCTGGGGCCCGTCCTCCTCACCTGGCTCCTCACCAGCGCCACTCCGGACGTCGGCCTGGCCAACGACATGCTGCTGTTCCTGACGCTGACGGTGGCGGCGGCCCTGCTGGGCGGTCTCTTCCCGGCGTTGGCCTCCGCGGTGGTGGGGTCCCTGCTGCTGAACTGGTTCTTCACGCCGCCCGTCCACACCCTGACGATCGCCGACCCGGAGAACATCGTCGCCATCGCGATCTTCGTCGGCGTCGCCGTGTCGGTGGCCTCGGTGGTGGACCTCGCGGCCCGCCGCACCCACCAGGCGGCACGGCTGCGGGCCGAGTCGGAGATCCTGTCCTACCTCGCGGGGAACGTCCTGCGCGGCGAGACCTCGCTGGAGGCGCTGCTGGAACGGGTCCGCGAGACCTTCGGCATGGAGTCGGTGGCCCTGCTGGAGCGCACAGGCGAGACGGCTCCCTGGACCTGCGCGGGCAGTGTGGGGTCCCAGCCCGCCGAGCATCCGGAGGACGCGGATGTGGACGTTCCGGTCGGCGACCACATGGCCCTGTCCCTGCGCGGCCGCGTGCTGCCGGCCTCCGACCGCCGGGTACTGGCCGCGTTCGCCGCCCAGGCCGCCGTCGTCCTGGACCGCCAGCGCCTCCAGCGCGAGGCCGACCGCGCCAAGGAACTGGCCGAGGGCAACCGCATCAGGACCGCGCTGCTCGCCGCCGTCAGCCACGACCTGCGCACCCCGCTCGCCGGCATCAAGGCCGCCGTGTCCTCGCTGCGCTCCGACGACGTCGAGTGGTCCGAAGAGGACCGGACGGAACTGCTCCAGGCCATAGAGGGAGGCGCCGACCGGCTCGACCTCCTGGTCGGCAACCTCCTGGACATGTCCCGCCTCCAGACCGGCACCGTCACCCCCATCATCCGCGAGACCGACCTCGACGAGGTCGTGCCCATGGCACTCGGCGGGGTCCCCGAGGACAGCGTGGAACTGGACATCCCCGAGACGCTGCCCATGGTCGACGTCGACCGGGGGCTGCTGGAGCGGGCCGTCGCCAACGTCGTCGAGAACGCCGTCAAGTACAGCCCGCCCGGCGAGAAGGTCCTGGTGTCGGCGAGCGCCATCGCCGACCGGGTCGAGGTACGGGTCGTCGACCGCGGCCCCGGTGTCCCGGACGAGGCCAAGGACCGCATCTTCGAACCCTTCCAGCGCTACGGCGACTCACCTCGCGGCGCCGGCGTCGGCCTCGGCCTGGCGGTCGCGCGCGGTTTCACCGAGGCCGTCGGCGGCACGATCCACGCCGAGGACACGCCCGGGGGCGGCCTCACCATGGTGCTCGCCGTACCGACGGCTCCCGAGCGGCTGACACAGCAGCCGGATGTGCCGGCCTCGACCACGTCCTGAGGCGCTCAGGCGCCGGGCGGCACAGTGTCGAACTCCCGCTCAAGACGCGCGGTGTCCAGCCGCAGCCGCAGAACGTTCCGGCGGTGCGCGGCCTCCAGCGCGGCCTGAAGCGGGGACGGCGGCACCGCGAGAACGGGGCAGCAGGCGTGGGCGAGGCAGTAGCGGCCGACCGACGGCTGCAACGCGCGGTGCAGCGGCCCTCGCCGTCCGGCGCCGACCACGATGACGTCGTCCTCCCGGCCGGCGATCTCCACCAGCGCCGGCCCCGGGGTGCCCCGGGCGACGAGTGCCTGCCCGGGCAGCCCGGAGCCCGCGCCGCCGAACACGTCATGCAGCACCTTGAGCAGCCTCTCCCGCGCCAGCCGCTCCCACTCCGGGACCATGAGGGCCGCGGCCGGGGACCTACGGGCGGCGAGATCCCCGCCGGGCGGTACCCAGGCATGCACCGGCCAGAGCTCGGCGCCGCGGCGCCGAGCCTCGTCGGCGGCCCGCACCAGGGCGGTGAGACTGCCCGGCGAACCGCTCACTCCCACGACGAGGCGAGCGGTCGAGGGCGGGTGGGACTCGGACATCTGATCCTCCTCGGAACGCTTCCATCCCACCTCTGTTCCATGGCTTCCGAACACCCCTCGCGCCACTTCTTGGCGCCCTTCTGACGGCCAGAGGCGGGCGACATCGTCGCCGCCGACGCCCGACTCCCCGCCGACGTACGCCCCGGCGACCTGCTCGCCGTACCCGTGGCCGGCGCCTATCACGTGTCCATGGCCTCGGGCTACAACCTGGTCGGGCGCCCGCCGGTGGCCGCCGTACGCGACGGCATCGCCCGCCTCCTGGTCCGCCGCGAGTCCCTGGAGGACATCCGCAGCCGCGACGTGGGCCTGTAGCCGGGCGCGGAGCCGGGATGCCCGCGGGGATGCGCGCGGATCAATCACCGAACGGGCTGTCCTGGACGCACTGGACGCACTGGACGACGTTCGCCTTCGGACAGAAGACACTCAGAAGCATGAAGGTCCTGGGATGGGCCGCTATGTTGCCCACGAAGAAGTGGCCGGCCCGGTCAGAGGCGAACATCTGGTCGTACCAGCGCTCGCGCAGCTTGTCCTGAACCGGCTGTGTGCGTATCGACGCGACGAGCGGCTCCTCTCGCGGTGCCCGCCAGAGGATCACGTTCCACAGCCGCATGGAGTGGTCACCGGGAGCCGGTTCAGCCGAGAACGACCGGGCACGGCCCGTCTTCGTGGACGCCTCGCGTGGACGCCGGCGCCGCGTGCGACGCGTCGCACGGCTGCCGGTGATCCGCGCGCGTCCATGTCGTTCTGCTGGGCCGGCGCCTTATTGGGCGACCCCTGGCCCGGCATCCCGGTCCGCGGGTGCAACGCACAGGACCGCTCCGAATCCTGCTGGCTTCCCCTCACCACGAGCCTCACGCCCCACGGCCTTGCGCCACTCCCAGCGCACCCCTACGGAGGACCTCGGCACGGATGTGCCCCCTGGCATGCGCAAAGGCCTCATGATCGGCTGGACCGGCTCCTGCGAGCGCGTGACTTCGCGACGGTGGGGTGACTCCGGCCTTGGGGGCCATCAGTGCAGCGGCGGTCGAGGAGAACGGTCGCGGCCGTGGGCCGAGACGCCTGTCTGTCCGTTGTCCGGACTCGGTCGGTCGGTGCCGTTCGAGGTTGTTCCGGGTTTCGTGTGGAGGATCTCGCGGGCCTGTTCCGCGGCGCGGGCGAGGCTCTCGCTGACGAAGTCGAGGAAGCGGGCGACGTTCTCCAGGCGGTTGGCGGCCGGGGTGCCGGGGACGAGGACGTCGACGCCCTGCCGTGCGATCTCGACGACCCGGGCGTTGGCCCGGACGCTTGCCATCATCGACTGGTACCAGATGTCGTCGTCGACGATGTAACGCTCACGGCGGCCTTCGCCCTGTTCCCGGCGGGCGAGGCTCTGGCTCTCCAGGAACGCGATCGCCTTGGAGACGGACGCCGGGCTGACCTTCAGGCGCTCGACGAGTTCGGACGCGGTGAGGCTGCCGGTGTCGGTGAGGGTGATGGACGCCATCACCCGGGCCGGCATCGCGGTCATGCCCGAAGCCATCATGACGGCGGTCAGCGCCTCCTCGTACTCCCGCACGGCCTCGGGATCGCGTCCGTAGGCCGGCAGGGGTGTCTCGGTCCCTCGGCGCGCGGTCTGCCCGCGCCGGTGGGCGCGGCGTTCGGTGGCGCGGTGGGCCAGGTCGGCGCGGTAGGCGGTGGGGCCGCCGTTGCGCATCACCTCACGGGTGACCGTCGAGGTCGGACGGTCGAGGCGGCGGGCGATCTCGGCGTAGGCGAGGTCGTCGGCCAGTCCCAGTGCGATCTGCTGGCGCTCCTGCTGGGTGAGCCTGCCTCCCGGCATGGCGGTCTCCTTCGTGCCCCTCGGTGGTCCCTGCTGTCTTCAGAGTAGCGTTCATTCTCAATCTATTGCAACGGACGAGTGGTCTTCGTTGCGTTAACCTCGATGGTCAGCGCAACACTTTCCCGCTATCTAGCTGCATGAATAGGGATTGCGTGCAGCTGTAGTGTTGCTGGATCCGTGAACGCAACGTAGCTTTTCATTCATCGGAAACAGCGAGTCATGGGAGACAGTGATGCAGAAGTTCGCCACCCCCGCCCCGATCACCGCCGTCGTGGACATCCCCGCCGGACGCGTCCAGTTCTTCGCCGCGGACCGCGCCGACACCACCGTCGAGGTCCTCCCCTCGAACCCTTCCAAGAACCGCGACACCAAGGCCGCCGAGCAGACCACCGTCACCTACGCCGACGGCGTGCTGCGGATCACGACGTCGGCCCCCGGCAACCAGCTCTTCGGCCCCTCCGGGTCCCTTCAGGTCACTGTCCAGCTGCCCGCCGGCTCCCGCGTCGAGGGCAAGGCCGCCGGCGCGGAGCTGCGCGGCGTCGGACGCCTCGGCGACGTCGCTTTCGAAGGCGCATACCGCGAGATCAAGATCGACGAGGCCGCGAGTGTCCGCCTCGTTGCGCTGGACGGCGATGTCGAGGTCGGCCGGCTGGGTGGCTCCGCGGAGATCAGCACCGCACGGGGCGACATCCGGATCGACGAAGCCGGCCGCGGCACGGTGGTCCTCCGCACCCAGGACGGCGACATCTCGGTCGCCGCGGCCGCCGGTGTCTCGGCCGCCCTGGACGCCGGTACCGACTACGGCCGCGTCAGCAACGCCCTCAAGAACGACGGCAGCACCGAACTGGACGTCCGCGCCACCACCTCCCGCGGCGACATCACCGCCCGCAGCCTCTGAAGAAGCGGCACCAGAACCGCCCCGGCCGGGCCCGCCGCGAGCCACGTGCAGGGCCCGGTCCGCAGTAGCCGTACCCGACAGCCCACACGATCAGGGGGAACGACGACATGACGAAGAACAGCACTTCCTCGAAGGGTTCGGCGTGGACGGGCATGGTGCCGGTCGACGACACGGCCCTGGCCGTCACCGACACCGGCGGTGCCGGCACCCCGGTGGTCTACCTCAACGGCCAGTTCGCCACGCAGGGGTACTGGCGGCGGGTCCTCGCCGAACTGGGGACGGGGTGGCGGCACATCACCTACGACGAGCGGGCCCGCGGCAGGAAGTCGCAGCGCTCGGCGGACTACTCCTTCGAGGCCGCCGTCCGGGACGTCGACGCCGTGCTCGCGGCCCGGGGCGTCGATCGGGCGCTGGTGGTGGGCTGGTCGTACGGCGCGTTCGTCGGGGCGCACTGGGCCCACCGGAACCCGGAGCGTTGCCTGGGCGCGGTCCTGGTCGACGGCGCGCAGCCGTACGACTGGCTGGACGAGGCCATGGAGCAGCGGATCCGGAAGATGTTCCGGCGGATGGGCTGGTTCCTGCCGCTGCTGCGCCCGACGGGCCTGACCCCGCGGATGACCCCCGCCCAGATGGCGGACTGCAATATCGAGCTGGGCAAGATCTCCCGCGAACGCGCACTGGGTCCCGTACTGGACGACGTCACCGTTCCGGTGCGGTACGTGCTGGCCTCCGGGGCGTCCCTCGGAAGCAAGGGTGACGAGCAGGAACGCATCCGCGCCGGCCTCGCCGAGGTATTCGAGCGAAACCCGAACCTCCGGCTCGGCGCGAAGGTCGCCAGCAACCACGACGCGATCCTGAAGAAGGACTTCACGGCCGTCGCCGAGGCCGTACGCGAGGTGGCCGCCCTCGATCGCGGACAGCGCTGAAGACGCACCCGCCGGACCGGCGACCGTACGTTCTCACCACCGTCGTGATCACCGTCGAGGCCGACCGCGTCCGGACCGCGCGGGGCACCCAGCCCTTCGTGCGGGGCGGACGCGGTGAAGCGGACGGAGCCGGATCATTCGTCGATGAGTTCGCCGAGAACCTCGGCGGCCGGTTCGGCCCGGGCGGGAGCCCGGTGGGCCCGGCGCTGTTCACGCTCGTGCTGAGTCGGTCAGGGGTGCGGGTGCCGGCTCTGACGCTTGCCTCCGGCGAGTCTCAATCGTCTTCGGTGATGAAGCCGGTCAGCGCGGCAGCGACGGCATCGGGCTGTTCGTCGGGGATGAAGTGTCCTGCGTCCGGCACGACGATCCCGGTGGTGTGGTCGGCCCACGGCCTGATGGAAGCCGCCATGTCGGGGATGGAGCCGTGGCTGCTGGAGATCCCGAGAACCGGGACCGTCAGGCGCTGTTGTTCCAGCGCTTCGTGGTTCTTCTGCGCCGGGGCGGCGGCGTCCCGGTAGTAGGCCAGGGATGCACGGAGACCGCCGTCGGCGGCCACGGACGCGGCGTACTGCTCGATTTCGGCGTCGTCGAAGGTGTCGGAGGAGAGGGTCTTGACCTTCAGGAACCAGCCCACGTACTCCCGTTCGCGGCCGGTGAGCAGTGTCTCGGGCAGGTCGGGCACGAGGTGGGCGTGTCGCTGCGCCGTGCGGTCCGCGGAGTGTCCGGCCGTGATCACGCCTTCACCCTAACTCATCTTGAACTGACTGGTTCAAGACGAGTTAGGGTGATCTCCACCAAGCAGGCAGAGCAGGTGGGAGGTGCGGCATGGCGGGCAAGAAGCAGTTCGACGTGGCCACGGCGCTCGATGCCGCGATGATCCAGTTCTGGCGCGACGGCTACGCGGACACGTCGGTGGACGACCTGTCCCGGGCGACCGGGCTCAACCGCAGCTCCATCTACTCCTCCCTCGGCGACAAGGACACGCTCTTCCTGCGCTGCCTGGAGCGCTACACCACGCGTTACGGCGACAAGTACGACGCCGCGTTGTCCTGCGCCGCCGACCGGCCCCTGGCGGCCGCGCGGGCCTTCTTCGACATCACCCTGGAACGCATCGCGGACCCCGCTCTGCCCGACGGATGCCTGGTGGCCCAAACCGTCATGGCGACCCCGGTGCTGAGCGCGAGCGTCGCGGCGCGTGCACGGGAGGCGATCGGCTTCCAGCGCACCCGGCTACGCGCCGCACTCAAGGCCGGCCGCCTGCACGACGAGGCAGCTGAGTCCTTCGCGACCCACCTTGCGGCCGTGAACCAGTCCCTCGCCGTCATGAGCAGAGCCGGCACGAGCACGGAACAGCTGCGCGCCATCGTCGACGTGACCCTCGGCGCACTGGCGCAGACTCTCGGCGCGAGCAACTGAGATGGGGCCGGCAAAGGCGGACTCAGCCGTCTGCCTGAGCAGAGCCCGCCCTGCGTCAGGGCCCCGGTGTCTGCCGGCCGGTACCGGCAGGGGATCATCGCGGCCGCCCGTCCGGTGCCGGTACGGCGAGGGCGTGACCGTGGTGGACGACGGCGCCCGTCTCAATTGCGGGATGGCGGTACCGCGTTCCCTGCAGCATTGCGCAAGAGCGGTGGCGGTTTCCGGCTGCTCGGACGGGTCGTCCTGACCGCGGAACGACAGCAGGCGTGAGGGAAGGAGCCGGAGGCAGGCGAGTGTTCCGCCGATCGTGCCGGCCCGCAGCGCCACGGGGATTCCTGCTGTCGCGGCGCTGAGGGCACCGGCGACCGAACCCAGCGGCCGGAGGCCGAAACTGACGGTCTGGTACGCACCCCGGGTCCGTGACCGGAGGTGAGGCGGCACCACCAGTGCGAACACCGAGCCGACCGAGATGTCCTGAACGGACTCGCCGACGCCGCCCGGCAGCGTGGCGGCCAGGACCACGCGAAGGGCGAGCAACTGGTCGAGTTGTTCGGCAAGGCGCAGGCTGACAGCCGTAAGGGCGCAGACCTGGGCCAGGAACCGCTGCGCAGCCGCTTGACCGGCTGATTCCAGGCGGGCGGGATTCTCGCCCGGTGCACACGGCTCAATCCGCCGACGGCCGGCAGCAAGGTCCCTGGAAGCCGAGCCCCAGGGCACCCCCAGGGCACCCCCCGGGGGGCCCGTTCGCACTTCATTCGGACTGTCGACAAGAAGGACTGGGTCTTCGGGTCGACAGCCCGTCTGTCTGCCGTTCGCTCCGCCACGGGGGCGGCCGAGAGCACCCGGAGCCATCTTCCGGCCCGCCACGGGTATCTGTCTGCGATGTGATGGCGAGCCCCGCCCGAGACCGGGGGTGAGGCTCGTCCGGGCCTGACGAGCAGCGGAGGACGAGGTGGACTGGGGTCGGTTCGCGGAGCAGCTGGCTTCGATGGCGCGGGATCTTCTGGCACATGACTCGGTCGATGCGACACTGCGGCGGATCACCGCGTCGGCCACGGAACTGGTCGACGGCTGTGACGCGGCCGGCATCCTCGTGCTGCACGACTCGCAGGTGGAGACACTCGCCCCCACCGACGAACTGGTCACCGACAGCGACCGGCTGCAGCAGCGGCTGGGGGAGGGGCCGTGCTTCGACGCGGCCCGGACGTCGCAGGGTCAGCGGGTCTTCCGCATCGCCGACCTCACCGCCGAGCAGCAGCGCTGGCCGACCTACGCCCCTCAGGCACACAAGCTCGGTATCGGCAGCATGATGGGCTTTTTGCTGTTCACCGAGAGGGAAGACCTCGGCGCGCTGAACTTCTACTCCCGCGATCCCGGCGCGTTCACCGAGGTCAGTGAGGTGGCCGGATGGTTGCTGGCCTCCCATGCGGCGGTCGCCTTCTCCGCCGCCCGTACCCATGCCCAGCTGGAAAGGGCCCTCGCCACCCGCCACACCATCGGCGAGGCCATGGGCATCGTCATGGGCAGCCACCACCTCACCGAGGACGAGGCGTTCGACGTGCTGCGCCGTTACTCCCAGGCGAACAACGTCAAGCTCCACGAGGTCGCCCGCCGGGTCTGTGAGGAGGGCACCCTGGCATGACCCGCGACGAGGCCCGACTCGGCGACGTCCACCTCGTCCCGGCACCCGAGCCCGGCGTGCCGCAGCAACGTCCGGCACCCGGACGGCACCGAATCCGGGGCGCGTATCGAGCGTGAGTCCGAGACGCGCCGCGCCGCTCTCCACCCGCATCCGGCGCAGCAGCACGAGACGATCGGCGGACGCCGGCATCGCCGGTGCGTCGCGGCACTCGATCACGGCGTCACCGGTCAGCCAGCGGCTCACCTGGATCAGGGTGCCGTCCTCGTAGTGGCCGCCCGACCACATGCCAGGGGTCTTCGGGCTGGACACCGAAGTGGCCACCGCCGCCGATGAGCGCGGAGAACACCGCGGCACTGTGCCACCGCGGCGCGCACAACCAGACGACGCGTCCCTCCGGATCCACCACGGCTCCGCGTTCCCCGTCGGCGAGGACCGCGTAGCCGCGCAGCACCCACGGCGGGCAGACACCGTCGCCCGCCTTCACCTGCTTGCCTGGTCTTTCCATGTCACCCACGGTTTCCCGGTGACGGCAGCGAGAAAGCGATCCACACGGCCGCCGCTTCCTGTGCGGGCCGGTTCCGCTTCCCGCACCGGCTCACAGGCTGGTGAGCAGCTGCGATGACAGCGTTTTGATCATGGTCTTGGTCCAGCGTGGTCGGCGCGGGGCCCGGGGGTGGCAGGTGGCGGCGAGGCCGAGCAGGTCGGTCTCCCCGGCGAACACGACCTGTGCGAGAGGTCGGGCAACCGGCTCGCCCGGTCGGGGGCCAGGCGCGCATTCGGACCACCGCGCGTGTGCCGCCTCGACAGAGAGGGAACTCGGCGGCCATGAACGCCCAGGGAGGACTCGGGGAGTCGTACTGGATCGAGACCGCGCCGGGTGGCGAGCCCGCCCCTCCGCCGGCCACGGACATCTCTGTCGACGTCGCCGTGGTCGGCGGCGGCGTGGCAGGGCTCAGCACCGCCTGGGAGCTGACCCGGCGCGGACGCGAGGTGGCCGTGCTGGAGGCGGGGCGGATCGCCGGCGGGGTCACTGGATACACGACGGCCAAGCTGACCGCGCTCCACACCCTCGTCTACGACCACCTGCGCCGCACCCGAGGGCGGGAGGGCGCGCGCCTGTACGCCGAGTCGCAGTCGGCGGCGATCCGCCGGGCCGCCGAGACCGTCGCTGACCTCGGCATCGACTGCGACTGGGAGGAAGCGGCCGCCTGCACGTATGCCGAGAACGAACGGGGCGTCGCACAGGTGCGCGCGGAGGCCGAGGCCGCGCGTGAGGCGGGCCTGCCGGCCGAGTTCGTCAACGGGACGGAGCTGCCGTATCCGGTGGCCGGAGCGGTGCGGGTGACCGGCCAGGCCCAGTTCCACCCCGTGAGGTACCTGCACGCCCTGGCCGCAGATCTGCGCGGCCGCGGCGGCACCGTCCACGAAGGGACCCGGGTCACCGGCCTCACCGAGGGCGAACCCTGCGTCCTGTCCACCGACGCCGGCATCGAGGTGCGGGCGCGCGAGGTCGTGGTCGCCACGCACTACCCCGTCTTCGACCGGGCGCTGCTCTTCACCCGGCTCTCCCCACGCCGCGAACTGGTCGTCGCGGGACCCATCGACGCGAACGTGGCGCCCCGCGACATGTACATCACGCCCGAGCAGAACACCCGGTCCGTGCGCAGCGCCCCCTTCACCGACGGGCAGCGTCTGCTGATCGTCACGGGCGAGCACTTCACCCCCGGTGCCCCCGGTACCGCCGACGTCGAGGAACGCCTCGCCCGGCTGACGGCCTGGGCCGCCGACCGCTTCCCCGGACTGACCATCACCCACCGGTGGGCCACCCAGGACAACGACTCCACGGACTCCGTCCCCCTCGTCGGCCCCCTCCACCCCGGCAGCCATCACACCTACGTGGCCACCGGCTTCGGGGGTTGGGGCCTGAGCGGCGGCATCATGGCGGGCCGGCTGATCAGCGACCTCATCGAGGGCCGGGAAGTCGAATGGGCGAGGCTCTACGACCCCCGCCGACTGGGCTCCGTGGTCCGTGAAGGCGGGTCGTTCCTCAAGCACCAGGCTCATGTGGTCAAGCACTTCGTGGGCGACCGGCTCCCACCCGTCACGGCCCCCGCAGCCGATGACCTCACCCCCGGGGACGGTGTCGTCATCCGGGTCGGCGGACACCGGTGCGCCGTCCACCGGGACGACAGCGGCCAGCTCCACGCCGTCTCGGCCCGCTGCACCCACCTCGGCTGCCTCGTCGCCTTCAACCGCGCGGAACAGGCATGGGAATGCCCCTGCCACGGCTCCCGCTTCGCCCCCGACGGCAGCATCCTGCAGGGCCCGGCCGTACGGCCACTGGAAAAGCGCGACGTCCAGTTGCCCTGACGTCCGCGGGAGGCTCCGTCGTCACGGCAGCTGCCCCAGGGGTGCCCGTGGGGCACCGCCGACGGCGTCCGGCACGCCCCCATTCCCCCACCAGTGTGGGAACAGCCCCGTGAAAGCCCTGGTCAGCGCCTCACCGACCTGGCTGGGCCGACCCTCCTCCGTGGCGCAGCGGGTGCTGGAGCGCATGGACGCGATGATGTCCGAAACCGACGACGAGGACCGCCCCGTCGCCTGCAACCGGGTCGCGGGCGTGGTCGTCACCGGGAACGAGGACGGCGCCCACCACGTCATCAGCGAGATCTCCGGCGCGCTCGCGGACATCGGCTGCACGATCCCCGGCCGCACGATGGCCGACAACCTCTGCGGAGTCGCCCAGGCGCTCGCCGAGCGGCCGTTGACAGCGGCCGGCTGATCCGAGGCCCCGCGGCGGCCCGTGGACGTCCGGAATCACCAGGTCAGCGGCAGCGCCCACGGCCCGGCCGACCTGCCTGCCGTCAGGCTCGGCAACTCCCGTCCCGGCAGCCGGTGGGGGAGCGCTCGGCTCTTGCCTGGTGGCGGAGGTCCTAGACTGACGCTGCGGTACCGAAGAGGGGCACGGGGGGATCCATGGACGAACTGGTCGAGTTCAAGACGGGCAGCGGTGCTTCTGTCGTGGTCGCCGTTGACGAAGAGCGTCGCGGTGCCCAGCCCGTGTCTCGCGGGGACGGGGTCCTGCGACAGGCGGGGCAGACTTTCGACGGCGCCCTGGAGAGCATCCACGCCGCGGCCGAGTCGGCACTTCGTGTCTTTCGTGACGGTCAGCTCAAGCCCGACGCCGTCGAGATCGAGTTCGGCGTGAAACTCACCGCCGAGGCAGGGGCGGTCATCGCCAAGACCTCGATGGAAGGCCACCTCGTGGTGAAGCTCAGTTGGACGCCGAACGCTGCTGGGGGGACCTCGGCCGTCTGATGGGCTCCCAGTCCTGGCAGGTCCGGGTTTCCGCGCACGGCGTCGGTTCCGGCTTCCTGGTGACCGACCGTCATGTGATGACCTGCGCCCATGTCGTGGACGGTGCGGAGCGCGCTGAGGTGACGTTCGCCCAGTACCCGGATCTCGGCCCGCTCGAAGCGACTGTGATCGCCGGAGGCGGCTGGAGCCGAGCCGATCAGGGCCGGGGCGATGTCGCAGTGCTTGAGCTCGACAGACCCGTGGGCGTACCGCCGGCCAGGTTCGCCGCCGTCGACGCGTCGTACGCGCATCCGGCGGCCAAGCTGACCGCGTACGGCTTTCCCCGCGGCTACGACGAGGGGATCCTCGGTGAGTTCCGGAGCACCAGCGACCAGCTGATCGCGGGCGAGTGGCTGCAGCTGGAGGCATGGACGAGCCACGGCTCGCCCTTGGAAGAGGGGTTCAGCGGTGCGGCGGTCGTACGGGAGGACACCGGTGAGGTGGTGGGCATGGTCACCGCCAGGTACTCGGCAGGCGGGGGCGGGAGGATGCTCCCCTCCCGGGCGCTGGTCCGATACTGGCCGGATGCGGCGGACCTGGTGCCGGTACCCGAGCACGGCTCTGGCACGGTGGCCCGGCTGCGTGACCTCGTCCAGCGATACGCGGACGACTGCACCCCGGAGGACGTGTATCGCAGTGTCATGGAACCACTGACTCCGCTGCCCCCGCTCCCGCCTGCCGGCGGTTTCCTGTCCTTGTGGGACGTGGCCTGGTTCCTGCTGACAGAGGTCGACCCGATGCCGGGCACCGCGCCTTGGGCCGATTTCGCCGCATACCTCGCCGACCGTGCCCAGGACGCGGCCGTCCGGCGTGCGCTGTACGCGTGGGCGGGAGACCAGAGGCCGGGAACGACACGACAGAGGCCGGAGACCCGGCCGGTACCGGACGGAGTCACGAAGTGGTCCCCGATCCTCGTCGAGATCGAACGCAGCGGAGCCGACCGTGATGCTTACCTGGTCTCGGTCTTCGCAATCCGCGACGGGCGCGCGCAGCTCGTGGCCGGCACCACCCTCGCGAGGCAGCACCTGCAGGAGTACGTGAGAGAGCGCCTCGACCATGCCTTCCGGCAGATCGATCGCAGCGGCGACGAGCTCATAGCCTTCGCGCTGCCGAGAGACTGGCTTGGCGAACCGGTCGACGAATGGCACGCCGGTGTGGACGACGCCACTCCGCTCGGATGTTCCTCCCCCGTCGTGGTGATGGATCTCGCTCGACGTCGGGAGTCAAGGCTCCAGTTCAAACTTGAGAAGGTCTGGCAGAAGCTCGACGGCCGGTCGGACATCGACTGGCACTTGGTCGCGTGCGGCAGTCCTGAGGACCCGGCCAAGCTCACCGTCCGGCTCAAGGGGCTGGAAACGGCCGTGGGATACGGGTCGTCCCCTGAGACGGACCAGGCGCGCGGGCTGCTGCAGGCCGGCCTCAACGCGGCGGCGCCGGTCATCGTCTGGCCGCGGTCGGGCTGTTCGAGCCGGCATGACGATGACGGCACGGCCGACCACTCCTGCGCTGGTGCTCGCTTCCTCGACGCCCTGAAAGGGCGTCTGGCGTCGCTGCCTCTGGCGAATCTCCCGCTTTATGTCCGTGACTTGCGGAGCGAGGCGTATCTGACCGAGGAACCGCACTGGGCCGCCGGCCTGGCACTGATCTGGGAGGACCCGCGATGGTTTCCGGCAGCGAGCATCTACGCGCGGTCCCCGGTCGATTGAGCGGCAGTTGAATGATCTGGAGAACTCCCATGCCCATGTGGCCTGTGTACACCGGTACGGAAGGGCCACACGACGGCGTGGCCCACCTGCCCGACCCCCCGCCTTGGCGGGCCTTCGACGGCGGACCGCCACTGCCCCTGCCGCCGCAGGAGGACGGCTCCGCGTCGCCCGACCGGAAACACCGGGCGGGCACGTACCAGGCAACTGGGGAAAGCGTCGAGTTGGTGAATGCCGCCCTGGTCCTGCGCAGGCCGCTGCTGGTCACCGGTCCTCCGGGCAGTGGTAAGTCGTCGCTGCCGTATGCCGTGGCCAGAGAGCTGAAGCTGGGCCCCGTCCTGCGCTGGAACATCACCAGCCGCAGCACTCTCCAGGACGGCCTGTACCAGTACGACCCGATGGCCCGCCTCTACGCGGCCAGTAAGGGTGCGGGGCACAAGCGGCCGGAGGAGGTCGGCGAGGGGGCATCCGCCGGCGACGCCATCGAGGACCACCTGCGGCTCGGCCCGTTGGGGACCGCGCTGCTTCCCTACGAGCGGCCTCGCGTACTGCTCATCGACGAGATCGACAAGAGTGACCTCGACCTACCGAACGACTTGCTGAACGTACTGGAGGAAGGGCAGTTCGAGATCCCGGAGCTGGTCCGCTCCGCCGAGCATGCGCCCGCGGCGCGGTTGATGGTCTCAGGCAGCGCGGACCGGGCCACTGTCGACCGGGGGCTCGTACGCTGCCGCGCGTTCCCGTTCATTGTGCTGACCAGCAACGGCGAGCGGGAGTTTCCGCCCGCGTTCCTGCGCCGATGCGTGCCCCTGCACCTTCGCCGGCCCGAGCCGGACCACCTGGAAGCGATCGTGCGAGCGCACCTCGGCGAGCTGGATGAGGACACGAAGCGGATGATCACGACGTTCCTGGAGCGCAGCAGCACCGGAGAGCTGGCAACCGACCAGCTGCTCAACGCCATCTACCTCTCGAGGATCCCCGGTTTGGAGGCCGGATCCCGCGACGCGTTGGCCGCCAGCCTCATGACCCATCTCGGCCCGGTCGCGGAGTTCCATGACTTCTGATCCGGCGCAGCCGTCGTCCCCCTCTGAAGTGAAGCGTCTCCTCGACGTCCTTGGCCGGGCGGGCGATGGCGAGACGAACGCGACGGAGCTTGCCGAGCTGATCTGGCTGGCGCGGCACAGCAGCACGCCCGTGCGTGCTGCACAGCAGGCGAGTGAAGCATCCCCCTCCGTATCTGCTGACGCCGCGCAGTCCGCGCCGCCCGTCAGCCATCCGGACCCGCCACCGGCGCCGGGACGCCCTGGCCTTCCGCTGTCTCATCGGTCCGATGCCGAGTCGCTGGAGCGTGGCCCGTACGCGTCGCTGCTGGCCCCGCTGCCACCCATGCTGGCGCACCCGCTCCCGCTCCAGCGGGCCCTGCGTCCGCTGCGACGACGGGTGCCGTCGTACCGGAAGACGGAGCTGGACGAGCGGAGCACGGCGTACCGGATCGCCCGGCACGGAGCGTTGCCAGGCACCTGGCTACCCGTACTCCGGGCGAAGCCCGAGCGCTGGCTCACCCTGTACCTCGTTTACGACGCGGGGCCGACGATGCCCATCTGGCACCCGCTGTGGCGGGAGCTGCACCGCGTCATCGGCCAGGCAGGCGCATTCCGCGAGATCAGGCTGCTGACCCTCACCCAGGAGGGGCAGTTGCGGAAGTCCCCCGGCGGACGGCCGGCTGCTCTGCCCCCGCGTGACGGCCGTGCCGTGACGCTCGTCCTCAGCGACTGCAGCGGCCCCCACTGGTACCCCGGCAGCGAGGCGACCGCGCACTGGTACCGAGTGCTGGACCGCTGGGCCCGCACGATGCCGGTGGCGATCGTCCAGCCACTGCCGGAGCGGCTCTGGCGGCGTACCGCACTTCCCGGTTCGGCGGGTCTGCTGACGGCGCGCGGACCTGCCGCAGCCAACTCGGCCCTGCGCTTCACGCCGTACGACACACCTGAAGCAGAGGTGACCGGGCTGCCGCTGCCGCTGCTGGCGCCCTCCGCTCGCTGGTTCACACACTGGGCGGAGCTCGTGGCGGGCCGTCCTGGTGCCAAGGTGCCGGGGGTGGCCGCGACACTGTCCGCAGATCTGTCGACAGCCCCTCTCGAACCCGCGGGAAGCACGCCCCGGTCGTTCTCGTCGGAGGAGCTGGTCCTCAACTTTCGCGCCCACGCTTCACCACAAGCGCTTCGTCTCGCCGCGCACTTGGCCGCGGGCGAACCGAGCCTCCCTGTCATGCGGTTGATCCAGGCTGCCACGGAGGAACGGCCGGAGCCGCAGCACCTGGCCGAGGTGGTGCTCAGCGGCCTGCTCACGACAGTCCCCGGGAAGGCAGCCGCCTCAGGCCACTACGCGTTCCGCCCGGGCGTGCGAGACGTGCTCTTGCGTGCTCTGCCCCGCTCGACGGTCGCCCGCATCGGCGCCGTCATTCAGCACCACGCAGGGTCCCGGCCGGGGGAGCTCCCTGTCGTAGTGCCGACCGGGGGCTTCGAAGGATCGGGGAGCCGTCCCTCCGGGGAGCCCTTGGCGGTGGTGACCGAGGAGACCCTGCGGAGGCTGGGCGGCGGCTCCGGCAGGAGAACAGACGAGACAGACTCGGCCGCCGGCGGCACGAGCACCCTCGTTGACGGACGCTACCGGTTGGACGAGCGAGGCTACGCCGGACCGACGTCCGAGACCTGGCGGGCGACGGACGAGCAACTGGACCGGGGCGTAACCCTCAAGCTCTTCCACGTACCGATCACGGATGGCGCCAGGAGGCGCGGGTTCCTTGGCGACGCGGATCGACTGGCCGGGCTGGAAATCCAGGGGCTGGCACGGGTGAATGGCTTCGGGTTCCACGACGGCCGTCCCTACGTCGTGACGGATCCGGTCGACGGAGAGAGCCTTGAGCAACGGCTGAAGCTCGCCCCCGGGGGACTGCCCCCGGAGACGGTCACGGCGATCGGCGGCCAGATCGCCGGGACGCTTGCGGAGCTGCACCTGAACGGCCTGCTGCACCTCGACCTCAGCCCGTCGGCCCTGGTAGTGCACCGGGACGGGACAGTGGCCGTCACCGATCCCGGCCTGGGCATCCACGTTCTGCCGGATGTGGACGGTGGCGACTACCGGAGGAGCACCTTCGACCTGTCCGGCCCACTCCCCGTTTATCGGGCGCCCGAGCAGCTTTTCGGCGCGTCGGCCGACCATCGCAGTGACCTGTACTCGCTCGGCTGCCTGCTCTACGCGATGGCCACCGGCGCCCCACCCGCCCCGGACGCCCGCGCACTGCGCAATGCGTGGGCGCACGGCATGCGGCACCTCCGTCCGGAGCTCCGGTCGGGTCTTCCTGACGCGTTCGACGCGCTCGTCACCGAACTGCTCGCCGTCAATCCCACGGACCGGCCGGCCGACGCGGAAGACGTGCTCAACAGACTGGTGGGCACCAGTGCGGACGACGAGGAGCTCACCGCGGTCGCCCAAGCCGTGCTGGCTCTGGACCCGGGGGGCACCCGCATGGCCGATGTCCTGAGGGGCACCATCGATGCGGCGCTCGATGGCCCCCATACGGGCCGTTACGACTGGACGACCCTTCTCAAAACGGAGAAGGTGCACTTCGGAACCCTGGTGGAGATCGCCATCCAGCGCGAGTTCGGATTCCCTGACGGAACCGAGATGGACTACCTGATCGGCGGCGTGGAGGTGGATTGCAAGTACTCGCAGCAGTTCGGTGGCTGGATGATCCCGCCCGAAGCCCAGGGACATGTGTGCCTGCTGGTCTGGGCGGACGACCACACGAGCCGCTGGAGTGCTGGCCTGGTGCGCATCAGGAGGGAATGGCTCACCTCCGGTAGGAACCGGGATGTGAAGCTGACGATCAAGGCCGAACGCCGCAAAGAGATCCGCTGGCTCTGGCGTGACGTGGATCTTCCGGAGAACATCCTGCTGCACATGCCTGCCGCTGACCGAGACGCGGTTTTCGGGAGTTCTTCCGGCCAGGCCCGGATCAACGAACTGTTCCGCCGAGTCCAGCAGCGTCCGATCGGACGCAACGCGCTCCGCACCGTGGTTCAGCAGCAGGACTACATGAAGCGCGTCCGTGGGAACGGCGGGGCCCGCTCGGTACTTCGGAACGAGGGAATCATCATCATGGGCGACAACCGTGCGCACCAGGAGGTTGCCCGTCAGCTCGGCCTCACCGTTCCCCGGACGGGGGAGTTCGTAAGCGCTCGGGTCGTACCGGCTGCGCCGTCGAGCAGCAGGCCGGCCGTGGAGCTCGATGGTGGACTGTGGTCTGTGGCTTCCCCGGGCGACCCTGTGGTCATCGCACCGTTGCTCCCCGCCACCTTCGCCGCCGGAGGGTGGCAGTGAGCACGAAACACCCCCAGCCGGAAATGACGCTCGCCAGACGCTCTGCGCGCCGTTGACGATCGCCGCGTGAGACGACGTCGCCCTGTCCGGCGTGGACAGGGCGACGTCGTTGTGTGCAGTCGGCGCTGGTTCAGCGTGAGCGGTCCCCGCGGGACGGACGCCTACCTCTCTGCCGCCTTCAGGCGCTGGGCCGCCGTGTCCCCGCGTCGGCCGACCGGTACGACGCCTGTCGCGGCGCCGAGGCCGTATGCGGGCATGTCGACGTACACCGATTCGCAGGAGCCCGCCGGGACGATGAACGTCTCGTGCCAGATACCCACGTGCCCCTTCCCGGCGCGTGCTCGTCGGTTGAACGCCGTCCATGCGGGCCGGTGCTCCCTGTCCTGCTGGTGGGCGTAGGCGAGGAGCCGTTCAGGAGCGGCTCGGCGCGTCGGCGCGCAGGTTTCTGGCCAGGAGACGGTGCAGCAGTGTGCCGAGGTCGGCCTGCTCCTCGGCCGTGAGCCCGTCGAGCAGCGGGGTTTCGACCGAGCTGACGGCATGGTCCATCTCGTGCAGCAACCGGCGGCCCGTGTCGGTGACGCGCAGTTCGGCGGTGCGGCCGCGTCCTGCCGGAGTCACGCGGTGGACGGCGCCGGCCTGCTCGAGCTGTCGCACGGTGGCCTGCATGCTCTGCGCGGTGACTCCCGCGCGGCGCCCCAACGCGCTGTAGGAGAGCCCGGGTTCGCGCGAGAGGTGTCCCAGGGCGCTCAGATGCCGCAGCGACAGATCCTGGGCCTCGAGGGCGCGCTCGACCTCCTCCCGCACGATCCGCCCCAGGGCGATCAGCAGCAGCGCGGGGCGCCCCGGGGGAGGGCGCTCGGCCGGGTCACTCGTCACCTGTCCCACCTTCCAGGGCCGGATGCCGGCAACCGGCAGCTCTGGGCTCTCGAAAGAGGAATGCTATCGTCGGGCGAGTTTAAGGCAGACTGAAACTGTGCGCCCGATGCCCCACCCGGCGTGCGCGCGACAAGAGGAGACACCGCCATGGCCACATTCCTGCTCAGCGTCCACGTGCTGGCGGCGATCCTGCTCATCGGGCCGGTCACCATCGCGGCGAGCCTGTTTCCGCGTTACGCGCGCCAGGCACTGGCCGACGGACCCGAGCGGCAGTCGGCCACGGGCTCGGTCCAGCTGCTGCACCGGATCTGCCGGGTCTACGCGGTGGCCGGCATCTCCGTCCCGATCCTCGGTGTCGGCACCGCCCAGGTGATGGGCGTGATGGGCAGCGCCTGGCTCATCGCCTCCATGGCGCTGACGGCGGTGGCCGCCGTCCTGCTGGGCATCGCGGTGCTCGGCACCCAGGACGCCGTGGTCACCCAGCTCGACAGGCCCGAACGGGCGTCGACCGTCACGGAGTCCCTGATCGCCAGGCTGCCCAGGCTGTCGATGATCACCGGCATGTTCGCCCTCGTCTGGCTCGTCGTGGTGGTCCTGATGATCGTCCGCCCCGGCTCGACGACAGGCACGTGACGGCTCGGTCGCGGCTCGGGGACGGCGACCGTGACCACGGTCAGTTGACCCCCGCTGCTCGCCGACGAGGAGGACCTGCTGACCGCGCTCGGCAATGTCGGGCCCGGCGGCGGCCGCCCCCGTCCGCGGTCGCCCCGGCGCGGGAAGTCGTTTCGAACTCCGGCTCGACCCGCCTCAAGTCAGTCTCCAGCGGGCCCCGGGACGCTGCGTGAGCACGTGTCATGGGAGGTTCCGAATCAGGGGCCGGCGCCGTCGGGCGGGCGGTCCTCGGGAGGGTGACGGATGACGGACGTGGCGATCGTGGGTGCGGGGCCGACCGGACTGATGCTGGCGTGCGAACTGCGCCTGGCCGGTGCCGAGGTGGTCGTGCTCGAGGCGCTGCCGGAACGCACGGGGCACTCCAAGGCGCTCGGGCTGCACGCCCGTTCGCTGGAGGTCCTGGCCCAGCGCGGGATCGTGGAGCGGTTCCTGGCCGAGGGGCATCCCAAGGTGCCGGTCGGGCACTTCGCGGGAATCCGCAAGCTCGACTTCGGACGATTCGCCGGCGACCACCCGTACATGCTGCGCATCCCGCAGGCGGACACGGAGCGCCTGCTGGAGCAGTGGGCGCTGGAACTCGGTGTCGAACTCCGCTTCGACGCCCGGGTGACGGGCCTTGCGCAGGATGCGGCAGGGGTCGCGCTGACGGTCGAGGGAGCCGAGGGGGCGTACGTCCTGCCGGCGGCCTACGCGGCAGGCTGCGACGGCGGGCACAGCACCGTGCGCGAGCTGCTCGGCGTCGGCTTCCCCGGCACGCCCACCACGCTGACCGCGATGGTCGGCGACGTCGAACTGCCCGGCCTGGACCAGCCGGTGACCGGATCCATGCCCCGGCACACGAACGGCGTGGCCATGCAGTTCCCGCTCGGGCCGGGCCTCTACCGGGTGGTCACCGTCGAGTTCGACAAGGTCACGGACCGGGACGCACCCCTCGACATCGATGTGCTGCGCACCGCCTACCGGTCGATCGCCGGCACGGACTACGGCATGCGCGGCGCCCGTTGGCTGTCCCGGTTCGGGGACGCGACCCGCGAGGCGGCGCAGTACCGGGTGGGCCGGGTGTTCCTGGCCGGGGACGCCGCGCACATCCACTTCCCGGCCAGCGGCCAGGGGCTCAACCTCGGCATCCAGGACGCGGCGAACCTCGGCTGGAAGCTCGCGGCCGTCCTCGCGGGGCGCGCGGGAGAGGAACTGCTGGACACCTACCACGAGGAGCGGCACCCGGTCGCCGCCGCCGTGCTGCACAACACCCGGGCCCAGGTCGCCCTCATGGAGCCGGGCGACAAGGTGGGCGCGCTGCGCGAACTCTTCGACGTGCTGCTGGACTTCGACGAGGTGCGCGACTTCCTCACCGGCATGGTCAACGGCCTCGACGTGGTCTACCCGGCGTCCGGCGACCACCCGCTGGCGGGTCGCCGGGTGCCCAACGCGGTGCTGAAGACCGAGGACGGCGAACGCCGTGTCCACGAGCTGCTGCACGGCGGGCACGGCGTCCTGCTCGACCTCTCCGACGGTGCACCGGCCCTTGCGGCCGGGTCGCGTCGGGCCGCGGTCGACACCGTGCGCGCCCGGGCCGACGAACTCGGCGCCGGTGCCCTGCTGATCCGCCCCGACGGCTATGTCGCCTGGGCGGCCCCGGCCGGCGAGGTGACCGGTGAGGGCCTGGAGCCGGCGCTGACGAAGTGGTTCGGGGCGACCGGCTGAGCGGTGGAGGCACAGCGGAACGGGCGGGGCGCCCCGGGGGAAGTAGGCGCCCCGCCCGCGTCGGAGGAGGACAGGCGGTCACGGCAGGACCAGTACCGCCTTGCCCCGGAAGGAGCGTGCCGCCAGGGCCGCGAACGCCTCGGCGGTCCGCTCCCACGTGTCGCGCAGACCGATGCGCGGTACCAGGCGCCCGTCGGCGATCAGGCCGACGAGGATGGCCAGGTCCTCACCCTTGGTGTGGTCCGGGATCGGACTGACCAGCCCCATCACCTTGCTGTTGGGCGCGTATCCGGCGAAGTCGAGGATGCGCACCTGGGACGGGCCGCCGATGTTGCCGTACAGCACGGTCGTCGCGCCCGGCGCCATGCGGTGCAGCACCTGCGGGAGGAGCGGCCCCCCGATGCCGTCGAGGGCGAGGTGGAAGGGGCCGGGAACCCCTTCGGCGTGCTCGGCGAGCGAGGTCACCGCGCGGTGGGCGCCGAGTGCGCGCACCTCCTCGGCCCGCTCGGGGCGGGTCACGTGCGCGGTCACCCGCGCCCCCGACGCCACCGCGAGCTGCACCGCGAACTGTCCGACGCCGCCGCTCGCCCCGGTGACCAGCACGTCCCGGCCGAGGAGCGCACCGCCCGCCCGCAGCGCCCGCAGCGCGGTCAGACCCGCGACCGGAAGGGTCGCCGCCTGCTCGAAGGAGACCTCGTCGGGCAGTACGGCGGTCCGGTGGCCGGCGATCGGGATGCGCTCGCACCAGCCCTCCCAGTCCATGTAGGCGACCACCCGCTCGCCCACGTGCGGACCGGTGCCGTCGGCGGCGGCCCGCACCACGACACCGGCGGTGTCCTGGCCGGGGCGCCAGCCGTGCGGCCTGCGCCGGACGAGGTTGGCCTCGTCGTGGTTGAGGGAGAACGCGCGGACCTCCACCACGGCCTCGTGCGGGGCCGGGTCGGGCTCCGGCAGACCGTCGGTCAGCCGGAGGCCGCCGGGGGCCGTGGGGTCGGTGACGAAACCGCGCACGGTCAGGCCTTCGCGGGGGCGACGTCCCCGGGGGACGCGTCGCTCGCCGCCCGGGCCTCGGCCGCCGATGCCGCCGCGGCCCGCACCAGCACGGTGACCAGGGCCGTCATCACCAGGATCAGACCGAGCGCGATCCAGGCGGCCAGCTCGGTGGCGCCGGCGTACGCGCCGGCACCGGCGCGATCGCCGAGCTTGGCGAAGAAGATCGCGCCCAGCACGGCGACGCCGGTCACGCTGGCGAACTGCTGGGTGGTGGACAGCATGCCGGAGGCGATGCCGGCCTGGGCGGGCTTGACGCCGGCCATCGGGGCACCGATCAGGGAGGGCAGGATGAGGCCGTTGCCGATGCCCATCAGGGCCGTGGAGACCAGCAGCACCGGCTGGGAGATGCCACCGCCCTGGACCTGCAGGCCGACGGCGGTGATCAGGACGCTCACGGCGGTGATCAGCGAGCCGATGGTGAGCACCCGCAGGCCGTGCTTGGCGACCAGGCCCTTGCCCTTGAGTGAGGCGACCATGGCGAGTACGGCGGTCGGGGCGAAGACCAGGCCCGCGTGGAGCGCGCTGAAGCCGAGGCCGGTCTGGAGCATCAGGCTCAGCACGAAGATGTAGCTGGTGAAGAAGGCCATGAAGGCCGCGTTGATGGCGAGCCCGGCGTTGAACACCTTGCTGCGGAACAGCGTCAGGTCGAGCAGCGGCTGTCCGCCGGTCCGGGCGAGCCTGCGCTCCCACAGCAGCGCGGCCGCCATCGCCGGCACCGAGGCCACCAGCAGGATCCAGGCCCACAGCGGCCAGTGGTACTCGCGGCCGAGGACGAGCGGAACCAGTGCCAGGGCGAGCGATCCGGAGATGCCCAGGATGCCCAGGGCGTCGAGGCCGGGGCGGCGGCCCGAGGCGGTGGTGGGGAGCAGCCGCAGGGCGAGGGCGATGACGACGATGCCGATCGGGACGTTCACGAAGAAGATCACGCGCCAGCCGAGGCCGAACAGGTCGGAGACCAGCAGCAGACCGCCCAGCACCTGTCCGCAGATGCCGCTGAGCCCGCCGGTCACACCGAACCAGGCCAGCGCGCGCGGCCGCTGCTCGGCCGGGAACGTGGAAGTGATCAGGGCGAGCACCTGCGGCACCATGGCGGCTGCCGTCAGCCCCTGCAGCATCCGGAAGACGACGAGCTGGGTCGGGTTCTGTGCCAGGCCGCAGAGCACGGAGGCGACGGTGAAGCTCGCCATGCCGACCAGGAACATGCGCCGGTAGCCGAAGAGGTCGCCCATGCGGCCGCCGAGCACCAGGCCGGCCGCGTAGGTGAAGACGTAACCGCCGACGACCAGTTCCAGGGCCGCCTCGCCGGCGTGGAGGTCCGCCTGGAGCGAAGGGATCGTCACGTTCACGACGTTGCCGTCGAAGCCGTACATGAAGAAGGCGGCCAGGATCACCGGCAGCATGCGCCAGTTGTGCCGGTCCGTGGCACTCGGTGTGTCCCGCGTCTCCGTGGCGGACATCGTGCTCACCTCGTCCGTTCTCATCGGTTCGATGTTCATCGATCAGGTTGGTAGTCATCGAACAGTACGATCGCTGTCGATGTCCTCGCAAGTGCAACGGACGGATGTCGCCACGCGCCGAACGGCCAAGGCCCGTAGGGAGAATGGCCCCGCGGGACGTGCGGGACTCCGGCGTTGCGCGAAGACGTGAGAAGTTCATGGTCCAAGACGTGACGGCGCCACTGCCTTCTGCCGCCAAGGCTTCGCAGAATCCCTGTCAAAGGCGTCGCGCGACCGTCATCCGGTCGGCGAGGCCGTCATCCGGTCGGAAAGGAAAGCAACCATGCAGCACTCTCCGCGCACTTCCCACGGCGCCGAGAACCAACTCCAGGCAACGGAAGCCGTGCTGACGGTCGAGAACCTCGACCGCCCCGACCTCGGGGGCGTCGCCCTGTTCGGCGTATGCGTCCGCGCCCTGCCCGCGGTCGACGGAGCCGCGGCGGCCGGGCACACGGAGTGATCCGGGCGTGAGCGAGGTACGGGGGGCGGAGCGGGCGCACACGGCCGACGAGGAGGCACCCGTCGGTTTCAAGCGTCATCTGCGCAGCGTGGTCGTACCGGGGGAGGCCGTCTATCTGCTCTCCTCCGAGAGTGTGGTCGCCGTCCGCGGGCCGGCGGCCGAGGTGGTGGCGCCCCTCCTCGACGGCACCCGCACCCTCCCCGACCTCCAGCGCGCCGCCGCGCCGGAGCTCGCTCCCGAGCAGAGTGCCCGGGCGGTGCGCGCCCTCACCGAGGCGGGACTCGTGCGCGGCCACACCCCGTCGCGCCTCGACCCCGCCGCCCAGGCGTACTGGGACCACGCGGTCCCCGACGCCCGCACCGCGGAAGCCAAACTGACCGCCGAAGCCGTCCGCGTCGAGGTCCTGGACGCGCCGGACGCCGTCGGTGACGCCGACCGCGCCGCCCTCGCCGCGGCCTGTGCCGGTGCGGGGCTGCGGGTGGCCGCCGACGCGTCGGACACCGAGGCCCTCGTGCTCGTGGTGTGCGAGGACCATCTCGATCCGCGCCTGGGCGAACTGGACGTGCGCCTGCGCTCGGACGGCGTGCCGTGGCTCCCGGTGCGGGTGCACGGGCCCGAGGTGTGGATCGGTCCCGTCCTCGGCGCACCCGGCCCGTGCTGGTCCTGTCTGGCACAGCGGCTGCGCACACACCGCCGCTCCGAGGCACCGCTGAGGCGCGCCCTCGGCACGGACGCACCGGCGGCCCGGCCCGGCGCCTCGCTCCCGGCCACCAGGGCCCTCGGCTTCCAGCTGGCGGCCCTCGAAGCCGCCCACCGGGTCGCCGGTCTGCGCGACCCGGCCCTGCCGGACCTCCTCGCCTACGACACGCTCACGCGCCGCACCACCCTGCACCCGGTGCGCAGACGCCCGCAGTGCCCCGACTGCGGAGACCCGGGCATGGTGGCCCGACAGGTATGCCGGCCGTACGTACCGCACCCGCGTCCCAAGACGGCCGTCGAGGGCAACGGCCACCGTGCACTGACGGCGCACCGGATGCTGGAGAAGTACGGCCACCTGATCGGACCCGTCAGCGGTGTGGTCAAGGAGCTGCGGCGCGACCCGCGCGCTCCCGGCTTCGTCGACTGCTATCTGTCCGGCCACAACCTCGCCACCGAGGCGCACACCCTGGCCGGGCTGCGCGCCGGACTGCGCGCGCTCAGCGGGGGCAAGGGGCTCGACCCGGCCGAGGCGCAGGTGAGCGCGTTGTGCGAGGCCGTCGAGCGGTACAGCGCCACCCGGCACGGCGACGAGCCCGTCGTCCGCGACACCTACCGGGCGCTCGGCGCCGACGCGATCCACCCCAACGCCTGCCAGCTCTACGACGAACGGCAGTTCCGCGACCGCGACCGCTGGAACGCCCGCGCCGCGCACTTCCAGTACGTGCCCGCGCCCTTCGACGAGAACCGGCCCGGCGAGTGGACCCCGGTCTGGTCGCTCACCGCCGGCCGGCACCGGCTCCTGCCCACCTCCCTGCTCTACTTCGATCCCAGGGACTCCGACGGGGACGGACTGCGCGCCGATTCGAACGGCAACGCCGCGGGCGGCAGCCTGGAGGACGCCGTCCTCCAGGGATTCATGGAACTCGTCGAACGCGACGCCGTCGCCCTGTGGTGGTACAACCGCACCCGCCAGCCCGCCGTCGACCTCGACGCCTTCGACGCCCCCTGGGTGCGGCGCGTGATCGACGGCTGTCGTGCCCTCGGCCGCGAGACCTGGGTCCTCGACCTCACGACCGACCTCGGCGTGCCCGCCCTCGCGGCCGTCTCCCGGCGCGTCGACAAGCCCGCCGAGGACATCCTGTTCGGATTCGGCGCCCACTTCGACCCGGCCGTCGCCCTGCGGCGCGCCCTGACCGAACTCGGCCAGATGCTGCCCGCGGTGGCCGGGGCGCGCCCCGACGGCACCGGATACGCCGTCGACGACCCCGAGCCGCGCACCTGGTGGCGCACGGCCACGGTCGAGGGCCGGCCGTTCCTGCGCCCGGATCCGGCCGCCGCGGCCCGCACGCCCGCCTCCTGGCCCTACACCCCGCGCACCGATCTGCGCGACGACGTCGCGGCAGCGGAGGCGCTGGTGGCCGAGCGGGGCATGGAACTGCTCGTCCTGGACCAGACCCGGCCCGACATCGGCCTGCCCGTCGTCAAGGTCCTCGTGCCCGGACTGCGCCACTTCTGGGCCCGGTTCGCGCCCGGACGCCTGTACGACGTCCCCGTCACGCTGGGCCGGCTGGACACGCCGACCGCATACGAGGACCTCAACCCGGTGCCCCTCTTCGTCTGAACTCAGGCCTTGGGAAAGCGTGTTGCATGCACGCCACAAAGGCTGCCTATAGTTGCAGGCCGAAATGGTTCGACCACCTGGGGGAGGGGTGCCGTGTCGCACAGCGTTGATCCTCGTCGAACCGGCACGGACTCGACGCAAGGGTCCTCGGCATCTACAGGCAACCCGCTCTTACAGCAGGCGACGGCCGTGCAGCCGGGTATCGGGGACATCCCCGCGCCACGCGTGGCCCGCGGCATCCTGGTCGCCGTGCTGCTGTCGTACCTGTTGATCACGGTGCTCAACCTGTTCCGGCAGGACATTCCCGCGAGCGACGAGGCGGGCGGCGTCGCCGGACTGGCGGCGGTCTTCGTGCTCCAGCTCTGGCACTCGGCGCCCTCGGCCCGGCAGCGGTCCGCCCGGCGCAGAGCGCTCACGCTGAGCCTGCAGGGCCTGGTCACCTATCTGCCGCTGCTCGTCTACGCGTCGGAATGGGGCGGCATGGCGGGATTCCTGGCCGGATCGCTGCTGCTCCTGCTGCCCGGGCCGTACAACTGGGCGGCGTACGGCCTGGTCGGGCTGAGCATGCTCGTGCAGCCGGTGCTGGTGGGCAGGTCCCTGCTCGACAGCGTCTACCTGTGCGAGTCGACGCTCCTGACCGGGCTGGTGGTCTTCGCCCTGACCAGCCTCGCCGAACTCGTGGTCAGGATGCACACGGCCCGTCAGGAACTCGCGCGGATGGCCGTGATCGAGGAGCGCATGCGGTTCTCCCGCGACCTGCACGACCTGCTCGGCTACAGCCTGTCCGCCATCACCCTCAAGGGCGAGCTCATCCACCGCCTGGTACCGGCCCACTCGGAGCGCGCCCAGTCCGAGATCACCGGAATGCTGGAGATCTCCCGCCAGGCCCTGGCCGACGTCCGCACCGTCGCCAGCGGCTACCGCAGGCTCTCCCTGGCCGACGAGGCGGCCTCCGCGCGGTCGGTGCTGGCCGCGGCCGACGTCAGCGTGGACGTCATGGTCGCCGTCGCCGACCTCGACGTCCGGGTGGAGACCGTCCTCGCGACCGTCCTGCGGGAGGCCGTCACCAACGTGCTGCGCCACAGCAAGGTGCGCAACTGCGAGATATCCGCGCGCATGGCCGACGGAGCCGTACGGCTGTCCGTGCTCAACGACGGTGCCGACACCCACCGCCGGGACTCCTCCCCGGACAGCGGCAGCGGCCTCGACAACCTCGGCACCCGGCTGGGCGCGGTGGGCGGCACCCTGGCGGCCGACCGTCTGGACGACGGGCGGTTCCGGCTGGAGGCCGTCATCCCCGCCCGCCCGGCCGGGGTCGCGGCGGTGCACCGGGTCGGCTGAACACCGCCGGCGCCCGGGTCGAGCTCCCGTCCAGCGGGGCTCCACCCGGGACACGGAAGCTGCGAAGGGCTCTCAGCCAGGGCCGCAGACAACCCGATCCCGATTGGCGGTGCAGTGGAATGGCGGTGGACGCCCAGCGCTTCCGCGAGCTCTTCGGTTCCTATCCCACCTCGGTCTCCGTCGTCACGACAGTGGACGCGGACGGTACGCCCCGCGGCCTCACCTGCAACGCGATGACGGCGGTCTCGGCCGCGCCCCCGATGCTCCTGGTGTGCGTGGACCGCAACTCCCAGTCCCTGTCGGCGCTCCGGCACTCCGGCGCCTTCGTGGTGCACGTCCTCGCGGAGAACGGCCGTACGGCCTCCGACGTGTTCGCGAGCAAGGCCGACGCCAAGTTCGAGGGACTGCGCTGGCGCCCCGCGGCACTGGCCGGCGGCGCGCCCGTGCTGGCGGACGTCGCGCTCGCCCACGCCGAGTGCCGCATCGTGCAGCATGTCGAGGCGGGTGACCACTGGATCCTCGTGGCACGGGTGGAGGCGGCCGAGGTGTACCGGCGCAGGCCCCTGCTCTACCAGCGCGGCACCTACAGCGTCTGGCACCAGGAGACCGAACTGGCGGCGACGCACGGCTAGCCGACGGACCTGCCGAGGGCCCCGCCGGTGGTCGGCGGGGCCCGGTCGTGCGGGGCGGGCCGGCTGCCCGGGTCAGGCGTGACAGGCCGGCAGCCGGCCGTGGTGCTCGATCATCTCCTCGAAGAGCGCGCCGATGTCCATCGGTGCGCCGCGCCGGGCACCGCGCACCTCGGCGTAGGCGCGGTGCAGGTTCGGCACCAGACGCTCGGAGTCGAGCAGTTCGGCGTACTCGCCCAGGTCCGTCTCGCGTGCCACCTCCAGCGGGCTCAGGCCCGCCGCGTCGCCTTCGACGGCCAGCTCGTGCACCCAGCGCAGGTACGACTCGGCGACGTCGAACACCTCCGGACCGCACACCGGGCCGTGCCCGGTGACCAGGGTCTCGGCGCCGAACCCGCGCAGCCGCACGATCGCCTCCAGCGAACCGGCCACCGAGCCCATCGGGCAGAACGGGGTGACCCCGGCCATCACCAGGTCGCCGGTGAACAGCACCCGCTGCGCGGGCAGCCACACCACGGTGTCGTTCGTCGTGTGGGCCGGCCCCACATGCACCAGCTCGGCCTCGATCCCGCCCACATGGAGCGTCAACCGGTCCCGGTAGGTCACCGAGGGCGGATCGAGCACCAGGTCGCCCCACTCGACGTCCGGCCACAGCCCGGTCAGGTGCAGCCCCGCCTCCGTCATCTCCGTACGCGTGCGTTCGTGGCCCACGACCACCGCGCCGGGGGTGAACACGTAGTTGCCGAAGGTGTGGTCGCCGTGGAAGTGGGTGTTGACGACGTAGCGCGGAGCGTGCGGGGTGACGGAGCGCACGGCGTCCCGCAGTGCGAGCGAGCGGCGTTCGGTCGCCGCGGTGTCCACCAGGGCCGTCACCCCCTCCCCGGCCAGGATGCCGGCGTTGTTCAGACACCACCCACCGTCCGGCTGCACATAGGCGAAGACCCGGTCGGCGACCTCCTGCGTACGGGGCGGCGCGAGCCGCTGGACAGGCGCGGTCATCAGAACTCCAGACGTGTGTGGACTGTCGGGTACCTCACACTGCACACGCACAGTCGAGTACGACCGGAAAACTGACTTGAGTAGGATTCGGGTCACGCTTGCGATCATGAAATGGGGGAGCATGAAGGCGGGCAAGATACGACTACTGTTGGCCGAGGACATGCACATGGTGCGTGGCGCCCTGGCCGCACTGCTCAGTCTGGAACCGGATTTCGAGCTGGTCAGCGAAGTGGAGCGAGGGGACGAGATCGTGCCGCAGGCGATGCGGCAGCGGCCCGACGTGGCGATCGTCGACATCGACCTGCCCGGCGTCGACGGTCTGACGGCCGCGCGCGAGCTGCGCTCGGCACTGCCCGGGTGCCGGGTGCTGATCCTCACCAGCCTCGGTCGCCCGGGGACCCTGCGGCGGGCCCTGGACGCCCAGGTCTCCGGCTTCCTCCTCAAGGACGCGCCGCCCCGGGACCTCGCCGAGGGAGTGCGCCGGGTGCACGCCGGGCACCGGGTCATCGACCCCAAGCTCGCCCTGGCCGCCTGGGGCGCCTCGGAGGACCCGCTGACGGCACGGGAGTCGGAGGTGCTGAGGCTCGTCGCCGAGGGCGCGGAGGCGGCGGAGATCGCGGCCCGGCTCCATCTCTCGGTGGGCACCGTCCGCAACTACATCACCGCCGCGGTGACCAAGCTCAACGCACGCAACCGCCTCGACGCCGTGCGGATCGCGCGGGACGCGGGGTGGCTCATCTGACGGGGCCCGGTGGCCGCCGGGCGGGCGCGGGCCGGTTCAGCAGACCACGTCGGCACCCACCAGGTAGGCCAGGATCTCCTCGGTCACGTCGCGGCGCAGGGAGACGGCCGCGGCTGCCTCCCGGACGTCCAGCGGCCGGTGCAGAGTGGCCACCAGGGCCGTGGCCTCCGGGCGGTGCAGTCGCACGCGGTGCGCGGAGCGCGGGGAGGCCAGGACCGGCTCGCCGTGTTCCCGGCGGCACACGACGCCGGGCGCGAGCCGCACCCGGACCTCGCCGGACGGCCGCGCCGGACGGAACGCGGCGGAACCGGCCGAGCAGTACACGGACAGCAGCGGGCCGCGCGGGTCGTCGTAGCCCAGGGTGTGCACCACGAGTTCCGCGATGCACCGCAACGACCACATCAGTTCGGCCACTTCGCCGCAGCTGCCGCTGTCGCCCGGCCGCACCGGCACTCCGGTGAGGTTGTCCAGCCGCACCGGCCCCAGTGTCATCCGGTCCAGCGCGTTGCGCACCAGCAGCCCGGGCCGGTACAGGCTCCTGACCTCCGTGCCGCGGCGCAGCACGACGGACCCGTCGGCGCGGCCCTCCACGACGACCTCGTCGAGCAGGGACCACAGGGGGAGCGTCAAGGCGTCGGACGTCCGGGTCTCGGTGATGTCGGGCATGTCATCTCCTAGTCGGGCGCCCAAGTCCGACGAGTGTGGATCAGAGCGTGCCGCGGGGGCAGTGAGCCGTTCAGCCTCCGGGTGTGAATTCCTCATATGAGCAATTCCCGTCGCAGATCATGAGGAACGGTCTACGGCCGGGATGCCGATCGGTGCGAGGCTCCCGGCAAGATGGATGCGTTTCCGGACGCCCGACCTCACAGGTCCGTCAGGAGAACAGGGGAGATCCACGTGGAGATCAAGGTCCTTGGCCCGTTGCTCGTCCAGGAGCACGGTGTGTCGATCGTGCCCAGCGCCGGCAAACCCCGGCAGATCCTCGCACTGCTCGCCCTGCGCGCGGGCCGTGTCGTGCCGGCGCCCGTGCTGATGGAGGAGATCTGGGGCGACCAGCTGCCGCGCAGCGCGACCACCACGCTGCAGACCTACATACTCCAGCTGCGCCGCAAGATAGCGTCGGCGCTCGGTCGCGATGCGGGCCGTGGCGCCAAGGACGTACTGAGGACCTGCTACGGCGGTTACCGCCTGGACGCCGCCGAGTTGTGCTCCGACTTCGCCGAGTTCGAGCACAAGGCGGCCCGGGGCGGGGAGGAGCTGGAGGCCGGGGACGCGGCGGCCGCGTCGGTGCTGCTGGCCGGGGCGCTCGAACTGTGGCGCGGTCCCGGCCTGGTGGACGTGCCCACCGGCGAGGTGCTGTCCGTCGAGCTGATCGGCATGGAGGAGTCCCGGCTGCGGGTCCTCGAACAGCGCATCGAGGCGGATCTGCGGCTGGGGCGGCACGCGGCGCTGCTGTCCGAGCTGGGGATGCTGGCGGCCAGGTATCCCATGAAGGAGAGCCTGTGCGCCCAGTTCATGCTGGCGCTGTACCGCTCGGGCAACGCCTGGCGGGCGCTGGAGGCGTTCCAGCGGATGCGCGGCACGCTCATCGAGGAGCTCGGGATCGAGCCGTCGCCGCGGCTGCAGCGGCTGTACCGGGCGATGCTGTCCGCGGACCCGTCCCTCGAACCGCCGCTGGCCGCGGCGCACTGAGCACGGCCGCGGCCAGGGCGGCGTCGAGCCCCGGTGACGACGGGTGCGGACCGGGCCCGAGGGCCAGGGCCAGCAGGTGATCACCGGCCACACCGCGGGTACGGAACCGCCAGCCCGGTGCATCGACGAGAGCCCCGTCGGCGGTGACCAGCCGAACGGGGCCGTCCGCGTCCGCGGACGCGGACGCGGTGGCCCGCTCCTGGGGGAGCGGGGCGAACCCGAAGGACGCGAAGGGCAGTCTGAGGCCGTGGCCCAGGGCCTTGGCGTAGGCCTCCTTGAGGGTCCACAGGCGCAGCAGGGCCCGGGCGCGGTGCGGGTCCGGCAGCTGGGCCAGCGCCGCCAGTTCGTGCGCCGTCAGGACCTCGGCGCCGAGTCCGGCGACCGGGCGCGTCGCGGACTCCACATCGACGCCGACCCGTCCTGAGCGGCTCAGCGCGACCACGGCCAGGTCGCCGGTGTGACTCACGCTCACGTCGAGCTCCTCGCAGCCGCGCAGGAAGGGCCGGCCCTCCGGCGCGCGCGCCACGTCGATGTCCGCGGGCGCGGCACCGAGCGCGTGCGCCGCGGCGTGGCGCAGCAGCAGCCGGGAGGTCACGAACGCCGGCCGCCTGCGCCCGGACAGCGCTGCGGCCCGCGTGAACTCCCGCTGGGAAAGTCCGAGTTCGCGCTCGTCCCCGACCTGCCAGTCCGGTGTCCGGCTCCACAGCACGGTATGCCCGAACCTTTCGAGGGCGGCGCCGAGTTCCTCCCACGGGGCGTCCGGCCCGGCGACTCGGGCCGGCCCCGGCACGGGCCCGGCGGCGACCGCGGCCCCGGGGTGCGCGGCGGTGCCGGCGTGCGTGCGGTCGCCGGTCACGGCCGCCTCCCGGTGCCGGACAGAGGGGAGGCGTACAGGTCGAGGGTCGTGTCGTCGCGGCACCGGGTCAGGACCTCCTGGAGGACGGTGTCGTCCCGTCGGCCGCTGCCGGGCGCCGGGGGGAGGGCGAGGCGGTGCGCGATACGGGCCAGGGCGGCGGTGAGCCACGCCGGGTCGGCGAGGAAGCCCGGGGGCGCGTTGCGTGCCACGCCGAGGCAGCAGGCCGCCGCGTGCAGCAGGGCGTAGCGGTCGGCGGCCGCGCGCAGGGCCGGTGCGGACCCCAATGCCCGCGCGCCGGCGAACTCCGCGCGTACCACGGAGGCTTCGCGGGCCAGCAGCCGTACGAGTGCGCCGAGCGGGCCGGACAGGCCCTCGGCGGGCAACCGCGGATCGAACCAGGCTGCGGGGGCCGTGACCGGTCGGACCCCCGGCGGAGTCGGCGGGCCGTCCGGCGCGTGCACGGCCTCCGGCAGAACGGCCGCGTGGTGCTCCCCGCGGGCCGACAGCGCGGTGAGCACACCCAGACTTCCCGGCCCGTGGCGCGACGGCGCGGCGAGCCCCCGCAGCCGGGCGCGTATCGTGCCGAACGCGCCGTACGCGGTGTGGGCGTGCCGGCCCAGCACCGGTACGAGGCCCTCGGCGCCGTCCCGCAGCAGCCGCGGCCCCAGATGTCCGGCCACGGCCGACAGCGCCGTCGCCTGCGCCGGCGCGAGCTCCAGGGCGCGTTCGGCCGTCGTCACCAGGCAGTCCACGACGAGCAGTTCGAGGAAAGCGGCCGTCACCGCACGCCGGGTGAGCGAGGACTCCAGCGGACGCACACCGGCGGCCCCGGCGGCGTCGACGACCTCGCGGAGCACGGTGTCGGCGGTGCCGATGCCCGCCGACACGAACAAGGGCCAGCCGAAACGCAGAGCGTCCAGCAACACCTGGGCACCGTGCTCCGGCGCCCCCAGGAAGGAGCCCTCCGCGGCGCCGCGGACCACCAGGCGCGCCGTGAGCGAGGCGCCCGCGAGGGCGGGCCCGGCCGGGGCGAACTCCACATACCCGGCGGTTCCCTCGAGATCGCTTCCGCCCACCGGTGCCTCGGGCAGGAGCAGCGTGAGGCGGCCGCCCGCGAGGACGGCCCGGGTCGCGATCGCGCGCTGCTCCGGCGTGCCGTGCTCCTCCACGGCGGCGAGCGCGACGGCGGGACCGACGCCCCGGGTGACGGCCGCGCGGCCGTCCCGCCGCGCCACCGCGCGTACCCACCGGGCCGGGACGCCGACCCGTACCGGCCCGCCCCCGGAACCCACCGAGACCGGTTCCGGCCGCTCCGGCCCGGCCTCCACCCTCACACCCCGTCCCCGCCCTCCGGGCCGCACCGGGCCTCCTCCTCAGAACATCTGGTCGTGTGTGATCCGCCGCGAGCGGGTGCGGATCGTGCCGTCTTCCGTCTCGACCAGTACGTCGTGCACGACGCAGCTCGGGGCGATCTCCGGCTTGCCGCCGGGACGGACGGTGACCACGAGGGCGTAGGTGGTGGACAGGAGCTCGCCGTCCGGGCCCGGTACCAGCGCGACGTGTCCGAACCAGTGCCGCCGCTGCACCGGGTCGCCGTCGAACCGCTTGTGGAACTCGACCAGTTCGGCCACGATCCCGGGCCGGGTGCGCGCCGGTTCCACGCCGGGCGAGTGCTGGAAGGTGCCGTCCTCGGTGAAGGTCGCCGCATAGTCCTCGAACCGCAGCGAGTCGAGTGCCTGCATCTGATGGGCGTAGAAGTGCTGCACGCGTGCGTACAGCTCCGGCGTCACCCGCGCGGCCCGCTCGGCCGGCGAGTGGCCGCTGGTCATGGCGGTCTCCGTGCTGGTCATGGCTGTCTCCCGGAGGCAAGTGGTGGGCACGAACGGCCACTCACGTTCGCCCCCGCCCCTAGAACCCGGCTCGAGGAACGGCGGTCAAGGCCGCTTCGAGCCCCCTTCGAGAACACCTGCGCAGGCTCGGACCGCAGACCGCACACGAGGAGGCAGCATGAGTGAGTCCGCGCGGCCGGTGGCCCTGGTCACCGGCGCGACCAGCGGGATCGGCCTGGAGGTGGCGAGCCGACTCGCCGGTCTCGGCGCCCGCGTGTACCTGTGTGCCCGCGGCCAGGAGCAGCTGACCGAGACCGTCAAGTCGCTTCAGGAGCAGGGCTACGACGCCGACGGCACGGTGTGCGACGTGTCCGACCCCGCGCAGATCCGCGCCTTCGTGCGCGCCGCGGTGGAGCGCTACGGACCGGTGGACATCCTCGTGAACAACGCCGGCCGCAGCGGCGGCGGCGCCACCCACGAAATCCCCGACGAGCTGTGGTTCGACGTCGTCAACACCAACCTCAACAGCGTCTTCCTGATGACGAAGGAGGTCCTGACCACCGGCGGGATGCTCGCGAAGGAGCGCGGCCGGATCGTCAACATCGCCTCCACCGGCGGCAAGCAGGGCGTCGTGCACGCCGCCCCCTACTCCGCCTCCAAGCACGGCGTGGTCGGCTTCACCAAGGCGCTGGGCCTGGAACTGGCCCGTACCGGCATCACCGTCAACGCCGTCTGCCCCGGCTTCGTCGAGACGCCCATGGCCGAACGGGTGCGCACCCACTACGCCGGGATCTGGCAGGTCAGCGAGGAGGAGACCTTCGACCGCATCACCGGCCGGGTGCCGCTGGGCCGCTATGTGGAGACCCGCGAGGTCGCCGCGATGGTCGAGTACCTGGTCGGCGACGACGCGGCAGCCGTCACCGCGCAGGCCCTGAACGTCTGCGGCGGCCTGGGCAACTACTGAGCCCCGCCCGGGCAGCCCCGGGCGCCGCGCCCCGATCCCGCGAACGGCCCGGCACAACCCACGAAGAGAGGTACGGCACCCATGACCGTGCAGACCGGCACCCCGCGGCGGGTGCACTTCGTCGACGACTTCGCCCACGGGCTGGACCACACCGGCCCCGGCGCGTCCTGGCGGCTGCGCGACACCCACATCGGGGCGGGCGGCGACGGAGTCGTCGGGCGCGGCGAGGACGGTGTGGTGATCGTGCCGAGGAGCGTCCATCCGGGCACCGGGGAACCGGCGTTCACCCCGTCCGAGGGCCCCGAACCGCCGGACGCCTTCCTGCGCTGGACCGCCTACCTGGAGACGACCGCGTCCACCGGCTTCGCCGGCTTCGACGTCTCGCCGGAGCGGACCCTGACCGTCGAGGCCGAGCTCGCGGTACGCGCCTACGGCACCTGGGGCGCACCCGCGTCGGGCGCCGCCGCGGATCCGGCCGGGGACGTCGGGCGCGGAGCGGGGGCACTGATGACCTTCGACCGCGAGACCGGCATGGTCTTCGACTTCTGCCTCACCGGCAGCGCCGTGTACGCGCTGTACGAACGGCTGCCCCGGGCGGGCCGCGACGAGCGCGCGTTCTCCGTCGCCGTGCCGCTGTGCGACGTACGGCCCGGCCGCCCGCACCACTGCGCCCTGACCCACGACCCGGCGGCGGGCACCGTCCGCTGGGTGGTCGACGGGCGGCACACGCTCACCGTGGGCGACCTGGGCCACCAGCAGTTCGACGGAGCCTTCGTGCTGTGGGAGCTGCCCGGCGAGGAACGCGCGGCCGCCCCGCGCCAGCTCGCCGTCGGGCTGACCACCATGGCCGCGTCCGTGCACGGCCAGGGCATCCGCCTGGGCGTGCGCCGGGTCGCCGTCCACAGCACGTCCCGCTGACCCCCACGACGAGCGGCCGGTCGTCCATCCCCGGCGCCCGGCCGCCGCGCCCCCCGACCGGGGGGCCTCCTCCCGAGCGCACCGCCGGGCCGCGATCCGGTCCGGCGGTGCGCTCCGGCGTATCCACCCCGCATCCACCCGAAGGAGTTCACAGCATGACCGACGACAAGCGCGTGGCCCTCGTGACGGGATCCACCTCCGGCATCGGCGCCGCGGTGGCCGTACGGCTGGCCGCCGCGGGGATCCGCGTGGTGATCAACTCGGCGCGTTCCGCGGACGCCGGGCGCCGGTTCGCCGGATCGCTGCCCGAGGCGACGTACATCCAGGCCGACATCTCGGACGAGGGCGAGGCGCGCCGGCTGGTCGCCGAGGCGGTCGCCGGGTACGGCCGGCTCGACATCCTGGTCAACAACGCGGGCACCACCAGGGTGATCCCGCACTCGGACCTGGAGGCGGCCCACGCGGGCGTCTGGCGCGAGATCCTCGACCTGAACGTCATCGGCACCTGGACGACCACGGTGGCAGCCATGCCGCACCTGCGTGAGTCCGCCGACGGTGTGGTCGTCAACATCTCCTCCGTGGCGGGCAGCAGGCCCGCGGGCAGCTCCGTCCCGTACGCCGTGAGCAAGGCCGCGATCGAGCACATGACCCGGCTGCTGGCCAACACCGCGGGACCGCAGGTCCGGGTCAACGCCGTGGCGCCCGGGCTCATCGAGACGCCGTGGACCAAGGACTTCACGGCGATCGCCGAGCACGTGCGGGAGAACACCCCGCTGCGCCGGGTGGGCACCCCCGAGGACGTCGCCGCGTCCGTGCACGGGCTGATCGAGTCGCCCTACACGACCGGCGCGGTCCTGTCCGTGGACGGCGGCGCGCACCTGCTGTGACCCGTGCGCGAGCGCACACGGCGAAGGCCCGGCGGTCCTCCTTCGGACCACCGGGCCTTCGCCTTCCCGGCAGGGGCCGCCTCAGGCGGTACGCGCCACGGCCCGCTTGCGGCGGCCCGCCGCGAACGCGTCGGCGTGCTCGATCGTCGTACGGCTGTTGCGCCCCAGGGCGTCGCGCAGGTACTCCCGGGCCTCGGCGAGCGTGGCGTGCTCACCGAGCACCTCGGACACGGCCTCCGGGTCGAGCGCCACGGTGTGACGGGCGGTCACCACCGGGCCGCCGGGCCCGTCGGCGAAGGTCCACAGGCCGCTGTGCCCCAGCAGCAGCCGAGGCGTGATCAGCTGCTTGTACGCGATCCACTCGCCGGTCCGGCACACCCGCAGCGAGCGCGTGGTGTGCGCCGAGCCGTCCGAGGTCACCGTGTCCATCTCCAGCTCCTGCACCCCCGGTGAGGGCTCGGCGAGCCGGACCCGGCCCACGTGCGGCAGCAGCCGGGCCCACCGGTCGGCCCGGTGGACGAACGTGTAGGCGTCCGCCGCCGGCCCGGTGAGGCGGACGGTGTCCGTGAAGGAGAACACGAGGTCGTCCACCGGGTGCCCGTACAGCGCGAGCCGGGCCAGCGCGGCCAGCTCCTCGGGGCTGTTGCGGTCCAGTCCCTGCAGGATCCACGCCACGGACTGCGGGTCGTCGTCGACGGCGGAGAAGGTGTGCCGGAGCACGATCTCCGTGCGCGTCGGCGACAGCCTGCGGAACAGCCACTCGCCGCGCATCGAGGCGATCGGGGCCCGGCTGCGGACCTGGGCGAAGGTCACGCGCAGCCGGTCGGGGTCCAGGGTCCGCTGCGAGACCCAGCTGCCGACCTCGCCGTTGACGACGGCCCACAGCTCGAACCGCTCGGCCCGCTCCTCGCGCAACTGGTGCTGCACGTGCACGCTCGGCCCGAACAGGGCGGGCCAGCGGGTGACGTCGGCCGCCAGGCCGTAGAGCTCGGCGGCCGGCGCGTCCACGGTCAGGGTGTGCTCGGTGTGGTGAAGACGTTGCTCCGTCATGGCGTTCTCTCCTCGCCGGCCCGCTCAGGCGGCCGCGGTCAGGCTGCCGTTGACCAGGCCGAGGAGCGCCCGCGGGGTCTCCACCTCGGTGATCTCGTCGTCGGGTATGACCACGCCGAACTCCTTCTGGATGCGGGCCGCGCTCTCCATCAGGGCGAGGGAGTCGTAGCCCAGGTCCTCGAAGGCCGCGTCGAGCGCGGCCGCGTCGTCCGCCAGGCCCTCGTCGAAGCCGGCGCACTCGCGCAGGATGCGGCGCAGATCGTCCAGGGTCATGATCTTCACGATGTGAACTCGCCTTCGTGTCATGGGTGGTGAGATGTCACGTGCGGGCAGGAACGACGGGCGGGCGGACCCGTCGCGGTGCGCGGGCGTGCTCAGAGCCCGGTCGCGCGGACCACGAGGGCCGCGTTGAAGCCCCAGCGGCCCCGCGCGAGCACCAGGGCGGTGCGGACGGGCAGTTCGCGGGGCTCGCCGAGGACCAGGTCGAGGCCGTAGCGCTCGGGTACCTCGGTGGTCCCGGCGGTCGCGGGCAGCACTCCGTCGCGGATGGCGAGCAGGGCCGCCACCACGTCGAGCGGACCGCCTCCCGCGTACAGGCGCCCGGTGAGCGACTTGGGAGCGGTGACCGGGACGCAGCCGGGGCCGAAGACGCCGGCCAGCGCCTCGGCCTCGGCCAGGTCGAGTTCGGGGATGCCGGCCGCGTCGGCGAACACCGCGTCGACCTCGCCGGGCGTCACCCCCGCGTCCGCGAGGGCGAGTTCGACGGCCCGGCGCAGCCGCGGCGGCCGGCCGGAGCCCGGTGCCGGGTCGAACGTGGCCGCGTAGCCCGCGATCTCGCCGTACACCCGCCCCACCCCGCGCTCCCGGGCGGTCTCCGGGTTCTCCACGACCAGGATCGCCCCGCCCTCGCCCGGCACGTAGCCGGCGGCCCGCGCGTCGAACGGCAGATACGCCCGGTCCCGATCCGCGACCGTGGTCACCCGGCCGCCCGCGAGTTGCGAGGCGTAGCCCCACGGGTCGAGCGCCGAGTCGACGCCGCCCGCGACGACCAGGTCGGTGCCCTGCCGTACGGTGCGCCGCGCGTGTCCGAGAGCGTCGAGACCTCCGGCCTGCTCGCCGACCAGGGCGGCGCTCGGCCCGCGCATGGTGTTGCGGATCGAGATCTGCCCGGTGTTGACCGCGTAGAACCAGGCGAACGACTCGTAGACGCTGACGTGTTCGGGCCCACGGGTCCACAGCTTGCGGAACTCCTGGTGGGTGAACGCGAACCCGCCGGTGGCGTTCGACGTCACCACGCCCTTGGCGTAGTCGGTGAGCGTCTCCGGCGTCACGTCCGCGTCGGCCAGCGCCCAGTCGGAGGCGGCGAGCGCCAGCCGGGTCGACAGATCCGTCTGCGGGAGCAGCCGCCCGGGCAGGTGGTCCTCGGCCCGGAAGTCGGTGATCTCGCCGGCCAGCCGGGACGGGAACCGGCTGGTGTCGAACCGGCCGAGCTCCCTGATCCCGTTGACGCCCGCCAGCACGGCCTTCCAGTACGCCTCCGTGCCCAGCCCGTTGGGGGCGGTGACCCCGAGGCCGGTGACGACGGCCCGGGTGGCCGGGGCGCGGACGGCGGGGACCTCGACGGTGGTCGCGGTCATGCGCGGGCTCCTTCCGGACGCTGCAGCACCATGGCGCTCTGGAAGCCGCCGAAGCCGCTGCCCACGGTCAGCACCGTGTCCAGCCGCCGCTCCCGCGCGGTGAGCGGGACGTAGTCGAGGTCGCACTCGGGGTCGGCGGTGTGCAGGTTCGCCGTCGGCGGGACGACGCCGTGCTCGATCGCCAGGGCGCAGGCGGCGATCTCGATCGACCCGATGGCGCCCAGCGAGTGGCCGACCATCGACTTGATGGAACTGACCGGCACGTCGTACGCGTGCTGCCCGAGGCTCCGCTTGAAGGCGGCCGTCTCGTGCCGGTCGTTCTGCTTGGTTCCCGAGCCGTGCGCGTTGACGTAGTCGACGGAGGTGGCGTCGGTACGGGCCTGCCCGAGGGCCACCCGGATCGCCTCGGCCATCTCCCGGCCGTCCTTCTTCAGACCGGTCATGTGGTACGCGTTCGAGCGCGTCGCATAGCCGGTGATCTCGGCGTAGACGTGCGCGCCGCGGGCCCGGGCGGACTCGTACTCCTCCAGGACGAACATGGCGGCGCCCTCGGCGAGCACGAAGCCGTTGCGGGAGCCGTCGAAGGGGCGCGAGGCGTGTTCGGGGTCGTCGTTGCGGGTCGTGGTCGCCTTGATCGCGTCGAAGCAGGCCACGACGATCGGCGAGATGGGGGTGTCGGCGGCGCCCGCGACCATCACGTCCACGCTGCCCTCGCGGATCAGCTGGGCCGCGTACCCCACCGCGTCGAGGCCCGAGGTGCAGCCGTCGGAGACCATCGTCACCGGGCCTTCGGCGCCCGCCGCCCAGGCGATCTCCGCGGGCATCACGCCCGGGCTGAGGTAGTCGAACATGTGGGGCGACAGATAGCCCGGGTCGACGACCCACTCCTGGCCGCCCCCGGACATCACCAGGTACTCGCGCTCCAGGCTGGTCGCGGAGGCGACGGCGCTGCCCAGGCTGACGCCGACGCGGTGCGGCTCGGGGTGGCCGGGCTGCGCCGAGCCCGGCTCCAGACCGCTGTCGGCGAGGGCGTCACGGGTACAGGCGACCGCGAACTGGGTGGCGCGGTCCATGCGCCGCAGTTCGCGGGGCGTGAACCCCTCGGCACGGGCATCGAAGTCGACTTCACCGGCGACCTGCGAGCGGAACGGGGACGGGTCGAAGAAGGAGATGCGCCGGGTGGCCGTACGGCCCGCGGTCAGCAGGTCCCAGAACTCCTTCGTTCCGGAACCGCCCGGTGCACGCACCCCGATGCCGGTGAGCACCACACGCCGGGTCACCGCACACCTCCTGTGCGCCTGAGGTCGGACAAGGGCATCGCGTCGTCTTCCTTTCACTCGCCGGCGCCGGGCGGTCCCCGGGCCAGGTCAGGCTGCGGCCCCACCCTTGAGAGCGGCTCGAAACGGGGTGGGGCTCGCATCCCGTCCACCGGGCCCTAGCGGCGGTCGAGCCCGCTTCGAGCCCGGACGCACACGCTGGCGCCCCGTCCTCACAAGGAGGTGTGCCGCATGCCCGGCCCCAACCCAGCGGAGCGTCTCGTCGCTCTCGCCGCGGACCACGCAGACAAGGCGGAGGCCGACCGGCGGCCGACGCCGGAGGTGGTGCACGCCGTGCGCGAGGCCGGCTTCGCGCGTCACTTCGTGCCGGCCCGCTGGGGCGGCACACAGGGCACGTTCCGACGGTTCCTCGACACCACGGCCGAGGTCGCCGTGGCGGACCCCTCCGCCGCCTGGGTGGCGTCGATCGCCGCCTCGCTCGGCCGGATGGCCGGCTTTCTGCCGGAGGCCGGGCAGCGTGCGGTGTGGGCCGGGAACCCGGACGCCCTGGTGGTCGGCGCACTGCTGCCCGGCGGCGAGGCCACGGCGGTCGCCGGCGGCTGGCTGCTGAGCGGTCGCTGGGCGTTCGTCAGCGGCATCGACCACGCGGACCACGCCCTGCTGTGCTGCCCGGTCCCGGTGGACGGCGACCGCCGGGAGGTGCGCTTCCTGCTGGTCCCGCGCTCCGCCTACGAGATCGAGCGCACCTGGTTCACCGTCGGCATGCGCGGCACCGGCAGCGACACGCTGGTGCTGGCCGAGCCGGTCTTCGTGCCGTACGGGCACAGCTTCGCCCGGGAGACCCTGCTGGCCGGGCGGGCCGAGGCGTCGGACGCGCACTGCCACCGGGTGCCGCTGAAGAGCGTGAGCGGACTGTCCTTCGCGGCGCCCGCGCTCGGCGCGCTGGACGGTGCCCTGACGGCCTGGACCGCGAGCCAGGCCGCCCGGCGCGCGGCCCGGGCCGGCGGACTCGGCATGTCAGGGGAGACCACCGCCACCGAGGAGCTGGCGCTGGCCCGGGCGGCGGGGGAGACGGACGCCGCGCGGCTGCTGCTGACGCGGGCCGCCGCCGACGCCGACGAGGGCCGTCCCGACGCCGCCGCGACGGCCCGCGCGCAGCGGGACCACGCGCTGGCGGTCGACCTCCTGGTGGCGGCCGTGGACGGGCTGCTGCGCTCGTCCGGTACCCGGGCGCAGCAGGAGAGCGAGCCGTTGCAGCGCTACTGGCGGGACGTCCACGCGGCGGCCGGTCACGCGGTGCTGCGCTGGGAACCGGCCGCCCGCGCCTACGCGGCGCTGCGGCTGGAGTCCCCGTGACCGGCCGCCCGCGTGCCTCAGAGGGCGGCCGCCCCGACGACCGTGTCGCTGTCGGTGAGCACCGCGTCGAGCAGGCCGGGGAAGCGGCGTTCCAGGTCGGTGCGGCGCAGGGTCAGCATCCGCCGGGAGCCTTCGATGCGGGTGCGGGTCACCCCGGACTCCCGCAGCACGCGCTGGTGGTGCGACATCGTCGACTTGCCGATCTCGATCCCCGCGTCCTGCTGGATCTGGGTGCACGACACCCCGGTCTCCCCGGTACGGGCGATGGCACGCACGATCGCCAACCGGGCCGGTTCGGCGAGGGCGGCGAGCACCTTCGTCAGGACCAGCTCCTCCACCGGCGGATGGAACACCACATCGCTCATGGACGCGAGCATAACTCCGCCTCGCCGCAGTGTTCCAACATCATCGTAATGTTCGACGAAGTTCGAAGTCTTGCGGGAGCATCATGACCGCCACCCACAACTCCCTGCCCGCATCTCCCAAGTTCGTGGTGACAGAGGAGACCCCCTGCGTCGAGTGGACCGTCGAACGCGGCAGGTTCCTGCTGCGCGGCGCCGACACCCGCGGCCTGTTCTCCCTCTTCGAGGTCACCACACCTCCCGGCAGCGGCCCGCCCTTCCACTACCACCGCCACACGGACAAGGCCTTCTACGTCCTGGAGGGCTGCTACGACATCCAGGTCGGCGAGAGCCTCCATCGCACCGCTCCCGGAGGCGTCGTCTACGCCCCCCGCGGCATCGGACACGGCTTCCGCAACGTCGGCGACGCCGAGGGCCGGATGCTCTTCGTCACCACACCCGGCGGCGCCGAGCTGATGTTCGAGGGCCTGGCCGACCTGCTCGCCGGGCCGGGCCCCGCCGACCGCGGGCGCATCGCCGAACTCGTCGAGGCCCACGACACCGTCCACCTCGAACAGCCGCCCGCGACCCGGGTGGGAGGAACCCGATGACCCCGGCTGCCCGTATCCCCTCCGTCGCCCTGGTCACCGGCGCCAACAAGGGCATCGGCCTGCACACCGTCCGCCGCCTCGGCGCCCTCGGCACCACGGTCTTCCTCGCCGCCCGCGACAGGGAACGCGGACGGGCCGCGGCCGCCGCCCTCACGGACGAGGGCGCCGACGTCCGGTACGTCCGGCTCGACGTCACCGACCCCGACTCCGCGAAGGCCGCCGCGGCCGCCGTCGAGGAGACGGCCGGAAGGCTCGACCTCCTCGTCAACAACGCGGGCGTGCTGCTCGACGCGGGCATCCCCGTCCCCGAGGCCACCGCCGACCACCTGCGCCGCACCTACGAGGTCAACGTCTTCGGCGTGGTCACCGTCACCACCGCACTGCTCCCGCTGCTGCGCCGCTCTCCGGCCCCGCGCGTCGTCAACCTCTCCAGCAGCCTCGGCTCCCAGACCGTCAACGCCCAGCAGCCCGAACGCCTCGCGCCCTACCAGCTGCTGGCGTACGGCACGTCCAAGGCCGCCCTGAACGCCGTCACGCTGCAGTACGCCCACGCCCTGCGCCCCGACGGCATCAAGGTCAACGCCGTGGAACCGGGCTATGTCGCCACCGACCTCAACGGCCACTCCGGTCCGGGCTCGCCCGCGGACGCCGCGGAGGCCGTCCTGCGGCTGGCCCTGCTGCCGGACGACGGCCCGACCGGGACCTTCCAGTCGGCCCAGGGCCCCGTGCCGTGGTGAACCAGCCCTCTTTCCCCTCCACTTCCCCTCTCGGCCTCGTCGGAACGTCCGGAGACACGCCATGACCGCCGTCCCCCGCAGGATGCTCGCCGTACCGCTCGACGCATACGGCGGCCCCGACGTCCTGCGCCCCCGCGAACTGCCGATCCCCCGACCCGGCCCGGGCGAGGTCCTCATCACCGCCGAGGCCGTCGGCGTGGGCTTCGCCCAGACCCAGATGCGCGCCGACACCTTCCCCGCCCCCATGTGGCACCCGACCCTGCCGCTGCTGCTCGGCGGTGACGTCGTGGGCACCGTGGCCGAGCTCGGCCCGGGCACCGCCGGCGTCCGCGTCGGCGACCGGGTGGGAGCCTTCCTGATGGAGGGCGCCTACGCCGACCACATGGTGGCCCGGGCCGACTCCCTGGTGCCGGTGCCCGCGGAGCTGGACGCCGCCGAGGCGACCGTCCTGCCCGGCGCGGGCCCCATCGCCGTGGGCGTCCTGGCCACCGCGGGCCTGCGCGAGGGCGAGAGCGTCCTGGTGCACGCGGCGGCGGGCGGCATCGGCCACCTCGCCGTCCAGCTGGCCCGGGCCGCCGGCGCCGGACAGGTCCTCGCCGCCGCGAGCACGCCCGCCAAAAGGGAGTTCGCGGCCGGCCTCGGTGCCGACACGGTCATCGACCCCACGCGCCCCGACTGGCCCGACGCGGTCCGCGAGGCGACCGGCGGCCGCGGCGCCGACGTCGTCCTCGACAGCATCGGCGGCGACGTCCTGCTCGCGGGCGTGCGGGCTCTCGCCCCGGCCGGGCGCCTGGTGTTCTACGGTTCGGCCGGCGGCGGCACCGACATCCCGCGCGTCTCCGTCATGGACCTCATCGCCCTCAAGGCCGTCACCGGCTTCTCCCTCTCGGCCTGGCGCACCGCCCGCCCCGACCAGTACCGCGCCGGACTCGCCGAGCTCACCCGGCGCCTCGGCGACGGCACCCTGCGCCCCGCCGTGCACGCCCGCCTCCCGCTCGACCAGGCCGCCACCGGCCACCGGCTGATCGAGGACCGGGTGCACCGGGGCCGCGTCGTGCTCGTCCCGCGCCCCGCCCCGGCGCCCGGCCGGCCCGCCCCGCAACCCGCCCTCGAACGGAGCTGATCCCGATGGCCTTCTCGCGCAGCGGCCCGCGCACCCTGTGGCTGCCCGCCCTCGACGGCATGCGCTTCGTCGCCGCCTCGATCGTCTTCCTCTTCCACTTCGCCTACCAGTTCCCCTTCCGCGACACCGAGGTAGGGGAGTGGTACAGCCGGCTCGTCGGCCGCGCCGGGCCCATGCAGGTGGGGTTCTTCTTCGTGCTCAGCGGCTTCATCCTGACGATGGTCGCCAAGCCCGGTGAGCCGCTGCGCCGCTTCTACCGCCGCCGCACCGCGAAGATCTACCCCAACCACGTGGTCGCCTGGGCCCTGGCCGCCGTGACCATGCTGGCGCTGGGCATCCCGATCGCGGCCCACAGCGCGATCCCGAACCTCTTCCTGATCCATCCGTGGTTCCCGCCGATGGACATCACCTTCAGCATGGACTTCGTCAGCTGGTCGATGGCCTGCGAGGTGGTCTTCTACCTCTGCTTCCCGCTGCTGTACAAGCTGGTGGGGCGGATCCGCCCGCAGCGCCTGTGGTGGTGGGCGGCGGGTCTGGCGGCGGCCATGTGGGTGGTGCCGTTCGTCGCCGAACTCCTCCCGGACCGGCCGATGTTCTACACCATTCCGGCCCGGCACGTGTGGTTCATCCAGATGTTCCCGCCGGTGCGCGCCCTGGACTTCGTGCTGGGCATGGTGATGGCCTGTATCGTCCTGGAGGAGAAGTGGATCCGCCTCGGCCTCTACCCGGCGCTCGGCCTGCTGTTCTGCGGCTACCTCCTCGCCTCGAACGTGCCCGAGCCGTGGAGTTTCGTCGCGGCCACCGGAGCCCCGATCGCCCTGGTCGTCGCCGCCGCGGCCACGGCCGACATGAAGGGACTGTCCTCACCGTTCCGCAGCCGTCCCGTGGTGCGGCTGGGCGAACTCTCCTTCGCCTTCTACCTGGTGCACTGGCAGATCCTCAACTTCGGCCATGTCGCGCTCGGCGCGAAGCGCCAGTGGAGCACGCCCGTCGCCATCACCCTCGGCGTCACCGCGTACGTGGTCTCCTGGTGCCTGGCCTGGGTTCTGCACACCCTCGTCGAGGTCCCCGCGATGCGCCGCTTCGGCCGCCCTCGTCCCCTCCCCAGGCCGGAACCGGCCGCGCCGGACGCCGCCCTGCCCGTCCCCGACGCCGGCGGGAGGCCGGTAGGGGTCCCGGGGAGCCTTCCGCCGTCCGGACCGGATGCCGGCTGAACAGGGCCCACCCGCCCAGCGTCCGGACGACCCCGAGACCAGCCGACGGGACATCAGGGGTTCGCGCGTTCCGCCGCGCTGCGTTCCACACAGAATTCGTTGCCCTCGGGGTCGTACAGCGTCACCCACCCGGTTCCGTCGGGCCTTCGGTGGTCTCCCTGCAGCGTGGCCCCGAGCGAGAGCAGGCGCTCGACCTCCTCGTCCCGGGTGCGGTCCTGGGGCTGGAGATCGAGATGCACGCGGTTCTTCGCCTCCTTGCGGTCGTCGACCCTGACGAACAGCAGGGTGCCGGCGGCACTCGTGACCGTGGCCGCCGGGTCCCCGGGAAAGTCGTCGTCAGCCAGTGAGCCGTCCAGGGCCCGGGCCCAGAAGCCCGCGAGAGCGAACGGGTCGGCGGCGTCGACGGTCACGTGACGTATCAAGGAACTCATGCCCCGAGCTGATCATGAATGCCTTGCACCGTCCAGAGGCGGCCACGGCGAGCACGTGCGGATCCACCGCGGACACGCCTGTGCCCGACGTGGCCGCGCGCCGGGCACAGGGCGCTTGCCCGAACCCGTCCGCGGCCCCCTCGCCACCGACGGGTCCGAGCGGCATCCGGAGCCGATCGGTCAGGACCCGGCCACCCCGGCGAGGTTGTCCCTCTCGATCGCCCGCCCGGCGGCCGGCCGCCCGGTCCACTCCTCGTCGTGCATGGCGTCGGCCGTCATGGTCACGTGCGTGCCACCGCCGGTGGCCGGACGCAGCTCGACCTCGGTGAGGAACTCGTACGGCTCGACGCCGGCTGGTCGACCGCGGTGTGGCGCTGCCGGTAGGCGCGTCGGCGGCAGGCCGCCGAGCAGTAGACGGAAGTCCGGACACGGCCGCGATCCGGCAGCGGGGCGGCGCAGACCTGGCAGTTCCGTCCGCTCATGGGCGGCTCCAGTCATTCGTCACGGGGGTACGGCGTCACGAAAGAGTCTGCCACCCGGGGTGACCGTCGACCCCGCCGACAACAGGCACGGCGACTTCGAGCACCGAGCCGAGCAGCGGCGCCGCTGACCCGGAACGGTCCGGCAGGGGGGCTACGTACACCCCTCATCCGGTGGGAGATCCCCTCCCCACGCGCTTCCGGTTCGGGTTGGCTGGGGGGCGTCACCGACCGGGACACCCAGAAGCAACGGGGGATTCGAACATGCAGATGCCGTCGTCGAAGAGGGCCGGGGCCGCCCTGCTGACCGCAGCCCTGCTCGCACTGGCCTCACCCATGACCGCGACCGCCGTCACCGCCGGACACCACCCGGCCGCGCGGCACTCCTACGGCGTGGCCACCCTCCGGCAGGACCTCGCGGCCGTACGGCAGGCGGGGGGAGGCGATGTGAACGTGCTCGCCCGGGTCGACCGGGCGGACGGGGCGCCGCTCATGGCACGCATCGGCACCCGGACCGCCGGCTCCCCGGCACCGGTGCCGTGGAACGCGCACTTCCGCGTGGCGAGCACGACGAAGACGTTCACCGCCACCGTGGTCCTCCAACTCGCCGCGGAGAAGCGGCTGTCGCTGGACGACACCGTCGAGCACTGGCTGCCGGGGGTCGTCGACGGCAACGGAAACGACGGCGGCCGGATCACCGTACGCGACCTGCTCCGCCAGACCAGCGGCCTGTACGACTACGTCGACGACCCGGAGATCCAGGACCGGCTGATCAACCACTTCGACGAGAACCGCTACGACACCACCCCGGCCGCCGACCTGGTGGCGGTGGCGATGAAGCACCGGCCGCTGTTCGTGCCGCAGCCCGGCGGGGCCACCCGATGGGCGTACTCGAACACCAACTACCTGGTCGCCGGGATGATCGCCGAGAAGGCCGGCGGCGCGAGCTGGCAGGACCTGGTCGCGCACCGGGTGATCGCGAGGCTGGGCCTGCGCAACACCTCGGTCCCCGGGCTCGACCCGTATCTGCCGGAGCCGTTCGTGCGCGCGTACCTGACGACCGCGGACGGCACCCGCCTCGACGTCACCGAGCACAGCTTCCAGCACACCGCCGACTCCGGCGTGGTGAGCACCACCGCCGACCTGAACACCTTCTTCCGCGCCCTGGCCGGCGGCCGGCTGATCCCCGCCGAACAGTGGCGCGAGATGCGGCAGACCGTCGAGCGGACCGACGACCCGGAGGACGTCGCCGAGATGCCCGAGGGCACCTACGGCCTCGGGCTGCGCACCATCCCGCTCTCCTGCGGCGGTTACTACTACACCCACGAGGGCGACGGGGCGGGCGTCAACACCCGCCCCGCGGTGAGCGCGGACGGCAGCCGCGCGGTGACCGTCTCCCTCACCACCACGACCGCCCCGCCGGACCTCGCCGCCCTCAACCGCGCCACGGGCCTCCTCGTCGACCACGCCCTGTGCGACCGGCCGCAGGGATAGGTCAGCCCATGCCCCCCTCCGTGAGGGCGTCCCGGAGCTGGGCTCTGGCCGTGATGCCGAGCTTGGGGAAGATCTTGTGCAGGTGGTAGCCGACCGTACGGGGGGAGAGGTAGAGGCGGGCCGCGATGTCGCGGTTGGTCAGGCCCTGGGCGGCCAGTTCGGCGATTTGGCGTTCCTGCGGGGTGAGTTCACCGGCGGGCGCCGGGCCGGTCGCCGCCCCGGCGGCCCGCAGCTCCGCCGTCGCCCGCTCGGTCCACGGGCGGGCGTCCAGGCGCTGGAAGCACTCCAGGGCCGCGGCCAGGTGCGGGCGGGCCTCGGCGCTGCGGCGGCGCCGGCGCAGCCACTCGCCGAAGTCGAGGTGGGCGAGGGCCTTCTCGAACGGCCAGCAGTCGGTGGCCGGGTCCTCGAGGGCGGCGCGGAAGTGCCGCTCGGCGTCGTCCGTGTCGGTCAGCAGGGCGGTGGCCCGGTGCAGTACAGCGGCCAGGCGCGGGGACGGGTCCGGCTTCAGGTCCTGCCGCACGGCGTCGGACACCGTGCGCGCGTCGTCCGCCCGCCCGGCGCGCACCGCCGCGGCCGCCAGGTCGCCCAGGTAGTAGAGCGAGGCGTGGTAGTGGACGGGCGCCGGGCCGAAGTCCCGGGTGAAGGTCGCACGCAACTGCTCGTAGGCGTCCGCGTGGTCGCCGGCCACGAACGCCGCCATGCCGATGGCGTGCCGATGGCGGACCTGCAGGCTCAGCGATCTGCGCAGGTCCACGCCCCGTACGGCGTGCGCCGCCTCGGCCCGGGCGGTCGCGGGGTCGCCCTGGAGCGCGCGCAGAGTGGCCCGCAGGATGCCGGCGCCCACGGTCACGTTGTCCGCCCCCGCCTCCGTCGCCATCCAGAACGCCTCGTGCGCCGCCTCCTCGGCCGCCGTCCACGAGCCGTTCTCGAACAGGGCGAGGGCGAGCGCCTGGGTCACGGTCGCGTTCGTGCCCGCGCTGCCCGCCCGCCGCAGGACGTCCATGGTCCGCCCGAGGATGCGCACCGCCTGCTCGGTCTCGTCCAGGATCCAGGCCGTGCCGCCCAGAGCGGTGAGGTCGCCGAGCGACTCCTCCTGCGCCAGGGCGGCCAGTCCCGCCGCCAAGTGCTCTGTCAGACGGAGCCGTTCGTGAACGGGGTCGACGACCGCCCGGGCCCAGGCACGGCCGGCGGGGTCGTCGTCCCCGTCGATCAGGCCGCTGATCCGGTCGAGTTCGGCGCGGTAGTAGGGCGCGCCGGAGTTGTAGACGGAGGTGGCGGCGGTGCCCAGAGCGCCGAGGGCGAGGCCCGGAGCGGAGGTCGCGGTGGCTTCCGCGACCCCGAACAGCAGTGCCAGCGCCTCCTCGTGACGGAGGGTCACGCCGAGGGCCCAGCCGCCCAGCAGCGAGGCCTCGGCACGCAGCCGGGGGTCCTCGGTCATCCCCCCGACGCGGCCGCTCAGCTCGCCGACCCACTGCGGATGACCGGCGAACATCGCCGCCTGCGCGGCCGTCAGCAGACGCCGGGCCCGCAGGTCCGGCGCCGGGGTCAGCTCGGCGGCACGCTCCAGCGCGGTGGCGGCCGCCGCGTAGCCGCCCCGGCCCCGGGCCCGTTCGGCGCTCTCCGCCAGGGCGTCGGCGACCTCCGCGTCCTGGCCGGTCGCGGCGGCGGCCAGATGCCAGGCCCGGCGGTCCGGCTCCCCGGCCAGCGCGGCGGCCAGGGCGAGATGGGCCTGCCGGCGCTCGTGGAAGGAAGCCGCGTGGTAGACGGCCGAGCGCACCAGCGGGTGCCGCAGCAGCACCCCGCCGTCCGCCACCCGCACCAGGCCGGCGCGCTCCGCGGGGTCCAGCGCCGCCACGACGTCCAGCTCGGGGGCGGCCCGTATGAGGTCGGCCAGCCGGGCCGGGCCGGCCGCTGCCACCAGGAGCAGGGCCGCCCGGGTCGGCGCGGGCAGGCCGGGCAGGTCGGCGGCGAACAGGTTCTCCAGGCGCGCGGTGAGCGGCAGCGTGGCGCCCCCGGCCCCGCCGGCCCCCATGTCCCCGGTCCGGCCCCGGGCCAGGGCGCGCGGCAGCTCGATCAGGGCCAGCGGGTTGCCGGCCGCCTGCTGGAGGATCTCGGCCCGTGCCTTGCCACGCGGCGGATCCGGCTGCGCGTCCAGGAGCTGCCCGGCCGCGGTACGGCTCAACGCGCCCAGGGTGATCTGCGGGAAGGCCCGGTCGAAACGGGCCGGTACGCCGTCCTCGCGGGCGGCGAGCAGCAGTACCACCGGCCTGCCCTCGAGCCGCCGGGCGAGGAAGGCCAGCACGTCCACCGAACCGAGGTCCAGCCACTGCGCGTCGTCCACCAGCAGGAGCAGCGGCCGGCGTGCGGCGGCCTCGGTGATGAGCCCGAGGACGCCGACGCACAGGGACAGCTGGTCGAGCTTCGGCTCGTACGCCGCCGCCTCCGGACCGAAGGCGCGGTCCAGCGCCTCCCGCTGCCCCGCGGGCAGGCCCTCGCCGGGCAGCAGCGGATGCAGCAGCTGGTGCACGCCCGACAGCCCGAGACCCGCCTCGCCCTCGCTGCCGCGCACCCGCAGGATCCCGAGGCCCCGGTCCCGGCCCCGCTCGGCCGCCCGGTCCACGAGGGTGCTCTTGCCCGCCCCCGGCTCCCCGGTCAGCACCAGCACCTGCGGGCCGCTGCCGTCCACCGCCCCGAGCAGCCGGTCGAGACGGCCCAGCTCGGCGGCCCGTCCCAGGATGCCCGGATCGGAGAGGTGGTCGGTGGTGCCGGCGTGCATGAACCGTCCTTGTCGTCGAGGTCGTCGAGCCGCTGATACGGCAATCCTGCCAGCGGCCCGCGGCAGGACCGGAACCGCGGGCCCGCGCGAGATGGCCGGCCGCCGGCGCGGGTGACTGGTCATGTGACAGAAGCGCGCCTCCCCGGACTCCGCGAAGATGGCCCTGGCCAGGGAAAACGCGCATTACCCGGGGAGTTTGTGCATGACGGTCCACCCACCCCAGCAGTCCACGACCGGCGACGAGACCGCCGTCCTGGGCCGGGACGGCGAGATCGAGCGGATCCTCAGGTGCGTGCGGCGCGAGCCCGGCACTCCCCAGACCCTGCTGCTCCTCGGCGAGGAGGGGACCGGGCGTACGACACTGCTCCGGCACGTCCGGGACCGGGCCGCCGCCGACGGTGTACTGGTGCTGGCCGCGCAGGGCTGGGCCGAGGACCCGCGGCACGCGCACGCCTGTCTGCACCAGCTGTTGACGCCACCGGTGCGGGACGAGCTGGCCGCCCTGCCCGCCGACCGGCGACGGGCGCTGACGGCCGTACCGCCGGTGGAGGGCCCGGTGGACGAGGCGGAGCTGCACGCCGCGGTGACGGCGCTGCTGGACCGGCTCGCCGGGGCCGGCCCGGTGCTGGTGTGCGTGGACGACGCCGACCTGTGCGGCCGTGCCTTCCCGGAGGCGCTGTTCGCCGCCGTACGGCAGCTGGCCGGCCGGGCCCTGACGGTGCTGCTCGCCGCACGCCACGAGGCGGCCCTGCCCGGCCCGCCGCCCGGCACCGAGACCCTGCGGCTGGGCCCACTCGACGGCGCCTCGGCCGCGGCCCTCCTCGACCGCCAGCCGGCCGCGCCCACCGGCCGGCACCGGCTGGAGATCCTCGCCGAGGCCGCGGGCAACCCGCTGGCCATCGTGGAACTGGGCCGCGGCGCGCCGGGCCCCGCCGAAGCGGTACGGCACGCGCACGCCTTCGGCGTACGGGTCGACGCGCTTCCGGCCGAGACCCGCCGGGCCCTGCTGTACGCGGCGGCCGCGGGGCCCGGCGGGACCGTCGCCACCGTCATGGCCGCCCTCGGCACCGGTGACCTGGCGGTGTGGGCGCCGGCCGAGGTGGCGGGGCTGATCGCGCTGGCCGAGGACCGGTTCGACTTCAGGCATCCGCTGGCCCGCTCGGCCGCCTACCTCGGGCGCCCGGCCGGCGAGCGCCAGCAGGCCCACCGGGAGCTCGCCAGGGTCGCCGCGCAGCCCGAGGGCAGGGCCCGGCACCTGGCCGCCGCCACGGTGGGCGCCAACCCCTTCGTCGCCGCCGCCCTGGAGGCCTCCGCCTGGCGGCGGCGGGACGCGGTGGAGGCCGCACGCGCCCTGGAACAGGCGGCCCGGCTCAGCCCGCGGCCGCCGGAACGCGCCCGCCGGCTGGCCGAGGCCCTGACCGCGGCCCACGCCGCGGGCGACCCCGGCTGGGTCCGCGAGCTGTACGAACGGCTCGTCCAGGAAGGCGCCGAGCCGGAGTTCGGCTGCGCCGCGGCCGGCGCCCTGGCCTCCGCCCTCTCCCACGAGTCCGCCCAGCGCGAGGCCTTCGAGCTGCTGGCCGACGCCTCGGTGCACTTCCCCGACGTCGACCGGTCCCTCGCGCTCGCCCTCGCTGCCCTGGCGGCGGGCATCGCCGCCCAGTCCGGGCTGCCGGAGCACACGGCGGCCCTGCCCGCGCTGCTCGACCGGGCCCGGCAGGCCGACGCGTCCGGGCGGTGGCGGCCCGCCACGGCCGAACCACTGGGCCGCCTGGACACCCCGCACACCCGACGGGCCCTGGCCGCGCTGGACACCGCGGCCACCGGGCCACGCTCCGCCACCGCCACCGCCGCCCTCGGTCGCTCGCACCGCATCCCGCCCGGCCCCGGCCACCCGTACGACGCCCCGGACGACGGCCCCCACACCGCGCCGCCCGGCGCCCCGACCGCCTCCGCGGTCCACGGGGGCCACGGGGTCCACGCGGTCCTCGCCGCCGTCGCCCACCAGTCGGACGAGGCGGACGTGGACCTGGGACAGTCGCGGACGGCCGACGAGCGGCTGCGCGGCGCCCGCGCCTTCGGGCTGCGCGGCTGGTCGGTGCTCCCGCTCGTGGACACCCTGCTGGCCACCGGGCGGTTCGCCGAGGCCGGGAGCGTGACCGAGGACGCCCTGACGGAGGCCGCGGTACTGCGCCTGCCGCGGCTGCGGGCCGACCTGGAGACGCAGGCCCTGACCGTACGGGCACTGCGCGGCACCCTGCCGCCGGAGCCCTGGTTCACCCCCTCCGTGTGGCGGGCCGTCTGCCTCGACGAGAACCGGGCCACCCACGCCCGCCTGCTGCGCGCCCGCGGACTCGCCGCCTTGACCCGCGGCGACATGGAGGACGCCTGGCGGCAGCTGCGCGACCTGTTCACCGCCGACGGCGCACCGCTGCACCCCTTCCTGTCCGCACGGGCCGTCGCCGAACTCGCCGTCACCGCCCAGCGCACCGGCCGGTCGGCCGAGGCGCTGCCGCTCGTGGAACGGGTCGCGGCGGAGCAGGGGGACCGCCCGAGCACCCGGATGACGCTGCTGCTGCACCACGCCACCGCCCTGGTCGCCCCGGACCGCGAGGCCGAGCAGCACTTCCAGCTCGCGCTCGTCAACCACGGGGCGAACCGCTGGCCGTGGGAGTGCGCCCACGTCCGCCTCAACTACGCCATCTGGCTGCGCCGCTGCCGCCGCACCCTGGAGGCGCGCCGGCAGCTGACCGCCGTCCTGGAGACCGCCGAACGCCTCGGCGCCGGTGCCCTCGCGGCCGCCGCCGGCAGCGAACTGCGCGCCAGCGGTGCGGCCCCCGCCCCGGCGGACGCGGGGCTGCTGGAGCAACTGACCGCGCAGCAGCGGCAGATCGCCCAGCTGGCCGCGCGCGGCCTGTCGAACCGTGAGATCGGCGAACGGCTCTTCCTGTCGCCGCGTACCGTCGGCTCGCACCTGTACAACGTGTACCCCAAGCTCGGCATCAGCAGCCGCCACCAGCTCCGTGACCTGGTACAGGGCCGGTGACGGCGCCCGAGGGCCGGCCGGAGGAGCGCCCATGACATCCGGAGGCCCGGGGACCGCCGTCGTCCTCGACCCCGTGGTGCAGCGCCTGGTCAGCGCCGCCGCCGTGCCGCCCGCCCTCGACGACCTCGGCCCGGACGCGGCGCGGCAGGCGCTGCGGGAGACCCAGGCCGACCGGTTCGAGGACTTCGCCGTGGACGCGGTCTTCCACGTGGCACCGGTCGGCCCCGCGCGACTGCTCGGCTTCTGGACGGTACGCCCGGCCGGGGCGCGCGGTCCGCTCCCGGCCCTGCTGTACCTGCACGGCGGCCGGTGGTCGCTCGGCGACGCCCAGACCCACGCCCGGCTCATCAGCGAACTCGTCACCGGTGCCGGCGTGTGCGCCGTCGTCCCGGAGTACAGCCGCGCCCCCGAGGCCCGCTACCCGGTGGCGCTGGAGGAGTGCTACGCCCTGCTGGCCTGGGCGGTCGCCCAGGCCGGCGCACTCGCGCTGGACCCCGGCCGGCTGGCGGTCGCCGGCGACTGCGCCGGTGCCACGCTGGCCGCCGCCGTGACCATGCTGGCGAAGGCGCGGCGCGGGCCGCGGATCAGCGCGCAGCTGCTCTACTACCCGCTCACCGACGCCCGCTGCGACAGCCCCTCGCAACGCCAGTTCGCCACCGGCTACCTGCTCACCCGCCGGGCGCTGCGCGCCTATTGGCAGCGGTACGCCGCCGACCCGGCCCGGCGGAGCGAGCCCACCGCGGCCCCGCTGCGGGCGCGCCCGCAGGAGCTGGCGGGGCTGCCGCCGGCCCTGGTGGTCACCGCGGAGGCCGACGTGGCCCGCGACGAGGGCGAGCAGTACGCGCGGCGGCTGTCCGAGGCCGGTGTCGACGCGCTGTCCGTGCGGTTCCTCGGGACCGTCCACGACTTCGTGGCCCTGCACGCCCTCGCCGACAGCGCGCCCACCCGGGCGGCGCTGCTGACCGGTTGCGCCTTTCTGCGGGCCCGGCTGCGGTGACGGGCCCGGCCCCGGCCGAGGACCGGTCGGCCGGTGCACCCGAGCACCGGTCGGCCGGTGCATCCGAGGACCAGTCGGCCGGTGTGCCGGAGGACCAGTCGGCCGACTGATGCGCCGGTGCCGGTCGCCCGGCGAGGCTGGCGGCATGGCAACCGCGATCGGCTCCTACGAGGAGAGACGCCGGCGCCCGGCCGGCGCGGCGAGCGAACGGACCAGGGTGCTGACCACGCGCTCGGTGCCGCCGGACGAGAGCCTGGAGTACTGGCACGACGCCGTGTTCGACACCCTGGTGGGGATGGACATCGCCGCCGAGGGCCGGACCTACGACGCCACCCTGCGCACCGACCGCCTCGGCGACCTGCGGATCACCACGGTGGAGGCCGACCCCGGCCGGGTCCACCGGGCGCCGCGGTTCATCGCCCGCGGCGACGGCCGGGAGATCTTCGTGGCCGTCCAGAGCACCGGCCGCGCCCGCGTCGAACAGGACGGCCGCTCCACCGAGTTGCGCACCGGCGACATCGGGTTCTTCGAGACCCTGCGCCCCTTCCGGACCACTTTCCCGGACCGCTTCCGGCTGAAGATCTTCGCCGTACCGCGCAGGCTGCTGGAGCTCCCGGAGGCCGACGTACGGCAGCTCACCGGACGCGCGCTACGCCCGCGCGGCGGGCTCCCCGCGCTGCTCGGGCCGCTGCTGGAACGGCTGGCCGACACCTCCGCGTCGTACACCACGCCGACGGCCGAGCGGCTGGCCGAGAGCGTCATCGACCTGGTGGCGGCCACGGCGGCCGACCAGGTGGGGGCGGACCCCGCCGAGCTGCCGGGCGCCGACGGTGTGCTGCTGCTGCGCATCAGGACGTACATCCGCTGGCACCTGTCGGATCCCGGGCTGACCCCGGCCGGCATCGCCCGGGTGCACGGCATCTCGGTGCGCTATCTGCACCGGCTGTTCCAGGCCGAGGACACCACCGTCTGCCAGTGGATCCGCGAGCTGCGGCTGCGCGAGTGCCGCCGGGAACTCGCCGCGCGGCCCCCGGGCTCGGTCAGCCTGGGCCAGGTCGCCCGGCGCTGGGGGTTCACCAGCGCGGCCGGGTTCGGCAAGGCCTTCCGCAGCTCCTTCGGGCTGTCCCCGACGGACTGGCTGGACCGGGTGCGGACGGACGGCCCGCCATGCTGACCGCGGTGTCCTGCGCCACCCGGGACCCGGCACCCGGCGACCGCCTCGCCGCCTGGCAGCGCGCCCTGTCCCGGACCTTCGTGGACGTCGAGGTCACCGTGGAGCGCGACCGCCCGTGGACCGGTGAACTGGCCGCCGAACGGCTCGGCGCCCTCCAGATCGCCACCGAGGACTTCGGCCCCGGCACGATCCTGCGCGGCGCCCGCACGGCCGCCGCCGATCCCCGCACCCACATCCTGGTCCGCCGCCAGCTGACCGGCACCGCTTTGCTGCTCCAGGACGGCCGCACCGCCGAGCTGCACCCCGGGGACCTGGCCTTCCACGACGCGCGGCGGCCGTTCCGGATCGTGCTCCCCGACCGGCAGCGGGCCCGGATTTTCATGGTGCCCCGCGCCCGGCTGCGCCTGGAGGAACGGCAGTTGCACGCCCTCACGGCCACGGCGGTGGGCGAGGCCGACGGGGGCGCGGCGGCCCTGCTGCTGCCGCTGCTCGACGGACTCGTCGACGAGGTCACCCGGGCCACCGCGGCCCGGCGCGAACAGCTCGCCCGTACCGTCGTGGACATCCTCGCGACCGTGGCCCTGGAGCGGATCGGCGGGCCGCCCGAGTCGGCCCTGTGGGAGCGGATCACCGCGTCCGTCCGGGACCGGCTCGGCGAACCCGGGCTCGCCCCGCAGGACATCGCCGACCAGCACGCCATCTCGCTGCGCTACCTGCACCGGCTCTTCCAGCGCCAGGGCACCACCGTGGGCGCCTGGATCCGGGCGCGCCGGCTGGAGGCGGCCCACGAGGAGCTGGCCCTGCCCGGCGCCGCCCACCGGTCGATCGCCGCCGTGGCCGCCCGCTGGGGCTTCACCAGCCCCTCCCACTTCAGCCGGGCGTTCCGCGAGACGTACGGGATGTCGCCGGCGCAGTGGCGGCGGGCGGCGGGCGCCGGCCAGGGCGGCCGCATGCCCGCCGGCCGCCCCGCCCTTCCCGCCCCGCTTTCGCGACCGCGGCCCCCCGACCGTGGCCACGACCTCCTACCCTTTCCGGTTGACGGCCGGATCGAACTGACGGCCCGAGTGACGATGGAGCGCGCATGACCGACGAGGCGATGGGTGACGAGGTCTACCAGCCGGACGGTTCGGAGGTGCAGGACGACGCCGGGCTGCTGGACGCCTCGGACACCCTGGACTACCGGGCCGGCGAGGAGGCCCTGGACGAGGGCTACTCGCCGCCGGAGCGGCCCTGGGCCGTGGAGCACACGGGCGTGACGGCGGCGGAGGGACTGCGCGGGGAGACCCTGGACGAGCGTCTCGCCGAGGAGGTGCCGGACATCGGCGTCCCGGACGGCGACGGCCTCGGCGACACCTGGGACACGGACGGCGAACTCCTCGACGACGAGGTCGGCGACGGCCGCGCCGGACGGCTCCTCGCCCCCGACGAGGGAGCGCACGAGGTCACCGACTCCGACCTGTTCGCCTCCGACCGGGGTCTGGACGGCGCGGGGGCGTCGGCGGAGGAGGCCGCGATGCACGTGATCCCGGAGTCCGACGACTTCTGACGACCCGGAACCCGACGACTTCCGCTCAGGTGATGTGGCGCAGCAGCGCCGCGACGGCCGCCGGGGGCTCGCCCGGCGGCCGGACCACCATCACCTTCCAGCTCGGTGCGTGCCGGGCGATCCGGTAGGCCGTCAGGTCCGGGAACCGGCCGGCGATGGTCGGCGGCATGATGCAGACGCCGAGGTCGTTGCGGACCAGTTCGGAGGCGGCCACGATGTCGTTGACCTCGAAGGTCGCGGCCCGTTCGACGCCGGCCGCCCGGAACGAGCGGTCGGCCGCGTCCCGGATGGCCCAGCCGGGCGGGAACTCCACCTGCGGCAGCCCGGCGATGTCCGCCAGCTCCACGGTGTCCTCGGGGCCGCTCGCGGTGAGGCTCCGGCGGGGCGAGGCGACCAGGACCATCTCCTCCCGGGACAGCAGCCTGCTCACCAGCCCGCGCTGCTGCTGCCGGTCCAGCGCCACCACCGCCAGGTCCACCGTGCCCTCGCGCAGCGCCTGCCGCAGGTCGGTGACCGCCGCCTGCCGCAACTGCACGACCACGCGCGGGTGTTCCGCCCGCAGCGCGGCCAGCGCGAGGTGCAGGTCCGCCCAGACCCCCTGCATCGTGCCGACCGTCACCCGGCCGCTCAGCTCCCCCTTCGCCGCGTCGACCGCCTCGCGGGCCAGTTCGGCGGCGCGCAGGGCCTGCCGGGCCGCCGGGACGAACGCCTCACCGGCCGGCGTGAGCCGGACCCGGTGCGTGGTCCGGGTGAACAGCGCCGTACCCAGCTCGCGTTCCAGGGCGCGGACCGTGCCGGAGACGGCCGACTGGACCACGTGCAGCCGCCGCGCCGCCGCCGTGAACCCGCCCGCGTCCGCCACGGCGACGACGACTTCCATCTGCCGCAGGTCCATCATCCGCTCCCGGTGGCGCAGCGCCCGCCTCGGCCGGGCGGCGGTCTCCACTGCATCCTAGGCAGGCGCAGCTCCCGTCCCGGGCGCGGACCGGCGGAGTGTCGGCGGGGTGCTCCGCCAGGAACCGGGCCCACTGCTCCCTATGCCGAGTGCGGCGCGCTCGTGTCGCGCTCGGTCAGCCAGTACAGCAGCGCCAGCACCGGCAGGGCGGCCCCGAACATGCTGACCGCGCTCCAGCCGCCGGACCGGTAGGCGATCGAGCCGAGCTGGGAGCCGAGGGCGCCACCGATGAAGAAGATCGCGATGAAGGCGCTGTTCAGGCGGGCCCGGGCAAGGGGATCGAGTTGGTAGACGGTGTGCTGGCCGAGGATCAGGCTGGTCTGGACGGCCATGTCGAGGGCGACGGCCGCGAGCCCGATCAGGACGACACTGTGCCCGCCGAACCCGGCTATGGCGAAGGCCAGCGCGGCGACCCCGAACGCGGCACCGGTCATCCGGCGGGTCAGACCGCGGTCGGCCCAGTGCCCGGCGAACGGGGCGACGGCCGCACCGGCCGCGCCGACCAGCGCGAACACCCCGACCCCGACGGCGGAGTAGTGGAAGTGCGGTCCGGTCAGGACGTAGGAGACGGTGGTCCAGAAGGCGCTGAAGGCCCCGAACATGGCCGCCTGGTAGAGGCCGCGGCGCACCAGCGCGGGGTGCGTGCGCACCAGCGCCGCCGTGGAGCGCAGCACGCGGTGGTACGGCACGGAGGTGGTCGGCGCATGCTGGGGGAGGGCCAGCCGCAGGGCCACGCCCAGCAGGGCCATCAGGACGGCGGAGCCGAGGTAGACGACCCGCCAGCCTGCCACGCCGGAGACCAGGCTGCTGAGCGTGCGGGACAGCAGGATGCCGGTGAGCAGGCCGCTCATCACCCGGCCCACCACCCGGCCCCGGGCGTGGTCCGGCGCCAGGCTCGCGGCGAAGGGGACGAGGATCTGCGCCACCACGGAGGTGGCCCCGCTGATCAGTGAGGCGATCAGCAGCATCGGGAACCCGGTCGCCAGACCGGCCGCCACCAGGGCGAGCGTGGTGACCGTCAGCAGGGCGGTGATCAGGCTCCGCTTCTCCAGCCGGTCGCCGAGCGGGACCAGGAAGATCATGCCGATCACGTAGCCGACCTGGGTGAGCGTGATCAGCAGGCCCGCGGTTGCCTCGCCGATGTGGAAGACACCGCGCAGCTCGGACAGCAGGGGCTGGGCGTAGTACAGGTTGGCGACCGTCATGCCGGAGGCGACGGCGAACAGCGCGATCAGCCAGCCGGGCACCCCGTGGGCGGCCTCGGGGGCCGTCTCGCGCGGGGGGCGTATTTCGGACGACGACATCTGGGACACGGGACCTTCCTCACAGGAGGCGTTGCTCTCGTCATTCAGCAGCGCTCCGCCGCCCGCCGTGCTTCCCTCCTCACGGCGATGGTTCGGGATGTCAGTCATCTCGACAGCAGATCACCGTGGCCGGGCCCCGCCCTTGAGGACCGGCGCCCCGGGGCCGCGCGTGCGCTGCGGGGCGGGTGGCCGTGCACTCGGGGACAACTGCACGGCACACCGGGCTCCTACGGTGAACCGCGGCCGCGCCGGAACGCCCGGTGTGGCTCACGCAATCCCAGGAGACTCGCATGTCCGAAGCCTTCACGCCCGTCACGCCGGTGCTCGAGCCCGCCGCGCAGGCCTTCGTCGAGGCCACCGCCAACCCGCCCTACCTCTTCGACCTCGCCCCCGCCGAGGGCCGCAAGGCCGTCGACGAGGTGCAGTCCGGCGAGATCGCCAAGCCGGCCGTCGACGAGGAATGGATCACCGTCCAGGGCGGCCCCACCGGCACCGTCCGCGCCCGCATCGTCAAGCCCGCCGGCACCACAGCCACCCTCCCCGTCATCATCTACATCCACGGCGCCGGCTGGGTCTTCGGCAACGCCCACACCCACGACCGCCTGGTCCGCGAACTCGCCGTCGGCGCGAACGCCGCCGTCGTCTTCCCCGAGTACGACCTCTCGCCCGAGGCCCGCTACCCCGTCGCCATCGAGCAGAACTACGCCGTCGCCCAGTGGGTCGTCACCCAGGGCGCGACCAAGGACCTCGACCCCACCCGCATCGCGGTCGCCGGCGACTCCGTCGGCGGCAACATGACCGCCGCCCTCACCCTGATGGCCAAGGAACGCGGGGACGTGCCCCTGCTCCAGCAGGTCCTCTTCTACCCGGTCACGGACGCGAGCTTCGACACCGCCTCCTACCACCAGTTCGCCGAGGGCTACTTCCTGCGCCGCGACGGCATGTTCTGGTTCTGGGACCAGTACACGACCGACGAGGCCGAACGCGCCCAGATCACCGCCTCCCCGCTGCGCGCCACCACCGAACAGCTCACCGGCCTGCCCCCCGCCCTCGTCATCGTCGCCGAGGCCGACGTCCTGCGCGACGAGGGCGAGGCCTACGCCAACAAGCTCCGCGAAGCCGGCGTACCCGTCACCGCCGTCCGCTTCCAGGGCATCATCCACGACTTCGTGATGCTCAACGCCCTGCGCGAGACCCACGCCGCCGAAGCCGCCATCTCCCTGGCCGCACGCACCCTGCACACCGCCCTCCACACCGCCTGAGCCAGGGGTGACCGGCGTGACCACCGACGACCCGTCCGCGCCCGACGCCCCGTCCGCGCCCGGCGACCCGTCCGCGCCCGACGGCCACCCGCGCCTGAGGCACCTCAAGGAACAGCTCACCGAGCACCGTCGCCGGAGCAGGGCCGAGCGCGAGGAAGCCGAGCTGGAGGAGGCCGTCGGGACGGCGGCCTTCGACCTGGGGACCGACATCGCGCACCCCGCCCCGGACCACGCGGAAGCCGCCTACGACGTCGACACGGACCTCGGGGTCGACCCGCGCTAGCCCCCTCCGTCAGCCCTGCCCCGACCCGCCGACAAGGAACTCCCATGACCGACTCCACACCCACCGTCGTCCTGGTGCACGGTGCCTTCGCCGACGCGTCCAGCTTCGCCCGGGTCGTCCCCGAACTGCTGGCCGACGGCCTGAAGGTGCTCGTCCCGGCCGTGCCCAACCGCAGCCTCACCGGCGACTCCGCGTACATCGCCTCGGTGGTCCGCGCGGTCGACGGCCCCGTCGTCCTGGTGGGCCACTCCTACGGCGGTGCCGTCATCACCGTCGCGGGCGCCGAGGACAACGTGCGGGCCCTGGTCTACCTGGCCGGCTACGCCCTGGAGGAGGGCGAGAGCCTCGGCGAGCTCCAGGGCCGGTTCCCGGACTCCGAGCTCGCCTCTGCCCTGGTGTACACGCCGTTCCCGGTCGAGGGCTCGGACGAGCCGGGCACCGACGTCACCGTCGAGACCGACAGGTTCCCCGCGATCTTCGCCGCCGACGTCGACCCGGACCTCGCCCGGGTGCTCGCCGTCTCCCAGCGCCCGCTGGCCGGCGCGGCCTTCGCCGAGGCGGCCCCGGTCGCGGCCTGGAAGACCAAGCCGTCCTGGGGCCTGGTGTCGTCCTCCGACCGCACCATCAACCCGGACGTCGAGCGCTACGGCTACGAGCGCGCCGGCATGACCACGGTCGAGGTCGACTCCTCCCACCTGGTCATGCTCGCGCACCCCGAGAAGGTCGCGGACCTGATCCGCGAGGCCGTCCGGAGCCTCGGTACGGAGTAAACGGCGCACCCCGCAAGGGTGATGCCGAGCGGGCCGCGCACCGGTGCAGACCGGGCGCGGCCCGTCCGCATGTAGGTACATGTCATGCGGACAGCGGCGACGAAGGTACGAGCACGGATGCGATCCCCCTGGACCTGGACGGCCCTCGCCGCCGTCACGGGCGTGTCCGCGACCCTGCCGTTCCTCCTCGCCGGCGGCGCCGGGCCGCGCCCGCTCTCCGCGGCCGAGGCCCGGCGCATGGCCCTCACCCCGCTCCGCGCCTACCGGGACAGCCCCGCCGAGGTGACGGTACGGGCACCGCTGCCCGGCGGTACGGCCGTGGTCCGCGCGGTGGTCGACGAGCACCGGCACCGGGCGGTGGGCTGGTTCGACACGGGGGACGCGGCGGAGCGGGGGCTGCTGGCGTGGGACGGGGCCGGGCTGGAGGTCGCCCGCCCCAAGGCGGACGGCAGCGCGGGCCCGCTGGCGAGACCGGCGTCGACGGCGGAGGCGGTACGGGACGCCGCGCGGCTGAAGCCGACGGCGTGGATCCGCCGCCGCTACGGGCCCGCTTCGCTGGACACGGCCCTGCGGCTGACGCTCTCCCTCGCCGCCGCCCGCCCGGACGACGCGCGCCGGATCGCCCGGTCCGGCCGACGCCACCTCGGCACGGACCGGATCGACGGCCGCCGCTACGACGTCATCTCCGCCGGTGACGCACCGCTGAAGTACTGGATCGACGCCGCCGGGCGCCTGCGCCGGGTCAGGGAGGACCTGGACGACGACCGCACGATCGTGGTGGACGTGACGGGGGCGCGGGTACGGCCGGGCGTGCCGGAGGGGCCGTGGGCGAAGAGCTGAGGTGGGCTGGGGGCATGGGGACGCTTACCGGCGCCGGCAGGGTGCCGCCGCGCCCACCCGTGCCGCCCTGCGGCACGCCTGCCCGCGGCTGGGCAGCGCCCCGCAAGGGGCGCTGGGGGTACCCCCGGTCGAAGGCTGGGGGAGGAACTGCGCGGCCAGCCCCCGCCGGGCCGCAGCCGAACGACTCTGTGAACCACCTCACCTCGCCTGTGAGTTGAGCGCACTGGCTGTGGATCGCCGTACCACTCCCCGACAGGTCCGCACCGGCTGCAAGGATGATGCGCCATGACGGCAGGATGGTGTGCGCGCACGATACGGTCCGCGGTGTTCGCGGCCGTCTGCGTGCTGCTCGCCGCCCTGGGCCACGTCCTGATGTCCGGCAGCCGGGTGCCCGCCTGGACCCTGGCCGCCGCCCTGGCGCTCACCGGCGCCCTCGGCTGGGCCCTGTCCGGCCGCGAACGCGGGCTGCCCCTGGTCGTGTCCGCCGCGGTCGGCGCCCAGACGGCCCTGCACTCCGGCTTCTCCGCGGCTCAGGTGTGGAGCACCCACACCGCGCCCATGGGATCCATGCACATGGACATGGCCGGGGACATGGCCGCCATGAACATGGGGTCGATGCACATGGCCGCCGCCCACACCGACCCCGTCGAATACCTGGGCTTCGGTACCGGCGGCACCGCATCCACCGGCATGTTCGCCGCCCACCTCCTCGCCGCGCTGCTGTGCGGCCTCTGGCTCGGCCACGGCGAACGCGCAGCGTTCCGCATCGTCCGGGCCGTCGCCGGCCGGCTCGTCGCGCCGCTCCGGCTGCTGCTCGCTCTGCCGGCCACCCCCGAGCGCCCTCGGCCCCGGCCGCGCCGCCGCCGTTCGGACCGGGCGCCGCGGCTTCTCCTCCTCGTCCACGCGATCACTTCCAGGGGTCCGCCCGTGCGGACGGCTGTCGCCTGACGACAGCTGGTGTTCCGGAGCCGCCCAAGCGCGCCCCGGACCAACACGGCGGCCGTACGCCCGCTTGAGCACCGCGAGCGCCACCGGGCCGTCTCCCCCTTCACCTTTCTCACAAGGACACCGAGTGATCACTTCTGTCCTGCCCGCATGCGCCGAGGCGACGGAGAAACGCGACGCGTCGATCACGGCCTGGGCCCTCGCCGCCCGGTCCGGGGACACGGCCGCCGTGGACGCGTTCGTACGGGCCCTGCACCGCGACGTCCTCCGGTACGTCGCCCATCTCTGCGCCGACCCGCAGGCGGTCGACGACCTCGCGCAGGACACGTTCCTGCGCGCGCTGGGCAGCCTGCACCGTTTCGAAGGCCACGGCTCGGCCCGTTCCTGGCTGCTGTCGATCGCCCGCCGGGCCGTCGTGGACAGCCATCGGTACGCCGCCGCCAGGCCGCGCGCGGCGGACGTCCCCGACTGGCAACAGGCCGTCGAGCGGGCCCAGCCGCACGGGCTGCCCGGGTTCGACGACGGGGTCGCGCTCATGGATCTGCTGGCGGCGCTGCCCGACGAGCGGCGCGAGGCGTTCGTCCTCACCCAGCTCGTCGGGCTGCCGTACGCCGAGGCCGCCGAGGTCAGCGACTGTCCCGTCGGCACGGTCCGCTCCCGGGTGGCCCGGGCCCGCGAGGCGCTCCAGGATCAGTTGGCCTGAGGTTCCTCGAAGGCCTTGAGGATGTGTTCGGCGGCCAGCGTCGCCGTCAACGTGCCGTCCCTGACCTGCCGTTCGAGGTCGGGGGCGGCCGCGCGCACCGCGGGGTGGGCGGAGAGCCGCCCGAGCAGCTCGTCCCGGACCATCGACCAGGTCCACCCCACCTGCTGCTCCCGCCGCTTGTCGGCGAGTCGCCCGGTGGAGTCGAGCAGTGCCCGGTGCTGCTCCAGGCGCTCCCAGACCAGCTCCAGGCCGGTCGACTCCCGCGCGCTGCAGCTCAGCACAGGGGGAGTCCAGAAGGCGTCCTTGCCGTGCATCAGGCGCAGCGCGCCCGCCAGTTCCCGCGCCGCGGAACGGGCGTCGCGCTCGTGCGGGCCGTCCGCCTTGTTGACGGCGATCACGTCGGCCAGCTCCAGGACGCCCTTCTTGATGCCCTGGAGCTGGTCGCCGGTACGGGCAAGGCTGAGCAGCAGGAAGGAGTCGACCATGTCGGCGACCGCGGTCTCCGACTGGCCGACGCCGACGGTCTCGACGAGGACCACGTCGTATCCGGCCGCCTCCATGACCACCATCGACTCGCGGGTCGCCTTGGCGACCCCGCCCAGCGTGCCCGCGCTGGGGGAGGGGCGGACGAAGGCGTTCGGGTCGACCGCCAGCCGCTCCATGCGTGTCTTGTCACCGAGGATCGATCCCCCGGTCCGCGTCGACGACGGGTCCACGGCCAGGACCGCGACCCGGTACCCCAGTCCCGTCAGCAGCGTGCCGAACGCGTCGATGAACGTCGACTTGCCCACGCCCGGCACCCCGCTGATGCCGATCCGCCGGGCCCGGCCGCTGTGCGGGAGCAGCTCGGTGAGCAACTCCTGCGCCAGCACCCGGTGCTGTGGCCGGGTGGACTCGACGAGGGTGATGGCGCGGGCGACGACCGCGCGCTTCTGGTCGAGCACACCCTTCACATAGGCGTCGACATCGATCACAGGTCGTGCCCGAGTTCCGCCGACAGCCGCTTCACCAGGTCGTAGGCCGCGTCCGGGATCACCGTCCCGGGCGGGAACACGGCCGTGGCACCCATCTCCAGGAGGGCCGGCACGTCCTGGGGCGGGATGACACCGCCGACCACGATCATGATGTCCGCCCGGCCCTCCTCGGCGAGCTGCTCGCGCAGCGCCGGTACGAGGGTGAGGTGGCCGGCCGCCAGCGAGGACACGCCGACCACGTGGACGTCCGCCTCCACCGCCTGGCGGGCGACCTCCTGGGGGGTCTGGAAGAGCGGGCCGACGTCGACGTCGAAGCCGAGGTCGGCGAAGGCGGTCGCGATCACCTTCTGGCCGCGGTCGTGACCGTCCTGGCCCATCTTGGCGACCAGAATGCGCGGGCGGCGCCCCTCGGCCTCGTCGAAGGCGTCGACCAGGGCCCGGGTGCGGTCCACGTCCGGGGACTCGCCTGCTTCGTTGCGGTACACACCGGAGATCGTACGGATCTGGCTCGCGTGCCGGCCGTACACCTTCTCCAGGGCGTCCGAGATCTCACCGACGGTCGCCTTGGCGCGGGCCGCGTGCACGGCCAGCTCCAGCAGGTTGCCGTCGCCGTCCGCCGCCCGGGTCAGCGCGTCGAGCGCGTCCCGGCACGCCGTCTCGTCCCGCTCCGCGCGCAGCCGCCGCAGCTTGGCGATCTGCTGGGCGCGCACGGAGGAGTTGTCGACCTTGAGGACCTCGATCTGCTCGTCGCTGTCCACCCGGTACTTGTTGACGCCGATCACGGGCTGGCGGCCGGAGTCGATCCGGGCCTGGGTGCGGGCCGCGGCCTCCTCGATGCGCAGCTTGGGAATGCCGGCGTCGATCGCCTTGGCCATGCCGCCCGCCGCCTCGACCTCCTGGATGTGCGCCCAGGCCTTGCGCGCGAGGTCGTAGGTGAGCTTCTCGACGTAGGCGCTGCCGCCCCAGGGGTCGATGACCCGGGTGGTGCCCGACTCCTGCTGGATGAGCAGCTGGGTGTTGCGGGCGATCCGCGCCGAGAAGTCCGTCGGGAGCGCGAGGGCCTCGTCCAGGGCGTTGGTGTGCAGCGACTGGGTGTGGCCCTGGGTCGCCGCCATCGCCTCGACGCACGTGCGCGTGACGTTGTTGAAGACGTCCTGCGCGGTCAGCGACCAGCCCGAGGTCTGCGAATGGGTGCGCAGCGAGAGGGACTTGGTGTTCTGCGGCTCGAACTGCGCGACCAGCTTCGCCCACAGGAGCCGGGCCGCCCGCAGCTTGGCGATCTCCATGAAGAAGTTCATGCCGATCGCCCAGAAGAAGGAGAGCCGGGGCGCGAACGCGTCCACGTCCAGGCCCGCCTCCCGGCCCGCCCGGATGTACTCGACGCCGTCGGCGAGCGTGTACGCCAGCTCCAGGTCGGCCGTCGCGCCCGCCTCCTGGATGTGGTAGCCGGAGATGGAGATCGAGTTGTAGCGGGGCATCCGCTGCGAGGTGTAGGCGAAGATGTCGGAGATGATCCGCATCGACGGCTTCGGCGGATAGATGTAGGTGTTGCGGACCATGAACTCCTTGAGGATGTCGTTCTGGATGGTCCCGGCCAGCTTCTCGGGCGCGACGCCCTGCTCCTCCGCCGCCACGATGTACAGCGCCAGCACGGGCAGCACCGCGCCGTTCATCGTCATCGACACGGTCATCCGGTCCAGCGGGATGCCGTCGAAGAGCTGGCGCATGTCGAGAATCGAGTCGATGGCCACGCCCGCCATGCCGACGTCACCGGTCACTCGCGGGTGGTCGCTGTCGTAGCCCCGGTGCGTGGGCAGGTCGAAGGCGACCGACAGGCCCTTCTGGCCGGCCGCCAGGTTGCGCCGGTAGAACGCGTTGGACTCCTCGGCGGTGGAGAAGCCCGCGTACTGGCGGATGGTCCAGGGCTGGTTGACGTACATCGTCGGGTAGGGGCCGCGCAGGTACGGCGCGATGCCCGGGTAGGTGCCCAGGAAGTCCAGGCCCTCCAGGTCACGGCCGGTGTAGAGCGGCTTGACCCCGATGCCCTCCGGGGTCTCCCACACGGGCGGGTCACCCGCGGCGGCCCGCCACTGGTCGGCGCTGCCCGCGGTGAGGGGGGTGCCCAGCTCGATGCCGGAGAAGTCGGGGATTCCCATCAGGACACTCCCATGCGGTCGAGGGTCTCGGACAGCACGGCGACGGCGTCGCAGCCCGCGAAGACGTACGAGTCGACGCCGGTGAACTCGCCCCGGCCCGCGAGGACCACGTGCCGGGCACCGGCCGCCTTCAGCGACTCGGCGGCCTGTGGGGCCTGTTCGGCGTAGAGCGCGTCGCTGGAGCAGAGCACCGCCTCGGTGGCGCCGCTCTCCTCGAAGGTGCCCTCGGTGACGGGTTCGATGCCGCCGGCCTGGAAGAGGTTGGCGGCGAAGCCGGCGCGCGCGGTGTACGCGGCGGCGGGGCCCAGCGTGGCCAGGTAGATCCGGGGGCGGCTGCCGGTCGCCGCGAGGTGGGCGTCCGAGCGGGCGCGCAGCTCCTCGAAGGCCTCGTCACGGCGGACCCGGGGGAGGCCGCCCGACGGCGGCTCGGGGGCGGGCTCGCGCACCACCGGCTTCTCGGCGAGGAACGGGAACTCGCTGACCCCGGTGACGGGCTCGCGGCGCTTGGCGAGCTTCTTGGAGCGCTCGGCCCAGGTGGTCGCGAGGTCGGTGCGCAGGCGGCCGGAGCGCAGGACGGCCGCCTGGCCGCCGTCGCGCTCGACGGTCCGGAAGAACTCCCAGGCCGCGTGGGCGAGTTCGTCGGTGAGCTGCTCGACGTACCAGGAGCCGCCCGCCGGGTCGATGACCCGGGCCAGGTGGGACTCCTCGACGAGGATCGTCGAGGTGTTGCGGGCGATCCGGCGGGCGAACCCGTCCGGCAGGCCGATCGCGTGGTCGAACGGCAGCACGGTGACGGAGTCGGCGCCGCCCACCCCGGCGGCCAGCGTCGCGACCGTCGTACGGAGCATGTTCACCCACGGGTCGCGGCGGCTCATCATCACCGGTGAGGTGACGGCGTGCTGCACCTGCGCGCCCGCGTCGGCCGCACCGCTGACCTCGGCGACCCGCGCCCACAGCCGGCGGGCCGCGCGCAGCTTGGCGGTCGTCAGGAACTGGTCGGCGGTCGCCGCGTACCGGAACTCCAGCTGCCCGAGGGCCTGCTCGATGCCGAGACCGGCCTCGGTCAGCTCGCGCAGGTAGGCCACCCCGGTGGCCAGCGAGGCACCCAGCTCCTGTGCGGCCGAGCCGCCCGCCTCGTGGTAGGGCAGCGCGTCCACGGTCAGCGCGCGCAGGCCCGGGAACTCCCCGGCGCAGTGCCTCGCCAGATCGGCGACGGGAGCGAAGGGCAGGGCGGTGCCGGTGCGCGCCTCGTACCCCAGCGGGTCGGCGCCCAGGTTGCCGCGCACCGCCTCGGGGGCGACGCCCTTCTCGTCGTACAGCCGGAACAGCTCGGCCGCCGCCGCCTCGGTGTCCCGGCCGCCGTCCAGGACCACCGGGGCCAGGTCCAGGTAGACGCCGTCGAGGGCGCGGGCGAGTCCGGGCACGGGGATGCCGCCCCGGCCCACGAGCAGCCAGAGCGAGGTGACGCCGTTCTCCAGGTCGGCCAGGACCGCGCCGTCGGGAGCCGCCGCGTGCCGCTGCCGTACGTCCCAGCCGCCCGCGGTGCCGCCCTCCGGACGGCCGCCACGCACGTACGGCGCGAAGCCGGGCAGACCGGGGTCGGGTGCGGTGTCGCGCGCGGTGTACAGGGGACGGGTGCGCAGCCCGTCCTCCAGCGTCGTGGACAGGGCGTCCTCGGCGGCCTCGCCCGAGACTTCCCTGCCGGACTTGCGCAGCACGCCTTCGACCAGGCGTTGCCACTGCTCTTGCGTCGCGTCAGGGAACTCGGCGGCCAGTGAGAGCCCGTCGTCAGGCAGGACCGTCATGCTCGGATGCTAGGGCAGAGCGCCAAAGGTGCACGGGTGGCAGGGCTGTGACCTTGCCCTCGCCGTGGCTGTGACCTGCGCCTCCCGGGGGTGAAGTGGCCGGATTCGTACGGTCAGGGCGTGTCGTCGGCGAACTCCGGGATCAGCGCGCACAGCGCCTCGCGCTGCGCCGGGCCGATGACGTGGCCGACCGCCTGGCCGACCGTCTCGGCGAGGGCGGCGGAGGCGTCCTGGATCTGGCGGCGGGCCTTGTCGGTGAGGGCGACCTCGATGCCCCGCTTGTCGCCGCAGGCGGCCTTGCGGGTGACGAGGCCGGCGTGCTGGAGGCAGGCGATCTGGTAGGTGAGGCGGGTCTTGGGGCGGCCCAGGAGCTCGGCGATGCGGGTCATGCGCAGACCCTCGCGGGGCTGCTCGGCCAGCAGGCACAGGATCAGGAACTCGTCGTGCGAGACGTCCAGAGTCTCCTTCACGACCGACCGCAGCCGCTGCTCCACCGCACCGGTCGCGGCCAGCAGCAGCATCCAGGCGCGCAGTTCGGCCGGGAGCAGCCCGCCGCCCGCGTGGGACGGACATTCGGGCAGCTCTGCGGGGTGTTCCTGGGCGGCGGCCATGGCATCGAGTCTACCTGTTGTCCAAATTTGGATATTGGGTTAGCGTGCAGCCGTACCGCAGTCATCCAAATTTGAACCACCAAGGAATCGGAGTACGGCCATGACCGTCACCGTGGCAACCGGCCTCTGGCAGCTCGACCCGACCGCCTCCACCGTCGCCGTCGGGCACAAGACCTTCTGGGGCATGGTCACCGTCAAGGGCACCTTCGCGGGCGTCACCGGCCGGGGCGAGGTGGCCGCCGACGGCACCGCCAGCGGCACGGTCTCGATCGACGCGACCTCGCTGGACACCAAGAACAAGAAGCGCGACGACCACCTGCGCTCGGCCGACTTCTTCGACGCCGACAACCACCCGGAGATCACCTTCGCGGTGCGCAGCGCCCGGCGCACCGGTGACGAGGTGAAGGTCGACGGCCAGCTGACCGTCCGGGGCATCAGCAGGCCGCAGCAGGCCACCGCGAAGCTGGTCTCGGCGGACGCCGACGGGCTCACGCTGGAGGCCGAGTTCCAGGTGGTTCGCGAGGAGTTCGGCATCACCGTCAACCAGATGCGCATGATGGGCGGCCCCACCACGGTGACCGCCACCCTGCGCTTCACCCGCACGGGGGCCTGAAGCGCCCCGTAAGGGGCGCTGGGGGTACCCCCGGCCGAAGGCTGGGGGAGGAACTGCGTGACCAGCCACGACGGCGCCGCGGTCGACGGATCACGGCGATTCCGGCGGAGCGTCTAGCGGACCGTACGGCTGATCTTCACGTCCCGGCTGGACAACGTCTGCGGATCCGCGGTGAAGGCGCGCAGCCGGATCCGGGTGCTCGGCTTGACGGGGATGCCGAACCTGCCGTTCGACGGCCTGAGTTCGACGCTCGCCGTGCCGTGCCCGGGGATCGTCGCAGGACCCCGTACCAGCAGCCAGTACTTGCTCATGCCCTGGCCCGTCGTGAGCGTGTAGTGCGGGGTGAGCGGGGCGCTCCCCGTGTTGACCACCTTCAGCGTCATCGCCCGCACCACCGCGGCCTGGTGCCCGTCCCGCCGCAGAGCGGTGATCTCCATCCGCAGCGGCGGCCGGCCGGACACCGCGAGCGCCGCGCTCACCAGCGCCGGGGCGAGCAGCAGGACGACCGTCACGATCAGGGCGGGACGGCGGCGGGGTCCGGTCAGCAGGGCCGGACGCGGCTGCCAGGCGTGCTCGAACTCGGACAGCGGGGCGGTGACGGCCGCCGCCAGCCACAACGGGGTCATCAGCAGGTAGTAGCCGTCCTGGGAGCGGGTCGCCAGGAAGAAGGCGAGCCACGGCAGCACGGTCGCGGCCGGCCCGAGCCGGCGTACGAAGAGCACGAACAGGGCCAGCAGGGCCGCCGCGAGGAGCATGCTCGCGTGCGAGTACCAGTCGATGCGGTCGCTGCCGTTCGTGTAGTAGAGCGTGATGTCCACCAGGCCCTGGCCGTGCACCACGGCACCCTGGGTGAGCGGCAGCGCGATCCCGCGCAGCCAGCGGCCGGGCTCGGACACGATGAAGTACGTGTTGATCAGCAGCCACACCGTGACGGCCACCCCGGTGATCCGCAGGACCACCAGGGCGGCGGCCCGGCCGCCGAGCTCCCCGCGCCGCACCGCGTAGATGCCGGCCAGCAGGAACGGCGCGACGAACCACGGCAGTTGCTGTGCCGCGCAGGCGGCCCCGAGGCACGCGGCCCGCGCGATCCCGGCCGTCCCCAGCCGCCCGCCCTGCCCGATCCGCGGCCAGCGCACCACCACCGGGATCAGCAGCGCCAGGGCGATGACGGCCGGGTAGCCGACCCGGGAGTAGGTGGAGAGGAAACCGAAACCCAGGCAGCTCAGCGTCGCCGCCGAGCGCCACGGCACCGGGAGCATCCGCCACAGCACGACCGTGCCGGCGATCAGGGCGCCCGCGCACACCGCCGTCGCGGGGGCGCCGTGGTGGCCGAGCCACAGCAGCGGGACGGTCAGCAGCGGGGCCAGCGGTGGATAGCCGTAGGTGTAGTCGTAGCTGCCGCCTATCGTCGGCGTGAGGGCGACCCCCTTGCCGCCGAACAGCCACGGCCAGGGCTGTCCGTACACCGGGTGGCCGGCTACGAGTTCCCTGGCGGCCTGGGTGGTGAGGACGCCCTCGTCGCCGCCGTTGTGGTTCAGCACCCACGCGCACAGCGCCAGCGCCACCGCCGTGACCAGGACCACCAGGTCGAGGCGGGCCAGCGACCGGGTGCTGCGGACTGTCAGCGTCAGCACGCCGGTCACCAGGATCGAGACGTAGCAGAGGGAGATCAGGGCCGCCAGGACCTGGTGGTGCGTCACCGCCTGCGTCCACACCGACCGGGTGCCGATGAACAGGCCGATGTCGGCGAGGAGGGTCAGCACGCGGTGCCAGGGGGCGGGGGCTCCGGCATCGCCCGGAGCGGCGGACACCGCCGACTGTGTCCGCCGGTCGGGTGTCACCTGTTGTGTTTCTGCCAAGCGCACGGACCGGACGGTAATCGCGGGCGGTGAGCACGGCGTCACAGGAGGAGAAGAGTCCGGTGTGAGGGCGGTAAGAGGCCCCCAATGCGCGGCAATCGGCTGAATAGTGACAAGATCACTTCTTTCCTGTCCGGGTACCCGGAAACGCTCGCGCTTCGTGTCGCTGTTGGGCCGAACGGGTGACTTGGCGTAAGAATTGGCTGGTGCAGGCATCGAGTGCGAGTCAGGTCAGGGGGAGCCGGTGAGCCGTTACGACGTCACCGATGAACAGTGGGAGGGGCTCGCCCAGGTGGTGCCGCTGCGTGGCCGCGACGCCTGGCCGTCGGCGGTGGACCACCGGGCGCTGCCGGACGCGGAGACCGAGACGCGCCGCCGTTTCGTCGTCCTGCGGGTCAACGTCTTCGCCGACGCGCGTGACGTCGCCGAGACGCTGATGGCCGGGATACCGGTCCTGCTCGACCTCACCGGCGCCGAGACGGAGGTCGCCAAACGCGTCCTCGACTTCAGCACGGGCGTGGTCTTCGGCCTGGCCAGCGGAATGCACCGGGTCGACCGCAACGTCTTCCTCCTCACCCCGCCCGGCACGGAGGTCGGCGGGCTGATGGAGGGCGCGGGGGTCTCCGGGGGCTGACGACCGGTCCGGCGCAGAGGCCGGGCAGATCGGCGGGACGGCCGGACATCCCCCGATCGAAGGAAGGGCAGGTGGGCGGAACGGTTCGCCGGGCGGCCGGAGGCCTACGGTCCGCATATGGCCGTGCCCTCTGCCTCGTCCGCGTCCCGCCCTTCGCCCTTCGCCGGTTCCGCCTCGGGCGATACGTCGGCCCCGTCGCCGTCGCCGTCGTCGGCCGCGTCGCCGTTGCCGCCGCTGCCGCCGTCGCCCGACGACAGGGTGCCGTCGGTGGCGCCGAACGCGCCGACGGGGCCTGGCGGTTCGGCCCCCGGGCGGCCCCGCCCGGCAGGCTCGGGCGCGCCCGCCGGGCCGTCGGAGACCGTCCCGCGCGCCCGCGCGGGCGGCCGGGGCGCACCGTCTGCCGCCGCACCGGCTCCCCGCCCGGCACCTGCCCCCGCCCCGCGTCGTGACCCCCGCCCCCGCGTCACCGAGCTCCGCCTCTCCGCCTTCGCCCGGCATCGTGGCGCGACCTTTCCCGTCGGGCAGGTCACCCTGTTCGCCGGGCGCAGCGGGAGCGGGAAGAGCGCGGCGCTCGCCGCCTACGAGGCGCTCGCCCGGCTCGGGGGCGGGGCCGCGCTCGCGGACGTGTTCCCGGACCCGGGCGCGCTGGTGCCGGAACGGGCCCGGCCCGACGCGCAGCGGCGCCGGGGGTTCCGCATCGGGTGTACGGCCGACGGTGCCGAAGGGCCGGTGCGGCTCGACCTCGCCGTCCAGGCCGAGCCCGAACTGCGCGTCGTCGGCGAACGACTGACCGCGGGCGACCTGGTGCTCCTGGAGACCGCGCTGCGCGACCCGAGCCGCCCGGCCGTGCAGGCCGCCTGGCACACCGCGGGCTCCGCACCGGTGACCCGGGCCCCGCTCCCCGACGACCGCCTCGGCACCGCCCTGCTGCCGCTGCGCGTCGCCGGGAAGACGGACGGGCAGCGGCAGGTCCTCGCCGCCGCCGAGCAGATGGTCGTCGCGCTGCGGTCGGTGTTCCCCTGCGACCCGCGGCCCGAGGACATGCGCACCAGCGTCCGCACCGGCTCCGGCCGGCTGCTGCGCGCCTGCGGCAACCTCGCCGACGTCCTGTGGCGCACCCGCACCGAATGCGGCCGCCGGCACGGCCTGCTCGTCGACGCGGTGCGCACCGGCTGTGCCGGCCCCGTCGTCGACCTGTTCGCCGAGCCGCTCGGCGACGGCACGGTACGGGCGCTCCTCGACCGCGGCGACGGCCACCGCACGGAGCTGGAGCGGCTCGGCGACGGCGAACTGCGCTACCTCGCCCTCGCCCTGGTCCTCTTCACCGGACCCGGCGTCCTCGCGGTCGACGCACCCGGCGAGGTCCCCGACGCCATGCGCGGCCTCACCGTCCTCGCCGACGGCTTCGACCGCAGCCTGGACCCGGGCCAGCGCGCCGCACTGCTGCGCACGGCCGTCCTGATGGGCGAGCGCGGCCACATCCGGCTCGTCGGCGCGGTGAGCGACGCCTCATGGGCCGAGGGAGCGGAGGCGATCACAGTGGTACACCTGGACGCGTGACCGATGAACCCCTCGACGTGGTGGGACTCCAGCGCCGGCTGGCCGAGTTCGCCGCCGTCCGCGACTGGCGGCAGTACCACACCCCCAAGAACCTGGCCTCCGCGCTCAGTGTGGAGGCGTCCGAACTGGTGGAGATCTTCCAGTGGTTGACCCCGGAGGAGTCCGCCCGGGTGATGGCCGACCCCGGCACCGCCCACCGGGTCACGGACGAGGTCGCCGACGTCCTCTCCTATCTCCTCCAGCTCTGCGACGTCCTGGACATCGACCCGCTGGCCGCGCTCGCCGCGAAGATCGACCGCAACGAGAAGCGGTTCCCGCCCGCCTGACGGGCTGTCGGGACGGCGTGGGCAAGGAGTTCGGCGCTCCGGTTTAACGCTCAGTAGCCATCACCCCGCCCGAATCCGAATTGTTGTCCACAGATTTCCGTCTTCCTCTGGTTACACGTCTCGGGAACCCTCACTCTGGGTAGTGAACTACTGAGTGCGGCAGGGCAGTTCGGACCGACGGGGACGGGGCGACGGATGGACGCGATGCGGCTCATCGTGGCGAGCAGACAGGCGCTGGCGCACGGCGCGGGCGTTCCGGAGATGATGACCGAGGTGTGGCAGGCCCAGGCCCTGGCCCAGGCGATCGGCAGCCGGCTGGCCGTCTCCGGCCCGCCCGAGCTGCGCGGCGAGGCCCTCGGCCTGACCGAGCTGGCGGGCCGGGGCTGCGGCGTGCTGGGCACCCCCGACCTGGACCCCGGCACCCTGCGCGCCGCCCAGCTCACCGAACTGGACGACGCCCGCCAGACCCTGCTGAGTCTCGGCGGCCTCCTCGCCGAGGCCGGCATCGCGCTGGTCGGCATGGCCAGCGCCGCGGCCGACGAGGCGACGTACTGGCAGTGCATGGAGGCCATCGACGCGGCCGACGAGTCCCGGGACAGGGTCCTGGAGATGCTCCGCAAGCTGGCGGCCAGGGAGGAGGTCCGCGACGGTTGAGCGTTCCGCTCGAAGAGCCGGGATGTGCCGTCTGCCGTCTGCCGTCTGCCGTCTGCCGTCTGTGTCTGCGGCGCCGTCGTGGCTGGTCGCGCGGTTCCTCCCCCGGCCTTCGGCCGGGGGTACCCGCAGCGCCCCTGAAAACACCGGGGTGACCGCCCCTTCAGGGGCGCGGGGCCGTATCAATGTGCGGCTCCGCCGCGTGGGCGCGACCGGCCCCCACCGGCCCGCACCCGACCGACGCACCGGCCCCCGCTCGGCTCGGCCGGCAGCGCTAGGGCCTCGGACGTGCCTCCTGGCCGAGGCCGGCCTCATCCCTGGCGAGCCGCTGCAGGTCCGCGTTCAATGCCGCCATGAGTTCCTCCATCTGCTGGAGCAGCCCCTTGGGCTGACCGGAGGAGGGGCCACCCTGTGGTGGAACGGACTCTTCGGACAAGACGGCCTCCTCGGCCCCCCGGCCCGCCGTCTGCTGCGGGCCACGAACGACGCGCGGCGACGGCGACCGTCCGGCGCGGGTGCCGGACGGCCCGGCTCCCCCCACCCAACGATCACCGCACAGCCCGGTCACTGGCCCGCGCAGCCCCGAGGCCCCGCCGTTGACGACATTCACCCGGGGGTGGACGCCCGTGACGGGCGGTGCCGATGCGGTTGACGGGGCGGCGGCCGTGCAGGATAGGTGTATGGACCTTCGTATCTTCACCGAGCCCCAGCAGGGCGCGAGCTACGACACCCTCCTCACCGTCGCCAAGGCCACCGAAGACCTCGGATTCGACGCCTTCTTTCGCTCCGACCACTATCTGAAGATGGGCGACGTGGACGGCCTGCCCGGCCCCACCGACGCCTGGGTCACCCTCGCCGGACTCGCCCGCGAGACCAAGCGGATCCGCCTCGGCACCCTGATGACAGCAGGAACCTTCCGGCTGCCCGGCGTGCTCGCCATCCAGGTCGCCCAGGTCGACCAGATGTCCGGCGGCCGGGTCGAACTCGGCCTCGGCGCGGGCTGGTTCGAGGAGGAGCACAAGGCGTACGGCATCCCCTTCCCGAAGGAGAAGTTCGGCCGCCTGGAGGAGCAGCTGGCGATCGTCACCGGGCTCTGGGAGACCAAGCTCGGCGACACCTTCGACTTCCACGGCACCTACTACGACCTCACCGGCTCGCCCGCGCTGCCCAAGCCCGCCCAGGCGCGGATCCCGGTGCTGATCGGCGGCCACGGCGCCAGCCGCACCCCGAAGCTGACCGCGCGGTACGCCGACGAGTTCAACATGCCGTTCGCCTCCGTCGAGGACAGCGAGCAGCAGTTCGGCCGGGTGCGGGCCGCCGTCGAGGCGGCGGGCCGCGGGGCGGACGAGCTGACGTACTCCAACGCCCTCGTGGTCTGCGTCGGCAAGGACGACCAGGAGGTCGCCCGCCGTGCCGCCGCCATCGGCCGCGAGGTCGCCGAACTGAAGGAGAACGGCCTGGCCGGCACCCCCGCCGAGGTCGTCGAGAAGATCGGCCGCTACGCCGAGATCGGCTCCCGCCGCTTCTACCTCCAGATCCTCGACCTCTCCGACCTCGACCACCTGGAGCTGATCTCCACGCAGGTCCAGTCGCAGCTGTCGTAACCGGCCGGGGTCGCGCATCCGGTCGGCTGTGACACGGCTGTGACCGGAGCTATGGCTTCCGTCACAGTCGTCCGGCGTCCGCCCTGATGAGGTGGCCGGATGCGCAGACCCCGCCCTCGTCTCCTCGCCCCCGCCGCCGTCCTCCTCCTGGCCACGGCCTGTGGCACGGAGCACTCGGCCGCCGGTGGCGGAGCCGGCGCGGCCGTCCCGGCACCCCGCGCCACCGTCACCGACCCCCCGGTGGACGGCGTCCGGATCACCTCGGTCACCATCCCCTCCGCCTCCCCGACCCCGTCCGCCACCCCGGGCTCGGTGCACGCGGACCGGCTGCCCGGCGACTCCGGCATCTCCGCCGCCTACCAGGTCGGCAACGACGGCGACCAGGCCATGACCTACACCGTGCTCTTCGACTTCACGACGGACACCGGCGCGGTCATGGCCAACAAGGAGGTGACCGTGCCCGGGGTCCGGCCGGGCCACAGCGCCGGCGGAACCGTCGAGTTGGGTGTGCTCGTCCCCGGTGCCTCCCCGGTGACGCGGGTGAAGGTGGCCAAGGTCACCAAGGTTCCCGCCGACGAGGCACCGTCCCGGACGGGCGCCTGCCCCGCCTCCGGTGTGCGGCTGTGGGCCGACGACGGCGACGCCGCGATGGGCCTGCGGGTCGTCGGACTCCACCTGGAGAACTGTGGAAAGCGGGACTACACGCTCGACGGCTACCCGGCGCTGAGCCTGCTGGACGACGACCGTAAGCCCGTCGACGGCATCCGCATCCTGCACGGCGGCGCCGCCGTCGCCACCGGAACCGGCTTCGACGAGCCGCCGGGCCCGCTGGTCCTGAAACCCGGTGAGACCGCCCTCTCCGGCCTGGTCTGGCGCAACACGACGCTGGCGGGCACGGCCGTGAACGTGCCCTACGTCCGGGTCCTGGCGAAGCCGGGCGCCGCGCCCGTGACGGTCACCCCGGGCCTCGATCTCGGGACCACGGGCAAGCTCGGCGTCGGCGCGTGGAAGCGGGCCGACGGCTGAGCGTTCCGCTCGAAGAGCCGAGATGCGTCGCGTCGTTGTTCGTCCGCGGCGCCGTCGTGGCTGGTCGCGCAGTTCCTCCCCCAGCCCCGGAGAAATTCCGCGCACCCACTCGCGTCCCTAGGTACGTTGGAACCGCGAACAACCGCGCGACCAGCGCTTTCGCACCCTTTCCTGACCCTTTTCGAGGCGACCCACCGTGTTCCTGACGATCACCACCACCGGCACCCCCGAACGTCCCGCGACCGACCTCGGGTTCCTGCTGCACAAGCACCCCGACAACGCGCAGACCTTCACCACCTCGCACGGCATCGCGCACGTCTTCTACCCCGAGGCGGATGCCGAGCGCTGCACGGCGGCGCTGCTCCTGGAGGTGGACGCGGTGGCGCTGGTCCGGCGCGGCAAGGGCAAGGGCCGCGGCGGCGCACCCGACGCGGCGCTCGCGCAGTACGTCAACGACCGCCCCTACGCGGCCTCCTCGCTGCTCGCCGTGGCGATCGGCAACGTCTTCTCCAGCGCGATGCGCGGCGTCTGCAAGGCCCGCCCCGATGCCCCGGCGCAGCCGCGGCCGTTGCGCGTGGAGGTACCCGCGCTGCCCGCCCGCGGCGGCCCCGGCCTGGTACGGCACCTCTTCGAGCCGCTCGGCTGGACGGTGACCGCCGAACCGGTCGCCCTGGACGCCCGGTTCCCGGAGTGGGGCGAGTCGCGGTACGTCGGACTGGTCCTGGAGTCCGAGGCGCTGACCCTCTCCGAGGCGCTGCGGCACCTCTACGTCCTGCTCCCCGTCCTCGACGACGCCAAGCACTACTGGGTCTCCTCCGAGGAGGTCGACAAGCTGCTGCGCGCGGGCGAGGGCTGGCTGTCCGGCCACCCCGAGCAGAAGCTCATCACCAGCCGCTATCTCTCCCGCCGCTGGTCGCTGACCCGGCAGGCGATGGAACGGCTGGAGCTGGTGCGGCTCGCCGAGACCGACGACAGCGAGGTCGAGGAGATCGACAACGCGGTCGAGGAGGAGACGGAGACCGAAGAGAAGCCGACCCCGCTCGCCGTGCAGCGCCGGGAGGCGATCCTCGACGCGCTCCGGCGCTCCGGCGCCGCCCGGGTCCTCGACCTCGGCTGCGGTCAGGGCCAGTTGGTGCAGGCGCTGCTGAAGGACCCGTCCTTCACCGAGATCGTCGGCGTCGACGTGTCGATGCGGGCGCTCACCATCGCCTCCCGGCGGCTCAAGCTGGACCGCATGGGGGAGCGGCAGGCCGCCCGCGTCAACCTCTTCCAGGGCTCGCTCGCCTACACCGACAAGCGGCTGAAGGGGTACGACGCCGCCGTGCTCAGCGAGGTGATCGAACACCTCGACCTGCCACGGCTGCCCGCCCTGGAGTACGCCGTGTTCGGCGCCGCCCGCCCGCGCACGGTCCTCGTCACCACCCCGAACGTCGAGTACAACGTCCGCTGGGAGACCCTCCCCGCCGGCCACACCCGGCACGGCGACCACCGCTTCGAGTGGACCCGCGAGGAGTTCCGCGCCTGGGCCCACCGGGTCGCCGAACTCCACGGCTACGACGTCGAGTTCACCCCCGTGGGCCCGGACGACCCCGAGGTCGGCCCACCCACCCAGATGGCCGTCTTCGAACTACGCACGGCCACCGAACGCGCCGCGAAGGAGGCGAAGGCGGCATGACCGGGACACAGCGCACCGGACGGGTCCTCCCCGTCACCGACCTCTCCCTCGTCGTCCTCGTCGGCGCCTCCGGCTCCGGCAAGTCCACCTTCGCCCGGCGCCACTTCAAGCCGACCGAGGTCATCTCCTCCGACTTCTGCCGCGGTCTGGTCTCCGACGACGAGAACGACCAGAGCGCCACGAAGGACGCCTTCGACGTCCTCCACTACATCGCCGGCAAGCGGCTCGCCGCCGGCCGCCGCACGGTCGTCGACGCGACCAGCGTCCAGCAGGAGTCCCGGCGCCAGCTGATCGACCTGGCCAAGCGGTACGACGTGCTGCCCGTCGTCATCGTCCTCGACGTGCCCGAGGAGGTGTGCGCCGAACGCAACAAGGCCCGCACCGACCGGGCCGACATGCCCCGCCGGGTCGTCCAGCGCCACATCCGCGAACTCCGCCGCTCCCTGCGCCACCTGGAGCGCGAGGGCTTCCGCAAGGTGCACGTCCTGCGCGGTACCGAGGAGATCGAGTCGGCGACCGTCGTCACCGAGAAGCGGTTCAACGACCTCACCCACCTCACCGGCCCCTTCGACATCGTCGGCGACATCCACGGCTGCGCGAACGAACTGGAGTCCCTGCTCGTCAAGTTGGGCTACCAGGACGGCGTGCACCCCGAGGGCCGTACGGCCGTCTTCGTCGGCGACCTCGTCGACCGCGGCCCCGACAGCCCGGGCGTACTGCGCCGGGTGATGTCGATGGTCGGCTCGGGCAACGCCCTGTGCGTGCCCGGCAACCACGAGAACAAGTACGGCCGTCACCTCAAGGGCCGCAAGGTCCAGCACACCCACGGACTCGCCGAGACCATCGAGCAGATGGCCGGCGAGAGCGAGGAGTTCCGGGCGCAGGTACGGGAGTTCATCGACGGACTGGTCAGCCACTACGTCCTCGACGGCGGGAAGCTGGTCGTCTGCCACGCCGGGCTGCCCGAGAAGTACCACGGCCGCACCTCCGGCCGGGTCCGCTCGCACGCCCTGTACGGCGAGACCACGGGCGAGACCGACGAGTTCGGCCTGCCCGTGCGCTACCCGTGGGCCGAGGACTACCGGGGCCGCGCGGCCGTCGTCTACGGCCACACCCCGGTCCCGGAGGCGACCTGGCTGAACAACACCATCTGCCTGGACACCGGTGCGGTCTTCGGCGGCAAGCTGACCGCGCTGCGCTGGCCGGAGCGGGAGCTGGTCGACGTACCGGCCGAGCGGGTCTGGTACGAACCGGCCCGCCCGCTGCTCACCGAGGCGCCGGGCGGCCAGGACGGACGCCCGCTGGACCTGGCGGACGTCCACGGGCGCCGCGCCGTCGAGACCCGTCACCAGGGCCGGATCGCGGTCCGCGAGGAGAACGCGGCGGCCGCCCTGGAGGTGATGAGCCGCTTCGCGATCGACCCCCGCCTGCTGCCGTACCTGCCGCCGACCATGGCCCCGACGGCCACGAGTCACGTCGACGGCTACCTGGAGCACCCGGCGGAGGCCTTCGCCCAGTACGCCGCGGACGGGGTCGCCCGCGTGGTGTGCGAGGAGAAGCACATGGGCTCGCGAGCGGTGGCGCTGGTGTGCCGGGACGCGGAGGTCGCGCACAAGCGCTTCGGCGTCGCCCCCGGCCCGACCGGCTCCCTGTACACCCGCACCGGGCGCCCGTTCTTCGCCGACGAGTCGGTGACCGAGGAGATCCTCGGCCGCATCCGCGCCTCGGTCGACGCGGCCGGCCTCTGGGACGAACTCGCCACCGACTGGCTGCTGTTGGACGCCGAACTGCTGCCCTGGTCGCTCAAGGCCTCCGGCCTGCTGCGCACCCAGTACGCGGCCGTCGGCGCCGCCTCCGGCGCGGTCTTCCCGGGCGCGCTGGCCGCCCTGGAGCGTGCGGCGGGCCGGAGCGTGGCGGTGACCGACCTGCTGACCCGGCAGCGTGAACGCGCCGCCGACGCGGCCGCGTTCACCGACGCCTACCGCCGCTACTGCTGGACCACCGAGGGCCTGGACGGGGTGCGCCTCGCCCCCTTCCAGATCCTCGCCGTCCAGGGCCGCAGCCTCGCCGCGCTCCCGCACGACGAGCAGCTCGCGCTCCTGGACCGGCTGGTCGAGCACGACCCCACCGGCCTGCTGCAGACCACCCGGCGCCTGCACGTCGACACCGGCGACCCGGAGTCGGTGCGGGCAGGCGTCGACTGGTGGCTGGAGATGACCGGCCGGGGCGGCGAGGGCATGGTCGTCAAACCGGCTGACGCGCTGGTCCGCGACCCGCAGGGCCGGCTGGTCCAGCCCGGCATCAAGTGCCGCGGCCGGGAGTACCTGCGGATCATCTACGGCCCCGAGTACACCCGCCCCGACAACCTCACCCGCCTGCGGGGCCGCTTCCTCAACCACAAGCGGTCCCTGGCGATCCGCGAGTACGCCCTCGGCCTGGAGGCCCTGGACCGCCTCGCGGACGGCGAGCCGCTGTGGCGGGTGCACGAGGCGGTGTTCGGGGTGCTGGCCCTGGAGTCGGAGCCGGTGGACCCGCGGCTGTGAACCGCGGCGGCTCCGGCCTGCCGGTCAGCCGACCAGCCGCAGCCGCCGCGAGCACGCCCCCACCCGTACGGTCTGGCCCCAGGTCAGCTCCAGGGAGTCGGTCTCGATGCCGTCGCCGAAGGCGATCAGGCGGTCCGACTCGACCGTGAGGGTCAGGGCCGCCGAGGCCGTCAGCTCGCCGGCGACCAGGGAGGTCCCGGTCGCCGGCGAGGGCCAGGCCTCGCGGACGAACCAGAGGAGGCGGTCCTCCGCGGGGGCGGGCAGCGGGAGCCGGGCGCCGCGCTCCCGCCACACCGAGCCCAGCCAGCCGGTGGCCCCCGTGCCGGTGCCCACCAGCACTCCGGAAGAGGCCTGGGCCTCGACGACACCCCCGTCGTTCTCGAGGCCCAGGCGGTATCGGGCGGTCTGATGACCGGCGGCACCGAAGTAGATCTCGTTGAGCGCCACGAGCCGCTGGGTGTCGTCGGCGACCGCCTCGACCATCGTCAGCTCGTCGGCGCCCGTGGCCGTGGCCGCGACGGAGGCCAGCAGGACGGGTGCCTGCTCCGGGCGATGCCGTACCAGCACCCCCGGGTTGCGGCCGGGGTCGGTGTCGACGCCGATCACCGGCTGGCCGTCCAGGTACTTGGCCACGTTCGCCACCAGCCCGTCCTGGCCGACCACCACGACCACGTCCTCCGGCGCGAACAGGAAGCGGTCCAGGTCGGCCCGCTCGACCCGGGCCTGGCGCCAGGCCAGCGGCACCGCCGAGGTCACCTCCGCGAGCGCCCGCCGGGTGCGCCGGTGGCGTTCGGCGACCTCGGCCATGTCCCGGCCCCGGGAGGCGAGGAAGAAGGCGGCCTGGCCGTGCGTGCCGTGCCGGGCCACCAGCTCCTCGTACTCCGTGGTCCGGTGGACGAGCACGGCCCGCGGCGCGAGGCTCACTCCCGCTCCCCGCCCAGCCTGGCGAGCAGCCCGGTCAGCACGTCGGGCGACACGGTCACGCTGTCGATGCGCGGCAGGTTCTCGGCGAGCCGGGCGCCGGTGAGGGCGTGCAGCGTGGCCACGTCCGCCTCGCCGTGCACCCGCAGCCAGGCAGCCTGCGCCGCGGCCCGCGCCTCACCGACCTCCCGGGCCGCCGCGGCCTCGGCCCGCGCCAGCGTGACCGCCCGGGCCGCCTCCGCCTCGCCCAGCTTCGCGGAGCGCGACGCCTCCGCCTCCGCCAGCCGTACCGTGCGCGCCGCCTCCGCGTCCGCCAGCTTCACGGACCTGGCGGCCTCCGCCTCCGCCAGCTTCACCGTGCGGGTGGCCTCCGCCTCTGCCCGGACCGCGTCGGCCGCCGCGTGCTCCTCCGCCTCCCGCCGCGTGTTGGTGCCCCGCTGCTCGACCAGCTGTTCCTCGCGGCGGGCCAGTTCGATCTGGCTCGCCAGCTCGTTCTCGGCGATCGCCCGCTCCCGCTCGACGGCCACCGCGCGCCGCTCGTACGTCGCCCGGTCGGCCTCCTGCTGGATCTGCTCGCGGGCCGGGGTGCGCAGCGCCCGCTCCACCTCGGGCTCCGGCCGCAGGGCCATCACGCGGACGGCCACCACCTCGATGCCGGTTGCGGGCAGCCGCGGTTCCGCGGCCAGGCCGGCCGCGATCCGCTCCCGGACCACCGCCACCCCGTCGACCAGCGCCTCCGCGAGCGGGGTGCGGGCCAGCGCGTCCAGCGCGTGCTGCTGGGCCGTCTCCGTCAGCAGGGTGCCGAGCTGTTCGAGGGGGGTGCCGCGCCAGACACCGGTGTCCGGGTCGATGGAGAAGTCGAGACGGGCGGCCGCGACGGCCGGGTCTCCGACGCGGTAGGTGACGGTCGCCTGGACCGCCACGTCCTGGAAGTCGGCCGTACGGGCGTGGAAGGTCATCGCCAGTTCACGGTCGTCGACCGGTATTTCGGAGATCGCCGCGGTGAGCGCGCGGAACCAGAAGCTGAGCCCCGGCCCGTCGTGCAGCAGCTTCTCGCCCCGGTGGTGTCTGACGTGCGCCGTCGGCGCGCCGCGCAGATGGCGCCAGCCCAGGCGCCGGGTGATGTCGGCCATCGGATCCGCCCCCTCGCTTTTAGAGTCAAGTTGACCATAATCCTGGACCCTGTTTGTCGTCAAGGGGACGAGAACAAGAAACGGTCGAGCAGGGGGTGAACACGGTCGCCGATGGTCAGGATGGAGGCATGGGATTCCACGTCGACTCCGAGGCCGGGCGGCTGCGCCGCGTCATACTCCACCGGCCGGATCTGGAGCTCAAAAGGCTCACCCCGAGCAACAAGGACGCCCTCCTCTTCGACGACGTCCTCTGGGTGCGCCGGGCCCGGGCCGAGCACGACGGCTTCGCCGACGTGCTGCGCGACCGCGGGGTCGCCGTCCACCTCTTCGGCGACCTGCTCGAAGAGGCGCTGGAGATCCAGGCCGCCCGCACCCTCGTCCTGGACCGGGTCTTCGACGAGAAGGAGTACGGCCCCCTCGCCACCGACCACCTGCGCACCGCCTTCGGGAAACTGCCGGCGGCCGAACTGGCCGAGGCGCTGGTCGGCGGCATGACCAAGCGGGAGTTCCTGGCCGCCCACGAGGAGCCCACCTCGGTCCGCTTCCATGTCATGGACCTCGACGACTTCCTCCTCGAACCGCTTCCCAACCACCTCTTCACCCGCGACACCTCCGCCTGGGTCTACGACGGCGTCTCCATCAACGCCATGCGCTGGCCCGCCCGGCAGCGCGAGACCGTGCACTTCGAGGCGATCTACCGGCACCACCCGCTCTTCCGCGGCGAAACGTTCCACGTGTGGTCGGAGGGGCAGGCCGCCTACCCGTCCACCATCGAGGGCGGCGACGTCCTGGTGATCGGCAACGGCGCGGTCCTGATCGGCATGAGCGAGCGCACCACCCCGCAGGCCGTCGAGATGCTCGCGCACAAGCTGTTCGCGGCCGGCTCGGCGCAGACCATCGTCGCCCTGGACATGCCGAAGCGGCGCGCCTTCATGCACCTCGACACCGTGATGACGATGGTCGACGGCGACACCTTCACCCAGTACGCCGGGCTCGGCATGCTCCGCTCGTACACCATCGAACCGGGCGCCGGCGACAAGGAGCTCAAGGTCACCGACCACCCGCCGGAGCACATGCACCGGGCCGTCGCCGCCGCCCTCGGCCTCAGCGAGATCAGGGTCCTGACCGCCACCCAGGACGTGCACGCGGCCGAGCGCGAGCAGTGGGACGACGGCTGCAACGTCCTCGCCGTCGAACCCGGGGTCGTGGTCGCCTACGAACGCAACTCCACCACCAACACCCATCTGCGCAAGCAGGGCATCGAGGTGATCGAGATCCCGGGGAGCGAACTGGGGCGGGGGAGGGGCGGGCCGCGGTGCATGAGCTGCCCGGTGGAGCGGGATGCCGTGTGAGGAGCGCCGCATAAGACGCCTTTCCTCGTGGCGGGACCTCGCGGTCCGGGAGGAGGCCGCCCGGCGGGCGATGCCGTTCCCGCCGGCCGGTCGCATCACGCGGTGCGCGGGCGCGCTGTCGGAGTGGTGGTCCGATCCGGCGGTGGTCCGACGGGCCGCTGACCGGTGGTGCCCACGGTGTCGGCCGAGTCGCGCGGAGGCTTCGGCGCCCTTGCGGGCGGTGCGATGCCGACGGTGCGCGGCGCTCAAAGCCATGTACGGCCGCGCAGGGGGCGCAGTATGAAAACGTGCCGAGCGGGATGACCCGACGGCCCTGTATAGAAATGTGGAACATCGTATAGACTTCCAACGTCCCCGAAGCCGACCCCAACCGCTGGAGCGCCCCCATGGCGACTGTCCCGACCGCCCTCGCCGGCCGCCACTTCCTCAAGGAGCTGGACTTCACCCAGGAGGAGTTTCGGGGGCTGGTCGAGCTGGCCGCCGAACTGAAGGCGGCGAAGAAGGCCGGGGCCGAGACCCAGTACCTGCGCGGGAAGAGCATCGCGCTGGTCTTCGAGAAGACCTCCACCCGCACCCGCTGCGCCTTCGAGGTCGCCGCCGCCGACCAGGGGGCCGCCACCACCTACCTCGACCCGGCCGGCTCGCAGCTCGGGCACAAGGAGTCGGTGAAGGACACCGCCCGGGTCCTCGGCCGCATGTACGACGCGATCGAGTACCGCGGGCACGGCCAGGGCGTCGTCGAGGAGCTGGCCGCGTTCGCCGGCGTGCCCGTCTACAACGGTCTCACCGACGAGTGGCACCCCACCCAGATGCTCGCCGACGTGCTCACCATGACCGAGCACAGCGACAAGCCGCTCACCGACCTCGCCTTCGCCTACCTCGGCGACGCCCGCTACAACATGGGCAACTCCTACCTCGTCACCGGCGCCCTGCTCGGCATGGACGTCCGGATCGTCGCGCCCCGTCTGCTGTGGCCGGACGACACCATCGTCGAGCTGGCCCAGCAGCTGGCCGGCGCGTCCGGCGCCCGGATCACGCTCACCGAGAACGTGAAGGACGGGGTGCGTGACACCGACTTCGTCGCCACCGACGTCTGGGTGTCGATGGGCGAGCCCAAGGAGGTCTGGGACGAGCGCATCGCGCTGCTCGGACCGTACGCCGTCACCATGGACGTGCTCCGTGCCACCGGCAACCCCGACGTGAAGTTCCTGCACTGCCTGCCGGCCTTCCACGACCTCGGTACCGTCGTCGGCCGCGAGATCCACGAGCGGCACGGGCTGACCGAACTGGAGGTCACCGACGAGGTGTTCGAGTCCGAGCACTCGGTCGTCTTCGACGAGGCCGAGAACCGGATGCACACCATCAAGGCCGTGCTGGTGGCCACACTCGCCTGACCAGCCCTGTTCATTGCCCCTATGCTGTGCGGCGGCCCGGCACCACCCCTCGCCGAGGCCGCCGCCGCGACCGACCCCGGATCGCACCCGCACCACCAGAAACGAGCACCACCCGCATGCCCCGCATCAAGTCCCCCCACCTCCTGGTGGCCGAATCAGGCGCCGACCGGGAGGGCCACGGCCTCCGCCGTACCATGGGCCTCTTCCAGCTGATCTGCTTCGGCATCGGAGCGATCGTCGGCACCGGCATCTTCGTCGGCCTCTCCGACTCGGTCGCCCAGGCCGGCCCGGCCGTGGTCGTCTCCTTCGTCCTCGCCGCGGTCACCTGCGTCTTCACCGCCCTGTCCTTCGCCGAGCTGGGCGGCGCGATCCCGGTCTCCGGATCGTCGTACTCCTTCGCCTACGCCGGACTCGGCGAGTCCACCGCGTTCCTGGTCGGCTGGTGCCTGCTCCTGGAGTACGGCATCTCGATCTCGGCCGTCGCGGTCGGCTGGAGCCAGTACGTCAACGAGCTGCTGCACAGCCTCACCGGCCTCCAGCTCCCGCACGCCCTGTCCGCGGGCCCCGGCGACGGCGGTGTCGTGAACCTGCCCGCCGTGATCGTCATCGCGATGGCCGCCGTCCTGCTGGTGCGCGGGGTCCGGGAGAGCGCCCGGGCCACTGCCGCGATGGCGGCCGTGAAGCTGGTCATCCTGCTCGCGTTCTGTGCGATCGGCTTCAGCGCCTTCAAGGACGGCAACCTCGTCCCGTTCTCCCCGGCGGGCCTCGGCGGCATCGGCGCGGGCACCACCGCCGCGTTCTTCTCCTACATCGGCTTCGACGCGATCACCACGGCCGGCGAGGAGGCGAAGAACCCGCGCCGGGACATCCCGGTCGCCATCCTCGTCTGCATGGGCGTGGTCACCCTGCTGTACTGCGCGGTCGCGCTGGCCGCCATCGGCGCCATCGGCGGCGACCGGGTCGCGGGCCGCCCCGCCGCGCTCTCCTACGTCGTCAACCAGGTCACCGGGTCCACGATCGGCGGCGGTGTGATCGCCTTCGGCGCGGTCGTCGCCATCGCCTCGGTCGTCCTCGCGGTGATGTACGGCCAGACCCGCATCCTCATGTCCATGTCCCGGGACGGCCTGATCCCGCGCGTCTTCGAGAAGGTCTCCCCGAAGACCGCCGCGCCCGTCGCGGGCACCCTGATCGTCGCGGCCGTCTTCGCACTGCCGGCGGCCTTCGCCTCGCTGGACGCGGTGATGAACCTGTGTACCATCGGCACTCTCGCGATCATGGCCGTGGTGAACATCGCGGTGATCGCCCTGCGCCGCCGCGAACCGGCCCTCGCCCGCACCTTCCGGGTGCCGCTCTACCCGGTCGCCCCGCTGCTGGGCGTCGGCTTCTGTCTCTACCTGATGTACGAGACCGGGTGGACGACCTGGATCCAGTTCGCCGTCTTCCTGGCCGTGGGCCTGCTGGTCTACGTCGGCTACGGACGCCGGAACTCCACGCTGGCCACCGCCGAGCCGGCTACGCCGGCCGCCACTGACGCGGTACTGCAGGAAGCCTGAACCACACCGCCTTGCCGGACTCGGTGGGGCGGTGCCCGCAGGACGAGCTCAGGGCGCGGATCAGCAGCAGGCCGCGCCCGCCCTCCTGCATGGGGTCGGGCTCCTCGATCACCGGACGGGTGAGATGGCCGGGCGGCGCCGGGTCCGGGTCGTGCACCTCGACCTTGCAGCCCCCCGGCACCAGTTCGACGACCAGCTCTATCGGTCCCTTGCCGGCGGTGTGCTCCACGGCGTTGGCGACCAGTTCCGCCGTGAGCAGTTCGGCGGTGTCGGGGTCGGCCGCGTGGTCCGCCTCCTCCATCGCCGAGCGCACCAGGGCACGGGCGACCGGCACGGCCGCGACGGTGTGCGGCAGCGCGATACGCCACGAGGCGGCGGAAGGTGGTTCGTACACGGCGATTCCGTTCATGGCGCAGGCGATCACTGCTTGTCCTGCTTTCAACTGTAGGAATGGTACGGGTCCCGTCCCGGACGCTGTCGGCGCCCCCCTGACGGGACCTTCGTCCCGGTAACGGGTGGCTTACCCCGCCGATGGGCCCGTCTCCCACGTCCGGCTCCGCTGTTACCGCGTTATTGACGCGCCGTGACCTTGTGACGCGGCACATACGAAAAAGCCCCCGGTTTCCGGGGGCTCTTCCGCAGCAGGAGGGGTCAGCCGAACTCGACCATCCCCGCGGTCAGCGTCGCGCCGTCCGCCGGGTCGATCAGGATGAAGGCGCCGGTACGGCGGGAGACCGCGTAGGCGTCCAGCGGCAGCGGCTCGGCGCTGCGCAGGGTGATCCGGCCCAGGTCGTTGACGGTCAGCTCGGCCGCGCCCCCCAGGTCCCGGACGATCGCCTTGACGGTCCGGGTGGCGTGCTTGAGCAGCACCCGGTCGCCGACCCGGAGCGGCCGGTCGGCCAGATGGCACACGGCCGCCGTCACGTCCTGGGTGAGCACCGGCGTTTCCGGACCCGCGGTGATCATGTCACCGCGCGAGACGTCCCGCTGGTCGGTCAGGCGCACCCCGATGGACTGCGGGGCACGGGCCGCCTCGGCGCCGGCGCCGAGCACGTCGATCGCCGCGACCGTGGAGGTGGCCCCGGACGGGTGCACGGTGACCCGGTCGCCGACCCGCAGCGAGCCCGAGACCAGCTGGCCCGCGTAGTGACGGACGTCACCGTGCCTGATGACGTACTGGACCGGGAAACGGGCCGGGGCGTCGGTGGCGTCGGCGGCCACCGGGACGTTCTCCAGGAACTCCAGGAGCGCCGGGCCGTCGTACCAGTCCATGTGCGCGGAACGGTCGACGACGTTGTCACCCGCCAGCGCCGAGACCGGGATCGCGGTGACCTCGGGGAGCCCCAGCTCGGCGGTCTGGGCGGTGAAGTCGGCGACGATCCGCTCGAACTCGGCCCGCTCGTAGCCGACCAGGTCCATCTTGTTGACGGCCAGGACGACGTGCGGGACACGCAGCAGGGCCGCCACGGCCGCGTGCCGCCGGGTCTGCTCGACGACCCCGTTGCGGGCGTCGACCAGGATGATCGCCAGTTCGGCGGTGGAGGCGCCGGTGACCATGTTGCGGGTGTACTGCACGTGGCCCGGGGTGTCGGCGAGGATGAACCGGCGCTTCGGGGTGGCGAAGTAGCGGTAGGCCACGTCGATGGTGATGCCCTGCTCGCGCTCGGCACGCAGGCCGTCGGTGAGGAGGGCGAGGTCGGGGGTGTCCTGGCCGCGGTTGAGGGAGGCCTGCTCGACGGCCTCCAGCTGGTCGGCGAGGACCGACTTGGAGTCGTGCAGCAGCCGTCCGACGAGGGTGGACTTGCCGTCGTCGACGGAGCCGGCGGTCGCGAACCGCAGGGTGTCGATGGTCGTGCTGGTCATGGCGGTCATGCCTAGAAGTACCCTTCGCGCTTGCGGTCTTCCATCGCGGCCTCGGAGAGCTTGTCGTCGGCACGCGTCGCGCCGCGCTCGGTGAGCCGGGAGGCGGCGATCTCGGCGATCACCTTCTCGATGCTGTCGGCGTCGGAGTCCACCGCGCCCGTGCAGGACATGTCACCGACGGTCCGGTAGCGCACCTGCCGCTTCTCCACGGACTCGTTCTCCCGCGGCCCGCCCCAGTCACCGGCGGTCAGCCACATCCCGCCCCGCATGAAGACCTCGCGGTGGTGGGCGTAGTAGATCTGGGGGAGTTCGATCTCCTCGCGGGCGATGTACTGCCAGACGTCCAGCTCGGTCCAGTTGGAGAGCGGGAAGACGCGGACGTGCTCGCCGGGGGCGTGCCGGCCGTTGTAGAGGTTCCACAGCTCGGGGCGCTGGCGGCGCGGGTCCCACTGGGAGAACTCGTCGCGCAGGGAGAAGACGCGCTCCTTGGCGCGGGCCTTCTCCTCGTCGCGGCGGCCGCCGCCGAAGACGGCGTCGAACTTCTCGCTCTGGATCTTCTCGGTCAGCGGGAGGGTCTGGAGCGGGTTGCGGGTGCCGTCGGGGCGTTCGCGCAGCACACCGCGGTCGATGTAGTCCTGTACGGAGGCCACGTGGAGGCGCAGCCCATGTGCGGCGACCACACGGTCCCGGTATTCGAGGACCTCGGGGAAGTTGTGTCCGGTGTCCACGTGCAGGAGCGAGAAGGGGATCGCGGCCGGGGCGAACGCCTTGAGGGCGAGGTGGAGCATGACGATGGAGTCCTTGCCGCCGGAGAAGAGGATCACCGGCCGTTCGAACTCGCCCGCCACCTCGCGGAAGATGTGGACCGCCTCGGACTCCAGCGCGTCCAGGTGCGACAGCGTGAAGGTGCTCATGCCAGCCCCCGCTCCACCAGCAGCGCGTGCACCGCGTCCGCCGACTCCCGCGGGGTCTGCTCCTGGGTGCGCAGCACCAGCGCCGGATCCGTGGGCGGCTCGTACGGGTCGTCGACGCCGGTCAGCCCGGTCAGCCGGCCCGCGGCCTGCCTGGCGTACAGGCCCTTCACGTCCCGCTCGCTGCACACCTCGACGGGGGTCGCCACATGTACCTCCAGGTACGGCGTCCCGCTCTTCTCGTGCCGGTTGCGGACCGCCTCGCGGCTGTCCGCGTAGGGGGCGATCACCGGGACGACGGAGAGCACGCCGTTGCGTGCGAGCACCTCGGAGACCAGGCCGATGCGCTGCACGTTGGTGTTGCGGTCCGTCCGGGAGAAACCGAGGCCGGCCGAGAGGAAGCGACGGATCTCGTCACCGTCGAGGACCTCCACGCGATGTCCCTCGGCCTTGAGCCGGTCGCCGAGGAGGCGGGCGATCGTCGTCTTGCCCGCGCTCGGCAGCCCCGTCAGCCAGACCGTGGCTCCCTGAGCCCTTGGCGTGGTGGTCATGCGCAACAGACCTCTTCCTTACCTTCTCGGCGAACTCGCGTACGACCCGTCGAAGAGTAGGTAAGAAGTCTGAGAGGAGCGGTTAAGGAACCTGAGGTTTAACTGAGTGACTCCTGGTACGCAAGAGGTCACAGTGCCCTGCAATGAACATTTCACAGAAGGCAGTGTGTTCACGCGGGCGTTCAGGGAGCCGCTTGCAGGCCGGCGAAGGCGCCCCCGGCCTCCCGCAGCCGTTCGTGCAGGGCGCGGAAGACGGCCGCCGCGCGGGTGCCCGGCCAGTCGGCGGGCAGCAGGTTCGTCGGCAGCCCGGGGTCGGTGTACGGCAGGTGGCGCCAGGTGTCGAGGGCGCGGAGGTAGTCGCGGTAGGCGTCCTCGGGCGGGGTGTCGGTGCGGTGCTCCCAGCCGCGCAGCACCGGCTCGTGGGCGTCGAGGAACTGCTCGTGGGCCTTGGCGATGGCGGTCAGGTCCCACCAGCGGGCGACGGCCTCGGTGGTGGGCTGGAAGCCGAGGTGGTCGCCGCGGAAGAAGTCCACGTACGGGTCCAGGCCGAGCCGGCTCAGGGTGTGCCTGGTCTCCTCGAAGAGCCGGGCCGGGGCGATCCACACGCCCGGCGCGGCCGTGCCGAAGCCGAGTCCGGCCAGCCGGGAGCGGAGCACGTGCCGCTTCTGCCGCTCCGACTCGGGCACCGAGAACACCGCGAGCACCCAGCCCTCGTCCTGCCGCGGCGCGGAGGCGTACACCCGGCGGTCGCCGTCGTCGAGCAGCTGCCGTGCCTCCGCGGAGAGCTCGTACCCGGCGGCACCCTGCGCGGTCCGGGCCGGCACCAGCAGCCCGCGCCGTTTCAGCCGGGACACCGACGAACGTACGGAGGGGGCGTCCACGCCCACGGCGGCCAGCAGTCTGATCAGCTCGGCGACGGGCACCGGGCCGGGCAGGAAGCGGCCGTACGCGCCGTAGAGCGTGACGATGAGGGACCTCGGGGCGTGTTGCTCGGGCACGTTGATCATTTTAGGTCCCCGGCATCACTGCTGGTCACCTTCGGTGCACGGCTGAATGAGAGTCAGGATTCCGGGGTCCGTCCCGGATGCCGCGCGCCGGCTGCCGGGGGCCGGGTCAGGCGGCGACGGCGAGGCGCTCGGCCGGGCCGCGGTGCGGCGGGACCACGCTGCCGTCGGCGTGCAGCTCGCCCGTGTCGTCGAAGACGATCGCCCCGTCGCACAGCAGGGCCCAGCCCTGCTCGGGGTGGGCGGCCACGATGTGCGTCAGGCCGCGGTCGGCCGTCGCGCTCGGGGACGGGTGGGAACACATGGCGCACCTCCACGGGTTGCCTTCGGCGCCTTCGCCGGGAGCCATGCCAAGACCATGCTCCCGCCGTGAACGCCGGGGAACCACCTGCCGCGACCTGTGACAACACGCGGACAACTCACGGACGCTTCCACGACGGTCACCGCACGCCCGAGACGGGGAAGGGACCCGGCGGGCCCGGACGGCGGGCCGGGACGCGCCACCGAAGGGGTGACGGTCACGCGATGTGCCCGGGCCGCCCGGTATGCAGGGCTTGCCCCCCATGTTCCGGGAAGGAAGTCATGCCCGTAGCCATGCCCGTACGCCCCGCCCTCGCCGCGGCCCTCGGTTCCGTCGCGCTGCTGTGCGCGGCCGTCGCCCCCGCGACCGCCGCCCCCGAGCCCGCCGCCCCCACCGAGTCCGTCACCGTCGACCCGACCGGCAGTCTCGCCTCCGACGGCACGGTCACCCTCTCCGGCACCTACACCTGCACCGGTGCCACGGGACCGGTCTTCATCAGCTCCTCGATCAGCCAGCAGTCGCCGAACCTCCACCACGGCATCGGCGGCAGCCGGGCCGTGTGCGACGGCACCAAGCACGACTGGAAGAACACCGGCCAGGTCACCACGGAGAAGCTCAAGCCCGGCGCGGCGCACGTCGAGGCCACGATCCTGGAACTGCGCCCCGTGGGCGGCCTGCCGCTGCCGTCCATCCACGCCGTCGCGGAGCGGGACATGACCCTCGTCAAGGCCTGACACGCCCGTCCGAACGGCCGTCGGGTCGGTCGGGCCCCGGCCGCCGGGGCCCGGCCGTTCACCGGGCGAGCGTCTTCCTGATCGCGTCGGTGACCTCGCCCGGCGCCTCCTCCGCCATGAAGTGCCCGCAGGTCACCGTGCGGTGCTCCAGGTCCGGCGCCCAGGCCCGCCACAGGGCACCCGCGTCGTAGCCGAGAGCGGCGCCCCAGTCCTGCTGGAGCACGGTGACCGGCATGCCGAGCACATTTCCGGCGGCCCGGTCGGCCAGGTCGTGCTCGGCGTCGACGCCCGCCGAGGCGCGGTAGTCGGCCACGATCGACGGCACCGCTTCCCGGCAGGCCGCGAGGTAGCCGGCGCGGACGTCTGAGGGGATCGCCCCCGGGTCGCGGGACCACAGGTCGAGGAAGTGACCGAAGAACAGGTCCGGCGCCGCGCCGATCAACTGCTCGGGCAGACCCGGCGGTTGGGCCATGAGGTAGAGGTGGAAGGCCACGGCGGCCGAGGCGCCGTGCAGCACCTCCCACATGTCCGCGGTGGGCAGTACGTCCAGCAGCGCCAGGTGTGTGACGGCGCCAGGACGGTCGAGCCCGGCCCGGAAGGCGACCAGGGCGCCCCGGTCGTGCCCGGCCAGCGCGAAGCGTTCGTGGCCGAGGGCCCGGGCGAGCGCCACGACGTCCGCGGCCATGGTCCGCTTCGAGTACGACGACCCGTCCGCGTCGGCCGGTTTGTCACTGGCGCCGTAGCCGCGCAGGTCCGGGCAGATCACGGTGTGGTCGGCCGCGAGCTCGACGGCCACGTGCCGCCACATCAGGTGGGTCTGGGGGAAGCCGTGGAGGAGGACGACGGGGCTGCCGGTGCCGCCCACGGCCGTGTGCAGGGAGACACCGTCCGCGACCGGGATGCGGTGCTGCTGGAAACCGGGGATGTTCATGCGCCGAGGCTCCCGTGCCCCGATCAGCAGCCGATCAGCAGCACTTACGGTGGGCGGGTGAGCAAGGACGAGGTCGGCTTCGGGGTGCTCGGGCCGGTGACGGCGGACCGCGCCGGTGCCACGCTCGCCCTGAAGGGCCCCAAGCACCGCGCCGTACTGGCCCGGCTGATCGTCGCCCGCAGACGGGTCGTACCCGTCGCCCGGCTGGTCGCCGACCTCTGGGAGGAGCCGCCGCCCGCCGCCGTCGGCGCCGTCCGCACCTTCGTGGGCGATCTGCGGCGCGCCCTCGAACCCGACCGGCCGCCCCGCACCCCGGCCCGGCTGCTGGTCACCGACGGACCCGGCTACGCCCTGCGCGCGGAAGCGGTCGACGCCTGGCGGTTCGAGCAGGCCGTGGAGGCCGCCGCGCAGGAGGAGCCCGCGCGGGCCGCGCACCGGCTGCGGGAGGCGCTGGAGCTGTGGCGGGGACCCGCCTACGCCGAGTTCGCGGACGAGGAGTGGTGCAGGGGCGAGCGCGGCCGGCTCACCGAGCTGCGGCTGCGGGCCGTGGAGCAGCGGGCCGAGGCGTTGCTGGCGGCGGGCCGGGCGGCCGAGGCGGTACCCGACCTGGACGCCCACCTCACCGGGCACCCGTGGCGGGAGGAGGCCTGGCGGCTGCTGGCGCTCGCCCTCTACCGGACCGGCCGCCAGGGCGACGCCCTCGCGGTGCTGCGGCGGGCCCGCGCGACCCTCGCCGGCCGGCTGGGCCTCGACCCGGGCCGGGCCCTGCAGCGGCTGGAGGCCGACGTGCTCGCCCAAGACCCCGGCCTGGACGCGGAACGCGGGGCTACGGCGGCCCGGGTCTGGTCCCGGGCGGCCGAGGCGTACGACCGCAACGTCGCCGCCGGCGCCCGGGCCCGGCTCGAATCGACCGTCGGACTGCTGCGCACCCTCGCGGTGACCGGCTCCGGCGGGCCGGCCGCCGCCCTCGAACACCGGCTCGCGGCGATCACCGCGGCCGAGGAGTCCGGCGACCCGGAACTCACCGCCCGGGTCATCGGCGCCTACGACGTCCCCGCGATCTGGCCCCGGTCCGACGACGAGACGGGCGCCGCCCGCATCGTCCGGGCCGCCGAACAGGCGCTCGTCCGCCTCCCCGCCACCCCCGCCCAGGACGCGGCCCGCTGCCGGCTGCTCGCCACCGTCGCCCTGGAGTCCCGCGGCACCGGATCAGACCGTGCCGTGGCGGCCGCCGCCGAGGCGGAGCACCTCGCCCGCCGCCTGGACGACCCGGCGCTGCTCGCCTTCGCCCTCAACGGCGTCTTCATGCAGTCCTGCACCGGGACCGGCCTCGCCCCGCGCCGCGACGCCGTCGGCACCGAACTGGTCGCCCTCGCCGCCCGGCACGGCCTGGTCACCTACGAGGTGCTCGGCCACCTGATCCGGACGCAGGCCCGCGCCGCCCTCGCCGACTTCGCGACGGCCGACGAACACGCCACGGCGGCGGACCGCCTGGCGGCCCGTCATGAACTGCCGCTGGTCCGGGTGTTCACGGAGGGATACCGGGCACTGCGCCTGGCGGCGACGGGCGGGACAGGGCACGACGGGGGCGGAACCGGTGCCGTCGAGGCCGCCTACCGCGAGGTCGGCCGGCTCCTCGACGGGGCCGGTATGCCCGGGGTGCGCGACGGGCTGCTGCCCTTCGCGCTGCTCTGCCTCCGGCTGACGGGGCGGCCGCACGGTATCCGCGACGCCGTGGACCCGGCCGCCGACTGGGGACCGTACCTCCCCTGGGTCCGGCCCGCGCTCGCCCTCGCCGCCGGTGACGAAACGGCGGCCCGCGACGCGCTGTGCGGGCTGCCCGAGCCTCCTGCCGACCTCGTGCAGGAGGCACTGTGGTGTGTCGCCGCGGCCGTAGCCCTGGCACTCGGCGACCGTCCGGCCCTGCGCCGCTGCCTGTCGTCCCTGCGCCCGGCCGCCGGCCAACTCGCCGGCGCGGGCAGCGGGTTCCTGACGGCCGGGCCGGTGGACGTGTGGCTTACGGCGATCGAGGAGGCTCTCGGCTGAGCGGGCCTCGCGAAGTCAGCTGCGGTTGGACAGCGCCCCGTACGGGGCGCGGGGAACTGCGCGACCAGCCACAACGGCGCCGCGGCCGAACAACGACACACCACGGCACCGCCGGTGCAGCGCCTATGCCGCCAGTTCCTTCCTGATGCGGTCCAGCATGAACGCCGAGGACTCGCGGGCCCGCTCCTCCCAGGCGAAGACGCAGGCGGTGGCGACGCCGTCGAAGTCCAGCTCGCGCAGGGTGCCGAAGAACGCGTCCCAGTCGACCTCGCCCTGGCCGATGTCCAGGTGCTGGTGGACGCGGGCCGCGGTGCCGGGCGGGTTGAGGATGTAGCGCAGCCCGCTGGAGCCCTTGTGGTTGAAGGAGTCCGCGATGTGCACGTGCCGGAGCTTGTCGCCCGCGTAGTTCATCATCGCCGCGATGTCGGCCGTGGGGTCGGCGCCGGAGAGGTGGAAGGAGTGCGGGGCGCAGTACAGGTAGTTCACCCACGGCTTGTTGATCGCGCGGACCAGGTCGACCGCGGGGGTGTTCTCCTCGCAGAAGTCGTCCGGATGCGCCTCCAGGTTGAGGGCGATGCCCTCGCGCTCGAAGAGGGGGAGGAGCTCCTCCAGGGAGCGCCAGAAGGCCGCCTCGCTCTCCGACGCCCGCTCCGGACGGCCGTTGAACTCGCTGTTCATCAGGGGGCATTCGAGATCCGCCGTGATCTCGATCATCCGCTTCCAGTAGCGGACGGCCGCCTGCCGCTCCGTCTCGTCCGGGGACGACCACCTGTACAGCGGGAGGACGGAGGAGAGCTGGACGCGGTGCGTGCGCAGGGAGTTCTTCAGTTCGGCGATCCGGTCGTCGTCCGCGCGCGGATGCAGGAAGAACGGCATGAAGTCGTCGCGCGGCGACAACTCGATGTACTCGTAGCCGAGTTCGGCCACCGTGCGCACCATGTCGCCGATCGGCAGGGCGCGGAACATGTACGGGTCGAGTGCGATCTTCATGCGGTACCTCCGTAGAAGGCCGGGCGGGGCTTGAGGTCGGTGGCGACGACGCTGCCCGACTCCAGGGCCTCGACGGTCGCGGCGGTGATGACGGTGGCGGCGTAGCCGTCCCAGGCGGAGGGGCCGGTGGGCGCGGAGCCCGCCGCCAGGTTGGCGATCCACTCGCGGAACTCGGTGTCGAAGGCGTCCCGGAAGCGGCCCACCCAGTCGGTGAGGACCGCCGTGCTGTGCTGTCCGGCGGTACGGACGCCGACCGCGGCCGGGTCGGGCAGCCGTACCAGGCCCTCCTCGCCGACCGCCTCGCACTGGATGTCGTAGCCGTACCGGCAGTTGACGAAGACCTCCAGGTCGATGCGGACGCCCTTGGCGGTCTCGAAGAGCATGATCTGCGGGTCCTTCAGGTGCTCGGACCGCTTGCTCGTGGCGCGCGGGGTGATCACCTGGGTGGAGACGATCTCGTCGTCGAGGAGCCAGCGCAGCACGTCGACCTCGTGCACGGCCGTGTCCAGCGCGGCCATCGCGGAGGTGTAGGACTCCGGGACGGTCGGGTTGCGGTGGGCGCAGTGCACGATCAGCGGCTCGCCGATGCGGCCGGCGTCGATGACCTGCTTGAGCTGCCGGTAGCCGGCGTCGTAGCGGCGCATGAAGCCGACCTGGACCAGGCGGCGGCCGTGTGCCTGCTCGGCCTCGACGATGCGCAGGCAGTCCTCAGCGGTCGTGGCGAGGGGCTTCTCGCAGAAGACCGGTTTCCCGGCGGCGATCGCGTTCAGCACATGCTCGGCGTGGGTGGGGCCCCAGGAGGTGACGAGTACGGCGTCCACGTCGTCCGCCGCGGCCACGGCCGTCCCGTCGGTCAGCACCCGGGCGCCGACCGGCTCCGCGGCCTCGGCCGCACGGGCCGGGTCGATGTCGGTGACCGCGGTGACACGGGCTCCGGTGACGGTGTGGGTGAGGCGCCGGATGTGCTCGTTGCCGATCCAGCCGGCGCCGATGACGCCTACGCGTACGGTCATGGTCGTCCCTTCAGGGGTCAGGAGAAGCGTGCCCGGAGTTCGGCTTCGAGGGTTTCGAGGGTGCGGCCCCTGGTCTCGGGGACGTGGAGCTTCACGAAGGTGAGCGAGAGGATCCCCGCCACGACGAAGAGGAAGAAGGTGCCGGAGATCCCGACGGCGGAGACCAGCGACGGGAGGACCAGGCCGATCACGAAGTCGGCCAGCCACAGCACCACGGCCGCGACGCCCATCCCCTGATGACGCCGGTGTCGTAGCCGCCTCCTCACCGGTCGCGGGCGGGGCGACGGGTACCCGACAGGCCGTGGCCGTTCAGGTACTCGCGCGTGCTGGTGGCGATGGGCAGCGGCACCTCGGGGTCGCACGGGTACAGGTCCTGCTCGACGATCACGAACAGCTCGGCGTCGAGCGCGGCCAGTTCGGCGATCACGTCGGCGGGGTTCGGTACTCCGGCGGGCGGCGAGACGCAGACGCCCCGCTTGACGGCCTCGCCGAAGCCGAGGTCCTCCGCCGCGACCTGGGCGAGGACCGCCGGGTCCATCTGCTTGATGTGGACGTAGCCGACGCGCTCGCCGAAGCGGCGGATCAGGCCGACGTTGTCCCCGCCGCCGTAGGCGACGTGCCCGGTGTCCAGGCACAGGTTCGTGTACCGGCCGTCGGACTCGTTCAGCAGTCGCTCGATCTCCGGCTGGGTCTGGATGTGGCTGTCGGCGTGCGGGTGGACGACGAGGCGTACGTCGTACTCGTCGAGGAGCAGCCGGCCCAGCCGGTCGGCGGCCTTGCCGAAGCCCGCCCACTGCGCGGCGGTCAGTTCGGGCGACTCGGTGAACGCGCCGGTCTTCTCGTCCCGGTACATGGGCGGGATGAGGACCAGGTGGTGGGCGCCCGCGGCCTGGGTCAGCGTGGCCACCCGGCGGACATGGGCGAGCATCTCGTCCCAGGCCTCGGGGCGGTGCAGCGCGCCGAACGCGGTGCCGCCGGAGACCTTGAGTCCGCGGGCGTCGAGCTCTTCCTTCAGCCGCCGCGGGTCGGTGGGGAGGTAGCCGTAGGGGCCGAGCTCGAACCACTGGTAGCCGGCCTGTTTCAGTTCGTCGAGGAAGCGGGTGTACGGCACCTGGTGCTCGTCCTCGGGGAACCAGATGCCCCAGGAGTCGGGGGCGGAGCCGAGGCACAGGTTGCCGGCGGTGGTGCGGAGGGCGGTTGGCGCCGTTGCCATGGCGTGTCCTTCGGGGGAGGGAGGGGGCCGTGCCGCGTGAGACGGGCCTTTGTCGCGCTCTACTAGCGCGCTCTAGTGCGAGTACGATGACCCCTGTCCGAATGTCATGTCAATACCTGTTGCGGGAGGATTTCCGGGAGATCCCCGGGGCAGGGCCTAGGGTTGGCTCCGTCGAAGGGTGGGTGTGCAGGTGGATGGAGTGGGCAGGCAGCGGCCGACGATGTCCGACGTCGCCGACCGGGCGGGTGTCTCCCGGGCGCTGGTGTCGATCGTGTTCCGCAACCAGCCGGGCGCGAGCCAGGAGACGCGCGAGCGGGTGCTGCGGGTCGCAGACGAGATCGGTTACCGCCCCGACAGTGCGGCCCGGCTGCTCGCCCGGGGCCGCAGCCGCACCCTCGGCGTGATGTTCACCGTCCACCAGACCTTCCACACCGACCTCATCGAGGGCGTCTACCCGGAGGCCGAACGGCTCGGCTACGACGTGCTGCTCTCCGCCGCCGCCCGGGGCCGCAGCGAGGAGAAGGCGGTCGAGGCGCTGCTCGGCCACCGCTGCGAGGCGCTGATCCTGCTCGGCCCGGACGCGGAACCCGGCTACCTGGACGAACTCGGCCGGCGCGTCGTGACGGTGTCGGTCAGCCGCCGGGTGCCGCGGGCCCGGGTGGACTTCGTGCACAGCGCGGAGAGCAAGGGCGTCCGGCAGGCCATGGACTACCTGGTCGAGCTCGGCCACCGCAGGATCGTCCACATCGACGGCGGCCGGGGCCCCGGATCGGCCGAGCGGCGGCGCTCCTACCGGGCCGCGATGCGCCGGCACGGTCTGGAGCCGGAGATCCGGGTGATACCCGGGGCGCACACCGAGCAGTCCGGCATCGAGACCGGACGGCTGCTGCTCGCCGAACGCGACCGCGGGCTGCCGCTGCCGACGGCGGTGCTGGCGGGCAACGACCGTTGCGCGATGGGCGTGCTGATGGCCATGACCCGAGGCGGTGTCGAGGTGCCGGGGGACCTCTCCGTGGTCGGCTTCGACGACAGTCATCTCTCCCACCTCATGCCGGTCGGCCTCACCACCGTCCGCCAGGACGCGCGGCTGATGGCCGAGTACGCGGTGCGGTTCGCCGTGGAGCGGCTGGAGGAACCCGAACTGGAGCCGCGGGAAGCGGTGCTGGACCCGAAACTGGTGGTGCGGGGCACGACCGGGCCGCCCCCTTCAGGGGACGGCCCGCTCGACCCGCTGATCGCCGACTGAACGTCAGCGGGTGCCGTTGGCGGCGAACTTGGCGATCGAGCCGGCGTTGTCCTTGGTGACGAACGCGGGGCCGGTCAGGACGGGGGCGGTGCCGCCGCCGCTGTAGTTGCCGTTGTTCTTGTAGAGCCACAGGGAGTCGACGGCGAGGTAGCCCTGGAGGTAGGGCTGCTGGTCGACCGCGAACTCGACGGAGCCGTTCTGGACGGCGGACACCAGGTCTTTGTTGAGGTCGAAGGTGGCGACCTCGGCCTTGCTGCCGGCGTCCTTGACGGACTGGATGGCGGTCAGGGCGATCGGGGCGCCCAGCGTGACGACCTGGTCGATCGAGGAGTCCTGCTGGAGCTTGGCCGTGATGGTGGACTTGACCGAGGGCATGTCGGTGCCGTTGACGTAGATCTTGTCGGTCTTGCCCTTGAAGCCCTTGGCCAGGCCAGCGCAGCGGGCTTCGAGGGCGACCTGGCCCTGGGCCTGCACGACGCACAGGGCGTGCTTGGCGCCCAGCTGGTTGAGGCGCTGCCCGAAGGCCTCACCCGCGATGTTCTCGTCCTGGCCGAAGTACTCCAGCATGCCGAGCTTCTTCCAGGCGTCCAGACCGGAGTTGAAGCCGACGACCGGGATGTTCGCGGCCCTGGCCTTGGTCACCACCGCCTTCAGGGCGTCGGGCGTGGCCGCGGTCAGGGCGATGCCGTCGACCTTCTGGTCGATCGCGTTCTGCACCAGGTTGGCCTGGTTGGCGGCGCTCGGGTCGGCGGAGTAGACCAGCTTGATGTTGTCCTTCGCGGCGGCCGCGGCGGCGCCCTTGCGGATCAGGTCCCAGAAGGTGTCGCCGGGCTGGGCGTGGGTGATCATGGCCACCGTCATGCGGGGCGTGGACGCCTTGCCGGCGGACGCGGCGGCGCCGCTGTCCTGGGACTTCTTGCCGCCGGAGCTGCTGGAGCAGCCCGCGGCGAGCAGGACGCCCGCGAGAACGGTGGCGGCCATGGCGGCGGCTCGGTGGTTTCTGTGCATGTCCCTTGCACCTCGCTGTGCGGTCTGGGTCGGCTCTGGAGAGCGGAAGGAGCCGGCGGTGAAACGGGGAAGGCGGGCGCTCCGGCGCCGGGCTGACGGTCGATGAGTCAGGGATCACCACCGCCGTCGCGACGGCGACAGCGGTGGCCCGCCGGCGGTGGGGGCTCGGCACCGGTGGCCGACCGGATGCCTCGCACAGGCGGGAGTGGAGCTCCGTGCCGACGGCCAGAGGGTGCGGCCGACGGCGGCTGGTTCTGTGCTAGAGCGCTTTATTAGCGCGCTCTAGTGACACGTACTATGGGGCGGCCTCCAGGGGATGTCAATCACTTTGTCATGACGTTCCAACAAATCCCGGAGGCTGTCCGTGCAGCTCGCCGACGGCCCGGAGGCCGGGCGCCGGGCGCCGGGAGCGGCGGACGGCGACATGTCGGCCGGTGTGGCGGAGACCGGTGTGCCCTGCCGCTCCGAGGCGCGGTGCGGCTCGTAGTGTGGAGCCATGGGCGACGGCACGGTGACGCTGTTCCTGTGCGGGGATGTGATGCTCGGGCGCGGTGTCGACCAGATCCTCGCGCGGCCCGGTGATCCGGCGCTGCGGGAGGACTACGGCGGGGACGCCCGGTCCTACGTTCGCCTGGCGGAGTCGGCGGGCGGCCCGATCCCCGCTCCCGTCGCCCCGTGCTGGCCGTGGGGCGAGGCACTGCGGCTGCTGGAGGAGGTCGCGCCGGACGCGAGAGTGCTGAATCTGGAGACGTCGGTGACGCGCAGCGACGCGTTCGCACCGGGGAAAGCGGTCCACTACCGCATGCACCCGGACAACCTGCCCGCACTCACCGTCGCCCGGCCCGATGTCTGTGTCCTGGCCAACAACCACGTGCTCGACTTCGGCCGCACCGGCCTGACGGAGACGCTCGCCTCGTTGGACCGTGCCGGAGTGCGAACGGCCGGCGCCGGACGCAACGCCCCGGAGGCGTACGCGCCGGCCGCGGTCCCCCTCCGCGACGGCCGCCGCCTCCTGGTCTTCGCCCTGGGGACGGGGTCCAGCGGCATCCCGGCCGACTGGGCGGCGACCGAGGACCGGCCGGGTGTCGCATTCGTTCCCGAGTTGTCGGCCTCGTCGGCGGCGGAGGTGGTCACGGCCGTGCGCCGGGCGCGGGGCGCCGGCGACCTCGTGGTCGTGTCCGTGCACTGGGGCTCCAACTGGGGCTACCTCGTCCCCCGGAGCCAGGTCCGCTTCGCGCACGCCCTCGTGGACGGCGGCGTGGACGTCGTCCACGGGCACTCCTGTCACCATCCCCGCCCCGTCGAGGTGTACCGGGGCCGGCTGATCCTGTACGGCTGCGGCGACTTCATCGACGACTACGAGGGGATCACCGGCTACGAGGAGTATCGCGACGACCTCCGTCTCGCCCACCTCGTCACGCTGGCCCCGGACACGGGCGGGCTCACCGGCCTGCGGATGGTGCCGTTCCAGGTCCGGCGGCTGCGGCTGGAGCCCGCCCCGGCCGAGGACCGAGGCTGGCTGTGCCACACTCTCGACCGGATCAGCCACGGTGTGCACATCACCTTGGCGCCCGACGGCGCCCTGACCCTGGGGGGCGGGGAGCCGGGCGTCTGACGGCTCAGCCCGGCGGCGGGTGGAGGATCAACATCAGCGCGTCGCCCAAGAAGGTCACACCGGGGCCGGAGCGTCCTGTTCCCCCGTGGACGAGGTCGTGGCTTCGGCCGGCGTCCACGAGTGCGCCGGCGAGGATCCCGTGTGCGGTGGTCGTGGAGTGGCCGGAACTCGTGTAGGCGCGGGACAACTGCGCGATGACCCCGGCCACGGCGGGGTCCGGGACGTTGCCCTCGTACTGGATGTGCCGTGCCAGCTGCCCGCACGCCGATCGGACGCCCTCGGGAGGGCCCTGGGCTTCCAGGTCGAGTGCCCTCCCGGCCCGCCAGACCTCGTGGATGACCTGGCCGATCAGGCCCCGTAAGCGGTATCGATCGTTCCGGTCGCAGAGCACGCCGGCCCACTGGGCTGCTGTCCAAGCGGCCAGGCTGACCTTTCCGGAGTGGATCTGCTGGAGCGGCTCGCTGAGGTACTGGTCTCTTCCGCAGCGCTGCGCGGCAACGAGCACCTGGTCGAACATGCCGTATCTGTCGTCGAGTTCGACGCGGTCGTCGACGGCACAGGCGTGGACCGTGGTGGTGAGGACCCGGGCGGCGTCCTGGAACGCGCCGGACGCGGCGCGTGCCCGGCGTGGCCAGTTCGCGATCTCGGAAGCCGTCGGCACCTGACGCAGCAGGGCTGCGGCGCGACCGTCCGAGCCGTATATGGAGCTCATGGCGCCTCCTTGCTCAACGCCGGGTGATGCCGGGCAGGATCGCGTCGCCCAGCAGTCCGGGAAGCTCGCGCATGTCCTGGAAGAGGCGGGTTCCGGGTCCTTCGAGTTGCTCGGCCGTGTTCACCCCGCCGGTGTAGCCGAAGGTGCGCATTCCGGCCGTGCGGGCACCTTCGAGGCCGAAGGGGCTGTCCTCGATGACCACGCAGTGTTGCGGAGGGACGCCCATCCGTGCTGCGGCATGCAGGTGGAGGTCGGGCGCGGGCTTGGGACGAGCCACGTCGTCCGCGCTGAACATCCGCCCGGTGAACAGGGCCAGCAGGCCGGCGCGGCCCAGGGAGCGGGTCATCTTGTAGTGGCTGCCGTTGGAGGCGACGCAGTAGGGGACGGCGAGGTGCTCGATCACCTCCCTGACGCCGTCCACGGCGGTGAGTTCCTTGTCGATCAGGTCCCAGTAGGCCTGTTCGAAGGGGCCCTGCCAGTTGTCGGGCAGGGGGCGGCCGAGATGGTGTTCGATCTGCTCGCGCATGTACTGCCTGGAGTGGCCGACGAAGCGCTGGGCGATGTCCCGGGGGGTCAGGGGCCAGCCGAGCTCGGTGATCAGCGCGGAGTCGACGCGTACGGCCAGGCGTTCGCTGTCGACCAGGACCCCGTCGCAGTCGAAGATGACCAGTTCGGTCGCGGAGTTCATGAAATGCCGGTCCAAGGGAGTGAGTTGGCCAATATGGTTGCGGTCGGCGACACCGGAGGGGTCGCGGTGCGGAGGGCGGAGGCACGATGGGCACCTGGTCGGTGGAGATAGCGGTCGCCTCGCCGGTCGTATCCGACGAGTCGGTTCAGGCCGTCCGCGGGGCGCTGAAGGACATCCGGGGCGACCTGGCGGGTCTTCCGGTCGTGTCCGGCGGGGTGGACCGGGTGGCGGACGCCTCCGTGCCGGGCCGCCAGGGCGGCGAGTTGCTCCGGTTCCTCCTGGAGATCGCCCCCGGAACGCTGGACGCGGTGCTCATGGTCGTCCGCGCGCGGCGGGAAGCCCGCTCGCGCGACGCGTCGGTTCCTCTGGAGACCTCCGTGCGGGTCACCGGCCCGGACGGTGTGGTGCGCGAGACGACGCTGCGGGGCGAGGGCGACGATGTGGTGCGCGCCCTGCGTGAGCTGCGGGGCGCGCCGGACGGCGACGACGCGGAGGCCGACCGGGAGGAGTGAGGGGGCGGGCGGGCTCACGCGCCTGCCTGCCGCTCCAGGGCGGCGATCTCCTCGGCGGTGCGCAGGGTGTTCGGGTGCTCGTGCCCGATGGCGGCCTGCTGGTCGCGCAGCAGGTCGCGCAGGTTGGCCAGGGCGCCCGCGGCATCTCCCTGTGCGGCCTGCCATTTGGCCTGGTTGAAGCGGGTGCGCAGGGTGTCCTGGTGGTGCGGGCCCAGGACGGATTGCTGCAGTGGCAGGAGCTGTTCGGCGAGTTGGCGGGCGCGCGCCGGATCGCCGGCCGCGCCGGTGAAGTCGATGATGTTGTTGACGGTGCGCATCGTGTCGGGGTGGGAGGCGCCCAGGGTGCGGGTACGGCGTTCGCGTGTTTCCTCGAGGACGCGGATGGCGTCGTCGTAGCGGCCCATGACGCCGGTCCACCGGCCGAGGTTGTTCAGGGTGCGCAGGGTGTCGGGGTGGTCCGGGCCCAGGACGCGGACGCGCGCGGGCATGAGGTCGGTGAGGATCCGGATGGCTTCGGCCGGATCGCCGTTGACACCGCTCCACAGCCCGATGCCGTGCCGGGTGCGCAGGGTGTCGGGGTGGTCCTCGCCGAGGCCCTCGATCTGCTGCTGCACCAGGTCGCGCAGGAGCGCGAGGGTCCGCTCGGGCCGTCCGGCCTCCCCGTTCCAGTAGGCGATGCTGTAGCGGGTGCGCAGGGTTTCGCGGTGCAGCGGGCCGAGACGGCGGATCTGCAGCGGGAGCAGCGCCTCGAACTCCTCGACCGCCTGGGCGGGGTAGCCGGATTCGCCGGTCCAGCGGGCCAGGCTGTTGCGGCACGACAGCGTCTCGGCGTGCTCTTCGCCCAGGTGCTCGCGGCAGTCCCGCAGGACCTCGCGGATTTGGTCCATCGCCGCTCGGGGAGCGCCGGCCAGCCCGGTCCAGCTCCCCAGGGCGTGCCGGGCCTCCAGGGTGAGTTCGCTGTGCGGGCCCTGGGCCGCGCCGATGCGCGGCACCAGGTCCTGGAGGAGGTCGCGGGCCTCCGAGGCGTGGCCGGAGACGCCCCGGGTGAGTGCCGCGTCCAGTTCCACGCGCATGGAGAGGGTGTCGTCGGTGCCCAGGGCGTGGGTGACGTCGGGCAGGAGCTGGGTGTAGAGCCGGGTGGCGGACGCGAACAGGCCGCAGCGGCTGGTCCAGGACGCCAGTTCGCGCCTGGCCCGCAGGCTGCGCAGGTCGGCGGGCCCCAAGGTGTCGGTGATGGTGCGGGTCCAGCGCTCCCAGCGGAGCCTGTTCTCCCCGGCCAGCGCCGCCGGACGGCCGATCAGCACGTCGATGGCGCCGTCGGGGTCTCCCGCCTCCCACCGGTGGGTGGCTTCGCTGCGCTCCGCGTAGGCGCGCACCGGATCATCGCCGCTGTTCCTGCCCTCGGCCATGGGAGCGAGCTTAGCCAGGGCGTCGGCGATTGCCGAGTGGGCACGGATGGCGCTCGGAAGCACCGGGGGCCCCGAGCGTTGCAGGTGGTGGATGAAGGTCGGGTGGATGGCGGTGAGCTGCTCGCTCTCGGTGCCCGGCTCGACCCGCTCCACCAGATGGTGCAGGGCGACCAGGGCCGTGCGCACGCCCGCGACGGTCGCCGGACCGCCCAGGCGCAGGGACGCGGCGCACAGCACCGCCAGCGGGACCAGGACGCTCTCGCCGCCGTAGGCCAGCACGGCCAGGACCGCGGCCAGGTGCCGGTCGGCGTCCTCGCGCCGCTCGCGGCGGTACTCGCCGAGGGCGCGGGCCAGAAGCCGGTCGTAGAGCTCCTCGCGGGTGGTGGGCAGCCCCGTGTCACGGTCGGTCTCGCGTTCGGGGCGGCCGCTGAGCTCGTTGCAGAGCAGGGTGACGATCAGCCAGTTGCCCTCCGCGATCCGCACGATGTCGGTGACCCGGTCGGTGGGGATGTTCCTGCGCTCCGCGTACCGGCGCACCTGGCGCTCCGTGGACGGTGGCACCGTGACACATGCGAAGCCGGCCGGGACGATGGCGGGGTAGCCGTACTCGGGCCGGTGACGGACCGACACCACCGTGCTCACGTGGCCGTAGCGGTCCGCGTCGCCGAGTTCGGTGATGCATGCCGTCACCGCCGTCGCGGCTTCGGCGGGCAGCTGGTCCAGCGCGTCGACGACCAGGAGGACCTCCACCTCGCCGGGCAGGTGCCGCAACGGCCCGGTGAGCCAGCGCTCGGTGGCCGGCAGCGCTTCCACCTCGTCCTGCGGCATGGTCTGCAGGAAGGATTCCTCCGCTTCGAGGAAGGCCTCGCGGGCCGACATGTACAGCTGCTCGTTGATCTCCCTGGCGAACTCCTCCGGCGTCGTGTCGGCCGCGATCGGGAAGAACGCCACCGCCTGACGGGGCAACGACCGGTCCGGGTTCGGGCCCGCCCGGCCCGGATCGATGCGGTCGATCGCCGTCATCTGCAGCGTGGCGCTCTTCCCGGAGCCGCTCGCCCCCAGTACGGCCACCCTGCGGTGCTCTCGCACGGACCGCGCCACCGGATCGTGGCCCTCGGGGCGCTGGTAGCGGCGGTGGATCTCGTGCAGACCGCCCTGCCTGCGGGTGACCCGGGCGACCAGGTCCGCCACCAGGCCCTTGCGGCTCGCACGGTTCGCGCTGATCCACAGACCCGCGTCGTCGCTCTCGTCGTGGACGAAGTGGTGCGGGAACTGGTCCTCCCACTGCGGGATGTGGCGCTGGAAGTCCGACGCCCTCAGGTACCGGCCCGCGTCGTCGATACCGGACTCCAGGTACCTGCCCACCACCCGGCTGAAGCGCGCCTTCCAGCCCGCCTCGTAGCTGGTGGCGGTGGACACCGAGATCCGCTTCATCGGCATCGACCACCTGCGCTCACCGGCCAGCCGTCCCGACTCGCACGTGTCGATGACGAGGATCACGCCGTCCGAGCCGGGGAACTCGCCGTGGAGGGCGCGCAGTCGGGCGCCCAGCGGGTATCCCCGGGCCGGCAGTTCCATCAGGCTGACGGGGTGATCGGCCGGGATGAAGTGGTACAGGTCGTCGTCGAAGTCCGAGGACCCGTGCCCGATCAGGTACAGCACCAGCGTGGCTCCGGCGAGCGACGCGGCCGCGAAGGCCTCCCGGATCCGCTCCTCCAGGACCTCCTTGGTCGGGTCCAGGAGTACCCGCAGCCCCGCGACGGCGGGCTCGCAGGCCCCCAGGACCGGGTCGTACAGGGCGTCCGCGATGACCTCGGCGGCCTCGTGCAGGTATGCCTGATCGTCTTCGTACGCGAGCCATCGTGCACTGACCACCAGCCCCACACGCCCTGACCGGCCCACGGCACCCCCCAGGCGGCAACGACCCGAACCGCAGCGACAGCAAGCGACTGTAACGGACGGTGCAGGCGGGTGTACCCCCTTTCGAACCGGTCCGCCGCACACCACGAAGCCCGGTGGCGCAGCCCGTCACCGCGTGCTGCACACCGTCCGCGGAGCCGCTCTGCTGTCGGTGCCCCGCGCGGACCGGGCGTCCTGCACCCGCTGCACGTCCTGGAGGAGACGCGGGATGCCCGGGTCCCGACCCGCGGCGACCCGGGCGATGGTCTGCAGGACGGCCTCGTAGAAGGCGTCCCTGGCGGCGGCGGTGGCCGTGGCGATCGCCTGGCCCGGGGCGCCGTCGACGGAGCCGGAGCCCCGCGCGGCCACCGCGACCACGAAGGCGCCGACGTCCACCCACCCCGTCGAGACGTTCCCGTGCTGCTTCACCCTGCACGACGGACTGCTGTACGCCGGGCACAGCACGACCCTCGCCGACGAGTACCACGTCGGCATCACCGTCGAGGCGGTGGCGGAGGTGCAGTGCCTGGTCAGACGGCACGGCTTCGACCCGCAGGGCATCGACGGCTCGTTCGGACCCCACACCAGGGCCGCGGTCCAGCGGTTCCAGCGGTCCCGCGGACTCACCGCCGACGGCGTGGTGGGCCCCATGACCTGGCGCGAGCTCAGGAGGCCGGGTGACTGAGGGCACCGGCCCGGCGCCGGGCCGTCCGCCGCGGGCGGACACCGCACCCGAGGTCCGTCACCTCGTGGAACGGCTCCGGGAGGCGCGGGAGAAGACAGGGCTGAGCTTCGCCGCGCTGGCGGCCCGGACCGCCTACAGCACGTCGTCCTGGGAGCGCTACCTCAACGGCAAGACGCTCCCGCCCCGGGACGCGGTGGAGACGCCGGCGAAGCTGAGCGGCGCGGACCCGGTGCGGCTGCCGGCGCTGTGGCAGCTCGCCGACCGGGCATGGAGCGGCCGCGACGCCCGCGCCACCGGGGCGGAGGCCACCACCGGCCCGGCCCGGGCGGTGGCAGGCCCGCAGGCTGCCCCCGGGCACGTCACGGTCACGGACCCGCCCCCCGGACGGCCCGACGAGTCCGCCGCCCCCACCCGGAGCGCCCCCGTGCCGCGCACCCCGGACGACCACGGCGGGCCGGAACCCCGGGACCGGAAGCGGCACCGTCCTTCTCGTGGCGGCGGGAACCGCGCTGGCGACCGCCCTCGGCGTGGGCGCCGTGGCATGGACGTACGGCGGCTGGCACCGGGATCCGGCGCCGGGTCCCACCAGCGGCACCTGCCGGGGGGAGTCCTGCACGGACCGCGACCCCGAACAGCACGACACGGACTGCTGGACGGATGCGGGCACCCGGGCCCGACGGGAGACCGCCGGGCGGACCGTGGAGCTGCGCTACAGCCCGAAGTGCCGGGCGGCCTGGGGCCGGATCACCGCGCCGGGCAGCACGGACCGGGTGCGGGTCGACACCACCGACGGGCGGCACCAGCCACGGCTGGTGCTCGTGCCCGGCAGGTATCTCCACACCCTGCTGATCGGCGTCGGGGCCCGTCCGAGGCGCGGGCCTGCGTCGAACTGTCCGACGGGTCCTCCGCCTGCACCGGCTGGGGGCGCTGAACGCTGCGGCGTCCGTGGGGCGGACGGACGAGACGTGCGAGAGCTCCACGTCACCCGGATGCTCCACGTCACCCGGATGCAGTAGTCGTCCGGCGCACCCGGACGGGCGGGCGGCACCGTAGAGGTATCGGGGGGCGACGGGCGCGAGGGCGCACGGACGACGACTGAGGCGGTTCGCGTGGCGGACGAGACGGCCGGGACGACGACGAACGTGAACGGAACCGCCGACCCGGGTCCGAGGACCTGTCTGGTGACCGGTGCCAGCGGCTACATCGGCGGCCGGCTGGTGCCGGAGCTGCTGGACGCCGGGTACCGGGTGCGCTGTCTGGCCCGCACGCCCCGGAAGCTGCGGGACCAGCCGTGGGCCGGACGGGTGGAGGTCGTACCGGGCGACGCCACCGACGCGGACGCGGTGGCGGCGGCGCTGGCGGGCGTCGACGTCGCCTACTACCTGGTGCACGCGCTCGGCGCCGGCCGCGACTTCGAGCGCACCGACCGGCAGGCGGCCCACGTCTTCGGCGAGCAGGCCCGCAGGGCCGGAGTCGGCCGCCTGATCTACCTGGGCGGCCTGACCCCGGCCGACGTGCCCGAGCGGGAACTGTCGCCGCACCTGCGCTCCCGCGCCGAAGTGGGACGTATCCTCCTCGATTCGGGTGTGCCGACGGCCGTACTGCGGGCCGCCGTCATCATCGGTTCCGGCTCGGCCAGCTTCGAGATGCTGCGCTACCTGACCGAGCGGCTGCCGGTGATGGTCACCCCGCGCTGGGTGCACACCCGCATCCAGCCGATCGCCGTACGGGACGTGCTGCGCGTCCTGGTCGGGTGTGCAGGCCTGCCGCCGGACGTCAGCCGCGCCTTCGACATCGGTGGCCCCGAGGTGCTCACCTACCTCGAGATGATGCACCGGTACGCCGCCGTCGCCGGGCTGCCCCGGCGGCTCATCCTGCCCGTGCCGGTGCTCACGCCCGGCCTCTCCAGCCAGTGGGTCGGCCTGGTGACCCCTGTGCCGGCCGCCATCGCCCGCCCGCTCACGGAGTCGCTCCGTCACGAGGTGGTGTGCCGGGAACGGGACATCGAGCGGTACGTGCCCAGCCCGCCGGGCCACCCGGTCGGTTTCGACCGCGCCGTCTCCCTCGCGCTGCAACGCGTGCGGGACGCCCAGGTCGTCACCCGCTGGTCCTCCGCCTCCGTGCCGGGCGCTCCCAGCGACCCGCTGCCCACCGACCCGGAGTGGGCCGGCGGCAGCCTCTACACCGACGTACGCGAACGCCACGCCGAGGTGGCTCCCGGCGCGCTGTGGGAGGTGGTCGAGGGCATCGGCGGCGAGAACGGCTGGTACTCCTTCCCGCTGGCCTGGGCGGTACGCGGCTGGCTCGACCGCCTCGCCGGCGGGGTGGGCCTGCGCCGGGGACGACGTGACGCGCGGCGGCTGCGGGTCGGTGACTCGCTGGACTTCTGGCGGGTGGAGGAGATCGAACGCGGGCGGCTGCTGCGGCTGCGCGCCGAGATGCGGCTGCCCGGCCTGGCCTGGCTGGAGATGTACGTCGACGAGCAGGGGGCCGGCGGCGCGCGCTACCGGCAACGGGCCCTGTTCCACCCGCACGGGCTGCTCGGCCAGCTCTACTGGTGGAGCGTGTCGCCCTTCCACGCGATCGTCTTCGGCGGCATGGCCCGCAACATCGTCCGTGCCGCCGAACGCGTCCAGCAGCGGGACACCGCTTCCCGACCGGGCTGAAAACCGGTGCACGCCTCGGCCGTCGACGCCTTCAGGGGGTGCGGAAACCGCGGAAGGTCACGTGCTTGCGGGTGGTGAAGCCGAGCCGTTCGTAGAGTGCGAGCGCGCCTGTGTTCGCCTCGGCCACGTGCAGGAAGGGGCGTTCGCCGCGCGCCAGGATGCGGGCGACGAGCGTGTTCAGGAGGCGGGCGGCGTGTCCTTGCCCACGGGCCTCCGGGGCGGTGCAGACGGCGCTGATCTCGGTCCAGCCCGGGGGCCGGAGCCGTTCGCCCGCCATGGCCACCAGTCTGCCGTCGGCGCCGATGCCGAGGTAGGTGCCGAGTTCGTGGGTGCGCGGCCAGAACGGCCCCGGCTGGGTCCGCTCGACCAGTTCGAGGATGGCGGGCACATCGGCCGGACCGAGCTCCACCACGTCGGTGCCGGTCGCGGTCTGCGCCTGAGCCGGGCGGGTGCCGGCGGGCCAGATCAGCTGCCGGCCTTCGAGGGCGAACACCGGTGCCCAGTCCGGCGGCGGGGTCGCCGGGCAGCTGAACATGTCGGCGAACTCGCCTCCGCCGAGCAACTGGGCGAGGTCGGCCCAGTCCGCCGCGTCAGGGTCGGCGGACACCGCCGAGAAGGTCGCGACGCCCGGAAGATAGGTGGCGGCCCGGCCGAGCCGGCGGGCGAGGGCGGCGTGGTGACCGCGCAGCGACTCGCCGACCGGGTCGTCGAGTGCGACGGTGTCACCGCTCGTCATCATGCCGTGCCTTTCATGGCGTGCAGCCAGGCCGCCGGAGGACCGCCCGGGACCGCCCGCCATCTCGGGCGGTCCCGTAGATCCTGATCTCCGGGCGCCCGGACGGCAAGAGCGACAGGCCGACGGCGGCGTCCTCGGTGGCGGAGCCCTCGTTTCCGCATCAGCCGGCCGGGAGCGGATCACGAGGACGTCTGGTGGATCTCATCGTCCGGCAGGGGCAGGCCGACCCAAGTGGCGACAGCCGCGAGCAGAGCGCCGTAGACCCAAGTTTCCTCCGTCCCACCTGTTCCGGGACACGTCGATGGCGGTGTAGGGCAGAATGACGCCCACCGATGTGCCATAGCGCAGCCGTGGCCGCAAGTGCCCTGTTTCACGCGGTCCTTGGGCGTGCGAGGAGAGGAAGACGTGAGCGAGAACCAGAGGGCCACCGCCGCAGTGCAGCGGATCGACACTGCGACTGCGCACAACGCTCGCGTGTGGAACTACTGGCAGGGCGGCAAGGACAACTACGAGGTCGACCAGCAGGTGGGCGATCACGTTGCCGGAATGATCCCCGTGATCCGCGACATCGCGCGCGCCGACCGGGAGTTCCTCGGCCGCGCCGTGCGCTGTCTGGCGGAGGAGCACGGCATCCGTCAGTTCCTCGACATCGGCACCGGCCTGCCGGCCTTGGAGAACACCCACGAGATCGCCCAGCGGATCGCCCCCGAGTCGCGGATCGTGTACGTCGACAACGACCCCATCGTGCTCGCGCACGCCCGCGCCCTGCTGACCAGTGCCCCGGAAGGCGCCACCGACTACATCGACGCCGATGTGCACGACCCGGACACCATCCTGCGCATCGCCGGACGGACGCTCGACCTCACCAAGCCCACCGCACTCATGCTGCTCGGCATCCTCAACTTCGTCCTTGACGGTGACGAGGCGCGGGCCATCGCACGTCGGCTCGTGGAGGCGCTGTCCCCCGGCAGCTTCCTCGTACTGACCCATCCCACGACGGTGCCCGAACTCGGCGGCGACCTCCAGCTCGAGGCGATGGAGTTCTGGAACGCCAACGCCAAACCGCCGGTCACCGCCCGCAGCAGCGAGGAGGTCGCCCAGTACTTCGACGGGCTCACGCTCCTGGAGCCCGGGCTCGTGTCCTGCTCGCTGTGGCGGCCGGAGCCCGGCGAAGAGCCCACGGTCGTACCCCAGCTGGGAGCCGTGGCGCTGAAGCCGTGATCTCGCGCTTCACCTCGCTGCCGCGCACACTCACCGGCAGGCCCGCCCCTCGTTCCTGACGCCGACCTCGACTTCTGGGTGATGAGCCCGGCGAGCTATTGAGCTGCTCCACCCCGCGTCGCCTAGCCGCGGCTGTGGCCGGTCGGTAGAGCCTGTGGAGCGCGGCCCAAAGGCCCGGAGAAGTCCCAGAGATGCCGCCGTACCCCTCCCTGACCCGCTCAGCAGCAGGTCAGACGGGGTGCGGCGGCACTCGCGGATCAGATGTCCCGGAAGATCTCGATCTGCGCCCCGATCGAGTTGAGGCGTTCGGCGAGGTCCTCGTAACCGCGGTTGATGACGTACACGTTGCGCAGGACCGACGTGCCCTCGGCCGCCATCATGGCCAGCAGGACGACCACGGCGGGGCGCAGGGCCGGCGGGCACATCATCTCGGCGGCGCGCCAGCGGGTCGGGCCCTCCACCAGGACCCGGTGCGGGTCGAGGAGCTGGAGGCGGCCGCCGAGGCGGTTCAGGTCGGTCAGGTAGATCGCGCGGTTGTCGTAGACCCAGTCGTGGATCAGGGTCTGGCCCGAGGCGACCGCCGCGATCGCCGCGAAGAACGGGACGTTGTCGATGTTCAGGCCCGGGAAGGGCATGGGGTGGATCTTGTCGATCGGCGCCTCCAGCTTGGAGGGGCGGACCGTGAGGTCGATCAGGCGGGTACGGCCGTTGTCCGCGCTGTACTCGGGGCTGCGGTCGTGGTCGAGGCCCATCTCCTCCAGGACGGCGAGCTCGATCTCCAGGAACTCGATGGGGACGCGGCGGACCGTCAGCTCCGACTCCGTGACGACCGCGGCGGCCAGCAGGCTCATCGCCTCGACCGGGTCCTCGGAGGGGGAGTAGTCCACGTCCACGTCGATGGTCGGGACACCGTGCACGGTCAGCGTCGTGGTGCCGATGCCCTCGACCTTGACGCCGAGCGCCTCCAGGAAGAAGCAGAGGTCCTGGACCATGTAGTTGGAGGAGGCGTTGCGGATGACGGTGACGCCGTCGTGCCGGGCGGCGGCGAGCAGCGCGTTCTCGGTCACCGTGTCGCCGCGCTCGGTCAGGACGATCGGGCGGTCGGGGCGGATCGCGCGGTCGACCTGCGCGTGGTACTGCCCCTCGGTCGCCGCGATGTCCAGGCCGAACCGGCGCAGCGCGATCATGTGCGGCTCGATGGTCCGCGTGCCGAGGTCGCAGCCGCCGGCGTACGGCAGCTTGAAGTGGTCCATGCGGTGCAGCAGCGGGCCGAAGAACATGATGATCGAGCGGGTGCGCACGGCGGCCTCGGCGTCGATCGACGCCATGTCGAGGTCGGCGGGCGGCACCAGCTCCAGGTCGACGCCGTCGTTGATCCACCGGGTGCGCACGCCGATCGAGTTGAGCACCTCCAGCAGGCGGTACACCTCCTCGATCCGGGCCACCCGGCGCAGTACCGTGCGCCCCTTGTTGAGCAGCGAGGCGCACAGCAGGGCCACGCACGCGTTCTTGCTGGTCTTCACGTCGATGGCGCCGGACAGCCGGCGGCCGCCCACCACCCGCAGATGCATCGGGCCCGCGTAGCCCAGTGAGACGATCTCGCTGTCCAGGGCCTCACCGATTCGAGCGATCATCTCAAGGCTGATGTTTTGGTTGCCGCGCTCGATGCGGTTGACAGCGCTCTGACTGGTGCCGAGCGCCTCCGCGAGCTGTGTCTGTGTCCAGCCGCGGTGTTGCCGGGCGTCACGGATGAGCTTGCCGATGCGTGCGAGGTAGTCGTCTGCCATGAGGCCGAGGTTATCTCAGATATGAGATGGCGCCCGTCGGGGGGTCCGTTCGGGTGACGTCCTGTCAACGGGTCCGACTGTTCGGCCCGTCGACCGTCGTTCAGATTCGCGCAAGGGCGGGGTGAGAGCGCGTCAAGGCGGCTCCCGACGTTTGGTCAGGGATTCCGCCGGCCGTTGTCCCGAGGTGTTTCCTCCGTACGCTGGAGTGGCGCCCGGTGTTCGCCGCCTGCACGTGTCGTCAGGCTCGCGTCGGAGGTGCGAGAAATGCCCCAGGTGGCCATGGGGACCGCTCTGTTCGTCGGAACTCCGGAAGCCCCGGAGATCCTCCGCTGGGTTCCCTCGACGCCGACCAGGGAGCGACCGTCAGGACGCCGGAGGGCGAGAATCCCAAGCCGTTCCTCGCGATCGTCTACCACGGAATCTGATTCACGATCCGTTGTGCCCGAGGCTGCCGCCGGCCGTTCCGAGAGGCGTCGCCGGCAGCCGCCGGGAATTCCCGCACTCTCACCGCACACGGTGGGGATCGCATATGTCTCGAAGGATTTGGGTGGCGGAAGGCGTGGCGGGCGACGGCGATATGTACGGCCGCGCCCTGAGGATTCCGGACGGGAGACCGGAGCCCGGCGAGGCCCACGGAGGGGGCGTGCGGCGACAGGCGCCCGCGGTCCGCAAGAGCCATCTGGGCGACATCCCGACCTGCCCCTGCCTGGCCGCGCTGGTGCCCGATGCGTGACGGGCCGCTGACCAACCCGGGGATGGTCTTCGCAGGTAGGGATGGCATCGTCCGGACCGACGAGCCCGGTCTCGCGCACTGGCTGACGGCGCACGGGGTGCCGGTGTCGACGTTCGACGGCGTGCTGGACGGCGGCGAGCCGGCGCCGCCGGGAGCGGTCGCGGTACCGCTGGACTACGGCCGCCTGCCGTCCCGGCGGGCTCTGCGCGACCTCTTTTCCGGGTCCGGTGTGCCGTGGATTCCACTGGCCACCTTCTCCGCCGATCCACAGGTCGCCGGATACGGTCTCGAAAGGTTCTCCGAGATCGATATCGCGGGCCGTATCGCGGCGAATCTCCGGATCATCTCCCAACTTCTCCTGGCCCGCGAAGAAGTGCGCATGACCGGTTGCGGGACGGATCTCGCCATCCTCCTTCCGGAACAACTCCAGCTCTCCAGCCGTACCCGTCCCGAACTTCTCCCCGACGAGTACTCCACCATCGGAAACCACTTCGAGGTGGCCATGTCGCCGACCGATCTGGCCGGCCGCGTCGACGCCGAGCTCACTGTTTCCGGAACGCTGCGGATAGATTCCGTACTCGTCGCCGAACACCGTGAATTGACGGGCGCCCGCGCCGACCGATTCAGGGCCGCCGCCGAAACAGCGGAGGCGATGCGGCAATCCCGTCCGCTGTCGGTGGAGATCCGGGACAACCGCTTCGTCGACGGGTTCGGCCCGTTCACCGACGGCATCCATGCGACGAGCGGTCCCGAGTACCGCGGTGCGGTCACCGAGGTCGCCGTCGGTACCGGCGTGCTGTCCGCCGACCGGGTGGACCGGGGCCTGAACTGCCTGCTCAACGAGGGTGCCGCGGGCGTCCGTCCGGGCGTGGGTAACGGCCTGACCGGCATGCACTTCGACTTCATCTCGCGGGAGGCCCGGCTTGACACGCTCTGACCCGGTGTCCGACACGCCGACGCTCCGCCTTCCGGGTTCACTCCAGCTCCGTCCGGAGCCGGACGGCGGCGCACAGGTGATCGACGACACCTCCTTCACCGCCGCCCGCGTCAACCGGGCGGCCCGCATCCTCCTGGAGGCGCTGCGCGAACCGCGCACCGAACAGGAAGTGGTGACCATCCTCGCCAAGGCAGCCCACTGCTCACCTGCCGAGGCCGCCGCCCCGGTCGCCCGCCTCCTGGCCGACCTCACCGCCTACGGCTGGATCGAGGGCTCCTGAGACGGAACCCCGCGGCCGTCACCGGCGCCGGGCCCTGCTGGTGCGCCGCCACCCGAACGGGCCCGGCAGATCCAGCGACGTCGTACGCCGCCCCGTACTGCTGTGCGTGTGCCGGGGCCCGTGTCGGCCCCCGGTGGTGATGGACCAGGAGCGCCGGTTGATGTTCAGGCGCACACCCGGCAGGATCCGGAAACTCTTGCGGAACGTGAGGGGCACGGTGTCTCCTTCCGCCTCGCTGTGAGGCTTGCCGACAGTCTTTCGGCTACCCCGGCGCGGCGCCCTCAGCCCGCCCCGGCGGCCTCTTTCCCGGCGCCGCCGCCCCGCGGACGCCTCCGGCCGTCCGTGGTCAGCGGAGGCTGGACGAGGCCGGGCAGGTAGTGGTGGAAGAAGGCCTCTTCCATGAGTTCGCGGCGGCTGTGCACGTCCGCCTTGCGGAAGATCTTCTTGAGACGGTCCTGGACGGTGTCCTCGGTGATCGCCAGCTCGTCCACGATCTCGATGGTGGACCGGCCCACGAGCACCCGCTGGGCGACCTGGCGTTCGCGGGCCGACAGGCCGTACGCGTCGAGCACGAGCGCGGCGAGCTCGCCGGGCTGGCTGAGACCGACCGAGACACAGGTGTGCCCGGCCCCGGCATCCTCCCCGGGCCCTTCCCCTTCACCCGGGACCGGCATGTGCGTGGCGTGCAGGGTGACCCGGTGGCCGCTGTGGGTCCGTACCCGGGAGCGTGTCGAGTGGACCGGCGCCGACGACTCCCCGGTGTTTTCGTGCGCCGTGGTGCGGACCCCGGCCGCCACGGCCTGCAGCGCGAGCGGACCCGTCTCCTCGTCGGTCGGACGGCTCTCCTGGATCTGCCCGAGCCAGTGCCGTGCCGTCGGTGTGGCCTGCCGGATCCGGCCGTCGCGGTCGAGGACGACGAGGCCGGGCGCGTCCGGGGTGTCGCCCAGGTCCGTGCCGCCCAGCAGGAACGCCTGGCGCAGCGCCCGCCCCACCGGGGTGCTGAGCCGGGCGGCGAGCGCCACGTCGGCGGGGGAGAACGGCAGCGCGCCCCGGGCCCGGCACAGCACCAGCAGGCCCCAGCAGTGCCCCCGGTCGCGCAGCGCCACGCGCAACTCGTCGGTGCACAACACAGCGGGTTGTCCTTTGACAAGCGAAGTTAGTCGGGCCGAAGTCGCTGACCTGCGCGGACTAACTTCGCTGTCAACGCAGTCGGTGACGCTTCTTTCGGCCCGGACCCCCTGGCCGCCTGCGCCGACTGGGTTGGATGGCAAGGAACGTCATGTGGAAGGCCAACCTCTTGCAGTGAACCTGCGTCGGCCGCCCGCGGGCCGGTGTGGGCCTTCCCCTTTTGCCGGGGCGACGTACCTCCCGGCAGCGGTAACGCATCCTGGTCACCCTCCCCCAATAGCGCAGACTCGGAAGACCGGTCCGTCACCAGCAACCCCCGTCTCATTGACGGCCACTGGATCGCTCACCCCACGCGACTAGGTTCACTGTCAAAGAAGCCGAAACGACTGGGTTCGCTGTCAAACGACTCGATTGGATGACAAGGGACACGGGTCCGGGCATGACCAACCCGCGACCGTGTACTAGAGTTATCTCGACATCGAGATATCTGCCTAGGCGCACCGTAACCGCCACCCTGGTAAGGCATGCCTAACTTAGTCTGACCTTACTGGATCGGCCAAGTCGGCGTGGCGGCACGATGACGGTGGTACGCGCACATCAATGAAGGAGACTGTCGTGTCGGCGAACAGCTTCGACGCCCGCAGCACGCTGCAGGTGGGCGACGAGTCGTACGAGATCTTCCGGCTGGACAAGGTGGAAGGCTCGGCTCGCCTTCCGTACAGCCTGAAGGTGCTGCTGGAGAACCTGCTCCGCACGGAGGACGGCGCGAACATCACCGCCGACCACATCCGTGCCCTCGGCGGCTGGGACTCGCAGGCCCAGCCCAGCCAGGAGATCCAGTTCACGCCGGCCCGCGTGATCATGCAGGACTTCACCGGCGTTCCCTGTGTCGTGGACCTCGCCACCATGCGTGAGGCCGTCAAGGAGCTCGGCGGCGACCCGGCGAAGATCAACCCGCTGGCCCCGGCCGAGCTGGTCATCGACCACTCCGTCATCGCCGACAAGTTCGGCACCAACGACGCCTTCAAGCAGAACGTCGAGCTGGAGTACGGCCGCAACAAGGAGCGCTACCAGTTCCTGCGCTGGGGCCAGACCGCGTTCGACGAGTTCAAGGTCGTCCCCCCGGGCACCGGCATCGTCCACCAGGTGAACATCGAGCACCTGGCCCGCACGGTCATGGTCCGGGGCGGGCAGGCCTACCCGGACACCCTGGTCGGCACCGACTCGCACACCACCATGGTCAACGGCCTCGGCGTGCTCGGCTGGGGCGTCGGCGGCATCGAGGCCGAGGCCGCCATGCTCGGCCAGCCGGTCTCCATGCTCATCCCGCGCGTCGTCGGCTTCAAGCTGACCGGTGAGCTGAAGCCGGGCACCACCGCCACCGACCTCGTCCTCACGATCACCGAGATGCTCCGCAAGCACGGCGTCGTCGGCAAGTTCGTCGAGTTCTACGGCGAGGGCGTGGCCGCCACCTCCCTCGCCAACCGCGCCACCATCGGCAACATGTCGCCGGAGTTCGGCTCCACCGCCGCGATCTTCCCGATCGACGGCGAGACCCTGAACTACCTGCGCCTGACCGGCCGCTCCGACCAGCAGGTCGCGCTCGTCGAGGCGTACGCCAAGGAGCAGGGCCTCTGGCTGGACCCGAAGGCCGAGCCCGACTTCTCCGAGAAGCTGGAGCTGGACCTGTCGACGGTCGTCCCGTCGATCGCCGGCCCGAAGCGGCCGCAGGACCGTATCGTCCTCGCCAACGCCGCCCAGCAGTTCGCGCAGGACGTCCGCAACTACGTGGACACCGCCGACGAGGCGGGCAAGGAGTCCTTCCCGGCCTCCGACGCCCCGGCGTCCATCAACGGCGTCCCGTCCAACCCGGTCACCGTGACCGCCGCCGACGGCTCGACGTACGAGATCGACCACGGCGCGGTCACCGTCGCGGCCATCACCTCCTGCACCAACACCTCGAACCCGTACGTCATGGTCGCCGCCGCCCTGGTGGCCAAGAAGGCGGTCGAGAAGGGCCTGACCCGCAAGCCCTGGGTCAAGACCACCCTCGCCCCGGGCTCCAAGGTCGTCACCGACTACTTCGAGAAGGCGGGCCTGACCCCGTACCTCGACAAGGTCGGCTTCAACCTGGTCGGTTACGGCTGCACCACCTGCATCGGCAACTCCGGCCCGCTGCCGGAGGAGGTCTCCAAGGCGGTCAACGACCACGACCTGGCCGTGACCTCGGTCCTCTCGGGCAACCGCAACTTCGAGGGCCGTATCAACCCCGACGTCAAGATGAACTACCTGGCCTCCCCGCCGCTGGTCGTCGCCTACGCCCTCGCGGGCTCCATGAAGGTGGACATCACCAAGGACGCCCTCGGCACCGACCAGGACGGCAAGCCGGTCCACCTGGCCGACATCTGGCCGACCGAGGCCGAGGTCAACGAGGTCGTCGCCAACGCGATCGGCGAGGACATGTTCAACAAGTCCTACGCCGACGTCTTCGCCGGTGACGCCCAGTGGCAGTCGCTGCCGATCCCGACCGGCAACACCTTCGACTGGGACCCGCAGTCGACCTACGTCCGCAAGCCCCCGTACTTCGAGGGCATGCAGCACGAGCCGGCCCCGGTCACCGACATCGCCGGCGCCCGCGTCCTCGCCAAGCTCGGCGACTCGGTCACCACCGACCACATCTCGCCCGCCGGTGCCATCAAGGCAGACACCCCGGCCGGCAAGTACCTCACCGAGCACGGTGTGGAGCGTCGTGACTTCAACTCCTACGGCTCCCGCCGAGGCAACCACGAGGTCATGATCCGCGGCACGTTCGCCAACATCCGCCTGCGCAACCAGATCGCGCCGGGCACCGAGGGCGGCTACACCCGCGACTTCACGCAGGCCGACGCGCCGGTGTCGTTCATCTACGACGCCTCCCGCAACTACATCGAGCAGGGCATCCCGCTGGTCGTCCTGGCCGGCAAGGAGTACGGCTCCGGCTCGTCCCGCGACTGGGCCGCCAAGGGCACCGCGCTGCTCGGTGTCAAGGCCGTCATCGCCGAGTCCTACGAGCGCATCCACCGCTCGAACCTCATCGGCATGGGCGTCCTGCCGCTGCAGTTCCCGGAGGGCCAGTCCGCCGAATCCCTCGGCCTGACCGGCGAGGAGACCTTCTCCTTCACCGGCGTCGAGGAGCTCAACAACGGCACCACCCCGCGCACGGTCAAGGTCACCACCGACACCGGCGTCGAGTTCGACGCGGTCGTCCGGATCGACACCCCCGGTGAGGCCGACTACTACCGCAACGGCGGCATCATGCAGTACGTGCTGCGCAGCCTGATCCGCAAGTAAGGGATCCGGTACGCCAGTCGGGGCCGCGCTCCTGCCGGAGGGAGCGCGGCCCCGCATCGTTGCGCTACAGCCAGCCACGCTGCGCGACCCGCAGCCCGAGCTGGAACCGGCTCGCCGCCCCGAGCCGGTCCTGCAGATCGCTCACCCGCCGCCGCAGCGTGCGCAGGCTCACCCCCAGATGGCGGGCCACCGCCTCGTCCTTCATCCCGGACGCCAGCAGCCGTGTCAACGTCTGCTCGTCCTCGGAGAGTTCGCCGTTCCCTTCGGGCCGGCCGAGCGGGGTCGCCTGCTGCCAGGCCAGCTCGAAGAGCTTCTGCAGGGCCTCGGTGACCGCCGAGTGCCACACGACGACGGCGCAGTAGCCGCCCGCATCGGACGAGGTCAGCGGGAGCATCGCCCGGCGTCCGTCGACCACCAGCAGCTTGAGCGGCACGGACGGCAGCACCCGGGCCTGCTCGCCGAGTTCGACCATCTTCCAGGCACGGGACAGAGTGTTCGGATCCTCCAGGCCGCTCGCCGCGTAGACGCCGCGTGAGACGATCCCGCGCTTCAGCAGATCGGCCTGGAGGTCCACCTGCGGTGCGGGCGGGGCGAGGTACGGCGGAGTGTCGAAAAGGCACACCTCGTGCTCGGCACGGGCGTACATCTCCTCCAGCCGGGCCGCGATGGCGCCCTCGCCGGAGGCGACCTCGATCAGCCGGGACGGCTCCTCGCGCAGCAGCCCGGCCTCGTACGCCGTGGCCATCTCCTCAGCGGTGGCGGCCAGCAGTTCGGACTCCGTCTCGCGCCGCCGGATCAGCGCACGGATCGCCACCCGCGGGTCGACCGCTCGTAACCCGCCCATGGAGTCCGGCGGTTGGAGCAGCCCGAGGGTGAGCAGCCGGTTGCAGGCCTCGCGCAGCTGGGCCGGGGTCGACCTGGTCAGCAGCGCCCAGCCGGCCGCGCCGGCGTCGGGCTGATGCAGAATCGACCGGTACACCATCTCGTCGAAGGCGGAGACCCCCACCGCGGCCCAGGGGCTCGCAGCAGGGGTCTGTCTTGCAGGATCTTGTGCGGTGTTCACCATGGCTCGCCACGGTAGAGGTTCTTTGTTAAGAATCCTTACAGTGGCTCAGGGCATCGTTCACTTCAGGCCGAACGCCCGCAGCACGGTCTGGTCGATCCCGTCGCCGTCCCGGTCGGTGGCCCGCACCCGCAGCGACACCGTCTCGGCGCCCTTCGCGGGCTTGAACCGCGCCTTGCCGCCCTTGACTTCCACTTCCTTCCATGAGGTGCCGTCGTCGTAGGAGACCCAGGCCTCCAGACTGCTCGCCTTCACACTCCCCAGCTGGTTCGCGAGCGGCAGCTTGACCTCCACCTCACGCCCGCTGTCGGCCCGGTTGAGGAGGTCGAGACGCCTCGGGGCGATACCGACCGTGAGCAGCGGCAGCGGCGTCTCCGTGTCGGTGTGCGCCGAGGAGAAGGTCCACTCGGTGTGCGTGCTCGTGGAGTACCTGGCCCAGGCCGCCCGGCGCTGCACGTCCAGATCGAAGCGGTACGAGGATTTCGCCGCGGGGACGTCGTAGACGCCGTATCCGCCGAGCGTGGAGTCGCCGACCAGCTGTCCGTCCGCGTAGAGCTTGCCCTTCGCGGTGTTGTCGGTGCCGTCGACGTATCCGTAGTGGCCCGGCGTGGAGTCGGTCAGCTCCGGGATCGACAGGGTGAGTTTGTCACCGTCGCGGACGGAGAGGCCGTACTCCTCGCTGCTTCCCGGCCGGAGGACCTGGCGCAGCCAGTCCTCGGTGGGCTCCGTACCCGGTTTGCCGAAGGTCCGCAGCGGGCTCCACTCGCCTTTGGACGCCTGCCAGTTCGGATAGACGACGTGCCAGGTACGGGTGTCAGGGTCGACGTAGTAGTACTCGTCGCGTTCCGTGCCCAGCTGCGTGTAGACACTGGTCTCGATGCCGAAGAGCTGCCAGGGGCGGAAGGTGTACAGGGTGTCCGCTCCCATCTCGCCGGCCGTGGCTCCGTAGTAGCGGGCCTTCTGCTTCACCGTGTCGGACTTGTCGAGGGTGTAGGTCTGGTTCGCGGTGATGGCGCCGCTCTGCGCGGCGAGCAGGTTGTAGACGTACGGGCTGACCGGTGTACCGCTCAGCTTCAGGGTGACCTTCTTGCCGGTCTTCAGCAGGCCGGCGAGCTCGGCGCCCTCCTCGCCGGTGGCGATCATCAGCGGGACGCTGGTCGCGCGGTCCACGGCCTCGATCCAGAATCCGGGTGTCTTGCGGTACGCGATGAGGTAACCCGCCCCGGCCTTGGTCGCGTTGTCCAGAGCGGTCTGTGCCCGCTCCGTGGCGCCCAGCCCGACGACCGCCACCTTGCCCTTGACGTCGAGCCCCGCGAAGTCGGCCTCGGTACCGCCGCCCGCGTCCACCGCCTGCACGGTGTGCTTCCCGCTGATCTTCAACGGGAAGTCGTTGTACGTCTGCGAGTAGTAGAGCGAGGACAGCGCGGTCTTCTCCGGGCTGGTGACGCTCGCCGTCAGTTCCTTCACGTACAGGCGGAACTTGGCGTAGAAGTCCAGGGTGCCCACGGTGACCTGCTGGGTCGGTGCCACATAGACGTGCGTGGTCCAGAAGCCCTGGCTGTAGGTGAGCCCCCAGGCGCTGCCCGGCCCCGCGCGGTGCCAGTTGGTGCTGAAGCCCCGGAACTCGGAGTCCTGCTTGGTCTTCGGTTTGATCTCCACCGCCTTGCGGGCGTCGAGGACGACCGCGGTGTCCTTGTCGACCTTGATCTCGGGGTTGCCGACGACCGAGGTGCCGACGGCCAGGCCGCCCGCGTCCCGGTCCGGGATCCAGGTCGCGATGGAATAGGTGCCGGCCGGTACCTGCCAGGTCCAGCCGGTGCCGATGAAGCCGTACTCGTCGGGGTAGGCGCCGTTCAGCTCCTGGAGCGTGTAGATCGACGCCCCGGTGGACGGGTTGCCCTCGCGGTCCACGAGGGAGACCTTGAGGTTGTACGTCTTCGGCGCCTTCTCGAAGCCGACGCCCGTGGTGACCTGGATGCCGTCGGCGGTCGCCGTGACATGGCCCGAGTACCGGCCCTGGGTTTCCTGCCCGGGGTCGACGCCGACCGGAACCGAGGCGGTCCCGTGCGCGGGCACGGTCAGGGTGTCCGCGCCCAGCGTGAGGTCGGCGAGCGACGACGAGAGCTTCAACTCCACCGCACTGTCGGTGGTGTTGGTGTACGTGATGTCCTTGCTGACGACCCCGGTGTCACCGTCCTCGAACCTGCCGAAGCTCAGCGTCGGGGTCGCGAAGACGTCCTGCTCGACGGCGCGGACCGCGTCGACCCGGCCGTCGCCCTGCTCGAACACGGAGTTGTCGGCGTTCGTCTTCGCGGTACTGGCGAGTGCCTCCTTGATCTGCTCGCCCGTCCAGTCCGGATGCGCCTCGGCGACCAGCGCCGCCGTGCCCGCCACATGCGGGGTCGCCATCGAGGTACCGCTCGCCGTGGTGTAGTAGTCGTCGACCGGAGTGCCCATGGTGGTACCGGCGGCGCGGGCCGCCGTGATGTTCACGCCCGGCGCGGTGATCTCCGGCTTCACCGCGAAGTCGCCGGGGCGCGGACCCCGGCTGGAGAACGAGGCCAGCTTGTCCGACTTGTCGACCGCGCCCACCGTCAGCGCGGAGTCGGCGATGCCCGGGGTGCCCACGGTCTGCTCGCCCGGACCCGCGTTGCCGGCCGCGATCACGAAGAGGGTGCCGGTGGACGCGGACAGGTCGTCGACGGTCTGGCTGAGCACGTCGGAGGGGCCGTACGCGGTACCGCCCAGGGACATCGAGACGATCTTCGCACCGGAGTGCGCCGCCCACTCCATGCCCGCGATGATCCAGGACGACTGGCCGCTGCCCGTGTTGTCCAGCACCTTGCCGACCAGCAACTGGGCGCCCGGCGCGACCCCCTTGTACCGGCCGCCCGAGGCCGCGCCCGAGCCGACGATCGTGGACGCCACATGGGTGCCGTGGCCGAAGCCGTCCTGCACGGTCTCGTCCGGTACGAAGCTCTCCGAGCCGGCGATCTTCCCGGCCAGGTCCGGGTGCCCGAGGTCCACGCCGGTGTCCAGGACCGCGACCTTGACGCCCGTGCCGTCGTAGCCCGCCTTCCACACCTCGGGCGCGCCGATCTGCGGCACGCTCACGTCGAGGGACGCCTTCACCTTGGCGTCCAGCCAGATCTTGTCGATGCCGTCACCGAGCTGCTTCGCGGCCTTCGCGGTGGGCTTGGTGCCCAGCGGCGGGGCGATGTCCGACCAGAACGCGGTCGACTTCTTCGCGCTGAGCGCCGCGCCGTCGATCCCGGGCAGCGCCAGCGTCCGGCGCGTGCCCTCGGGGGTCTCGGCGCCCGTGCCGTACGTCGCGATGACCGGGGTGCTGCCGGTCTTCGCGTCCGTGTACCCCTGCTCGATCAGCTGGGAGACGTTGAACAGAGCCGGGTCGAGACGGCCCGCCTTGATCAGCGGGATGGCGTCCGCCGGCAGGACGCTGATCTCGCCGTCCTTCTCGCTCGACAGGAAGGTGGCGGCCTCACGGCCCTTGCCGCGCCGGACGTCGACGGCCTTCTTGCCGTCCGGTCCGACGGTGAGGGTCACGGTGTCGCCGGTGATGAGGGTGACGGTCTGCGGCGGGGCGGTGGTGCTCGGACCCGTGAGGGGTGTGACGGGTGTGGTGACCGGGGAGCCCGGAGCGGCTGTCGCGGGCATGACAGCCCCGGCGAGCAGTCCGGCCGCTCCTGCCACGGCCCACAGGGCGTGGAGTCTTCGCATGGGTGGACGTCCTCCGCTGAACGTGGAAACGCTTCCGCCCGGTAAAGCGGAAGCCAGAGATCAGAGTGGGCGCCGGGGCGGCGGCGGCTCAAGGGAACACGGTGGCCGGAGCGTGCCAATGCCCGCTTCGGTCAGCAGAGTTGGCGCGAACACCCCCCCGGCGGACCCGGCCGCGGCCGGTCGCCCCCGGTCCTCACGTCCGCATTCCGGCCCCCGCGCCCGTCGTGTCCCACGGCTTCGGCTCAGCGGGAACACAGCATTCCCCCAGGAGACCGGCACAGACTTGCTACATGTCTGCCACCGCAGGGGCCCGAACCGGCCGAGTACGCGTCCTGATCGTCGACGACGAGCCCGGTCTCACCGACCTGCTCTCCGCCGCCGTCGCCGACGCGGGCTGGCGCCCCTACCCCGCGCTCGACGGACAGACCGCCCTGCGGCTGGCCCGCGGGTGCGCCCCGCACGCGGTGGTGCTCGACGGGATGCTGCCCGACCTCGACGGCCTTCAGGTGCTGCGCAGACTCCGCTACGAGATGCCGAGGCTGCCCGTCCTGATGCTCACCGCCCGCGACGCCATCGAACACCGCATCGACGGCCTGGAGGCCGGGGCCGACGACTACGTCACCAAGCCCTTCTCCCTGGAGGAGGTCGTGCTGCGGCTGCGCGGACTGCTGCGCCGGGCCGGCACCGAACAGCCCCCCGCCGACGACTCCGTACGCGTCCTCGGCGACCTGGTGCTGAGCGCCGAGTCCCGCGAGGTGCAGCGGGCCGGCACCCCGATCAGGCTCACCGCCAAGGAGTTCGACCTGCTCAGCCTGCTCCTGGACCATCCGCGCCAGGTACTCAGCAAGGCCCAGATCCTCGACCACGTCTGGAGCACCTCCTTCGACGGCGGCGGCAACCTCGTCGAGGTCTACATCTCCAGCCTGCGCCGCAAGATCGACCGGGGCCGGGCGCCGATGATCCACACCGTGCGCGGCATGGGATACGTCGTACGGCCCGTGGAGGACGGCAGATGACCGCCCGGCTGCGGAGCCGGTCGCTGCGCACGCGACTGCTCGTCTTCATCACCGCCGTCCTGGTCTGCGTGTGCGCCGCGATGGCCCTGACCACGGTGTTCGCCCAACGCGCCTATCTGCTGGGCAACCTGGACAACCGGGTGAACGACGCGGTGGAGCGCAACGCGGGCGGCGCCTCCCTGCACCCGGAGCTGACCCGCGACCTGACCTTCCTCAACGAGGGCGGCCAGCCGGCCGGCATGCTCGCCGCCCGCTTCGACGCCAAGGGCAACATCCTCAGCGCGGCCGTGGTCGGCCACGACGCGCCCCCGCGCTCGCTCACCACCGCCCAGACCGCCGCCCTCAAGGGCATCGCGCCGGACGGCTCGACCCACACCCGCGCGGTCCCCGGACTCGGCACCTACCGGGTCGCCGCCCTCGACGCGAGCGGCATCCGCGTCTTGACCGGCCTGCCCATGGACGACGTACTGGACACCATCAGCGGCCTGGTCGCGGTCGAGATCGCGGTCGCCGCCGTCGGCCTCACGGCAGCCGGCTGCGTCTGCGCGGTGGTGATACGACGGCAGCTGCGCCCCCTCGGCCGGGTCGCCGCCACCGCCGTCGAGGTCTCCCACGCACCGCTCGGCCGGGGCCAGGTGACCGGCCTGACCCGGGTGCCCGAACGGGACACCGACCCCGGCAGCGAGGCCGGGCAGGTCGGCGCCGCCCTCAACCGGATGATCGACCACGTCGAGGCGTCCCTGGCGGAACGCCAGCGCAGCGAGGAACAGGTGCGCCGGAGCGAGGAGCGCATGCGGCGCTTCCTGGCCGACGCCAGCCACGAACTGCGCACCCCGCTCGCCTCGATCGCCGGGTACGCCGAGCTGATGAACCGCGGTACGGACCGCATCGAGCCGGGCCTGGCCTGGCGCCGGGTCAACGCCGAGTCGGCCCGGATGCGCAGCCTGGTGGAGGACCTGCTGCTCCTGGCCCGCCTCGACGAGGGACGCCCGCTGCAGACCGCCGAGGTGGACCTGGCCGCGCTGGTCGCGGAGGCGGTGTGGGACGCGCGGGCGGCCGGGGCCGGTCATGTCTGGCAGCTGGAACTCGATCTCGACGACGGCCCGGCGCTGGTGCTGGGCGACGAGGCCCGCCTGCACCAGGTGGTGGCCAACCTGATGGCGAACGCACGGGTGCACACCCCCGCCGGTACGACCGTGACCGCGAGCGTCGAATCCACCGCCACCACCTGCGTGATCCGGGTCCGGGACGACGGCCCCGGCATCCCGCCCGCCCTCCTCCCGACCGTCTTCGAACGCTTCACCCGGGCCGACACCTCCCGCACCCGCGCCGGCGTTCTGGAAGGCGGCTCGGGCCTGGGCCTCGCCATCGCCTCGGCCATCACGACGGCCCACGGCGGCCGCATCGACGTACGGAGCACCCCGGGCCGTACGGAGTTCACCCTCGAACTGCCGGTCTCCGAACTCCCGCCGACCGGAACGGCGACGGTCGCCCGTACGGCGCCCGTATGAGCGGGGCCGCGGAAGTCCGCGGCGGTCAGAACCCGATGAGGGCGTCGAGGTCGATCTGTACCGGGAACGGCAGCTCTGTGACGAGCTTTCCCCGGTGGATCGGGTGCAGGGGGGCCGGGATGTACGACCGCGTGTCGGCGTTGAGCCAGTACTCGTGCACCGTCAGCTTGTGGTCCCGGTCGAGCTCGACGCGCCAGTAGCAGGGGACCTTGGCGACGGCGAACTGAGCGGGTTTGCTCACGCGGTCATCTTGGCGGGAGCCGGGGGAAACGACCTCGACGGCGAGGGTGAGGTGTGACGTCGGGATGCACTCCACCTCGAAGTAGTCAAGGTTCCGAGGGTCGAAGACGATCACGTCGGGCTTGACGACGTTCTGCTCGTCCACCATCACGCACTGCCCGCTCAGAACCCGATAGGGCTTTGGGCGGGCCGCCTTGAGGGCGTCGGCGATGCCGTCCCGTACGTCGTTGTGCCAGAACCTGGGCTGCCCTTTAACCACGATCCACCCGTCCACGAGTTCCCAGTCGAAAGGCAGCTCCAGATTTTTGACCTGGTCGAATGTCCAGCCGTCAGCAGGCGGGAACATCCAGTTGTCCTCGTTGGCCGGTCCCTGCTGGCGTGTCGTCATCACTGCTCCCATGGGCGAGAGTGTGGGCGCGGTGACGCGTCGTGATCCTCTGCACGAAGGTATCGCCACTCGAAGCAGTGAAGCCATGCCGCGCCGTTTACACCCGCCCCGGTCCGCGCTAGCTTCACAGGGGAGTGGGGTGGGAGCGCTCCCATCTCGCCCCGGCGGACCGGAACCCGCCTGGGCGGCGGGCCCGCTCCCGCCCCGCGTTCGTCTCCATGACCCGCGCACGACCGCTGGGGATTCGGATTCCATCGCGCATGGATCAAACGGAAGTGTGATCGTGTGAGTACGGAACGTGTGCAGGAGGGCGGCAGTTCGGGCATCGTGCCCGGCTGGCGCTGACTCCTGCGCAGATCCGGCTCATGGACTACCAGGCGCACGCGGCCCGCACTCTGTGGAACTGCCTGCATGACTGGTGGACGATGCTCCCGAGGGAGAAGCGTTCCCTGGCCGGGGCGGACGCCGCGATCCGTCAGGCGCGGAAAGACATCGACTGGTTCGGTGCGCTCCCCGCCCAGGCCGCGCAGGCGGTGCTGAAGACGTCCTTCCAGGCGTGGAAGAACTGCTGGGACCACCGCGCCGACGCCCCGAACTTCAAGTCCCGCCTGCGCACGGTGATGTCGGTGGACATCCCGCAGGGCCGGGACCTGAACATCGCCCGTGTGCACCGCCGCTGGGGCATGGTCGACATCCCCAGGATCGGCCGCGTCCGCTGGACCAAGGACCTCCCGGTCGGCAAGCGGGCCGACACCGAGAACCGGATCACCGGGGCCCGGCTGGTCAAGGACGCGCTTGGCTGGCATATCGCCTTCCGCGTCCAGACCCTTCAGACTGCACCCGGACCCCATCAGGGGCCGCAGGTCGGCATCGACGCCGGGGTGAACCTGCCCCTGGCCCTGTCGGACGGCAACCACCAGGACCACGGACGCCCGCCCCGTCTCCCCGACGGGAAAGCCGACCGGGACAAGTGGCTGAACCCGCAGGAGAAGGCCACGCTACTGGGCCTGGAACGACGTGCCGCCCAGCGCAAGCAGCACCAGCGACGTGGGGAGAAGGCATCCCGCCGCCTGCGGCACGCCTACGACCGGATCAAGCAGCTCCGCGCAAAAGCCACGCGCCGCGCTGTTGACTGGCAGCACAAGACCACCACCAGCATTGCCAAGCAGGCGCTCCCCGGCGGTCAGTCGGTGGCCGGCCTCTGGAACGGCAACGCCACCTACAGCGGACAGCACGTGATGGTCCACAACGCCGACTGAACGGCTCGCTCAGTCCCGGACAGAGCACGACGTTCGGGTACGTCGTGCAGGGCGACGGCGGGGACAGTGCAACCGGCCTGCCGTGCCAGGTCGGTTGACGTACGCGATCCGCTCTGGGCGGACCCGGTGTCGGTGCACACCGGGTCCGCGAGCCGGGCAGGCGAGGGGGGTGGGTGAGCCTGTCCGGGTGGGAGTTGCTCGTGGTGCCTCTTGCACGTCCGTGGTGCGGCTTGTGTCGACGCCGTGACGGGCGACAACGTTGTCTCATGGTCTGTACATGACTCTACCGTTCCAACCGACAACGATGTCAACCCACTTCGGGTCACCCGACCGGGTGAAGCAGGTCCGCGCCGTCCGAGGCATTCGCGGTCTTCCGTGGTACCGGTGGCGCACGTTACTGTCCCTGCGGCTTGTGCGACCCGTGGTGCGCGACCCGTCCGGAGGAGGAAGGGCCGCGTCATGCGTTTCCGACCCATGTCCCTGCTGCTGGCCGCGGTACTCGCGGCCGGCGGTTCCACCCCCGCCCTCGCGGCGACCACCAGCGCACCACCCGAACTGGTCAAGGACCCCACGGCGTACGTCGATCCGCTGATCGGCAGCAGGAACGGCGGCAACACCTTCCCGGGCGCCGTCGTGCCGTTCGGGATGCTCTCCTGGAGCCCGGAGAACACCAGAGGCGACGCGACGAGAACGGCCGCACCGGGCGGCTACCAGTACGACGCCACCCGCATCCGCGGCTTCAGCCTGACCCACATGTCCGGCACCGGCTGCGCGGGCGGCAGCGGCGACATCCCGTTCTTCCCGTACGCGGGCGAGGTCACCTCGTCCCCCGCGAGCGACACCAAGGACGCCGTCTACGCCTCGGACTTCAGCCACACCGACGAGACCGCCGAGCCCGGACACTACAGGGTCGGCCTCGCCTCCGGCGTCACCGCCGACCTCACCGCGACCACCCGCACCGGCTCGGCCCGCTTCACCTACCCGGCCGGCAAGCCCGCCTCCCTGCTGATCCGCACCGCCAACTCCGAAGTCGGCTCGGCCGATTCGACGGTCACCATCGACCCGGACACCCGCACCGTCTCCGGCTCGGTCACCTCCGGCGACTTCTGCGGCTACCTCGACCCCGAAGGCCAACGCTCCTACTACACGCTCTACTTCACCGCCCACTTCGACCGCGCCTTCACCGCCACCGGCACCTGGCGGGACGACAGGCTCAGCCCGGGCTCGACGAGCGCGTCCGGCGGCACCGGCGGCTTCTCGGCGAACGGCGGGCGGCCCGTCGCCGGCAAGGGGGCCGGCGGATACCTCCAGTTCGCGCCCGGCTCCGGCCCGGTGAACGTCAAGGTCGGTATCTCGTACGTCAGCCGGGCCGCCGCCGAGGCGAACCTGCGGACGGAGAACCCGCCGCGGCGCTCCTTCGGCGCCGTCCGCGACGCCGCCCACCGCGCCTGGCGCGACCGCCTCGACGCGATCCGCGTCGGCGGCGGCACGGACGCCGACCGCACCACCTTCTACACGGCCCTGTACCACTCCCTCTTCCACCCGAACGTCATCAGCGACGCGGACGGCCGCTACCGGGGCGGCGACGGCAAGGTGCACCGGGTCGCCCGCGGCCACCGGGCGCAGTACGGCACCTTCTCCGGCTGGGACGTCTACCGCGACCAGGTCCAGCTGCTCACCCTGCTGGATCCCAGGACCGGCTCGGACGTCGCCCAGTCGCTCTACGAACTCGCCCGGCAGAACGGCGGCGTCTGGGACCGCTGGCTGCACGGCGCGAGCGGCACCCACGTCATGAACGGCGACCCGGCACCGACCGCCCTCGCCGGCATCCGCGCCTTCGGCGGCACCGACTTCGACCTGAAGGGCGCGCTGGGCTCGCTGGTGAAGGCGGCGACGGTCCCGACCGCCCAGGACCTGTCCCCGGCCGGCAAGCCGGTGCTGTCGGCCGGCCAGCGCCCGTCCCTCGACAAGTACCTGGCCCACCACTACATGCCGTCCGTGTCGAACGCCTGGGGCGGCGCCGCCGAGACCCTGGAGATGTCCACGGCCGACTTCTCCCTCTCCCAGCTCGCCGCGGCGGCAGGAGAGAAGGAGACGGCGACCGCCTTCGCCGACCGCTCCCAGTGGTGGCAGAACAACTTCGACGTCGCCGCCGACCCCGGCGGCGGCTACGTCGCCAACCGCAAGGCGGACGGCAGCTGGGTCACCGGCTTCACCCCGGCCACCGGCAACGGGTTCGTCGAGGGCACGGCCGCCCAGTACACCTGGATGGTCCAGCACAACCCGGCCGGGCTCTTCGCCGCGATGGGCGGCACCGACAAGGCCCTCGCCCGCCTCGACGCCTTCTTCCACAACAGCGACGGCAGCTGGGCCTTCACCGGCAGCGGCGGCGACAAGTCCGAGCTCGACAACGAACCCTCGCTCAACGTGCCCTACCTGTACGACTATGCCGGTGCCCCCTACCGGACGCAGGAGACCGTCCGCGCGGCGATGACACAGCTCTGGTCGACCCAGCCCGGCGGCATCCCCGGCAACGACGACCTGGGCGCGATGTCCTCCTGGTACGTCTTCTCGGCGCTCGGCATGTACCCACAGGTCCCCTCCCGTGCCGAACTCGTCCTCGCCGCGCCTCTGTTCGAACGCGTGGAGATCGACCGCCCGGACGGCAACGACATCTCGATCCATGCGACGGGAGCGGCGAGTGACGCCCCGTACGTCCAGTCCCTGAAGGTCGACGGCCGCGCCGGCGACCGCTCCTGGCTCCCCGCGAGCTTCGTGCGCGCCGGCGGCCGCCTCGACTACACCCTCGCCACGACCCCGAACCGCACCTGGGGCACGGGCACCCCGCCCCCCTCCTTCCGCCAGGGCGAGCAGCCGTACCAGATCGGCGTCGGTCCGACGACCGCGACGATCGCCCCCGGCGACAGCACGACGCTCACCGTCCGCGCCCTGTCCCTGTCCGGAGGCAGCGGCCCCGAGGTGCGCTTCCGCGTCGAGACACCGGACGGTGTGTCGGCCACCCCGGCGGAAGGGACGGTCACCGGCGGTTCCCGGCAGATCACTCTCGCCACCACCGCGGGCACCCCGCAGGGCTACTACGACGCGAAGATCACCGTCACCTCGGCCGACTCCTCCTACGTCCAGCCGGTCGCCCTCACCGTCGCCGCACCCGGAACCCTCCTCGCGGCCTACTCCAACACCGGCGTCTCGGACGACTCCGGCGACCACGACGAGGCCGACTTCGACGGCGGCGGCTGGAGCTACTCGCGCCAGGCCCTCGCGGCGGCCGGCCTCACGCCGGGCGCCCAGGGCACGGTCGACGGCCTGACCTACACCTGGCCGAACGCCCCCGCCGGCCGCCCCGACAACGCGACGGCCACCGCCCAGACCATCGAACTCCCCACCCCCGCGGCCAGGTTGTCCTTCCTCGGCAGTGCCACCAACGGCAACCAGTCCGCCCGGGCGACCGTCACCTACACCGACGGCACCACCGGCACCGTCGACCTCTCCTTCACCGACTGGACCATCGGCGGGGGAGGCGGCACCGTCCAGTACGGCAACCAGATCGTGGCGACGACCGCGTACCGGAACGTGGCCGGCGCGGACAAGGACCCGGTACCGACCCACGTCTTCGCGACCCAGCCCTTCACCGCACCGGACGGCAGGACCATCAAGGCCGTCCGGCTGCCGGAGAACAGCGACCTGCACGTGTTCGCCCTCGCCACCGGCTGACCGCTGAACGACAGAGGGGGGCGGACCCGAACGGGCCCGCCCCCCTCTCCGTGCCGCTGTCTCAGGCCAGCAACTCCACCTCCGCCAGGGTGGATTCGCCGTCCAGGACGAGCCGGTAGTGGGCGTACGTCCCGGGCTTCTGGACGGTGAAGGCCCGGGTCTGGAGGTCCCAGCCGAAGGATTCGGCCGAACGGTGGTCCACAGTCTGCCAGTTCCTGCCGTCCGTGGAGGCCTGGAGGGTCCAGCCGGTCGGGGCCTTCGTGCGGTCCGACGGTGAGGTGAGGGTGTACTGGATGCCCTTGACCGGCTTGGTCACCGGCAGGTCCACCGACGTCACCGTCTGCTCGGTCGCCGAGGTGTTGTCGAACAGGGAGCCGTCGGTCTTCAGGGCGTCCGCGCGCGGGGTCGGGACCTTGTCGCCCTTGGTGATGGAGACCGGGGCGGCGTCCTTGCCGGTGCCCCAGGCCGACGGCTTCGGGCCCATCGTGAAGTCGATGACGCCGCCCTTGGAGATGAGGGAGTGGGGGAGCGAAGTCGACGTCCAGGCTTGGCCGTTGACGCGGACGCCCTGGATGTAGACGTTCTTCGCGCTGTTCTGCGGGGCCTTGATCACCAGGTCGTGGCCGTTCTCCAGGTGGACCGTCGCCTTCTTGAACAGCGGCGAGCCGATCGTGTAGTCGCCGCTGCCCATCACCAGCGGGTAGAAGCCGAGGGCCGAGAAGAGGTACCAGGCCGACTGCTCGCCGTTGTCCTCGTCGCCGTGGTAGCCCTGGCCGATCTCGCTGCCGAGGTAGAGGCGGGAGAGCGCCTGCCGGACATAGGCCTGCGCCTTCCAGGGCTCGCCGGCCGCGTCGTACATGTAGATGACGTGGTGGGCGACCTGGTTGGAGTGGCCGTACATGCCCATCCGGACGTCCCGGGCCTCGGTCATCTCGTGGATGACCCCGCCGTAGGAGCCGACGAAGTCGGGGGAGGCGGTCTCGGGCGTGGCGAAGAACTCGTCGAGCTTGTCGGCGAGGCCGGACCGGCCGCCGTACAGGTTGGCGAGGCCCCGGCTGTCCTGCGGGGCGGTGAAGGCGTAACCCCAGCCGTTGGTCTCGGTGTAGTCGTAGCCCCACACACGCGGGTCGTACGACGCCGAGTCCACCCGCCAGTCGCCCTGGGCGTCCTTGCCCTGGAAGAAGCCGGCCTTCGAGTCGAAGAGGTTCACGTAGTCCTGGGCGCGGTTGAGGAAGTAGTCCGACTCCTCCTTGTAGCGCTTCTCGCCCGTCTTCTTGTACAGCGCCTTGCCCATCTCGGCGATGCCGTAGTCGTTGACGTACCCCTCCATCGCCCAGGACAGGCCCTCGCGGGTGTCGTCGCTGGTGTAGCCGAGGAAGGGGGAGGTGGACATGCCCTTGCGGCCGACGCCCGAGGAGGGCGGTACGACGGTCGCGTTCTTCAGGGCCGCGTCGTACGCCGCCTTCGCGTCGAACTTCACGCCCTTCACGTAGGCGTCCGCGAACGCCACGTCCGAGGAGGTGCCGGTCATCAGGTCGGCGTAGCCGGGGGAGGACCAGCGGGAGGTCCAGCCGCCGTCCTTGTACTGCTGCACGAACCCGTCGACCATCTCGCCCGCCTGAGAAGGCGTCAGCAGGCTGTACGCCGGCCAGGTCGTGCGGTACGTGTCCCAGAAGCCGTTGTTGACGTACACCTTGCCGTCCACGATCTTCGCGCCGGTGTGCGTCGGGGTGTCCTGGCTCGTCATCGGCGAGAACGGGGAGGCGTACTGGTACGTGGAACCGACCTTCTCGAAACCGGAGTTGGGATACAGGTACAGCCGGTACATGCTGGAGTAGAGGGTGGTCAGCTGGTCGGCCGTGGCGCCCTCCACCTCCACCTTGCCGAGCAGCTTGTCCCAGACCCTCTGCGCCTGCGCCTTGACCGTGTCGAAGGAGGTGCCGTCCGGGATCTCCTGGCGCAGGTTGTCCTTCGCCTGGTCGACGCTGATGAGGGAGGTGGCCAGGCGGAGCGTGACGGTGTGGTCGGCGCCCGCGTCGAAGCGCAGGTAGCCCTTGACCCCGCTGGAGTCGCCGCCCGTCACGGGCTTGTCGAAGACGCCGTAGACGAAGAGGCGGGTGGCGCCCGTCGACAGGCCCGACTTGACGTCGGAGTAGCCGGTGACGATCCCGTGCTCCTTGTCGAGGGTCAGGCCCGCCTGCTCGGTCACGTTGTCGAAGACCACGCTCGCGTCGTCACCCGGGTAGGTGAAGCGCAGCGCGGCCGCGTGATCGGTCGGTGTTATCTCGGCCTTGAGGCCGTTCTCGAACCTGACTCCGTAGTAATACGGCCGCGCGGTCTCGTTCTCGTGCCGGAAGGCCAGTTCGCGGGCCTCCCGGCCGGTGTCCGGGGTGCCCGGGGCGGCGGACGGCATCAGCTGGAAGGTCTGCCGGTCGCCCATCCAGGGGCTCGGCTCGTGGCTCGCGCTGAACGCCTGGATCGTCGGCAGGTTGTCGTCGTTGTTCGCGTGCGCGTACTCGTACAGCCAGCTCTCCGATGACGCGTTGGTCACCGGCGTCCAGAAGTTGAAGCCGTGCGGCAGCGCGGTCGCCGGGAAGTTGTTGCCGCGGGAGAAGCTGCCGCTGGAGTTGGTGCCGCGGGTGGTCAGCGCGTAGTCGGACAGGTGCGCCTTCGGCTTCTCGGGGGCCACCGGCTTCAGGGACACGTCGTCGATCCAGCCGCGGAACTTGGCCGGGCCGGCGGGGGAGTCGTAGCCCACCAGGATCCGGTCGACCGTCTTGCCGGCCGCGACCGAACCGATCACCGACGAGATGTCGTTCCACTGGTTGACGTACAGCGCCTTCGACGCGCCCTGCCCGCGTGGCGAGAGCGCGAACCCGTGCTGGTCGACGGCCCCGAGGCCGCTCAGATAGGTGCCGTCCGTGAAGGCCAGGTCCACCGCCACGTTGGTGGCGTCGTAGTCGAGGTCGCCGTCGGCCATCGAGGGGAAGATCCGGTACGCCAGCCGTGTGTCCCGGCCGACCTTCACGTTCACGTCGAAGACCTTGTTGTACGAGTACGCCCGGCCGGTCGCCGTGTGCCGTCCGGCATAGCGCAGCGCGTGCCTTCCGGTGAACCCGGCCCGCGCCTTCGCGGTCGGCGAGCCGGTCGGGCCCTTGTCGACCAGCGAGAGCATGTCCTGGGGCACCGGCCCGCCGCTGCCGCCCGTGGAGAACTGGACGTCGGCGATCTGGAGGATGTCCGGGGCGCCGTTGTTCTTCGTGACGTCGAGCCGGAAGTGCTGGTACTCGGCCGGCGCGGAGAGGTCGTACGACTTGGTCTGGAACCGCTCCGTGAAGGCCTCGCCGCTGCGGGTGTCGACGGTCTTCCAGTCCTTGCCGTCCGTAGAGCCCTGGAGGGTCCAGTCCGCGGGGTCGCGTTCGGCGTAGTCGTTCGCCGAGGTGAGGGCGTAGGTCACCAGCTTGACGGGCTTGTCGAAGTCGAACTCGACCCAGCCGGTGGGCTCGAAGGTGAGCCACTTGGTGCCGGACTCCCCGTCGACGAGGTTCTCCTTGACCTCGCCCGCGCCGGTGTTCTCGCCGCTCGCCCGCTCGTCGGTCACGTGGTCGGTGACGTTGCCGGGGATGCCGGTGCTGTAGCCGCCGTCCACTCCGGAGGCGCGCGGGGTGCCGCTCGGGTCGGTGTCGACGGTGTCGGTCCAGTCCGGTGACGGGTCGCCAGACTCGAACGAGGATGCGAACTGGGTCGCGGCCGCCGGCGCCTTGGCCGGCAGGGCGACCGCGGCCCCCTGGGAGCCCAGGGTCATGACTACGGCGGCCGCGATCACGACCGCCGTACCGGATCCGTGCCCTGTTCTTCGCTGCGTTCTCCGCTGCATCAACGGGTACCCTCCCTGCCACATGAGACAACGTTGTCAGCTGCGTGGCGCAGGAACCAGTAGGTGGTCAAGTGGCCCGTGATGTCAAGGGTGTTGGGTGCGGCATTCAGGGGTGTATGTCGGCTCTTTTTCCGGCAAGGCGTACAGAGATCGCTCATATTTCCGACAGGTCTCAACTAGGAAAAGACCCATGGCCAACCTTGCATTCGATCTTGCCCCGCCGGCGGGAAGTGGACTATACCTGTCGGCGTTTCCCGCACGACTTCCTGCACGACCCAGCACTACCCGACCGCGGTGCCGGGGAGGATCCGGTTCACCGCCTGAGTCCTGGAGAAGGCGAGGACTTGAGCATGGGATCCACTTCCGCAGCGAACCCCGGTTCCGAGGGTGTCGGCCGCCGTGAGCTGATCAGGCGCTCGGCCGCACTCGGCCTGATTTCCGTGCCCGCCGTCGGATTCCTCTCCGCCTGCGCCAGCAGCGGCGGCGGCGGTCAGTCCAAGGACAAGGCCGGCAAGAAGACGGCCAAGAACCCGCTGGGCGTCAACGACACCGCGCAGATGGAATTCGTCCTCTTCGACGGCGGTTTCGGCAAGGAGTACGCCGAGGACGCGGTGAAGATCTACGAGAAGGACTTCCCGAAGGCCAAGGTCAAGTTCTCCGCCACCCAGAAGATCCAGTCCACGCTCCAGCCGCGCTTCAACCAGGGCACCCCGCCGGACCTCATCGACAACTCCGGCGCCGAGCAGATGGACATGGGCGTGCTCGTCGGCAAGAAACAGCTCGCCGACCTCACCCCGCTCCTCGACGCCCCGTCGTACGACGACCCGAACAAGAAGGTCCGCGACACGCTGCGCCCCGGCATCGTCGAGATGGGCCAGTTCGACGGCGACCCGGTCTGGATCATGTACTACGCCTACACGGTCTACGGCGTGTGGTACTCGCAGAAGGCCCTGGACTCGCTCGACGCGGAGTACCCGCAGACCTGGGACCAGATGATCGCCGTCTGCGAGAAGGCCAAGAAGAAGGGCATGGCCGGCTGGACCTACGCGGGCAAGTACCCGTACTACATCCCCTTCTCGCTCTACCCGATGATCGGCAAGGTCGGCGGCGTCGAGGTCCTGAACGCGATCGACAACCTGGAGCCGAACGCCTGGAAACACCCGGCCGTCAAGGCGTGTTTCGAGGCCTACTACGAGCTCTACAAGAAGGGCTACATCCTCAAGGGCACCCCCGGCCTCGACCACATCCAGTCGCAGACCGCCTGGGCGCAGGGCAAGGCCCTGTTCATCCCGAACGGCTCCTGGGTGGAGAACGAGTCGGCGAACGTCATCCCCTCCGACTTCAACCTCGCCGTCTCCGCGCCCACCGGAATCGACAAGAACGACAAGATGCCGTTCGGCACCATCTGGGCCTCCGGCGGCGAGCCCTTCATCGTCCCGGCCAAGGCCGCCAACGCCCAGGGGGGCATGGAGCAGCTGCGCATCATGCTCAGCGAGGCGTCCTCGAAGAACTTCACGACGAAGGTGAAGTCGCTGACCGCGTACAACGGCGGCACCGACGGCATCACCCTCACCCCGGGCCTCACCTCCGGCGTGGCGGCGCTGAAGCTGGCCGGGTCGAACGTGGTCAACCCGCGGCTCCAGGACTGGTACGTGCAACTCCAGAAGGAGAAGATCGGAGTCGCCGGCCTCGGCGAGATGATGGCCGGCCGGCTCACCCCGGCGGAGGCCGTCAAGAAGATCCAGGGCTTCGCCGATGAGGCCGCCAAGGACACCTCGATCAAGCACTACAAGCACCAGTAACCAGAAACCGTCTCGGCACCGGAGTGGCGATGCAGCACGGCAAGTACCGGTTCATCGTGGGGTTTCTGGCGTTGCCCCTCGGACTGTACGCGCTCTTCGTGGTGTGGCCGTTCATCCAGTCCATCTACTACTCGTTCACGGACTGGACCGGCCTGAGCCCCGAATTCAAGATGGTCGGCCTGGACAATTACCGGAGGATGCTGCACGACGACGTCTTCTGGAAGTCCTTGCAGCACAGCTTGATGTTCGCGGTCGTGCTGCCGCTGGTGACGATCAGCCTGGCGCTGTTCTTCGCCTTCATGATCAACGTGGGCGGCCGGAGGAGGAAGGGCGGCCCGGTCATCTCGGGGGTCCGGGGCTCCTCCTTCTACAAGATCGTCTACTTCTTTCCGCAGGTGCTGTCGATCGCGATCGTCTCGCTGCTGTTCGCCTTCGCCTACAACCCCGACAGCGGCGCGATCAATTCACTGCTCCGCGGAATTGGTCTGGACAATATCCAGCCGCTCTGGCTGGGTGACCCGAGTCTCGCCCTGTGGTGCGTGATGGCCGTCCTGGTCTGGTCCACGGTCGGATTCTTCGTGGTCCTCTTCTCGGCGGGCATGGCGTCCATCCCCATGGACCTCTACGAGGCCGCCCTGCTCGACGGCGCCGGCCGCGCCACCACCTTCTTCCGCATCACCCTGCCGCTGCTGTGGGACACCGTGCAGTCCGGCTGGGTCTACATGGGCATCCTCGCGCTCGGCGCCGAGTCGTTCGCAGTCGTACAGATCATGACGACAGGACCGGGTGGGCCCGACTACTCGACGACCGTGATGGTCCTGTACGTGTACCAGAAGGCGTTCCGGGACGGTCAGGCCGCCTACGCCACCACCATCGGCGTCGCCCTGCTGGTCGTCACGCTCGCCTTCGCGGCGGTCGTGATGCGGCTGGGCCGTCGCGAGCGGCTGGAGTACTGAAGCGATGACGACGACCGAGACCGACGTCACTGTCACCGAGACCGAGCCCGCCGCGCCGAAGCCGCCCCGGCCGAAGCGGGAGGGCGGGGTCCTCAACGTCTTCTCCCACGGCATCCTGGTCATCTGGGCGGTCATGGTGGTCACGCCGCTGCTGTGGGCGGTGATGACGTCCTTCAAGGACGACCGGTCCATCTTCACCTCGCCGTGGGCGCTCCCGGACCGGCTGCACTTCGAGAACTGGGCGCGGGCCTGGACCGACGCCAACATGAGCGACTACTTCCTGAACACCGTCCTGGTGGTCGGCGGCTCGCTCATCGGCACCCTGGTCCTCGGCTCGATGGCCGCCTACGTCCTGGCCCGCTTCGACTTCCCCGGCAACCGCTTCATCTACTACCTCTTCATCGGCGGCATGAGCTTCCCGATCATGCTCGCGCTGGTCCCGCTGTTCTACGTCGTCAACAACCTGGGCCTGCTGAACACGATCCACGGCCTGATCCTGGTCTACATCGCGTACTCGCTGCCGTTCACGGTCTTCTTCCTCACGGCGTTCTTCCGCACGCTCCCCACCTCGGTGGCCGAGGCCGCCTTCGTCGACGGCGCCTCGCACACCCGCACGTTCTTCCAGATCATGCTGCCGATGGCGAAGCCCGGCCTGATCAGCGTCGGGATCTTCAACTTCCTCGGCCAGTGGAACCAGTACATGCTCCCGACGGTCCTCAACACGGACCCCGACAAACACGTCCTCACCCAGGGCCTGGTCCAGCTGGCGGTCAGCCAGGGCTACAAGGGCGACTGGTCCGGCCTCTTCGCCGGCCTGGTGATGGCGATGCTCCCGGTCCTTGCGGCGTACATCGTCTTCCAGCGCCAGGTGGTGGCAGGTCTGACGGCGGGTGCTTTGAAGTAACGAAGCGTTTGCGCTCCCAAAGGGGCGTGGGGCTGTATTCAATATGCGACTCCGTCGCGCGGGCGCGACCAGCCACGACCCACCCGGCCACGGACCCCCCTCCGCACCTGCTGACCAGTGGCCTAGACATGTCCGTCGCATGTCCCTCAGGCGACCTCCGAACCGCCAACGATTTCTGTCAAGGACTTGACGGCGGTAACCCGTTCAGCAGAGCTTGGAGTTCATAACTTGTAAGTGACCCGGTCTCAGTGAGGTGATCTGGGTCACGTTGGCGGCACCGTGGCCGCCTCCGATGGCGGGAGTGGATGGGTCGATGGAGACTCCGGGGTCGCAGTCGTCGCTGCACCGAGCCAACCTGGAACGTGTCGTACGGGCCGTACGCCTGGCCGGATCGCTCACGCAGGCGGAGATCGCGCGCACGACCGGCCTGTCGGCCGCGACGGTCTCCAACATCGTGCGCGAGCTCAAGGACGGCGGAACCGTCGAGGTCACGCCGACCTCCGCGGGCGGCCGCAGGGCCCGCAGCGTGAGTCTGAGCGGTGACGCCGGCATCGTCATAGGCGTCGACTTCGGCCACACCCACCTGCGCGTCGCGATCGGGAACCTCGCCCACCAGGTGCTGGCCGAGGAGTCCGAGCCCCTCGACGTGGACGCGTCGGCCAGCCAGGGCTTCGACAGGGCGGAGGAGCTGGTCAACCGCCTGATCGCGGCGACCGGCGTGGACCGCTCGAAGATCGCCGGCGTGGGTGTCGGCGTCCCCGGCCCGATCGACGTCGAGTCCGGCACCCTCGGCTCCAGCGCCATCCTGCCCGGCTGGATCGGCGCGAGACCCGCGGAGGAGCTCCGGCTCCGCCTCGGCGTCCCCGTGCACGTCGACAACGACGCCAACCTCGGCGCCCTCGGCGAGCTGGTCTGGGGCAGCGGCAAGGGCGTCCGCGATCTCGCGTACATCAAGGTCGCGAGCGGTGTCGGCGCCGGTCTGGTGATCAACGGGAAGATCTACCGGGGGCCCGGCGGCACGGCGGGCGAAATAGGACATATTACGCTCGACGAGTCCGGCCCGGTCTGCCGCTGCGGCAACCGCGGCTGCTTGGAGACCTTCGCGGCGGCCCGCTACGTGCTGCCGCTGCTCCAGCCCGGTCACGGCCCCGACCTGACCATGGAGGGCGTCGTGCGGCTGGCCCGGGACGGGGACCCGGGCTGCCGTCGCGTGATCGGCGACGTCGGCCGTCACGTCGGCAGCGGGGTGGCCAATCTCTGCAATCTGCTGAACCCGAGCCGGGTGGTCCTCGGCGGCGACCTCGCCGAGGCCGGAGAGCTGGTCCTGGGGCCCATCAGGGAGTCCGTGGGGCGCTATGCGATCCCCAGTGCCGCACGCCAGCTCTCGGTGCTTCCGGGGGCCCTCGGCGGTCGCGCGGAGGTGCTCGGAGCGCTTGCTCTCGCGCTCAGCGAGATGGGAGATTCGACACTTTTGGACGGCTCTGTGCCCGCTGTTGCACCTGTCTTCACTTAGAGAACGCATGGCGCCGTTGCCATCTCGTTAAGTATTTACTTCTTGACGTCGAACTTGCGGCCGAGTTGACTTCGAGCCACCTCGGCCGCAGCGTTGCGGCCCTGTCAGGGAGGCACCCCCAAATGAACGCAACGATGCGTAGAGTCGTGATCGGCACCGCCGCGGTTTCCATGGCGCTGTCCGTCGCCGCCTGTGGCAAGGCCGGCGACGACAAGAAGAGCGACTCGAGCAGCAGCAGCTCCTCCGGTGGCAAGACCATCGGCCTGCTGCTCCCCGACAGCGTGACCGCGCGCTACGAGAAGTTCGACCACCCGTACTTCGAGGCCCAGGTCAAGAAGCTGTGTGCCGACTGCACGGTCGACTACGCGAACGCCGCCGGTGACGCCGCCAAGCAGGCCCAGCAGGTCAGCACCATGGTGACCAAGGGCGTCAAGGTCATCGTGATCTCCGCCCAGGACTCTGCGGCCATCAAGTCCTCCATCGACGCCGCCGTGGCCAAGGGCGTCAAGGTCGTCGCGTACGACCGCCTCGCCCAGGGCAAGGTCTCGGCCTACGTCTCCTTCGACAACGTCAAGGTCGGCGAGCTCCAGGGCCAGGCCCTGCTGGACGCCCTCGGCTCCAAGGCGACCACCAAGTCCAAGATCGTCATGATCAACGGTGACGACGCCGACCCGAACGCCGGCCAGTTCAAGCAGGGTGCGCACAAGGCCCTCGACGGCAAGGTGAACATCGCCTACGAGCAGTCCGGCCTGTGGAAGGACACCGTCGCCGCGCAGAAGATGAAGGCGGCCATCACCCAGCTCGGTGCCAAGAACATCGCGGGCGTCTACTCCGCCAACGACGGCATGGCCGGTGGCATCGCCACCACCCTCAAGGGCGCCGGCATCAGCGGCATCCCGCTGACCGGTCAGGACGCGGAGCTCGCGGGCATCCAGCGCATCGTCGCCGGCACCCAGTCCTCCACCGTCTACAAGGCGTTCAAGCCGGAGGCCGACGCCGCCGCCACCATCGCCGTGGACCTGCTGCAGGGCAAGAGCATCGACTCGCTCGCCACCAGCACGCAGACCAGCGGCTCCGGCGACAAGGTGCCCTCGCAGCTGCTGACCCCGGTGTCGGTCACGAAGGCCAACATCAAGGACACGGTGATCAAGGACGGTCTGTACACCGTCTCGGACATCTGCACCAGCGAGTTCGCCAAGGCCTGCAAGGCCGCCGGTCTCCAGTAGTCCCGCTCCGGAGCCGCGAGGCTCCGGCCGCCAGCGCCCGGGTGGTCGCAGTACGACACCCGGGCCCCGGCCGCCCGACGCGCCGGCCCTTCCGCAAGGTGCCACGGCCGTCCGGCGGTCTCGCGAAACCCCTCCGACGCCCGCTCCGGCCTTCAAACCCCGCTGCCGGAGCGGGCGTCGGACGGACCCGTTGCCAAGCGCAGCGGATTCGCGCATGTTCATCTTGTAAACCGCGTGCGTACCCCGACGACAGTCCGAGGTACCGCACGACCCTCCGCGCCTGATCACCAAGCGCGGCATCCCCGCCGGTCAGGCGGCGAAGGAGATGGTTCACGTGTCCGCTACGCCCGTGCTGGCGTTGCGCGGAGTCTCCAAGCGATTCGGTGCGGTCCAGGCACTCACCGACGTCGATCTGGAGGTCCACGCCGGAGAAGTGGTCGCCCTGGTGGGCGACAACGGCGCAGGAAAGTCGACCCTGGTCAAGACGATCGCGGGTGTGCATCCCATCGATGAGGGCGTCATCGAGTGGGAGGGCAACTCCGTCAGCATCAACAAGCCGCACGACGCCCAGGGGCTGGGTGTCGCGACGGTCTACCAGGACCTCGCGCTCTGCGACAACCTCGACGTGGTGGGGAACCTCTTCCTCGGCCGTGAGCTGCTGCACCGCGGCGTCATCGACGAGGTGACGATGGAGAAGCAGGCCCGCGAGCTGCTGAGCACGCTCTCCATCCGCATCCCGAGCGTGCGCATCCCGATCGCCAGTCTCTCCGGCGGTCAGCGTCAGGTCGTGGCCATCGCCCGCGCCCTGATCGGCGACCCGAAGGTCGTCATCCTCGACGAGCCCACCGCCGCCCTCGGTGTCGAGCAGACCGCGCAGGTCCTCGACCTGGTCGAGCGGCTGCGCGAGCGCAACCTCGCCGTCATCCTCATCAGCCACAACATGGCCGACGTGAAGGCGGTCGCGGACACCGTCGCCGTGCTGCGGCTGGGCAAGAACAACGGTTTCTTCCCCGTGAAGAGCACCAGCCAGGAAGAGATCATCGCCGCGATCACGGGTGCCACGGACAACGCCGTGACCCGTCGTTCCGAGCGACGCACCACGGAGGCGGCAAAGTGAGCGAGACGTCGAACAAGACCGTGAAGGGCGACGAGTCGCCCGAGCTCGGCAAGACCGAGGCGGCGGCCGCGGCCCCGACCACGGTCGCCCCCGCCGACGACCCCACGGCCGCGCCGGTCACCGTCGTCGACCCGCGGCTGCTGGTCCGTGAGGAGGGCTTCAAGGGCTACCTCACGGAGTTCACCCGCCGGGTGAAGGGCGGCGAGCTGGGCTCGCTGCCGGTGGTCCTCGGCCTGATCATCATCTGGACCATCTTCCAGGTGAAGAACAGCCTGTTCCTCAGCGCGGACAACCTCTCCAACATCAGCTACTTCCTCTCGGCCACCGGCATGCTCGCCATCGGTCTGGTGTTCGTGCTGCTGCTCGGCGAGATCGACCTGTCCGTCGGCTCGGTGAGCGGTCTGGCCTCCACGGTGTTCGCCGTCTTCGTGGTCAACCACGGAATGAACCAGTGGCTGGCCCTGGTCCTGACGATCATCACGGGCATCGGCATCGGCGCGCTGCACGGCTGGTTCTTCGCCAAGATCGGCGTACCCGCGTTCGTGGTCACCCTGGCCGGCTTCCTCGGCTGGAACGGCCTGATGCTGTGGCTGCTGGGCGACAGCGGCACGATCAACATCCCGGCCGACAGCGGCCCGGTGCACATCCTCGGCCAGAGCTCCTTCTTCATGGACCAGGCCATCATCGGCGCCTACCTGCTGGCCGGCCTCGGCGTCGTCCTGTCCGCCCTGGGCCAGTTCAACGAGCAGCGCCGGCGCCGTGCGGCGGGTGTGCCGTTCCGGCCCACCAGCGAGATCCTCATCCGCGTCGCCCTGCTCGCGATCGCGTCCTTCGTGGCTGCGGCCGTGCTGAACAACGCGGCCGGTGTCTCCAACGCGCTGGTGATCTTCCTCGCGTCCCTGGTCATCGTCGACTTCGTGCTGCGCCGCACCACGTACGGCCGCAAGGTCTTCGCGGTCGGCGGCGGCATCGAGGCGGCCCGCCGTGCGGGTATCAGCGTGCCGATGGTCCGGATCACCGTGTTCGCGATCTCCGGCGGCTTCGCGGCGATCGGCGGTATGTTCTTCGCCGGCCAGACCGCGAGCGCGACGCTCAACGCCGGTGGCGGCAACACGCTGATGCTCGCCATCGCGGCGGCCGTCATCGGTGGTACGTCGCTGTTCGGTGGCCGCGGTACCGTCTGGTCCGCCCTTCTGGGCATGCTGGTCATCCAGTCCATCCAGACCGGCCTCGACCTGCTGAACATGAACACGTCGATCCAGTACATGATCACCGGTGGTGTTCTGCTGGGTGCGGTCGTCATCGACTCCGTCTCCCGCAAGAGCCAGAAGGCCGCGGGCCGCGGCTAGCGCCGTCGGGCGCGGGGCGCGCTGCCGGGTGCCGGTCCGTTGTGGCTGGTCGCGCAGTTCCTCCCCCGGCCTTCGGCCGGGGGGTACCCCCAGCGCCCCTAGGTAGGACTTGTGCCCGGTGCCTGGAAGGCACCGGGCACAGTCGTGTCATAGGTGGGGCTCATGATGGGTACAGCCGATCGCGTGACCCATGACCCAAGGGCCGGAGTCGTTCCGCCCGGGCGGAACATTAGACTCGACGAGCCCGGCAACAGCTCGATCAGCTCTACTGCAAGGAGGCACGGGTGCCGCTGCTGACCCGTATCAGGGGACCGCGCGATCTGGACCGGCTCAGCCCCGAGGAGCTGGTCCAGCTGGCAGAGGAGATCCGGAGCTTCCTCGTCGAAGCGGTCTCCAAGACCGGCGGACACCTCGGTCCCAACCTGGGCGTGGTCGAGCTCACCATCGCCCTGCACCGCGTCTTCGACTCCCCGAAGGACAAGGTGCTCTGGGACACCGGCCACCAGTCCTACGTGCACAAGCTGCTGACCGGCCGCCAGGACTTCTCGAAGCTGAAGCAGAAGGGCGGCCTGTCCGGCTACCCCTCGCAGGCCGAGTCCGAGCACGACGTCATCGAGAACAGCCACGCCTCCACCGTGCTCGGCTGGGCCGACGGCATCGCCAAGGCCAACCAGCTGCTCGAACGGGACAGCCACGTCGTCGCCGTGATCGGTGACGGCGCCCTGACCGGCGGCATGGCCTGGGAGGCGCTGAACAACATCGCCGACGCCAAGGACCGCCCGCTCGTCATCGTCGTCAACGACAACGAGCGCTCGTACGCCCCGACCATCGGAGGCCTCGCCAATCACCTGGCGACCCTGCGTACGACGGACGGGTACGAGCGGTTCCTGGCCCGCGGCAAGGACCTGCTGGAGCGCACGCCGGTCGTCGGCAGGCCGCTCTACGACACCCTGCACGGCGCCAAGAAGGGGCTGAAGGACTTCATCGCCCCGCAGGGCATGTTCGAGGACCTGGGCCTGAAGTACGTCGGCCCGATCGACGGCCACGACATGGAGGCCCTGGAGTCGGCCCTGGCGCGGGCCAAACGGTTCGGCGGCCCGGTGATCGTGCACTGCCTCACCGAGAAGGGCCGCGGCTACCAGCCCGCCCTCCAGGACGAGGCCGACCGCTTCCACGGCATCGGCCCCATCCACCCCGACACCGGCCTGCCGGTCAAGGCCTCCGGCGCCGACTGGACCTCGGTCTTCGGCGACGAGATGGTCGAGCTCGGCAAGGAGCGCGAGGACATCGTCGCCATCACGGCGGCCATGCTCCAGCCGGTCGGCCTGAAGAAGTTCGCGGACACCTTCCCCGACCGCATCTACGACGTCGGCATCGCCGAGCAGCACGGCGCCGTCTCCGCGGCGGGCCTCGCCACGGCCGGCCTGCACCCCGTCTTCGCCGTGTACGCCACCTTCCTCAACCGCGCCTTCGACCAGGTGCTGATGGACGTGGCCCTGCACCGGTGCGGGGTGACGTTCGTCCTGGACCGGGCCGGCGTCACCGGCACCGACGGCGCCTCCCACAACGGCATGTGGGACATGTCGATCCTCCAGGTGGTCCCCGGCCTCAGGCTCGCCGCCCCGCGCGACGCCGACCAGGTCCGGGCGCAGCTCCGCGAGGCCGTCGAGGTCGACGACGCCCCGACGGTCGTCCGCTTCTCGAAGGGCGCGGTCGGCCCCGCCGTGGCCGCCGTCGGCAGGGTCGGCGGCATGGACGTGCTGCGCGAGCCCGGCACCGACACCCCGGACGTGCTCCTGGTCTCCGTGGGCGCCCTCGCCCCCATGTGCCTGGAGATCGCCGCCCTCCTCGACAAGCAGGGCATCTCCACCACCGTGGTCGACCCGCGCTGGGTCAAGCCGGTCGACGAGGCGATGGCCCCGCTGGCCGAGCGCCACCGGGTGGTCGTCACGGTCGAGGACAACGTCCGCGTCGGCGGCGTGGGCTCCACCATCGCCCAGGCCCTGCGCGACGCGGGCGTCGACGTCCCCCTCCGCGACTTCGGCATCCCGCCCCGCTTCCTCGACCACGCGTCGAGGGCCGAGGTCATGGCGGAGATCGGCCTGACCGCCCCGGACATCGCCCGCCAGGTCACCGGCTTGGTCGCGAAGCTGGACGGCCAGCCGACGGATGTGACTTCGGTGGAACCGGCGAGGGATTGAATGTGAGGCGCCCCAGCTGAGGCGCCCCTTCAGGGGCGCTGGGGGTCCCCCCGGCCGAAGGCTGGGGGAGGAACTGCGCGACCAGCCACGGACGGTTCGCAGCCCCCGATGAAACCCGAACCACCCCGATGGGCCGGTCCCACCCCTCCGGTGGCGAGACCGGCCCATCTGCGTGAACCTGCCTTTGCCGGGCATACGCACCTCCGGCCGTCTCGGGAGGTAGGCACGTGAGCAGTACCCTCTTCAGGACCAAGAACGTCGAACAGTCCATCAAGGACACCGAGGAACCGGAGCACGCGCTCAAGAAGTCGCTGTCGGCCCTGGACCTCACGGTCTTCGGCGTGGGTGTCATCATCGGCACCGGCATCTTCGTCCTGACCGGCACGGCGGCCAAGAACACCGCAGGCCCCGCCGTCGCGCTCTCCTTCGTCGTGGCCGGCGTCGTCTGCGGCCTCGCCGCACTCTGCTACGCAGAGTTCGCCTCCACCGTCCCGGTGGCCGGCTCCGCGTACACCTTCTCGTACGCCTCCCTCGGCGAGTTCCCCGCGTGGATCATCGGCTGGGACCTGGTGCTGGAGCTGGCGCTGGGCACGGCGGTGGTCGCCGTCGGCTGGTCGGGGTACATCCACTCGCTGCTCGACAACGCCGGCTGGCATCTGCCGGCGTACCTCAGCGGCCGCGACGGCGCCCACGGCTTCGGCTTCGACATCCTCGCCGCCGCCCTGGTCCTCGTCCTCACCGCGATCCTCGTCGTCGGCATGAAGCTCTCCGCCCGGGTCACCTCGGTCGTCGTCGCCATCAAGGTGGCCGTCGTCCTGGTCGTCATCATCGCGGGCGCCTTCTTCATCCACAGCGGCAACTACAGCCCCTTCATCCCGCCCAAGGAGGCCGTGCCGGCCGGCGGCAACCTCAAGGCCCCGCTGATCCAGCTGATGTTCGGCTGGGCACCGTCCAACTTCGGCGTCATGGGCATCTTCACCGCCGCCTCCGTCGTCTTCTTCGCCTTCATCGGCTTCGACGTCGTCGCCACCGCCGCCGAGGAGACCCGCAACCCCCAGCGGGACGTGCCGCGCGGCATCATCGGCTCCCTGATCATCTGCACCCTGCTGTACGTCGCCGTGGCCGTCGTGGTGACCGGCATGCAGAAGTACCGCGAGCTGTCCGTGGACGCCCCGCTGGCCGACGCCTTCAAGGCCACCGGACACCCCTGGTTCGCCGGCCTGATCAGCTTCGGCGCCGCCGTCGGCCTGACCACCGTCTGCATGATCCTGCTGCTCGGCCAGTCCCGGGTGTTCTTCGCCATGAGCCGGGACGGCCTGCTGCCCCGCTTCTTCTCGCACACCCACCCGAGGTTCCGCACCCCGTACCGGCCGACCATCCTGCTCGGCGTCGTCATCGCGATCGTCGCCGGCTTCACCAGTCTCAGCGAACTCGCCGAACTCGTGAACATCGGCACGCTCTTCGCCTTCATCGTCGTCGCGATCAGCGTGATCATCCTGCGCAACACCCGGCCCGACCTGGAGCGGTCCTTCCGCACCCCCTGGGTGCCGGTGCTGCCGGTCGTGTCCGTGCTGGCCTCGCTGTGGCTGATGCTCAACCTGCCCGCCGAGACCTGGCTGCGGTTCGCCGTCTGGATGGTCATCGGCTTCGTCGTCTACTTCCTCTACGGCCGCTCGCACAGCCGCCTCGCCCAGGCCGAACGGACGCCCGCCGACACTCCGTGACCGGCACTCTCGCCACTTCGGCCCCGTATGTCCCGTCCGGATGGGACTGCGGGGCCGGATAGCGTGCTCCCCATGCTTCTCGCGCCCCTCGCCCCACCACGGTCCGCAGTCGCAGGGAAGGGGTACTGGACGCGGCTGCTGCCGCTGCTCGCCGTGCTGGCCTGCGTCACCAGGGTGCCCTCCTTCCTCCGGCCGCTGTGGAACCCGGACGAGGGCTTTCTCGCCGTACAGGCCCGCATGCTGGCGCGCGGCGGGCAGCTGTACGAGACGGTCGTGGACCGCAAGCCGCCGCTGCTGCCGTGGCTGTACGAGGGGACCTTCGCGGTCTTCGGGTCCGGGTCGCTCACCGCGGTCCGGGTCCTCGCCGTCTTGGCCCAGCTGACCACCGCCGCGCTGCTCGCCTCGCTCGCCCGGCGGCGCTGGGGCGACCGCGCGGGCCGTACCGCCGGGGCGCTGTACCTGCTGGTCTCGGTCGGGCTCAACCCCGAGGACGCGCAGGCGGCCACCTTCGAGGTGTTCATGCTGCCCTGCACGGCCGCCGCGATGTGGTGCGCCGACCGCCGCCGCTGGGCAGCGGCGGGGGCCGCCGTCGCGTGCGCCTTCCTCACCAAGCAGACCGGCGGGGCCGTCCTGCTGCCGGTGCTCTACCTCCTCAACCGGTACGGCGGTGCGCGCGCGGGCCTGCTCAGGCTGGCGGCCGGTGCCGCCCTGCCCGTGCTGGGCGCGGCCCTGGCCACGGACCCGGCCGGCTTCGCCTTCTGGACGGTCACCGGCTCCGGCGCCTACGCCTCCTTCACCGGCTCGGAACTCCACGTGCTGGTACGGGCGGTGGCCAACACCGCGATCCTCGGCGCGGCCTCGGCCGGCCTGCTCCCGCCCATCGCGCGGGCCCTGCGCATCGCCCGTACCGGCGCCGTCGACCTGTGGCTGTGGCTGGCCGCGTCGGCGGCCGCCGTCACCCTCGGCTTCCACTTCTTCGGCCACTACTTCCTGCAACTCACCCCGCCGCTCGCGCTGTTGGCCACGGCCGCGCTGCAGATCCTGCCCCGGGAACGGACCTCGGCCGCCGTCCTCGCCTCGGCCTGCGCCTGCACCCTGTTCCTGACCTGGGGCGTCCTGGCCCCCCGCCCCGAACTCGCGCACGCCCAGAGGCTGGCGCTCGCCCTCGACCGCCGTACCGCGCCCGGCGACCGGGTCCTGGTCTGGGGCATACACCCGGAGACGTACTGGCTCGCCGACCGCACCCCCGCCACCCGCTACCTCACCGCCGGCCTCCTCACCAACTTCAGCGGCGGCCGGGACGGCCCGCAGGTGGGCGAGAAGTACGCCGTCGCCGGCACCTGGCCCGTCTTCCGCGCGGAACTGGCCGACCGGGCACCGGCCCTGGTGATCGACGACTCCCGCGGCAAGCCGTACGGCCCCGACCGCGTCCCCGGCCTGCGCAGACTGCTCGCGGCCGGGTACGAACAGGCGGGCGAGGTGGACGGGGCGGTGCTGTACGTCAGGGCGCCGAGTGCCCCGTAAGGGGCGCTGGGGGTACCCCCGGCCGAAGGCTGGGGGAGGAACTGCGCGACCCGCCACGACGGCGCCGCAGTCGACAGCCGGCCTGTCGCGGCGCTTCCAGCGGAGCGCCTAGTGCAGCAGGGCGCTCGGGCCGATCACCTCGGCGCCCAACTCGGTGACCCGGCTGCGCAGTTCGCGGTCGGCGGTGATGACGAGCCGGGGCCGGCCGGGGTCCTCGGCGGCCAGTTCCACGATCAGGTCGTCGCCGCTGCCGGGTGCCGACTCCACCCGTACCCCGGGCACCGAGGCCACCCCGCGGGCCGCACCCTCCACGACGAGCACCAGCTCCACCGGCGTCGGGCGGCCGGGCAGCCCCCGCTCGGCGAGCCGGTCGCGCAGCCGTTCGGCGGCTCCCTTGCGGTCCCGCCACCAGCCGTCCGGCCGCGACCCGACGACGTTCGCGCCGTCGACGATCACCAGCAGGGGAGCTTCGTCTTCCATGCCCCAAGCCTCGCACGCCAGGGGCCGCCCCACTGCCGCGAACGGCCCCGCTTAGAGTGAAGCGGTGAACGGCGACTGGCTCCTCCGCGGCCGTGACGGCCGGCTCAGTGTCTATCTGCCGTCCGGCGACGCCGTGCTGTGCCGGGCGGAACGCGGACCCGGCGCGCCCTGGGGCACGCCCCGGAAAGTGGGCGGCGACCAGCGGCTGCACCCGGGCTTCGCGGTGGGACAGGGCGTCGACGGGTACGCCCATCTGGTCGCCTGGCGGCCCACCGTGAACGGCGAGTCGGGGCTCGTCCACTCCACCCACTTCCGGCCGCGTCTGGCCGCCCTGGACTGGCAGTCGATCGGCCACCCGAGCAAGAGGGGGGAGGCGACCGGGGCACCGGCCGTCGCCGTGGACGCGGAGGGGCGAGCCCATGTCTTCGTCCGCAACCGGGGGCGCGGGGTGAGCATGGTCGCGCAGAAGGAGAAGGGCGGCTGGGAGCCGTGGCGGGACCTGAAGGGGCGGCTGGTCGAGGACGGGCTCGCCGCGGTGACCGGCGAGTCGGGGCGCGTCGAGGTGTACGCGGCCGTGCCCGGCGGGATCGTCTACTGGCGTCAGGAGGAGGCCGGTAAGCCGCCCGTGCAGCTGGAGGCGCTGGAGGCCCCGGTCCGCCCGGGGACCCTCACCGCCCTCGCCACCTCGGCCGGGAGCACGACCCTCTTCTACACCGACGAGTCCGGTGACCTGTGCGCCTGGCGTCCGGGCGGCAAGCCGTACGCCCTGCTGGCCTCCGCCGGGCCCGGCCCGGTCGCCGCGGTCCGCTGCGAACTCGACGGGTACGACTGCACCCTGCTCGCCCAGCGCTCGGCGAGCGGCCGGGTGGCCTTCGCCGCGTATCCGACCCAGGACGAGCGGGCCGGCGCCTGGTGGACCGAGTCGGGACCGCAACTCCCGGCCGACGCCCGGGTGGCCCTGACCACGGACGCGGAGGGCCGGGTGACCGCGACGAGCCTGTCCCCGTCCACCGGCCAGCTCCTCCTCACCCGCCGCAAGGACGAGCCCGGGCTGGCCCTTGAGGCCTGGCGCGAGGTCTGACCTCCGTACGGCACGTGAAAAGGGGCCCTCCGCGCGGTGCGGAGGGCCCCTCTCGTACTGCTGTGGCCGTTACGCCGGGACCGAAGCCACGCCCGGGGCCAGGAACTTCTTGCCGTTCACGCGCTCCGAGACGCCCTCGCGGTCCAGGTACGGCGTGATGCCGCCCAGGTGGAAGGGCCAGCCGGCGCCCGTGATCAGGCAGAGGTCGATGTCCTGCGCCTCGGCGACGACACCCTCGTCGAGCATGAGCCCGATCTCCTGGGCGACGGCGTCCAGGACACGGTCGCGGACCTGCTCCTCGGTGAGGACGACGTCGCCCTGCTTGAGCAGCGCGGCGACCTCGGGGTCGAGCTCCGGCTTCCCGCTGTCGTAGACGTAGAAGCCGCGCTTGCCCGCCTTGACGACGGCCGCGAGGTTCGGGGAGACCGTGAAACGGTCCGGGAAGGCCCGGTTGAGGGTCTCCGAGACGTGCAGGCCGATGGCGGGACCGACCAGCTCCAGGAGCACCAGCGGCGACATCGGCAGGCCCAGCGGCTCGACCGCCTTCTCCGCGACCTCGACCGGGGTGCCCTCGTCGATGACGTTCTGGATCTCGCCCATGAAGCGGGTGAGGATGCGGTTCACGACGAACGCCGGGGCGTCCTTGACCAGAACCGCGGTCTTCTTCAGCTTCTTGGCGACGGCGAAGGCCGTGGCCAGCGAGGCGTCGTCGGTCTGCTCGCCGCGCACGATCTCAAGGAGCGGCAGGATCGCGACCGGGTTGAAGAAGTGGAAGCCCACGACCCGCTCGGGGTTCTTGAGCTTCGACGCCATCTCGGTCACCGACAGCGAGGAGGTGTTCGTCGCCAGGATCGCGTGCGCCGGGGCGACCGCCTCGACCTCCGCGAACACCTGCTGCTTGACACCGATCTCCTCGAACACCGCTTCGATGATGAAGTCGGCGTCGGAGAAGCCCTCGGCCTTGTCCAGCACACCGGTGACCAGGGCCTTGAGGCGGTTGGCCTTGTCCTGGTTGATCCGGCCCTTGCCGAGCAGCTTCTCGATCTCGGCGTGGACGTAGCCCACACCCTTGTCGACGCGCTCCTGGTCGATGTCGGTCAGTACGACCGGCACCTCCAGGCGGCGCAGGAAGAGGAGCGCGAGCTGCGAGGCCATGAGACCCGCGCCCACGACGCCCACCTTGGTGACCGGACGCGCCAGGTTCTTGTCCGGGGCACCCGCCGGGCGCTTGCCGCGCTTCTGCACCAGGTTGAACGCGTAGATGCCGGCGCGCAGTTCGCCACCCATGATCAGGTCGGCGAGGGCCAGGTCCTCGGCGTCGTACCCCTGCTGGAGGTCGCCGTTCTTGGCGGCGGCGATGATGTCCAGGGCGCGGTAGGCGGCCGGGGCGGCGCTGTGCACCTTGGAGTCCGCGATGAACCGGCCGCGCGCGACGGCCTGGTCCCAGGCCTCGCCGCGGTCGATCACGGGACGCTCGACCTCGATGTCGCCCTTCAGTACCTGGGCGGTCCAGATCAGCGACTGCTCAAGGAAGTCGGCGCCCTCGAAGAGGGCGTCGGCGATGCCGAGGCCGAAGACCTGCTCGCCCTTGAGCTGCTTGTTCTGGTTGAGGCTGTTCTCGATGATCACCGAGACGGCCTTGTCGGCGCCGATCAGGTTCGGCAGCAGCGCGCAGCCGCCCCAGCCCGGGACCAGACCGAGGAAGACCTCGGGCAGCGAGAACGCCGGGATGGCCTTCGAGACGGTCCGGTACGTGCAGTGCAGACCGACCTCGACGCCACCGCCCATGGCGGCACCGTTGTAGTACGCGAAGGTCGGCACCGCGAGACCCGCGAGGCGCTTGAAGACCTCGTGGCCGCCCTTGCCGATGGCGAGCGCGTGCTCGTGCTCCTTGAGGAGCTCGACACCCTTGAGGTCGGCGCCGACCGCGAAGATGAACGGCTTGCCGGTGATGCCGACACCGACGATCGTGCCGTCGGCGGCCTCCTTCTCGACCTGGTCGACGGCGGTGTTGAGGTTCGCCAGCGAGGCCGGGCCGAAGGTGGTCGGCTTGGTGTGGTCGAGGCCGTTGTCCAGGGTGATCAGCGCGAAGCGGCCCGCCCCGAACGGCAGGTCGAAGTGGCGTACGTGCGCCGACGTCACGACCTCGTCGGGGAACAGGTCCGAGGCCTGCTTCAGAAGCTCGGCGGTGGTGCTCACTTGTCCCCCTCGAAGTGCGGGTTCTCCCAGATGACCGTCGCGCCCATGCCGAAGCCGACGCACATGGTGGTCAGGCCGTAGCGGACGTTCGGCTGCTCCTCGAACTGGCGGGCCAGCTGCGTCATCAGACGCACGCCGGAGGAGGCCAGCGGGTGACCGAAGGCGATGGCGCCGCCGTACTGGTTGACGCGCTCGTCGTCGTCCGCGATGCCGTAGTGGTCGAGGAAGGCCAGCACCTGCACGGCGAAGGCCTCGTTGATCTCGAACAGACCGATGTCGGAGATGCTCAGCCCGGCCTGGGCGAGCGCCTTCTCCGTGGCCGGGATCGGGCCGTAGCCCATGACCTCGGGCTCGACACCCGCGAAGGCGTACGACACGAGGCGCATCTTCACCGGCAGGTTGTTCTCGCGGGCGAAGTCCTCGGAGGCGATGATCGAGGCGGTCGCACCGTCGTTCAGACCGGCCGCGTTACCGGCGGTGACCCGCCCGTGCACGCGGAACGGCGTCTTCAGACCCGACAGGTTCTCCAGGGTGGTCCCCGGCCGCATCGGCTCGTCGGCGGTGACGAGTCCCCAACCGGTCTCGCCGCCCTCCGGGTTGGTCCGGCGTACCGAGATCGGCACCAGGTCGGCCTGGATCTTGCCGTTGGCGTACGCCTTGGCGGCCTTCTCCTGCGAGCGCACCGCGTACTCGTCCGCGCGAAGCTTGGTGATCTGCGGGTAGCGGTCGTGCAGGTTCTCGGCGGTCATGCCCATGAACAGCGCCGACTCGTCGACCAGCTTCTCGCTGACGAACCGCGGGTTCGGGTCGACGCCCTCGCCCATCGGGTGGCGGCCCATGTGCTCGACACCGCCGGCGATGGCGACGTCGTACGCGCCGAAGGCGACGGAACCGGCGACCGTGGTGACGGCGGTCAGGGCGCCGGCGCACATGCGGTCGATGGAGTAACCGGGCACGGAGGTCGGCAGGCCCGCGAGAATGCCCGCGGTACGGCCGATGGTCAGACCCTGGTCACCGATCTGCGTGGTCGCGGCGACGGCGACCTCGTCGATCTTCTTGGTGTCCAGACCGGGGTTGCGGCGCAGCAGCTCCCGGATCGCCTTCACGACGAGGTCGTCGGCACGGGTCTCGTGGTAGATGCCCTTCGGGCCCGCCTTGCCGAACGGGGTACGGACGCCGTCGACGAAGACGACATCCCTGACGGTACGAGGCACGATTGGCTCTCCTCCAGGGTGCGGGATGGCACTGCTGCGATGCGCTGAGCACGCGCTCAGGCCCATGCTACTTATGAGTAACGTGACTGCCCAGTCCTGGAGGGTGGAGCGGCGAACGTCACATGGGAAGGTGCCTGCGCTGCAGCGCCCCGCCAGGGGCGCTGGGGGTACCCCCGGCCGAAGGCTGGGGAGGAACTGCGCGACCAGCCCCATCGGACCCGCGGACTCGTACGGCGCGCATCACCGGGGCGGCGAACGGACGCCGCGCGGACGGCGCCGTTCGCGGTGTGCCCAGCTCGAAGATGCGGGCGTTGCCCGTCAACAGCCGCCGGGTGCCGGCGGGGCGGGGCCGGGGCGCGGATGACGTGAGCACAGGGGTTCCTCTCGGGTGGTGGGGTACGCGGGCGGACGGCCGCCGGGTCATGGACGGTCCCGGATGAAGGGGACGGTGGGAGGGGGCCGGAGGTCAGGCACGCCGACGGCCCGTGTCATGACGGGCGCCGCGAGTGCGCAGATCAGCAGTGGCCCACGGCCGGCCGTGTCGTCGTCGCGGTACGCGAGCCGGACGGTGGCCGGGCCGCACACCACGCCGAGCGCGTCGAGCACCCGGATCGTGTAGCCCGTCAGGGCCGGCACCGACGGGCTGCCCGGCGCGCGCGGTCCGGCAGGGTCGTCCGCCCGCAGCCCGGTGACCACGTGCTGGGGCCGCCCGTCCGGGCCGGGGCGGGTGACGGTGTCGACCGTGTACCGGCGGCGCCCGGGCAGTTCGGTCAGCACCAGGTGCGGGCTGCCCGAGTGCCGGGCGGCCGCGTGCCACAGCGCCGGCCAGGCCGCGCCGATCCCGCCTTCGTCCGCGCATTCCACCGCGTCGACCGGGGTTCCGGCGGCCGCCGGGGCGAGCAGGTAGCCGGCCGCGGGGTGCGACCGCGCCCAGGCCACGGCGTCGGCCGGGCGCGCGGTACGGATGCCCCGCGGCGCCGGGATCCCCAGCCGGGCCAGCCGGTCCGCCTGGGCGCCGCGGTCGTATCTCAGCGGCGAGTTCGCGGGATCGGCTCCGGGGAGACCGAGCTGCCAGGCGATCCGCTCGGCCAGTTCGATGCCCCCGGTCCCGCCCGCGACGACGGCGGACACCCCGAGCGCCCGCAGCGCCTTGACCGTCTGCCGCAGTCCCCGGTGCACGACCGTGTCGCCGTACCCGGCGGGCAGCGTCGCGTTCCGGTACGCAGGCGGCCGCAGCCGGTGCTCCGGAAGGACGGCCACGGCCGGCCGGTCGGGCCCCGCGAAGGCCCGGGGACACGGTCCCCCTCCCTCGTACGGGGCGACCACCGCGACGGTGCCGGCGGCGGGATCGGTCCGTGACACGGCCGCGACGACGGAGGGGACGGTGGTCATGGCTGCGGACTCCCCAGCGGGTGTGGGCGGGGGCGGGGCCACGGTTCGGCTCGCCGCTCGGCCGGTGAAAGTGTCTGAAAGGGCACTGCCGTACCGAGTCCGGCCGACTGCCCCGGCCCTGTGTCGCCAGGCCTGTTTGGACCAAGTGGTCTCTTCCGCGCTGCTTCCCCTTTGTTCCGGCGGAACGGTGCGTCGGTTCCATGAACTGCCCGGAAACTTACCGGATGTGAGGGGCCGTTGTTCGGGCCGGATGGCCGGCTGGGTGCTCACGGCAGCCAAGGAGCGTTACCCAAAGAGGAGTTATGTCCATGTTGCCGTGGTGGTCTCCCGGCTAGAAGGGACTACTCGGTCTGTTATGACTCGCCAAGTCTGGAACTCTGGCATGGTGACGTCAAGCGAGGAGCGGGCGCGGGCGGTGTCCACCGCTCCACGGGCGGGGCGCGGGACGGTCTTCGCCCGGTCCCGTGAGCCCCTCGCCCGGTCCGGTCTCCGGGGTAGTATCGGGGCGCTGATCAGCGCGTGCGCGGAGGGGCGTTTCGAAATGCGTGCGCGGCTGTCCCGGACAAAGCCCGTTCGGTCGTATTCCCGTCGGCGGGCCTCGAAGGCGAGATCGAATGAGCAACCCGCGCAGGCCGCGACGTCAGCAACAACGCGCCATCGACACGAGGCAGCGAATCCTCGACACCGCCGGTGCGCTTTTCGTGATGGACAGTTATGAAGGCACGTCGATCGGTGACCTCATCACCGCCGCACAGACCAGCAAGGGGGCCTTCTACCGGCATTTCCCGGGCGGAAAGGTCGAAGTGGCGACGGCCATCATGCACAACACGCTGACCATGGACGGCCTGCGGGAACAGCGGATCATGCTCCAGGAGGTGGTCGACATCGGAATGATCCTGGCCCACCGGATCTCCCACGAGAACGCCCTTCAGGCCGCTTTGAAGCTGTCGTTCCACAGTAGTGCGCCGGAGACCTACGGAACGCCTTGGCCGGACTGGATCGCTTTCAATACGGAGCAGCTCACCGAAGCGCGGCGACGCGGCGAGCTGAAGAATTTCGTCGACGTCGAGGAGCAGGCCTACCAGATCGCGGGGAACTGGGCCGGAGTGGTGCTCATCTCGAACACCCTCGACCGGCACATGCGGAATGTCGAGACGCGGATTTCTCGTATGTACCGCAACCTGATGACCGTGATCGCCGTTCCGGAACTCCTGCCCGAGATCGACTTCTCCGTGGACCGGGGCAGGCATCTCCACACCGCGTTCCTGGACGGCCCGGCCGACCGGACTGATCCGGCCGAACCGGAACCGCCGCAGGGCGAACCGGTCGTCGGGACCCGCAGTGACTGAGCGAGGCGGACCGGCCGCCGACGTCGTGTGCCGGCCGTCCGCCTAGGCGGACAACGCCGCCACCAGCACCGGTGTCACCTGCTCCACCTGCCAGGGCCGCGCGCCGTACCCCACCAGCGCGGCCCCCACCGTCTCCGCGTCGACCACCTGCGGCGGCTCCCAGCAGAGCCGGCGCACGGTGTCCGGCGCGACGAGGTTCTCCTGGGGCATGGTGAGCTGCTCGGCCAGGGCCGAGACCGCGGCCCGGGCGGCCGACAGGCGCGCCGCCGCGGCGGGGTCCTTGTCGGCCCACGCCCGGGGCGGCGGCGGCCCCGTCACGGGCTGTCCCGGCTGCGGCAGCGCGGGGTCCGGCAGCGTCCTGGCGCGGTCCACCGCCGCCTGCCACTGTTCCAGCTGCCGCCGCCCCATCCGGTGGCCGTAGCCGTTCAGTCCCGCGAGGGCGTGCACATTGGCCGGCAGCGCCAGCGCGGCCTCCACGATCGCCGCGTCACTGAGCACCTTGCCCGGCGACACGTCCCGCTTCTGCGCGATCCGGTCCCGGGTCTGCCACAGCTCCCGTACCACCGCCAGCTGCCGGCGCCGGCGCACCTTGTGCATTCCCGACGTGCGGCGCCAGGGGTCCTTGCGCGGCTCGGCCGGCGGCGCGGCCGCGATCGCGTCGAACTCCTGCCGCGCCCACTCCAGCTTCCCCTGCCGGTCCAGCTCCTTCTCCAGGGCGTCCCGCAGGTCGACGAGCAGCTCGACGTCCAGCGCCGCGTACCGCAGCCAGGGCTCGGGCAGCGGCCGGGTCGACCAGTCGACGGCCGAGTGGCCCTTTTCGAGCATGAACCCGAGGACGCCCTCGACCATCGCGCCGAGCCCGACCCGGGGGAACCCGGCGAGCCGCCCGGCCAGCTCGGTGTCGAAGAGGCTGCTGGGCGTCATGCCTATCTCGCGCAGGCAGGGCAGGTCCTGGGTGGCCGCGTGCAGCACCCATTCGACGCCGGCCAGCGCCTCGCCGAGGCCGGACAGGTCGGGGCAGGCGACGGGATCGATCAGCGCGGTCCCCGCGCCCTCGCGGCGCAGCTGGACGAGGTAGGCGCGCTGGCCGTAGCGGTAGCCGGAGGCGCGCTCGGCGTCGACGGCGACCGGCCCGGAGCCGGCGGCGAAGGCGGCGATCACGCCGGCCAGCGAGCCCTCGTCCACGATCACCGGCGGAATGCCCTCACGGGGCTCCAGCAAAGGGATCGGCGCCCCCGTCACAGAAGATCCGGCGTCGTCCGGAGGGGTACCCCCGGTGGTGCGCAGTGAACTGTCTGCTGCGGTGTCTTGGGCGTCGGTCACATGTCAAGGGTATCTGTGTGTGGACGGCATCCGTCGACGGAACGTTCCGTCGACGGACGCCGGAGGGTCGTAAACCAGTCAGGCCGGTGAAAGATCAGGTCCACGAACGGGGGACAACGGGTTACGACATGACGCCGGACCGGCGGCCGGTCCGGTCACGTCGGTGAACGTATGACCGGTCGGTGACCGGTCGGTGAACGGTCGGTCAGTGGATGATTCCGGTGCGCAGTGCCACGGCGACCATCCCGGCGCGGTCGCCCGTGCCGAGCTTGCGGGCGATGCGGGCGAGGTGGCTCTTGACGGTGAGGGCGGACAGCCCCATCGAGACGCCGATCGCCTTGTTCGACTGGCCCTCCGCCACCAGCCGGAGCACCTCGACCTCACGGCCGGAGAGCTCGCGGTAGCCGCCCGGGTGGCTCGGGGCACCCGGGGGGCGGCGATGCATGCGGGAGGCGGCGCCGATGGGGGCGGCACCGGGTCGGGTGGGGAGCCCGATGTTGGTGCGGGTGCCGGTGACGACGTAGCCCTTGACGCCGCCGGCCAGGGCGTTGCGCACGGCGCCGATGTCGTCGGCGGCGGACAGGGCCAGGCCGTTGGGCCAGCCCGCCGCACGGGTCTCGGACAGGAGGGTCAGGCCGGAGCCGTCGGGGAGATGGACGTCGGCGACGCAGATGTCGCGGGGGTTGCCGATGCGGGGACGAGCCTCCGCGATGGACGAGGCCTCGATGACATCGCGCACGCCGAGCGCCCACAGGTGGCGGGTGACGGTGGAGCGGACGCGCGGGTCGGCCACGACCACCATGGCGGTGGGCTTGTTCGGGCGGTAGGCGACCAGGCTTGCGGGCTGCTCTAGGAGAACGGACACCAGGCCTCCTGGGGTGGGGGACGGGGCCGGCTTGTGGGGGAAGAAGCCGGGACGAACCGTGCTTTCAAGGTCACAGTCGTCTTCGGCACCAAACCCGTCCGCCTTTAGAGAATGATCACGATCTGGTGAGTAACAATACGTGCAATTCGGACACGCGATCGATCATCCGAAGATCGAATCGGTTCGGGCCGTTGCCGTACGGGACAGAAAGTGGCCGTATCGACAAAAGGATGGTCAATCAAGGGTGAGTCGACGGGACCCGGGTGGACGGGTCCCCGTGACGGTGCGGGTTCAGCGGGCCTGCGGGTCGCGGCGCTGCGGCAGCGTGACCACCGAGGCGTCGCCGGGGGCGGCCGGCGGCAGGCCCGCCACCTGCGCCAGCAGGTCGCACCAGGAGGCGAGGTGGGCGGCGGTGTCCGGGACGCCGGCGCGGCCCTCCCGGGGTGTCCAGGAGGCCCGGATCTCGATCTGCGAGGCGGCGGGGCGCGCGGACAGCCCGCCGAAGTAGTGCGAACTGGCGCGCGTCACGGTCCCGCTCGGCTCGCCGTACGCCAGGCCGCGCGCCTGCAGCGCGCCGGTCAGCCACGCCCAGCAGACGTCCGGCAGCAGCGGATCGGCCGCCATCTCCGGCTCCAGCTCCGCACGTACCAGCGTGACCAGCCGGAACGTGCCGTGCCAGGCGTCGTGCCCGGCCGGGTCGTGCAGCAGTACGAGACGCCCGTCGGCGAGATCCTGCTCACCGTCGACCACCGCCGCCTCCACGGCGTACGCGAACGGGGCGAGACGCTGCGGGGCGGGCGTCGGCTCCACCTCGACCTGTGGCCGCAGCCGGGCACCGCGCAGCGCGTCGACCGCGGCCCGGAAGGCCGGCGGTACCGGTGGCGCCGCACTCCCGGTATGTCCTTCGTCCTCCCCGGTGTCCTTCCCCTCGCCCATCCCGCCAGCGCCGTCCGACAGTCGTCCCTGAGCCGCAGCCATGCGGGGAAGAGTAAGGGGAACGACGCCTTCGCGCAGGGAGAGACACCACCTAAGGACCATGTAAGGGCGCGGCCATGTCGGCTTCCGGGGCGTGCGAGACTTGCCGTCGTGAGTGCGAACGGAAGCCCTGCGGGCCAGCAGCCGACAGCGACGTACGACAGTGCCTTCCTGAAGGCGTGCAGGCGTGAACCCGTGCCGCACACCCCCGTGTGGTTCATGCGCCAGGCCGGCCGCTCGCTGCCGGAGTACCACAAGGTGCGCGAGGGCATCCCGATGCTGGAGTCGTGCACGCGGCCCGAGCTGGTCGCCGAGATCACCCTCCAGCCCGTCCGCCGGCACCACGTGGACGCGGCGATCTACTTCAGCGACATCGTCGTCCCGCTCAAGGCCATCGGCATCGACCTCGACATCAAGCCCGGCGTCGGCCCGGTCGTCGCCAACCCGATCCGCACCCGCGCCGACCTCGCCCAGCTCCGTGACCTCACCCCCGAGGACGTCACCTACGTCACCGAGGCCGTCGGCCTGCTCACCGCCGAGCTCGGCCCGACCCCGCTGATCGGCTTCGCCGGCGCGCCGTTCACCCTCGCGAGCTACCTCGTCGAGGGCGGCCCCTCGCGCACGTACGAGAACGCCAAGGCGATCATGTACGGCGACCCGGAGCTCTGGGCCGACCTGCTCGACCGCCTCGCCGACATCACGGCCGTGTTCCTCAAGGTGCAGATCGAGGCCGGCGCCTCCGCCGTCCAGCTCTTCGACTCCTGGGCCGGGGCGCTGGCCCCCGCCGACTACCGGCGCTCGGTGCTGCCCGCCTCCGCGAAGGTCTTCGACGCCGTCGCCGGATACGGTGTCCCGCGCATCCACTTCGGCGTCGGCACCGGCGAACTGCTGCAGCTCATGGGCGAGGCCGGCGCGGACGTCGTCGGCGTCGACTACCGGGTCCCGCTCGACGAGGCCGCCCGCCGCGTCGGCCCCGGCAAGGCGCTCCAGGGCAACCTCGACCCGGCCGTCCTGTTCGCCGGCAAGGACGCGGTGGAGACCAAGGCGCGCGAGGTGCTCGACGCGGCCGCCGGTCTCGAAGGCCATGTCTTCAACCTGGGCCACGGCGTGATGCCGTCCACCGACCCGGACGCGCTGACCCGCCTCGTCGAGTTCGTGCACACCGAGAGCGTGCGCTGACCCGGTCCGTTACCAGCCGTGCCGGGGCCGGGCCCGCCTGCCGAACAGCAGGCCGCGCGGCTCCGGCGGCGGGGGTGTGCCCGGCTTGAGCGGCCAGGCGAGCACCATGCCCACCAGGAAGCCGACGATGTGCGCCGCGTACGCCACGGTCCCGGCGTCGGAGACGCCCTCGCCGGACGAGTAGACGGCCTGGAGCACGAACCAGAAGCCCAGCACCAGCCAGGCCGGCAGCCGCAGCGGCAGGAAGACCAGGAACGGGACCAGTACCCAGACCCTGGCCCTCGGGTAGAGGACCAGATACGCGCCCAGGACCCCGGCGATCGCGCCGGACGCGCCGATCAACGGGTCGCCCGACGAGGCGTTGAGGAGCGCGAAGCCGTAGCCGGCCGCGTAGCCGCAGAAGACGTAGAAGAGGAAGAAGCGGATGTGCCCCATCCGGTCCTCGACGTTGTTGCCGAAGATGAGCAGGAACAGCATGTTGCCCAGCAGATGCAGCCAGCTGCCGTGCAGGAACATCGCCGTGAAGACCGACAGCGCGGGCGACTTGTCGTAACCGGGCGGGCCGACGACACAGCCGGCGCCGTTCCGGCCGATGCCCACCTGGCCGCTCGGGACCACCTGCGGCATCTGATGGTGGATCAGCTCCCGGGGGACCGCCGCGTAGTGATCCATGAAAGCCTGCAGATGACACAGCTGCGCCAGGTCGCTGCCACCGGCCACGGAGCCGGCTATGCCGGGCGTGAACAGGAAGACGAGCACGTTCGCGGCGATCAACGCGTACGTCACGTACGGCGTGCGACGCACCGGGTTCACGTCATGAACGGGGATGACCACAGCTGACTAGTGCCCAGGGCGGGGGCGCTCGATGCGTGGGGAGCCTCGGTGAACGTCGCCACGCGCGCGTGCGTATGTCCTTGCGACCGACGTGAGGTTCAGGCGACGTGAGGAACAGGCGATGAACGAGCGGGTTACTCCTCAGGCATTCCCTCCCATGCAGGCCCTGCCCGACGGTGAGGCCGAGATCTCCCTTGTCGTACGGCTGCCCTGGGAGGACGTGGCACGGCTCGGCCAGGAGGCGGGGCGGCTGGCCGCGCAGATGCAGCGGCCGGTGACGCTGGACGAGGCGGTGAGCAACCGGCTGCGGTCGACGCGGCCCGCGGCCGCGCATGCGCGGCCGGGGACCGAGCAGCCTGCTGCCGCGGCTGCGCCGGGAGGGGCGGGGGTTACTTCGTTGCCGCGGATCAGCGGCACGGCTTGAGATGCGTTGCGGGGTGCGGGTGGACTGTGGCTGGTCGCGCAGTTCCCCGCGCCCCTGGGTCGGTGACCTGCGCGCCCCTTAGAAAGTTCGCACCTTTGCCGTGGCTTTCCTCGCCGCTACCAGTACGGGGTCCCACACCGGTGAGAACGGTGGTGCGTAGCCCAGGTCCAGGGCCGTCATCTGTTCCACCGTCATGTTCGCCGTGAGGGCGACCGCCGCGATGTCGACGCGTTTGCCCGCGCCCTCCCGGCCGACGATCTGGACGCCGAGCAGGCGGCCCGTGCGGCGTTCCGCGAGCATCTTGACCGTCATGGGGCTGGCGCCGGGGTAGTAGCCGGCACGGCTCGTGGACTCGACGGTGACCGTCTCGAACCGCAGGCCCACCCGGAGCGCGTCCTTCTCGCGCAGGCCGGTGCGGGCGATCTCCAGGTCGCAGACCTTGCTCACCGCCGTACCGACGACACCCGGGAACGTGGCGTAGCCACCGCCCACGTTGGTGCCGATGACCTGGCCGTGCTTGTTGGCGTGGGTGCCGAGCGGGATGTACTGCTCCTGGCCCGAGACCAGGTTCAGGACCTCCACGCAGTCGCCGCCCGCCCAGATGTCCTCGTGCCCGCGCACCCGCATCGCGAGGTCGGTGAGCAGCCCGCCGTGCCGGCCGACGGGCAGGCCCGCCGCCTCGGCCAGGCCGGTCTCCGGACGGACGCCGATGCCCAGGATCACCACGTCCGCCGGGTACTCGGCGTCCTCCGTGGCCACCGCGCGCACCCTGCCGTCCTGGCCGGTGAGCACCTTGGTGACCTCGGTGTCGTCGACCATGGTGATGCCGAGGCCCTCCATGGCCTCGTGGACCAGGCGGCCCATGTCCGGGTCGAGCGTGGACATCGGCTCGCTGCCGCGGTTGACGACCGTCACCTCGTAGCCCCGGTTGATCAGCGCCTCGGCCATCTCGACGCCGATGTAGCCGGCGCCGACCACCACGGCCCGGCGGCCACGCGTGCGTGCCAGCGTGTCGAGGAGGGCCTGGCCGTCGTCCAGGGTCTGCACACCGTGCACCCCCGGCGCGTCCGCGCCCGGCATGTCGGGGCGGATCGGGCGGGCCCCGGTGCCGATGACGAGTTTGTCGTACGACGTCCAGGACTCGGCGCCGGAATCGACGTCACGCGCGCGTACCCGCTTCCCGGCCACGTCGATCTCCGTGACCTCGGTGCGCATCCGCAGGTCGATCGCGCGGGCCCGGTGCTCCTCGGGGGAGCGGGCGATCAGATGGTCCCGCTCCTCGACGTCACCGCCCACCCAGTACGGGATCCCGCACGCCGAGTAGGAGGTGAAGTGGCCGCGTTCGAAGGCCACGATCTCCAACTCGTCCGGTCCCCGCAGCCGACGTGCCTGGGACGCCGCGGACATGCCCGCGGCGTCACCGCCGATCACGACCAGTCGTTCCCGCCCACCGTTCATGCTCATGCGAACACGCTACGGGGCGCGGGCATTTCGGGCTCGCTCAGGTCTCGCTGCCGGGCTGCCCGGTGGCCCGCCGCCGGCGGGCCAGCCGCCACCACAGCAGCGCCAGTACGGCTGCCAGGGCGGCGAACGGCAGGGCCGCGCCCAGGGCCAGCGCGATCCAGCGCAGCATGGTGACGAAGACGTGCCAGCCGCCGGACACGGCGTCCACGAACCCCGGGGAGTCGTCCTCCGCGGCCGCCTTGACCGGCGTCCGGGTGAGGGAGAGCGTGATCGTGGCCATGCTCGTGCGGTCCTTCAGGGACGCCTGCTGGGCCAGCAGCGACTCCAGGTCGGCCTCCCGGCTGCTCAACTCCCCTTCCAGGGTGACCACGTCACTGAGCTTGGCCGCCCGGTCCATCAGCTCGCGGATCCGGGCCACGCTGGCCCGCTGCGACCTGACCCGGCTGTCCACGTCGACCACCTGGTCGGTGACGTCCTGCGCCTTCGCGGTGCGGTCGATCAGCTTGCCCGCGCCCTGGAGGGCGCCGAGCACCTCGTCGTACTTCCCGGTGGGCACCCGGAGGACCACGCGGGTGCGTTCGTGGCCCGCGGAATCCCGGGTGGTGGTCTCGTCGCCGACGTAGCCGCCGGCGTCCTCGGCCGTGGTGCGTGCCGCGTCGAGGGCCTTGGGCACGTCCTTGACCTGCACGGTCAGCGAGGCGGTGCGGATGATCCGGTTCACCGTGAGATCGGGCGTGGTCCGGCCGGTCCCGCTGCCGCTGTCCTTGGCGCCCGCCGAGCCCGCCGCCTCCCCGGCAGCGCTGTGCACGTCGGCCTTGGCATCGCTCGCGGAGCCGCCGCCGGAGGCGTCGTTCGCACCGCATCCGGTGAGGACGAGCGCGGCGGCGAGCAGGAGGCCGGCGAGGGCGGGGCGTACGGGTCGTGCGGGATGGCGCATGGTTCCCCCCGGGGGTGGTGACGACTGACGCGACTTCGACGCCCGGGCGGGGCGGGACGTTCGGGGGCGGCGGTCCCGGTGCGGTCACGGTCCGGACGCGTACGGGTCACCGGGCCGGGGCGGGGGCGTCAGTGCGGTCTGAGAGAGTGAGGTCATGAGCGCAACGGGTACGGGCACGGGTCAGGTCGTCGTCGTCGGAGCCGGGATCGCGGGGCTGGCCGCGGCGCACCGGCTGCTGGAGCGCGGCGCGCGCGTGACCGTGCTGGAGGCCTCGGAGCGAGTCGGCGGCAAGCTGCTGCCCGGCGAGATCGCCGGCGTGCGGGTCGACCTGGGCGCCGAGTCGATGCTGGCCCGCCGGCCCGAGGCGGTCGCCCTCGCCCGCGAGGTGGGGTTCGGCGAGCGGCTGCAGGCCCCCGCCACCGCCACGGCCGCCATCTGGACCCGGGGCGCCCTGCGCCCCATGCCCAAGGGCCACGTCATGGGCGTTCCCGGCACCGCCGCCGCGCTGTCCGGCGTGCTCTCCGAGGAGGGCCTCGCCCGCATCGAGGGCGACGCCGACCTGCCCCGGACCGAGGTCGGCGACGACGTGGCGGTGGGGGAGTACGTGGCCGCGCGGCTCGGCCGGGAGGTCGTCGACCGGCTGGTCGAGCCCCTGCTCGGCGGGGTCTACGCGGGCGACGCGTACCGCATCTCGATGCGCTCCGCGGTCCCCCAGCTCTACCAGGCCGCCAAGAACCACGACTCGCTGACGGAGGCCGTCCGCGAGATCCAGGCCAAGGCGGCCGCGGCCCAGCAGACCGGGCCGGTCTTCATGGGCATCGAGGGCGGCGTCGGCACCCTGCCGCTCGCGGTCGCCGAGTCGGTGCGGGCCCGCGGCGGAGAGATCCTGACCGGGACGCCCGTGACCGAACTGCGCAGGGAACCCCGGGGCTGGCGGATCGGCACCCCCGGCCGGGTGCTGTCCGCCGACGCCGTGATCGTCGCCGTTCCCGCCCCCGCCGCCGCCGGCCTGCTGCGCGCCGAGGCACCCGCCGCCGCGGCCGACCTGGCCGCCGTCGAGTACGCCTCGATGGCCCTGATCACCCTCGCCTACCGCCGCGCCGGGCTCGGCCTGCCCGCCGGCAGCGGCTTCCTCGTCCCGCCCGTCGACGGCCGCACCATCAAGGCCTCCACCTTCGCCTCCCAGAAGTGGGGCTGGATCGCCGACGAGGACCCGGACGTCGTCGTCCTGCGCACCTCGGTCGGCCGGTACGGCGAGACCGCGATCCTCGGCCGCGAGGACGCCGACCTCGTCGACCTCTCCCGGCACGACCTGCGCGAGGCCACCGGACTGGACGCGGCTCCCGTCGCCACCCGCGTCACCCGCTGGACCGACGGCCTGCCCCAGTACCCGGTCGGCCACCACGCGCGCGTGGCCCGCGTCCGCGAGCACGTCGCCAAGCTCCCGGGCCTCGCGGTGTGCGGCGCGCAGTACGACGGTGTCGGCATCCCCGCCTGCATCGCGAGCGCGTACGCGGCCGTGGACCAGCTGGCGGGCGACCTCGGCGGGGTCGAGGAGCTGATGGCCAACCCGGTGCAGAGCCTGCACGGCGGAGCGGGAGAATAGGGACCATGAGTGACGACGCCCCCACCACCGAGTCCGGCAGGATCCCGAACAAGGGCAAGCTGGCCAAGGACCTCAACGAGGTCATCCGCTACACCCTGTGGTCGGTCTTCAAGCTGAAGGACGTGCTGCCCGAGGACCGCGCGGGCTACGCCGACGAGGTCCAGGAGCTGTTCGACCAGCTCGCCGCCAAGGACGTGACCGTCCGCGGCACCTACGACGTCTCCGGTCTGCGCGCCGACGCCGACCTGATGATCTGGTGGCACGCGGAGACCAGCGACCAGCTCCAGGAGGCGTACAACCTCTTCCGCCGCACGAAGCTGGGCCGCGCGCTCACGCCGGTGTGGTCGAACATGGCGCTGCACCGGCCCGCGGAGTTCAACCGCTCGCACATCCCGGCGTTCCTCGCCGACGAGACCCCGCGCAACTACGTCAGCGTGTACCCGTTCGTGCGGTCGTACGACTGGTACCTGCTGCCCGACGAGGACCGCCGCCGGATGCTCGCCGACCACGGCAAGATGGCCCGCGGCTACCCGGACGTGCGTGCCAACACGGTCGCCTCGTTCTCGCTCGGCGACTACGAGTGGGTGCTGGCCTTCGAGGCCGACGACCTGTACCGCATCGTCGACCTCATGCGCCACCTGCGCGGTTCCGAGGCCCGCCGGCACGTCCGCGAGGAGGTCCCGTTCTACACCGGACGCCGCAAGTCGGTGGCCGATCTGGTCGCGGGCCTCGCCTGACGATCGTCAGCGCTGGCCGGTCTTGCCCTTCAGGGAGTCCCGCAGGTCCTTCCCCCGGGCATGGTCGGCCGGCGCCGCCGCCTTCGGCTCCGCGTGCCCCGCGCACGAGGCGTGCCGCTTCGGGAGCCGGCCCTCCAGCAGGTAGGCCTCCAGGTAGCCGTTCACGCACTTGTTGGGACCGCCGCCGATGCCGTGCGTGCCCGCGTCCCGCTCGGTCACCAGCACCGAGTCGGACAGGCGCCGGTTCATCTCCAGCGCGCCCGCGTACGGCGTGGCCGCGTCCCGCTCGGCCTGCAGGATGAGCGTCGGCGGCAGCTCACCGGGGCCCGTCCGGACGTCGAGCGGCTTCTGCCGGGGCACCGGCCAGTAGGCGCACGGCAGGTTCATGAAGGCGTTGTCCCAGGTCTCGAAGGGCGCCACGCGCGCGAGCCGGGTGTTGTCCCGGTTCCAGGTCTGCCACTTCGTCGGCCAGGACGCGTCGTTGCACTCGACGGCCGTGTAGACCGCGTTGCCGTTCTCCGCCTCGGCGGCCGTCTCCGCGGTCGGCGCCGCCAGCCGGACCAGGGGCTTGGCGTCCCCCTTCAGGAACTTCGACAGCGCCTCCGCCCGGCTCGGCCAGAAGTCGTCGTAGTACCCGGCCGACAGGAACGCGCCCTGCAACTGCCCCGGCCCGACCTTCCCGCCGGCCGCCTTCTTCGCCAGCCGCCTGGCGGCCTTGTCGTAACTCGCCTGCACCTTGGCGGCCGTGTCGCCGAGCTTGTACACGGCGTCGTTCCCGGCGATCCACTCCCGGAAGTCCGCCCAGCGGCTCTCGAACGCGGCCGACTGCTCCAGGTTGTCCCGGTACCAGACCTGCGCCGGGTCCGGGTTCACCGCCGAGTCCAGCACCATCCGCCGGACGTGCGAGGGGAAGAGGGTCGCGTACAGCGCGCCGAAGTAGGTGCCGTACGAGGCGCCCATGAAGGTCAGCCGCCTCTCGCCGAGCGCCGCGCGCAGCACGTCCAGGTCACGGGCGTTGTTGAGCGAGGTGTAGTGGCGGAGCCTGCTCCCGGAGCGCTTGAGGCAGCCCTTCGCGTACGCCTGCGCCTCCTTGATCCGGGCCTTCTTGTACTCCTCGGAGGGATGCGTCGGCGACTGCGACGGCGCCTTGTAGAAGTGCCTGGGGGCTACGCAGGACAGCGGGGCGGAGCGGTCGACGCCGCGCGGGGCGTAGCCGACCAGGTCGTAGGCGGCGGCGATGCGCTTCCACTCGGGCAGCACGCCGACCGTCGGGAAGAGCATGCCGGAGGCGCCGGGCCCGCCCGGGTTGTAGACCAGGACACCCTGCCGGGGGACCCTGCGCTTGCTGTTGTGCGGGTCCTTGTGGGTGGCCGCCACCCGGCTGACGGTCAGCTTGATCTGCTTGCCGTCCGGGTGCGCGTAGTCCAGCGGGACGCTCACCGTGCCGCACCGGAGGGTCTCCGGCGCCTCCAGGTCGGCGGCGCACCTGCCGAAGTCGATGCCCGCCGCGCGCGCCCGCGCGGCGGCCACGGCGGTGCCGTGCAGTTCGGCCGCCGCCGCGTCCGGGACGCGGGGGGCGCTCCCGGCCGGGGCGGCGGCCAGGGTGGTCAGGATCAGGGACCCGGCGGCCGAGTACAGGGCGGGGGCTCTCATGCGTATCCCTTCGGTGCAACGGCTGCGGTGGCGTGGCGGCAAGGACACCGCAGCGACTGCACGGCAGCAATAAAAGGGATATTTCGACCGGTTGTCGGCGAAGGCAAGCACCATCGGGCCGGTGTCGGCGCAATGCTCCCTATGCGCCCCCGCTCACTCCCGTGGCAGCTGGTCCCGGTGTGCGAAGGCCGCACGCAGCTCCGGTTCACCGATCGCGCGGATGCCCCGGACGGCGACGGAGGCCAGCAGCGACTGGTCGTCGGCCGCGCGGTTCGCCCGCCGGTGCAGCGTGCCGAGGAGCCGCTGGCCGGCCGGGGAGGCCCAGCGCGAGTACGGATGCACCTCGACGCGGGCGATGGCCAGGCAGCTCAGCGTCAGGGTGAGGGGCAGCGCGAACCAGACGGCGACCAGGTCGCGCGGCATCTCGGTCGGCGCGGGCAGCGTGAGCGCGACGACGGCGAGCCCGAGGATCGCCAGCGCGGCGGCCCGGACCTGCCGGACACCGGAGGCGACCGTCGTGCGCGCCGCCGCGTCGGGCACCGCGAGCCCCGCCCGTACCAGCTCCTCGCCGAGACTCCGCACGGCGTCCGTGTCGGCCGCCGCCGAGCGCACCGGCGCTATCCGCGACTGCCCCTCGGGCCCGATGGCCCCTATCACCGACCGCTCCATCTCGTCCCGCCCCCGCGGGTCCACGACGGTCGCCCAGCCGGTGTGGGCGAGCAGCAGCCGCCGTTGCCGGGCCATGGACACCAGCGTCAGATCGGCGACCCGCGCGGGCCCGCCGGACAGGAACGCGGCCTCGTACAGCGTCAGATCGTGTCCATGGCCCGCGTCCGCGTCGACGGCCGCCGTCCGTACGGCGGCCAGGCACAGCCGGGTGCAGGCGGTGCCGGCGACGGCCCAGGCCAGGAGCAGGAGAAGGACCCAGAACATGACACGTTTCTATGCCAGGGTCCTGGCCACCGCCATGCCCTGTTCACATTCCGGACCGAGTGTTGTAGGTATGTGACGTTCCGTTTCCCCGCGCAGGTCAGGGGCTGTCGGAGGAGTCCGGTTCCGGGCTGGCGGTGGCGGGCGGCAGTGTGTACGTCGAGGACGGCGACGGGGTCGCTGCCGGCCCCGGTGCGATCGGGGTCGCGTCCGCCGGGGCGACGACGGGCGGTGTGGCGACGGGGGAGGGGGTGGCGGCCAACTGCTGTGCCAGCGTGCCGAAGTCGATGTAGCCGGTCGCCTCCAGGACCTTGATGTGGTCCAGGACGGTGGTGTTGGCGTCGTCGGCGAGATCGCGGACCAGGGTGTTCTGGGTGGCGGCGCGGACCTGCGCGACCACGGAGAAGACCCGGCCGTGCGCCAGCCGCACGATGTTCGCGAACTCGCGGTCGAAGTCCTGTCCCTGCGCGGCGTTCAGTGTGGCGAGCCACTGCTGCTGCTGGACGTTCGGGCTGTTCGGGATCGGCACGCCGAGCTGGGCGGCGACGGTGCGGACGTGGGCGTCGAGGGAGGTGTGTCCGTCGACGAGGTGCTGCCCGGCCGTCCGTACGGCCGCCGTGGTGCCCTTCTGCTCCGCCATCTCCCCGGCCGGCAGCTCCCAGAGCCCGGCGAGGCGGACCTTCACGATGAAGTCCCGGTCCTGCGCGGACAGCGGGCCGTACGCCGTCGTCACGGTCTGGGCGCTGAGCACGTTCACCGAGCCGGTCGGGTCGGAACGGTCGGCGTACGACCAGATCGGGAACACCAGGGCGGCGAGGGTCGCCGCGAGACAGACGATGATCAGCCCGGTACCGCTGAATATGCCTCGTCCCTGGACGGGGGGTCGGGGTCGCGCGCGCATGTTGCCTCCTGCACCGCACGGTGGGGCTTCGCCGCGCGGGGTTGGCATATTACCGAGGGGTGCGGAGAGCGGTCGGACCGTGTGACGGACGAAGCAGCGCCGAGGGCGCGTGGGCCGTACGTCGGCCGTGGGCCGGTGGGGGCTGATCGCGCAGTTCCTCCCCCGGCCTTCGGCCGGGGGGTACCCCCAGCGCCCCTTACGGGGCACGTGATCCGCGGGCAGTCGTGCCGCTGGGGCGGCACGGGTGGGCGCGGGCGGCACCCGGCAAGCGCCGGTGAGCGTCCCTGCCCCCGGGCCGCTAACCCCGCCGCAGCAGCACCCTGCGCGCAAGCGATCGTCGAGGTGCCGACCCCGCCCGCTCCAGCCACCACTGCTCCAGCCGCCGATGAGAGGGACCGCTCCCCGTTCGCAGCAGCTCCCCCGCGAACTCCAGGGCGTCCCGCCGGTAGCCCCCCGTCATCGGCCGCTCCTGCGCATACGTGAGGAAAGCCGCCCGGTACCCCGCCCCCAGGATCTCCGGCAGCTCCGGGGCGATCTTCGCCACCACATCCGCCCGCTTCGCGGCCAGCGCCCGCGCCTGCACCCCCATCCTCGCCCGGTCGAACCCCTCCGGCAGCGGCGTCCCCGCGACCAGCGACGACAGCATCGCGGTCTGCGCGAGCCCGACCCGCTGCCGGGCGGCGTCGGAGACCTCGGGGGCGGGAGCCGCCGGCGAGGGCTCCCACGGGCGGCCGGCCACCGCACCGCCCGCCGTCACGGCCGTCCGGATCGCCGTCAGCTCACGCTCCAGCTCGGCCGGTTCCGGGAAGTTCTCGTCCCGCTCCAGCAGCACACCCGGCGGCGCGACCCGGGACGCGAGGTCGGTCAGGATGTCCAGGACCGCCGGGGGCACCGGGTGGGCGTGGCTGTCGTGCCAGACGCCGTCCCGCTCGAAGCCGCCCGCGACATGGACGTAGGCGATCGCCTCGACGGGGAGTTCGGAGAGGGCCCTGGCCGGGTCCTCCCCGCGGTTGACGTGGTTGGTGTGCAGGTTCGCCACGTCGATCAGCAGCCGTACCCCGGTACGGTCCACGAGGTCGTACAGGAACTGCCCCTCGGTCATCTCCTCGCCCGGCCACGAGACGAGCGCGGCGATGTTCTCGACGGCGAGCGGCACCGGCAGCGCGGCCTGGGCGATGCGGACGTTCTCGCAGAGCACGTCGAGGGCGTCCCGGGTGCGGGGGACGGGGAGCAGGTGGCCGGCTTCCAGGGCCGGCGACGCCGTGCGCGGGCCGCCCGCGCGGACGAACGCGATGTGCTCGGTGACCAGGGGTGAGGCCAGGGCCTCCGCCCGCTCGGCGAGCGCCCTCAGTCGTTCCCCGTCGGGACGGTCCGCGCCGCCGAGGCCCAGCGAGACACCGTGCGGGACGACAGTGACCCCGCGCTCGCGCAGCCGCCGCAGCGGCTCGGGGAGGTGGCCCGGACAGGTGTTCTCGGCCACGACCTCGACCCAGTCGATGCCCGGCATGCGCTCCACGGCGTCCGCGATCTCCGGCCGCCAGCCGATGCCCGTACCCAGCCGCTCCGCGGTCATGGCCGTCCCCCTCCTGCTCCGAATGACGGGGGTATGGCCCCGGAGCGCGTCCGCGAACCGCGTTGTCTGCCGCTTCAGAGCAACATTTGAGGTTCGCGCCCGCGCTCCGGGGAGCTGTTCGGCCGGCTACCCGCCGAGCACGCCGAGGCTGTCCACCGGATCCGGGCGTGCGGTGTTCACCGTGCCCGGCGCGCCGGGGGAGGGCCGGGACGTGGTGCGCACGTCGCCGCTGGCCTGCGCGGCCGGCGCGGAGGGCACCACCACCCCCGGCGCCGGTACCGCAGGACCGGTCGGGCTGGCCGTGCTCGCGTTGGCGATCTCGTTGGCGATGGCCTCGAAGTCGACCTTGCCCGTCTTCTCCAGGATCGTGATGTGGTCCAGCACGGTCTGGTTGGCGTCCGAGGCCAGCTGCCGCACCAGGCTGTTGCGGGTGGTGTTCCGTACCGTCCCGATCGCCGGGAAGATCTTGCCGTGCGCGGCCCGCAGCAGGTTCACGAACTTGTACTCGTACTCGGCGCCGGTCGCCGCCGACATCTCCTGGAGCCAGCCCTGCTGCTGCTCGTTCGGCACGTTGGGCAGTTCGACGCCCAGCTGCCCCGCGACGATCCGCACCCGCCGGTCCAGGTCGGTGTGGCCGACGATCAGATGGTCGCCGGCCTCCTTGATCGCCGTGCTCGGGGCCCGCTCGATGGCCTGCTGCCCGGCCGGCAGCTCCCACAGGCCGGCGAGCCGGACCCGCACGATCAGATCGCGGTCGGCGGCGGACAGCGGGCCCCACTGGGTGGCCACGGTCCCCGCCGCCAGGTTCGCCTGCCCGGTGCCGGAGCGGTCGGCGTACGACCACACGGGGTAGGCGAGCGCCCCGAGCGTGGTGGCGAGGGCCGCCAGGACCATGGCCGTACCGTTGAAACGCCGCAAGGGATGCCTCCCCGTGTCGCTGGTTCAGTGCCAGGACGTACGGGTGGGACGACGGCGCCGTTCAAACAACAGGCAAAGTTTCCCAGGGGAGTTAAAAAAGACCAGGTCAGTGAAGTGCCGGATGGTCCGCGACCACCGTGCAGCTGCCCGGGGCGATCTCGGTGAACCCGGCGTCCCGCACCAACGGCAGCCCGCTGTCCGTCAGTTCACGCCACTCGGCCGGATCGGCGGTCCGCACGGCGAGCGGGAACCCGGCGTCGCGCCACGCCTCCCGCTCCTCCTCCGACAGCGCCCACCAGGCCAGTTGCGCCCCGTGCCCGGCCTGCGCCATCGCCTTCCCGGCCGACATCTCCAACTCCGGGTTCAGCCACAGCACGGGCGCGGACCGGTCGGCACCCGCGGGCGGCTCGGGATCGTCCAACTCGGTCTCGGACACCTGCAACTTGGCCAGCTCCCGGGGCCACCCGTCCAGGGGAACCGGCGGAAACACCCGCACCTCGGCCGACTTCCCCGTGAGGGTGATCCCGGGCAACTCCCCGGCCCGCCGCCACTCGGCCCCCCGAGCCCGCCGCACGACCTTCCGGATCCGCGCGTCCTCCCAGTCCCGAACGGCCTGCGCCCACTCACCGTCCCCGAGGGCCCGCTCATCACTGAGCATGGCCAGCACGGCCCGAGCGGCCGTTTCGAGTGCGTCGGTGCGGGGCGGGGGAGCCGACTTCTCTATCCGCACGACAAGGGGCAACACGAACTGGGGTGCTTCGTCACGTGCAGTGGGTTCCGTCTTGAACGGGCTGTCGCCGGGTGACATGGAATCAACGCTCACCCCATCACCCTAAGGGGCGCGGGCCGTGTCATTTGCGGCTCCGCCGCGCGGGCGCGACCAGCCACAACGCGCCCGCAGTCCGAGACGGTGCTCACCCCCGCGTCGGGATCGCACGACAATATCCCCATGCACCGTGATCTTGAACTGGCCCGCGTAGGCCGCCGCTACGGCATACGCGGCCCCTGGGTGTTAAGAGGCATCGACCTCACCCTCACCCCCGGCTCCCTCACCCGCGTGGAAGGAGCGAACGGCACCGGCAAGTCCACCCTGCTCCGCATCGTCGCCGGCATAGACACCCCCACCGAGGGCCGTGTCACCGGCCGCCCCCGCACCGCGTACGTCCCCGAGCGCTTCCCCTCCGCGCTCCCCTTCACCCCCTCTGGCTACCTCACCCATCTCGGCACCGTCCACGGCCTCTCCCGCAGGTCGGCCGCGGCCCGCGCAGCGGACTGGCTGGAGCGGTTCGGCGCCGCGGCCTACGCGGCCACGCCCATGGCCCAGCTCTCCAAGGGCACCAGCCAGAAGGTCGCCGTCGTCCAGGCGCTGCTCGCCGACCCCGAACTCCTCGTCCTGGACGAGGCCTGGACCGGCCTGGACGCCGAGGCCCGTGCCGAGCTGGAGCGGGCCGTCGCCGAGCGCACCGCCGCCGGGGGCGCCGTGCTGTTCGTCGACCACGATCCCCGGCGGCTCGCGGGTGCGCCCGACGCGATCCACCAGGTCGTCGACGGCACCCTCAGGCCCCGGACCGTGCAGGCGACTTCACCCGTCGGCCCGCTCACCGTGGTCACCGTCCGGGGCCCGGCCGGCGGCCGGCTGCCCGCCGACGCGACCCGCACCGCGGCCGTGGCCGAGGAACCGACCCAGGGCACCTACCGTCTTACGGTTCCCGCGTCCCACTCGGACGTGGTCCTGCGTGCCCTGCTCACGGCCCGGCCGCCCTGGCACGTGGTCTCCGTCAGCCCTTCCGACAGCCTCACCGGCAGCCCCTCGGACGTCCCGCCGGACGAGAAAGACCGCCCATGACCGCACTCCTGCGCTACCAGACCGCTCTCCTCCTGCGCTCCCAGCGCTGGCTGCCCCCGGTGATCCTGTACGCGGTGTTCCTGGGCGTGGGCGTGCAGAGCGGTCAGCCGGTGCTGGACTCGCTCGGCTACACGGCCGCCGCGCTGCTGCCGGTGGCCGCCTGGCTGGTACGGATCTGCGTCACGGGCGAACCGCCGGCCGCCCGCGCCTGTGTCACCGCGGCGCGCGGCCCGGCCAGGGCCCATCTGGCCGCCCTGCTCACCGCCCTCGGCGCCGCCGCGCTGCTCGGCACGGCGGCCACCCTGGTCGTGACGGTGATCAGCCGGCACGCCACCAACGACCACCGGTTCCCCGTACCACCCCTGCGGGCCGGTGCCGCCGGTCTCCTCGCCACCCTCGCCTGTGCCCTGCTGGGCACCGCGGTCGGCGCGCTCACCAACCGGCCGCTGCTGCGCTCGCCGGGCCGGGCGGTGCCCGCGATGCTGCTGGCCGCGCTGCTCGCCGTGGTGGCCGGGGGCTCCCCGGCGCACGCGGCGGTCAGCGGTCTGGTCTCCGGGTCGGAATCCGGCCGGATCCCGGTCTCGCTGCTGCCGGTGGCCGCGGCGGCCCTGCTCACCGCCGCGGCCTTCACCATGGCCTGCGCCGTCAACGGCCGCCGCTCATCCTGAGCAGGCGGTCCGCTGTGCCTCCTGCCACTCGCACCGCTGGCACATCGTGATGCCCTTGTACGACTCCGGGTACTCCGTCGGCTCCCGGCACAGCACACACTCGGCGTACGGCGGACCGTCCGCCGTCGGCGGCTTCGCGCCCTCGGCGGTCGTGCAGTAGCCCTCATGCCCCTCGTCGCTCATGTCTCCAGCGTAGGACGGTCACCGGTGCCCCGGCGTCTCCCCGATCAGCTCGGAGACCTTCACGAACCGGAAGCCCCGCTTGCGGAGCTCCGGTACGACGCTCCGCACCACCTGCTCGGTGGTCGGGGCGGCGCTGCGGGTGCAGTGCATGACGACCACGGAACCGGGCTTCACCCCGTCCAGCACCTGCTTGGTCACCGCGTCGGCGTCCGTCGCGAAGGCGTCCCCGCTGACCACGTCCCACTGCACCGCGGTGACCCCGAGCGCGCCGACCGCGCGCAGCGCCTGCCGGTCGTAGCAGCCGCCGGGGAAGCGGAAGTACGGCATCGGGTGCGGTACCCCGGCGCGGAGCAGGGCGGCGTAGGCGCGCTCCACGTCCGACTTCATGTTCGCGGCGGCGACGGTCGGCAGGCCGTAGCAGTCGCCGGTGAACGCGTAGTGGCTGTAGGAGTGGTTGGCGACCTCGAACTGCGGGTCGCGGCCGAGGGAACGGGCCTGTGCCGGGTACTGGTCGGCCCAGCGGCCGGTCATGAAGATCGTGGCCGGCACCTTCAGCCGGCGCAGGGTCGCGATCAGCGCGGGGTTGTCGAAGTGCTCGCCCTTGGCCGCGCGCGGCCCCTGGTCGGCGGTCATGTCGGCGTCGAAGGTCAGGGCGACGGTCTTGCCCAGGGTGCGCGGACCGTTCGTGAAGACGGGTGCCGTACCGCCGGGCCCGGGGGCGAGCGTGGGCGGCGGGGTGGCGGAGGAGGAGGCCTTGGCGGGGGCCGGCGGGCCGGCGTGGGGGGCCTCGGTGGTGCCACAGGCGGCGAGCGCGGCGCCCAGGGCGACGCATACGGTGGTCGTACCGGTAAGACGGCGTGCTAGTCGGATCACCCTATGAACGTAGGTGGATATGTCCTATTTTCTGGTGTGGCGCGACGGGCGTCACGGCGCCGGATCACCCGGGCGGCGGTCCGGTCCGCACGGTGCTCTCGCCGATCTCGGCCGGGGTGCCGCCGTTCGGCCCCGGCTGCCCGCCGGCCCGCTCCAGGAACCGCAGCAGCTCCACCGGGAACGGCAGGACCAGGGTGGAGTTCTTCTCGGCGGCCACCGCCACGATCGTCTGCAGCAGCCGCAGTTGCAGGGCCGACGGGGTGTCCGCCATCTGCTGGGCCGCCTCGGCCAGCTTCTTCGAGGCCTGCAGCTCGGCGTCGGCGTTGATGATCCGGGCCCGGCGCTCCCGGTCGGCCTCGGCCTGGCGGGCCATCGAGCGCTTCATCGTGTCCGGCAGGGACACGTCCTTGATCTCGACCCGGTCCACCTGCACGCCCCAGCCCACGGCCGGGCTGTCGATCATCAGCTCCAGGCCCTCGTTGAGCTTCTCGCGGTTGGAGAGCAGATCGTCCAGGTCGCTCTTGCCGATGATCGAACGCAGCGAGGTCTGGGCCATCTGTGAGACGGCGAACTTGTAGTCCTCGACCTTGACCAGCGCGCTCACCGCGTCGGCCACCCGGAAGTAGACGACCGCGTCCACGCGCACGGTGACGTTGTCGCGGGTGATGCCCTCCTGGGCGGGGATCGGCATCGTGACGATCTGCATGTTGACCTTGTGCAGCCGGTCCACGAACGGGATCACCAGGGTGAAGCCGGGCTGTCGTACGTCTCCCGCGACGCGGCCGAGCCGGAACAGCACGCCTTGTTCGTACTGCTTGACGACCCGCGCCGCGGCGGCCAGATACAGCGCGCCGACGCACAGCGCCACCACCACCGCGACCAGCAGCTCCTGAACCATCACGACCCCCAGGTAAAGAGGTCCGATATGTCTGTTGCTGTAACGATATGCCCGTCGGGAGGGTCGGGGCCACGGCCCAGGGCAGCTGGTCCGGGCCGGGATGCCGAGGGGCGTCGGTACCCCGGCCCGGGGCGGCCGCCGGTTCAGGCGGCCGTGACCTTCACCGGCTCGGTGTCCGCGTCGCTGTGCCGCTGGGCCCAGCTCTCCAGCGCGGTCCGGCAGGCGTGATCGAGGTGGTGCAGCCCGGAGAGGTCCACCCGGATCGGGCGGTCCTGGGGCAGCGCCTCCAGACTGTCGAGGATCTTCGGCAGCCGCAGGAAGGTCGCGTTGCCCGACAGGTGGGCGTCGATCGGTCCCGCGCCCTTGTCGACGACCTCCAGCTTCAGATGCGAGGCCTCCCAGGCGGTCTTGACGATCGACAGGGCGAGCCCGATCAGCACGCCCTCGAACATGCTCACCGCGACGATCGACACCGCCGTGACGACGAGGACGACCGCCTCGCCCCGGTGCTCGCGCCACAGCACGGCCAGCGCGCGCACCGGGATCAGCTTGGCGCCCGAGTAGACCAGGATTCCGGCGAGCGCCGGGATCGGTATGTACGCCAGAACTCCCGGCAGCAGGGCCGCGAACAGCAGCAGCCAGACGCCGTGCAGCACCCGGGACGCCTTGGTGCGGGCGCCCGCCTGGACGTTGGCCGCGCTGCGCACGATCACCGCGGTCATCGGCAGTGCCCCGAGCACCCCGCACAGCGCGTTGCCCGCGCCCTGGGCGATCAGCTCCTGGTTGTACCGGGTGCGCGGACCGTCGTGCAGCCGGTCCACGGCCGCCGCGCTGAACAGCGACTCGGCTGACGCGATCAGCGTGAACGCGACGATCGTGCCGATCACCCCGGCGCTCGCCAGTTCACCGAAGGCGCTCAGCGGGGGCGGCTGGACCGAGTCCAGCAGCCCGTGCACCTCGACGGTGGCGACCGGGAGGCCCAGGAGGAAGGCGGCCAGGGTGGCGAGGCCGACGGCGGCCAGCGGTCCGGGGACCGTCCGCACCTTCGCCGGGACGTACTTCCACAGCACCAGGACCGCGATCGTGCCCGCGCCGAGGGCGAGCGAGGCCAGCGCGCCGCCGTCCCCGAGGGCGTCCAGGAACGCCCCGGGCAGCCCGGCGATCTTGCCGGGGCCGGACTCGGGAGCCTTGGCGGCGAGTGCCGGGTACAGCTGGCCGGCGATCAGCACCAGACCGATTCCGGCCAGCATGCCCTCGACGACCGAGACCGAGATGGCCCGGAACCAGCGCCCCAGCCGCAGGACGCCCATGGCGATCTGGAGGAGGCCGGTGATCAGCACGATCACCCCGAGCAGCGGCAGCCCGAACTCCCGCACCGCCTCGAAGACCAGCACGGTCAGGCCGGCGGCCGGCCCCGACACCTGAAGGCTGCTGCCCCGCAGCATCCCGGTGACGAGACCGCCCACGATGCCGGTGACCAGGCCGAGTTCGGCCGGGACGCCGGAGGCCACGGCCACGCCCACGCAGAGCGGGAGCGCGACCAGGAAGACGACGAGGGAGGCGGCGAAGTCCTGGCGTATGTAAGGGAACTTGGTCATCGCGGCGCTCACAGGGCCTCGAAGGTGTCGGTGTCGGCGCGGTGTTCGCGCACGGCACCGGTGTGGACCTCGTAGTACCAGCCGCGCAGGGTCAGTTCGTCCGCCGTCAGCTTCCTGTCGATGCAGGGGTACGAGCGCAGCCGCAGCAGCTGGGCGAGCACGTGGTTCTGCACGCCCTCCGCGACGGCCGGGTCCTCGGCCGCCCCGCTCGGGCGCGGCTCGGCGCTGGCCAGCCAGTCCCGTACGGCGGGTACGGCGGTCAGGTCGTCGCCGCGCACCAGCGCGCCGACGGCACCGCAGTGCGAGTGCCCGCAGACGACGATGTCGCGGACGCCGAGCACCTCCACGGCGTACTCGATGGTGGCCGCCTCGCTGGTGGGGGTGGTCGAGGCGTACGGCGGAACGATGTTGCCCGCGGTGCGCAGCTCGAAGAGCTCGCCCGGGCGGGCGCCGGTGATCAGGGCCGGGACGACCCGGGAATCGGAGCAGGTGATGAAGAGCACCTGCGGGGACTGGCCTTCGGCGAGCCTGGCGAACTCCTCAGGGCGCTGTCCGAACGTACGGGCGTTGTCGATGAGGGGCTGCATGGTGTGTGGACTCCTCCTGGCGCGCTACAGCGGCGCGTCGGGCTTGCACGACGTGGGGGGGGGATGAAGGGCATGGAGAGCCCGGGGCAGAGCCCGTCCCGTCAGCAGCGGAAGACCTGAAGCGTGGCCGGTGAGTGGGCTCTCGACGCTCTCGACGTGCTGTGGTGCCTGGCTGTGGGAGGCACCGAGGCGCGTATGGCCTCGGTGTGCCGCGCGGTGGGCGGGCGGTCGTCCGCCCAGCCGGCGGTGGCGCTGCGATGGCGGTCGGCGGTCTGCGGCAGGCTGGGCGGCTCGCCGCAGAGGCCGTGTTCGCGCAGGGTGTGCGAGGCGGCGCGCACGGCATTCGCCGACGACTTCGGCCCGGACTGGGCTTTGGCCTCGACATGACTGAGGGTATGCGCAGCTGCGAAGGTTGCCGAGGGTGCGAAGAACTGGACGGCGAGCAGGGCGGCGGCCAGGAGCGAGAGCACGGTCCGGGCTGTCTTACCTCGGAACATGAGCCTCCCTCGCAGCAGTTCACGCCTCTTGTGTGCGCCAAGCACAGGTCAATGGTTGGTCAAGAAACACGTTAACCCTGCAAAGTTGTTTGCAGGGTTAACTCGGTGTTGCGAGCCGAAGAGAGCGTGAAAAGTGCCGGTGGTGTGGCCTGATCGGGCTCTTGACCTGGGGAGCTTGATCGATTATTGGCCTAGCCGGCGTCGACCAGCCCCTTGGCGTCCCTGGCCAGGGCGGTGAGCCGGGATATCGCGCGGAAATACTTCTTCCGGTAGCCGCCGTTCAGCATCTCCTCGCTGAACAGCCTGTCGAAGGGCAGCCCGGAGGCCAGCACCGGGACCTCGCGGTCGTAGAGCCGGTCCGCGAGGACCACGAGCCGCAGTGCGGTCGACTGGTCGGGCACCGGCTGCACGTCCGTCAGGCAGACGGCGCTCAGGTCGTCGGTGAGTGCGCCGTACCGGCTGGGGTGCACCTTGGCCAGGTGGTCCAGGAGGTGCGGGAAGTCGTCGAGCGAGGCGCCCGGGGTGGCGTACGCCGCCTTCGTCACCTGTTCGTCGGAGTACGGCGCCGGCGCCTCGGGCAGGCCGCGGTGGCGGTAGTCCTCGCCGTCGATGCGCAGCGGGCGGAAGTGGGCCGACAGGCCCTGGATCTCGCGCAGGAAGTCGGCGGCGGCGAACCGGCCCTCGCCGAGCTTGCCCGGCAGGGTGTTGGAGGTGGCGGCGAGCGCGACGCCGGCGTCCACCAGCCGGCCCAGCAGCGTCGACACCAGGACCGTGTCGCCGGGGTCGTCCAGCTCGAACTCGTCGATGCACAGCAGACGGTGGCCGGAGAGGGTCTGCACGGTCTGCTGGAAGCCGAGGGCGCCGACCAGGTTGGTCAGCTCCACGAAGGTGCCGAACGCCTTCAGCGCGGGCTCGGCCGGGGTGGCGTGCCAGAGCGAGGCGAGCAGGTGGGTCTTGCCGACGCCGTACCCGCCGTCGAGGTAGACCCCGCGGGGCCCGGCCGGCGTCCTGGGCGCCTTCGCCTTCCCGAGGCCGAGGAAGCCGCGCCTGCCGCCGGCCACCGCGTGCGCCCCGCCGAGACCGCCGGCGAACCCTTCCAGGACCCGTACGGCCTCGGTCTGGGTCGGCTGGTTCGGGTCCGGGATGTAGGTGGCGAAGCGGACGGAGTCGAAGCGGGGCGGCGGCACCATCTCGGCGACCAGCCGGTCCGCGGGGACGTGCGGCGAACGGGCGCACAGGGACAGCGGGGCCGCGTCGGCTATGGGGCTGACCTCGGATGCGGCGGGAGAAGACGACACGGTCACCCATGCTAGTTGCCGTGCCACACTGCACGACATGCGACGCCTGTTCCCTGTGACCGAACGAACAACAGCCCAGGCCTCCGGCGGTGCGGCCGAGGGGGCGCTGCCCGAGGGCGGGGCCGAGGGTTCCGGTTCCGCCGACCGGGAGTGGAGCCTGGCCGAGCTGGCCCTCGCCTATGCCTACCCCGAATCCGCCGGGCGGGAGGCGTGGCTGCGGGCCAACATGGTGTCCACGCTCGACGGGGCGGGGCAGCACGACGGGCGGTCGCAGCCCATCTCGGGCGCGGCCGACATGCGGATCTTCGGCACCCTGCGAGGGCTCGCGGACGTCGTCGTCGTGGGCGCGGAAACGGTACGGCAGGAGGGGTACCGGCCGGTACGCGAACGGGCGGAGTTCGCGGGCGCCCGGACCGCGGCCGGTCAGGCCGCGGTCGCCGCGGTCGCCGTCGTCACCGCGAGCCTCGACCTCGACTTCTCGCTGCCGCTGTTCACCTCGCCCCTCGTGCCCACGCTGGTCCTGACCGGCGCGGCCGCCGCGCCCGACCGTGTCGCCGCATGCGAGAAGGCCGGCGCCCGCGTGGTGGTCGCCGGTGACGGCGTCGGTGTCGACCCCGCCCGTGCGGTCCGCGCCCTCGCCGACCTCGGCCACACCCGGCTGCTCACCGAGGGCGGCCCCCGGCTGCTCGGGCAGTTCGTCGCCGCCGGCGTCCTCGACGAGCTGTGCCTGACCGTCTCCCCGATGCTCACGGCGGGCCACGCGCAGCGGATCGCCGGGGGGCCCGGTGTCGCCGTACCCCGACGCTTCGAACTAGTGTCCCTCCTGGAAGAGGCCGGATTCCTGTTCGGTCGCTACCGCCGGTCCTGAAAACGGCGGAATATACCGTTCCGCTTAGCTTCCGGCGGGCAAACTGAATCCGGCAGTACCCGTGCGATCACGGGGCAGGATGGTTTCCGCAGGGGTGCCGGCCCCACGGAGGACAGAGGGTCGAGCGACCCTCTAGGGAGAAGAGGCGCCTGGTGTTCACAAGCGTTCTGATGATCGAGAAGGCCCTGACGTCCGCCGACGTGGAGTTCGTCACCACCTTGCACGGGGACGAGCAGGTCGCCTTCCACGTGCTGCTCCAGCCGCGCGGCGACCAGGCGGACCGCCTGCTGCGGGCCATCGACGACATCGCGCTCGGCGAACTCGACGAGGCCACGCGCGAGCGGGAGACGCCGGAGGGGGATGCGGCGAAGGGCCCTGCCGAGCAGGCGCTGGACGTGTCCCTGACGGCCCTGCGGGCGGCGGGCAGCAGCGCGGAGGGGCGGATGGTCGAGGACCACCCGCTGGACGCGCTGCGGAAGCTCGTGGAAGAGGTGGGCGCGGACGAGGTGATCGTGCTGACCGATCCGCACTATGTGGAGGAGTTCTTCCACCGGGACTGGGCGTCGCGGGCGCGGCACAAGGTGGGGGTGCCGGTGCTGAAGCTGTTCTCGCACAGCAAGGCGTAGGCGCCGTACGAGGGGTGCGGTGCGTCGGCGGGTGCGGGCGCGTGGGGGCTGGTCGCGCCCATGCGGCGGTAGCCGCACATCGATACGGCCCCGCGCCCCTTTCGGGGCGCTGATGCTCGCGCCCCTTGCAAGGCGCCGGATGTCCGAGCACATAGGCTGAGCACGCTTTCGCACGTCACCGTCTCTGGGAGAAATACATGGCACCCGGCCTTCCTTCCGCCATGGAGCGTCCGCACTTCATCGGGATCGGCGGCGCCGGGATGTCGGGGATCGCCAAGATCCTCGCCCAGCGCGGGGCCCAGGTGGCCGGGAGTGACGCCAAGGAGTCGGAGACGGCCGGGGCGCTGCGGGCGCTCGGCGTCACCGTGCACATCGGGCACGCGGCCGGGCATCTCGCCGACGACGCCAGCTGTGTCGTCGTGTCGTCGGCGATCCGGAAGGACAACCCCGAACTGGCCCGCGCGGCCGAGCTGGGCGTCCCGGTGGTGCACCGCTCGGACGCCCTCGCCGCGCTGATGGACGGCCTGCGTCCGATCGCGGTCGCCGGCACGCACGGCAAGACCACCACCACGTCCATGCTCGCGGTGTCCCTGACCGCGCTGGGCCGCAGCCCCTCGTACGCCATCGGCGGCGACCTCGACGCACCCGGCTCCAACGCCCTGCACGGCGAGGGCGAGATCTTCGTCGCCGAGGCGGACGAATCCGACCGCAGCTTCCACAAGTACGCGCCCGAGGTCGCCATCGTCCTCAACGTGGAGCTCGACCACCACGCCAACTACGCCTCGATGGACGAGATCTACGAGTCCTTCGAGACCTTCGCCGGCCGGATCGTGCCCGGCGGCACGCTGGTGGTCAACGCCGACCACGAGGGGGCGCGCGAGCTGACCCGGCGGGTGGCCGGAAAGGTCCGGACGGTGACGTACGGCGAGGCCGCGGACGCCGACGTGCGGGTGCTCTCCGTCGTACCGCAGGGCCTGAAGAGCGAGGTCACCGTCCTGCTGGACGGCACCGAGCTGACGTTCACGGTGTCGGTCCCCGGCCGGCACTACGCGCACAACGCGGTCGCCGCGCTGGCCGCGGGCGTGGCCCTGGGGGTCCCCGCCGCCGAGCTCGCGCCCGCCCTCGCCGCGTACACCGGCGTGAAGCGGCGCCTCCAGCTCAAGGGCGAGGCGGCCGGCGTCCAGGTGATCGACTCCTACGCCCACCACCCGACCGAGATGACCGCCGACCTGGAGGCCATGCGCGCCGCCGCCGGGGACGCCCGGATCCTGGTCGTCTTCCAGCCGCACCTCTTCTCCCGCACCCAGGAACTGGGCAAGGAGATGGGCGACGCGCTGGCCCTCGCGGACGCGTCGGTGGTCCTCGACATCTACCCGGCCCGTGAGGACCCGGTCCCCGGGGTCACCAGCGAGCTGATCATCGAGGCGGCGCGGGCGGCCGGTGCCGACGTCACGGCCGTGCACGACAAGGCCGAGGTCCCCGCCGTGGTCGCGGGAATGACGAAGCCCGGTGATCTGGTTCTCACCATGGGCGCGGGCGACGTGACGGACCTGGGCCCGAGGATCCTGGAACGCCTGGCGAAGTGAGGGGCTGAGAGTCATGTCGTACGACGTCGAGAAGCCGGACGAGCAGTGGCGGGCGGAGCTGTCGCCGGCCGAGTACGCCGTGCTGCGTCAGGCGGCGACCGAGCCGGCCTTCAGGGGTGAGTACACCGACACCAAGACCAAGGGCGTGTACTCCTGTCGCGCCTGCGGTGCCGAGCTGTTCACCTCCGACACGAAGTTCGAGTCCCACTGCGGCTGGCCGAGCTTCTACGACCCGAAGGACACCGACGCGGTCGAGCTGGTCGAGGACCGCACCCACGGGATGGTCCGCACCGAGGTGCGCTGCTCGCGCTGCGGCTCGCATCTCGGGCATGTGTTCGAGGGTGAGGGGTACGCGACCCCGACCGACCAGCGGTACTGCATCAACTCGATCTCGCTCCGGCTGACCGCCGACGAGAGCTGAGTCCGGCCGGGCCCGTCTGCGGACGGGCCCGTGGGCCGACGGCCGCGGCACTCGCGCCCGCGGCCTCGGTGAAGCGTCTCCCGGGGCTCCTGGCACAGACGGCTGGTGCCCGGAGCGGCGCTGTTTGAGATTCTGTGAAGGTGTCGGGTGTCGCGCGATGGTTCCAGTCCCGTAGGGGACTCGCGTCCGCCGACGGCCTGGGCGGACCGGACGGGCTCGTGGCGGGCGCCGACCCCGCCGCGCCCCTCCGGGCGTTGCGCACGGCCGCGGCCGGCATCGGCACCAGCCTGGACGAGTCCACCACCTGTACGGAGCTGACCCGGGCGGCGGTACGGCTGGCCGGCGGCAGCGCGGCCGTGATGCGGCGGGTCGGCGACACCGTCTCCGGCTACGAGTCGATCACCGGCGACGCCGATCTGCTGCCCGACGCCCGCTGGGCCACCGCGGTCGCCCGGGACGCCGGCACCCCGGCCGCCGACAACTGGGCGGACCCGTGGCTGTCCCGCCCACCGGGCAGCCACTCGCGCCCGGCCCTGTGCGCGCCCCTGACCAGCGGCTCCGACCAGTACGGCGTCCTGGTCTGCGCCCGCGAGGGGACGCCGTTCGCCCGTGCGGAGGCCGAACTGCTCGCCCTCCTCGCCGAACGCGCCGCCTCCCACATCCGGCACGCCCGCGAGTACGACGAGGTCAACCGCACCGCCGGTGACCTGCAACGCGCCCTGCTCTCCGAGCCGGGCCGGCCGCACCCGAACCTGGACGTGTCGATCCGCTACCTCCCGGCCGGCGGGCGGGTGCTGGTCGGCGGCGACTGGTGCGAGACCGTACGGCTGCACTTCGGGCGCACGCTGCTCGTCGTCGGCGACGTGATGGGCCACGGCCTGGAGGCGGCCGTCGACATGAACGCGTACCGCTCCTCACTGCGCTACATCGCCTCCTCCGAGCTGCCGCCGCACCGGGTGCTGCGGCAGATGGACGACATCGCCGCCAACGAGGCGGACCGAAGGCCCGCCACCTGCCTGCTCGTACGCGTCGACCCCGGCCGCGGGCAGGTCACCCTGGCCAGCGCCGGCCATCTGCCGCCCGCGCTGATCACCAGGGGAGGCCGCACCGCACTCCTGCGGGTCCCCGTCGGGCCTCCCCTGGGCACCGGTTTCGGCGGCTACGAGTCGGCCACCCACCAGCTCGAACCCGACGAGGCGCTGGTGCTCTTCACGGACGGCCTGGTGGAACACCGCGGTGAGGACATCGACCGCTCCCTGCACCGCCTCGCCGAACTGCACTTCGCCCCCGCCGTCGACGTCGACGGCCTGCTGGAGTCCATCCTCACCCGCCTGGACGCCCGGCACGCCGAGGACGACGTCGCGGTGCTGGCGGCGCGTCCGCACCCCCGGCAGGGCGGGTTCAGCTCCGTGGAGGAGGCGGGGGGCTGAGCGCTCCGCTGGAGGTACCGCGATTTGCCGTCAGTCGGCTGTGGCGCCGTCGTGGCCGGTCGCGCAGTTCCTCCCCCAGCCTTCGGCCGGGGGTACCCCCAGCGCCCCCTTTCGGGGCGCTGGGGGTACCCCCGGCTTCCTCGGCAGCGTCAGGGTGAACACCGTGGTGGCGGTGGGGCCTTCGCCCAGTGCGATGGTCCCGCCGTGCGCCTCCACCAGCGCCCGGGCCACCGAGAGGCCGAGGCCGCTGCCGCCGCGGTCGCGGCTGCGGGCCTTGTCGACACGGTAGAAGCGGTCGAAGACCCGGGCCCGGTCGGCGGGCGGGATGCCGGGGCCGTGGTCGGTGACGATCACCGAAGCCGAGCCGGCGGTGACGGCGACCGTCACGGACACGGGGGTGCCGGCGGGCGTGTGGACGGCCGCGTTGGTGAGGAGGTTGTCCAGGACCTGGCGGATCCGGACCGGGTCGAGGCGGAGCGGGACCGGGTCCGGGCCCGTGGTCACTGTCAGGGGGTGGTCGGTGTGGGCCGCGCGGAAGGCGTCGGCCGCCTCCCGCACCAGCTCGGTCAGATCGGTGTCCTCCAGCCGCAGCGGAGCCTCCACCTCGGCCGCGTCCAGGCGGGCGAGCAGCAGCAGGTCGTCGAGGAGGACGCCCATCCGGGCCGCCTCGGCGCGCAGCCGGGCCAGGTGCCTGTCGCGCTCCTCGGGGTGGTTGGCGGCCGCGTACTGGAAGAGGTCGGCGTAGCCGCGCACCGACATCAGCGGCGTGCGCAGCTCGTGCGAGGCGTCCGCGACGAACCGGCGCAGCCGCTGCTCGGCCTCGGCGCGGACGGCGAGGGAGTGGTCGATGTGTTCGAGCATCGTGTTGAACGCGGTGCGCAGCTCCTCGACCTCCGGTCCGCCGCCCCGCTTGGCCGCGCGCAGCGGCAGCCGGGCCGCCGACTCCGTCAGGTTGTGCGAGGCGATGCCGTGCGCGGTGTGTGCCATGTCGCTCAGCGGCTCCAGGCCGTTGCGCAGCAGCCGGCGGCCGAACACCACCAGCGCCAGCAGGGCCAGCCCGAAGGCCACCACCTGGACCGTGACCAGCTGTCGTACCGTGTCGTCGATGCTGTCCATCGGCGCCCCGCTGACCAGCACCACCCCCGGCTCCACCTCGCACCCGCGCAGCCGGTACTCGCCCTCCCCGGTCAGGTCCTTGGTGCGCAGCACCTCGGTGCCCGCGGCGACCTGGGCCTTCGCCACCGAGGTGAGGTCGGCGATGTCCGCGGGCAGGTCGGTGGTCTCCTCGGGCTTGCGCAGCACCGGGGTGCCGTTCGAGACGTCGTACACGGCGTAGTACCAGCGGTAGTACTTCTTGCCCTGGAGGGTGCCGTTCTGCTCGATGCTCTTCGACTGGGCGGTCTGGGCGAGCCCGAGCTGGTCGTCGAGCTGGGCCGAGAGGTAGTCCCGCATATAGGTCGTCAGGGCCGTGCCGACGACCGCGAACACCACCAGGGCCAGCGCCCCCAGCCCCAGCGCGAGGCGGGTGCCCAGGCGCATGCTCCGGTACGAGCGCAGGAGCCGGCCTGTCACTCGCCCGCCTGCTGCCGTATGACGTACCCGAAGCCGCGCACGGTGTGGATCAGCGGCTCGCCGCCGGTCTCGTCCATCTTCCGGCGCAGCCGGCTGACCACCAGCTCGACGACGTTCGACCGGCCGCCGAAGCCGTACTCCCACACGTGGTCCAGGATCTGCGCCTTGGTGAGCACGGTCGGCGACTTGCGCATCAGGTAGCGCAGCACCTCGAACTCGGTGGGGGTGAGGGAGAGCAGCCGGTCGCCGCGGCGGACCTCGCGGGTGTCCTCGTCCATCGTCAGGTCGGCGACCCGGAGCACCGAGCGCTGGAAGCCGGGACCCGCGCTACGCCGCAGCACCGTACGCAGCCGGGCCATCAGCTCCTCCACCGCGAACGGCTTGACCAGGTAGTCGTCCCCGCCGCGGGTCAGTCCCGCGACCCGGTCGGCGACCCCGTCGCGGGCCGTGAGGAACACCACCGGCACCATCGTCCCGGAGCGCCGCAGCCGGTCGAGCACCCCGAAGCCGTCGAGGTCGGGCAGCATCAGGTCGAGCACGACGATGTCCGGCCGGAAGTCGGCGGCCCTGGCCAGCGCGTCCTCACCGGAATACGCGGTGACCGCGTCCCAGCCCTCGTACCGCGCGACCGTCGCGACCAGGTCGGCGATCGGCGGGTCGTCGTCCACGACGAGGAGTCGTACTTTTTCCACCCGCTCATACTGCGCCACCGGGCCGGGTGCGCCAGACCCCGTCTCACACAGAAAAGACATCGATAAGCAGTTGAAAGTCGTCCGACAGGAAAACGACAGCAGCCACGGGTGAAGCTCGACTCCCAGGACCCGATCAAGGAGCTGCCCACCCGTGACGACCGTCCAATCGCCCCCTGCGCCCCCCACGGCGATACGCCCCAGGGTGGTGGCCCGCACGGGCCTGTACGCCGTGCTCGCCGCGAACGCGGCCGTGGTCGCCTGCTTCTTCGCCCAGGCCGGCTTCGCCTCCAACGCGCTGATCGTCATCGGCCGCTTCTTCGGACTCTACGGTGCCCTCGTCATGGCCTTCCAGCTGGTGCTGGTGGCCCGGCTGCCCTGGCTGGACCGCCGGATCGGCATGGACCGGCTGACCTCCTGGCACCGCTGGACCGGCTTCGCCCTGCTCTGGACGCTGCTCGCGCACGCCGTCTTCATCAGCTTCGGCTACGCCGACGGCGCGGGCGTCGGCCCGGTCGGTGAGCTGGTCGACCTCGCGGAGACGACGGAGGGCGTGCTCCGGGCCGTGGTCGCGCTGGGCATCATCATCGTGGTCGGCGCCGTCTCGGCCCGCTTCGCCCGCCGCCGGCTCGCCTACGAGACCTGGCACTTCATCCACCTGTACACCTACGTGGCCGTGGTGCTCGCCTTCAGCCACCAGGTCGCGGTCGGTACGACCTTCACGGCGTCGTCCGCCGCGAAGGCGTACTGGTACGCGGTGTGGGGCGTGGCGCTCGGCGCGGTGGCCCTGGGCCGCCTGGTCCTGCCGCTGTGGCGCAACCACCGCCACCAGTTCCGGGTATCCGCCGTCGTCCCCGAGTCGGACAACGTCGTCTCGGTGTACGTCACAGGGCGTGACCTCGACAAGCTGGGCGCACAGGCCGGTCAGTTCTTCCTCTGGCGCTTCCTCACCAAGGACCGCTGGTGGCAGGCCAACCCCTTCTCCCTCTCCGCCGCACCCGACGGCCGCACCCTGCGCCTGACCGCCAAGGCGGCCGGTGACGGCAGCGCCGGCCTGCGGCACATGAAGGCCGGCACCCGGGTCTTCGCCGAGGGCCCCTACGGCGCCTTCACCACCCTGCACCGGCAGAAGCCCGAGTCGCTGCTCATCGCGGGCGGCGTCGGCGTCACCCCGATCCGCGCCCTCCTGGAGGACCTCGAAGGCCACGCGGTCGTCATCTACCGTGTCGCCACCGACCGGGACGCCGTCCTCTACGACGAGCTGCGCGGCCTCGCCGTCGCCAAGGGCGCCGAACTCCACCTGGTCACCGGCCCGCCCGTCCCCGACAAGCTGGCCCCGCGCGAGCTGAGCCGGCTGGTCCCGGACATCGCCGACCGGGACGTTTTCCTGTGCGGGCCGCCGCCGATGATGAACGCGGTGCTGCGCACCCTGGGAGACCTGGGCGTGCCCAAGGCGCAGATCCACTTCGAGCGTTTCAGCCTGGCGGGATGAGAGAGACACCGTGAAGCGAGCCATATCTGTCGTCGCCCTGAGCGTCGCGGGCCTGATCCCCGTCTGGCGCTACGAGCCGTCCATCGGCGGTACGACGTCCACCACCGCCGAGCCCGCCACCACCCCGTCGGCCACCTCGTCCACCGCTTCGGGCACGGTCGTCAAGGGCACGACCGTCAACACGGACAAGGGTCCCGTCCAGGTCCAGGTGACCTTCTCCGGCGACAGGATCTCCGCGGTGAGGATGCTCCAGCAGCCGAACCATCCGCAGACGACGGCCGCGGTGCCGGTGCTCATCGCTGAGACACTGAAGGCACAGAGCGCGGACATCGACACCGTGTCCGGCGCGACGATCACCAGTGACGGCTACAAGGAGTCCCTCCAGGCCGCGATCGACGCGAAGGGCTGATCATGAACCGAGTCGAACACGTCATGGGCTTCCCGGTCTCGCTCCGCATCGACGACGAGGGGGATTTCGCGGAGGCCGTGGACGTCGCCTTCGCGTGGCTGCGCGGGGTCGACGAGCGGTTCAGCCCCTTCAGGCCGGACAGCGAGGTCTCCCGCCTGGACCGGGGTGAGCTCGCCGAGTCCGAGGTGAGCCCGGACCTCGCCGAGGTGCTCGCGCTGTGCGAGGAGTACCGGCTGGCGACCGGGGGCGCGTTCGACGTACGGCTGCCGGGGCGGGGCCTCGACCCGTGCGCGGTGGTCAAGGGCTGGTCGGTGCAGCGGGCGGCGGAACTGCTGTCGGCGGCCGGGGCGAAGCGGTTCTGCCTGAACGCCGGGGGAGACGTGGTCGCGGCCGGCGGGCCCTGGCGGGTGGGGGTCCGCCACCCCGAGCAGGCAGACCAGCTGTGCCTGGCGCTGGAGATCACGGACGGGGCGGTGGCCACCTCCGGGCGCTACGAGCGCGGCGACCACATCGTCGACGGCCGCACGGGCCGCCCGGCCACCGGCCTGCTGAGCGTCACCGTGGTCGCGCCGACGCTGACGGAGGCCGACTCCGTGGCGACGGCCGCCTTCGCGATGGGCACGGACGGCGCCGCGTGGGCGGCGAGCCGCCCGGGCTGCGAGGTGTTCGTGGTGGACACGGACCGGGCCGTGCTGCGGACGCCGGGGCTGCCGGTCGCCGCGTGACCCCGGGTACGACACGAGAAGGCGGGCCGCTCCTGGCGGCCCGCCTTCTTTTCCGGGGTGGGGATCAGCCGGCGTCGGAGGCGTCCAGGCGGTACAGGCCGCCGTACGCGCTCACGGCCGTGCCGTGCTTCTTCACCCAGGTCGCGATCTCGGAGTTCGTGCCCTGGCCGCCGTCGCTGCTGACGACGACGTAGTGCAGCTTGCCGGACTCCACCAGGCTCTTGAGCTTGGCGAGGGTCATCGCGTTGTCGCTGCCGGACCAGCCGCCCATGGAGATGACGGGCTGACCGGACTCCAGGATGATCGAGGAGGCCGTCTGGTCGGTGGCCACCGCCACCAGCCAGGCGGCGCCGTCCCGGTGCTTCTCCAGGTACGTGATCATCGCCGAGCCGACCTGGCTGCCGCCCATGCCGCCACCCGTCTGACCGCCGGAGGCGGTCTTCGACGAGGACGACGAGGACGACGAGGACGACGAGGACGACGAGGACGACGAGGACGACGAGGACGACGAGGACGACGAGGACGACGAGGACGACGAGCGCGTGCTCGACGAGGAGTTGCCGCCGGTCGGAGGCTCGCCCATCGTCCGGCCACCGGAGCTCGTGGAGCTTCCGGAGCCGCTCGGGGCGTTCCCGCCGGGCGCGCTGCCGCTCGGACCCTGGCCACCGCCGCCGCCCATGCCGCCACCGGTGCTGGGCCCGGCCGTCGGGTTGGTGCCGTTGCTGCTCGCGCTGGTGGCCGCCGAGACGGAGTAGGCGGCCGGGCCGGCCAGCAGGGCGACGACCGCCGCCACCGCCGCGAGGCCCATCAGCCGCTGCCGCTTCATGAACCGCCCGATCAGCAGTCCGGCCACCGCCACCGCACCGCCCAGCGCGACCACCACCTCGGCGACCGTGTACACCGTGCCGGAACCGGAGACCCGCTGGAGCAGCACGACCGCCCAGACGGTGCTCGCGCCGACGGCGGCCGGGAGAACCCAGCCCCACCTCGCCGCCGAGCCCTCCCGGAAGGCCTTGTACAGCATGACCCCGCCCGCGCCGGCCAGGGCGGCGATCCCCGGCGCCATGGCGGTGACGTAGTACGGGTGGAAGGTGCCCTCGGCGAGGGAGAACGTCAGGAAGTGCAGGACGAACCAGCCGCCCCACAGCACCAGCGCGGCCCGTTTGGCGTCGGTGCGCGGCGCCCGGCCGCGCAGCACGAGTCCGCCGACGAGGGCGACCGCGGCGAACGGGATCAGCCAGGAGATCTGGCCGCCCATGATGTCGTTGAACATCCGGTACAGGCCCGAACTGCCACCGAAGCTCGCGCCGTTGCCCTGCGAGCCGACGGAGGAGCTCGCCCCGAAGATCCGGCCGAAGCCGTTGTAGCCGATGACCAGGTCCCACACGGTGTTGTCGGTGGAGCCACCGATGTACGGCCGGTCCGAGGCCGGGATCAGGTCGACGACCACCATCCACCAGGAGCTGCTGACCACCAACGCGGCCGTGGCGACGACGAGGTTGCGGAGGCGCCTGCCCAACGACGCGTTCGTGGCCCACAGGTAGACCAGGAAGAACGCGGGCAGCACGACGTACGCCTGCATCATCTTGGTGTTGAACGCGAAGCCGATCGCGACCGCCGACCAGACGAGGGGCAGCAGCTTGCCGGTACGCACCGCCTTCAGCAGGGCGGCCGCGCCCAGGAGCATCAGGAAGACCAGGACCGGGTCGGGGTTGGTGTCGCGGTTGAGGGCGACGGTGATCGGCGTGAGGGTCAGGACGAGGGCCGCGACCGTGGCCGCCACGACCCCGAAGTCCCGCTTCACCAGCCGGTACAGCAACGCCACCGAGCCGACGCCGACGGCGACCATTGGCAGCATCAACTGCCAGGTGCCGTACCCGAGGACGCGGGCCGACAAGCCCATCACCCAGAGGGCGAAGGGGGGTTTGTCGACGGTGATGAAGCTGCCGGCGTCCAGGGCGCCGAAGAAGAACGCCTTCCAGCTCTTGGTGCCGGAGTAGACCGCGGCGTCGTAGAAGGTGTTGCCGGTGACGGAGGTGAGGTTCCAGGCGTACAGGGCGGTGGCCAGGAGCAGGATCGCCCACAGGGCCGGGCGGGCCCAGCGCGGGTCGTCGGGGGCGCCCAGGAACAGCCTTCTGGCGCGGGAGACCGGCGGGGCGGCGGCCCGGTGCCGGCCGTCCTGGACCGGGGCGGGAGGCGGGGCGAGGGTCGTCATGACGCGTACTCCATGGGCTCGACGGCGGTGGCTGCCCCGGCGGGCAGGGGCGTGACGTTCTGGGGGACGGTGGTGCGGCGGGGTACGGCGTGGACGCGGGTACGGCCGGTGACGGTGGCCCGGAGCATGCGGGCCATGCCCTTGAGGTCGTCGAGGGCGGAGCGGACGATGTCGACCCGGCTGTCGGGGTCGTCGACCCGGTCGACCGGGACCTCGTGGACGCGGAGTTCGTTGCGCTGGGCGAGCACCAGCAGTTCGGTGTCGAAGAACCAGGCGGTGTCCTCGGTGTGCGGGGCGAGGGCGCGGAACACCTCGGTGCGCACGGCCTTGAAGCCGCACTGCGCGTCCGAGGTGGGGGTCCCCGCGCTCGAGCGCAGCCGAGAGTGGGGGAAGGCGCCGAGGCCTGCCTTGAGGAGCAGGTTGCAGCAGCGTGAGATGAACTCCCGCTTCGGGCCGCGCACCACCGCCGACTGCCGGTGCAGCCGGCTGCCGACGGCGAGGTCGCTGTGGCCGGAGAGGAGGGGCGCGACCAGGGGCAGAAAGCCGTCGAGCCCGGTGGAGAGGCCGATGTCCGTGCAGGCGACGACGTCGGCCGTGGACCGGCTCCACACGTGCTTCAGGGCGCGGCCCCGGCCCTTCTGCTCCAGCCGCTGTGCGTGGACGTGCGGCAGGCGCAGGGTCGGGCCGGTCGCCACCGTCCAGGTGGCGTCCGTGCTCGCGTTGTCCGCGATCGTGATGCGGAACGGGAACGGGAAGGAGTCTTCGAGGTATGCGTCGAGACGGCCGATGCTGTCGGCGAGGACGTGTGCCTCGTTGGACACCGGCACCACGATCTCGACCGACCGGCGGCGGACGCCTCCCGCGTTCGTTTCGTTCATGACCTTGACGATCGGGGCGCGGTCTGGGGCGGCCCTGAGGCTTCACTGAGCGGGGAATGAGAATCAGCGAACTCACAGGTGTCGCACAGCGGGCCTCGGTCAGGTCACAAACTGAAGAGGATCAGTCAGTCGCCAAAGTGCTGAAACACTTCCGGTTTAAACTCTGTCCACAACAGCCTGCGCCACGGCGACCGTGGTCGATAACTGGGCACTTTCTGGCAAACCCGAAGGGTATTCGGCGTTTTGATACGGATAGATTCAGTCACGAAGCGGTACCCGGACGGTACGGTCGCCGTCGACCGGCTCTCCCTGGAGATACCGGACCGCTCGATCACCGTCTTCGTCGGCCCCTCGGGCTGCGGCAAGACGACGACCCTGCGGATGATCAACCGGATGGTGGAGCCCACCGAGGGCCGCATCCTCCTCGACGGCGCCGACATCCACGCGCAGCCCGTCAACACCCTGCGCCGGTCGATGGGTTACGTCATCCAGAACGCCGGTCTCTTCCAGCACCGCACCATCATCGACAACATCGCCACCGTGCCCCGGCTGCTCGGCTGGACCAAGCAGAGGGCGCGGGCCCGGGCGGCCGAGCTGATGGAGCGGGTGGGCCTCGACTCGGCCCTCGCCAAGCGCTACCCGTACCAGCTCTCCGGTGGCCAGCAGCAGCGCGTGGGCGTGGCCCGGGCGCTCGCCGCCGACCCGCCGGTGCTGCTGATGGACGAGCCGTTCTCCGCCGTGGACCCCGTGGTCCGCAAGGGGCTTCAGGACGAACTTCTGCGGATCCAGGACGAGTTGGGCAAGACGATCGTCTTCGTCACCCATGACATCGACGAGGCGATCAAGCTCGGCACGATGGTCGCGGTGATGCGCACCGGCGGCCATCTCGCCCAGTACGCCCCGCCGGCCGAACTGCTCACCGACCCCGCGGACGCCTTCGTCGAGGACTTCCTCGGCGCCGACCGGGGCATCCGGCGGCTCTCCTTCTTCCCGTCCGCGGACCTCGAGCTGCAGACCGCGCCGATCGTCGCGATCGACGCCGACGCCACCCGGCTCGGCGCCCGCGCCACGGCCGACGCCCCCTATCTCCTCGTGACGGACCTGGACGGCAGGCCGCTCGGCTGGGGCGAGCCGAGGGCCCTGACCGCCGGGTCGATCCGCCCGGAGCAACTGGTCCCGTACGGACGGCCCTTCGTCCCCGGCCGGGACTCGCTGCGTGCCGCCCTCGACGGTTCCGTCCTCTCGCCGACCGGCTGGGCCGTGGCCGTGGACGGCGAGGGACGCGCGGTAGGCGTCGTCTCCCAGCAGGTCATCGGCGCCGCGATCCGCACCGCCCACGCCGAGGGCCGCGACGACGCGAAGGTCGGGGGATGAGCGGCTTCTTCGACATCCCGAGCGACCTCCAGAACACCTACTTCGGGCTGATCGGCCTGCACCTGCGCGAGGCCCTCATCCCGGTCCTGGCCGGTCTGCTGGTGTCCCTGCCCATAGCCCAGCTCTGCGTGCGCTTCCGCTGGCTGTACCCGCCGGTGCTGGGGGTCACCACGATCCTGTACGCCATCCCCTCGCTGGCCTTCTTCGTCGTCCTCATCGACTACACGGGCCAGACCGAGACGACGGTGATGATCCCGCTCGCGGTGTACAGCCTGGTGGTCCTGGTCCCCGCCATCGTGGACGGGGTCCGCTCGGTCCCGGCGGAGACCCTCGCCGCCGCCACCGCGATGGGCCTCGGCCCCGTACGCCGCTACTTCCAGGTGCAGTTGCCGATCGCCGTCCCCGCGATCATCGCGGGCCTCAGGGTGGCCACCGTCTCCAGCATCTCCCTGGTCAGCGTCGGCATGCTGATCGGCAACCAGGGCGCCCTCGGCAACCTGCTCAACGACGCGAACATCTACCACCGCCCCGAACTGGCGGTGAACTCGGTCGTGACCACCGCGGTGCTGGCCATCCTGGCCGACGCCGTCCTCGTCCTCGTACGCCGTGTGCTGACGCCCTGGATGCCGAAGGAGAGCACCCGGTGAACGTCCTCAACTTCATCCACGCGTTCTTCAGCGACAGCTCCCACTGGCACGGCTACGACGGCATCCCCACCCGCCTGTGGGAACACATCCAGTACTCGCTGGAGGCGCTGGCCTACGCGGCCGTCATCGGCCTGCCCGTCGGCCTGGTCACCGGCCACTACGGGCGCGGCGGCAACACCCTCGCCCTGATCGCCACGGCCGGCCGGGCGCTGCCCAGCTTCGGCCTGCTGGTCCTGATGTTCATCTGGCTCGGCTTCGGCATGCTGCCGGTGATGATCCCGCTGGTGATCCTCGCCGTACCGCCGATCCTGGTCACGACGTACGAGGCGATGCGCTCGGTCGACCCGTCCCCGGTGGACGCGGCGCGGGGCATGGGCATGCCGGAGGCACGCGTCCTCTTCCAGGTGGAACTCCCGGTCGCCCTCCCGCTGATCCTCAGCGGCCTGCGCTCAGCGGCCATCCAGATCGTCTCGACGGCGACCATCGCGGCGTACGTCAGCCTGGGCGGCCTGGGCCGCTACATCATCGACGGCCTCTACCAGAAGAACTACGAGAAGGTCGTGGGCGGCGCCACGCTGGTGGCGGCCATGGCCCTGGCCACGCTGGGCATCTTCTGGGCGGTACAGAGACTGACGGTCTCTCCCGGAGTACGGCGGAGTTAGCGCCCCGTCAGGGGCGCGGGGAACTGCGCGGCCGGCCACATCCGGCCCGCAGTTCCCCACCCACCGCACTACCCCCCACTACGCGCCAGCGCCAGTTCCAGCACGACAAGCAGCGCATCCCGCACAGAACCCCGTTCCCGCGCGTCGAAGACGACCAGCGGCGTCCCTTCGGCGACGTCCAGCGCCCACCGCACCTCGTCCAGCGTGTGCTCGACGCGGCCGTCGAACGCGTTGATCGCGACGGCGAACGGAATCCCCTTGTGTTCGAAGTAGTCGACCGCCGCGTAGCAGTCGTCGAGGCGACGCGTGTCAACGATGACGAGCCCGCCGAGCGCGCCTTCCACGATGTCGTCCCACATGAAGCCGAACCGTTCCTGCCCGGGCGTGCCGAACAGGTACAGCTTCAGCGTCGGGTCGATGGTGATGCAGCCGAAGTCCATCGCCACGGTCGTGGTCGTCTTGCGCGGCGTGAGCGAGAGGTCGTCCACGCCCGCCGCGACCTCGGTGATCGACGCCTCGGTGGTCAGTGGCTCGATCTCCGAGATCGAGCCGACGGCGGTGGTCTTGCCCACGCCGAAACCGCCCGCGATGACCATCTTCACCGGCAGCGGCGGCCGTACGGCCGTACGCCCGGTGCCCCGGGTCAGCGAGTCAGTCGGTGTCACGGAGTACCCCTCGGGAGTCGGGGATGGCCCGCAGGCCATCGATAACCCTGCGCAGGACGGACGAGTCGTGGGTGGCCTCGAAGTCGGGCACGTGCACCGTCAGCTGCCCGGCCTCGCGCAGGTCTTCGGCCAGCACCCGGACCACGTTCAGGTGCAGCCGCAGCCGGGCCGCCAGTTCCGCGAGCGACTGCGGAATCCGGCACGCGGCGACGATGTCGTGCTGCTCGAAGGAGAGCCGGTCCAGCACGGCGAGCCCGGCGGCGGTGGCCACCACCTGGGTCTCGACGGGCATCGCCGGTCCGGAGGCGCTGTCCGCCACCCGGCCGGCGGTGACCAGGAACGGCCGTACGGCGGGGGCGGGGCCGACCGGGTCCGGGCCCGGGGGCGGGGTGCCGTCCGCCATGGCTGTGTCTTCCTCTCTCGGCCTTCTCGGCTGTGCCGACCGGCGGTGCCGGTCAGCGCGTCTGTGGGACGCCGACGCTGTTCTTCAGCTCCAGGACGAGCTGCGGACTGAGCGCCGCACCCGCGCGGTTGGCGAACAACGTCATCTCGTAGGCGATGTTGCCGAGCTTGGCCTCCTTGTCGGCGACCACGCCGAGCACGGCGCCGCTGCCGATCGCGGAGACGATGACATGGCCGCCCTCCAGGTCGATGATGACCTTGTTGAGGCCGCCCAGGCCGTAGTTGCCGGACGCGCCGGCGGCCAGGCTGGTGATGCCGGAGACGATCGCGGCCAGCCGTTCGGAGTGGGCGCGTTCACGCAGTTCCGAGACCGCGATCAGCAGACCGTCGGAGGACACGGCGATCGCGTCGACCACGCCGGCGGTCTCGTTCGCGAAGCGGTTCAGCAGCCAGGTGAAGTCGGCTGCGGCCGCCTGCAGGTCGGTCGGCGTGACGCCGCCCGTCGGGGTGTCACCTGTCGACGTGCTCACTGCTCGGCTCCTTCCGGAAGGTGGTTCTGGTCCTGCGGGGGGTGCGTGGGGTCGATGTGCGGCCTGGGCCGCTCGTGGCTTCCGGTGTCGCTCTCGCGCCGGGCGCGCTCCACCGCCGCCTCGAACTCGTCCAGCGCGTCCCGCTCGGCCTCGGCGTCGCGGGTGCGCGGTGCCTGGGCGAGGGTCTGGGCGGCGCCGACGGTGGTGCGGAGGGTCGCGCCGCGTACCCGGCGGCGCAGCGGGCGGGGCCCGTCGGCGGAGTCGGAGTCGGCATCGGCGTCGGCCGGGGGCTCGCCGGAGCGTGCGGCCGGGATCAGCGGGGGCTGCGGTGCCGCGGGCTCGGGGGCGGCCTCGCGGCGCGGCAGCCGGCGGGGGAGCGGGCTCTCCGGCTCGGCCGCGGCCGGTACGGTGACGGCCGCCGTCGGGCCGGTCTCGGCCGGTGCTGGGGGTGACGCCGGTACCGCCGCCGGAGCGGCCGCTTCCGTGGCGATCGGGGTGCCGGAGGTGTCCGCCACCGCGCTCATCGTCAGCAACAGACGTGCGGGCAGCGTCACCTCGGCGGTGACACCGCCGCCCGGGGTCCGGGTCAGCTCGACGCCGATCTCCCAGCGCCGGGCCAGCGCACCCACCACGAAGAGGCCGAGCACCTTGGTCGGCACCAGGTCGAGGCGCTCACGGCGGATCAGCCGCTGGTTCTCCTCCGCCAGCCGCTCGGCACTCATGCCGAGGCCGTGGTCGGTGACAACGATGTGCGCGCCCGCGTCGCTGGAGCGGACGGTGACCTCGACGGGGCTGCCGGCCGGCGAGAACGACACCGCGTTCTCCAGGAGTTCGGCCACCATCAGCGTGAGGTCGCCGATGATGTCCGGCTCGATCACGGCGTCCGTGCCGGCGTACAGCCGTACCCGCTGGTAGCCCTCGATCTGGCCGAGCGCGGCCCGGACGACGTTGGACACCGGGGTCGGGCCCGCGGCCAGCACGGTCTCGCGGATGCCGGCCAGCAGCATCAGGCTGTCCGCGTTGCGGCGCAGGCGGACGGCGATGTGGTCGATGGAGTAGAGGCGTTCGAGGAGCGCCGGGTCGGTCTCGGCCCGCTCCACCGCGTCGATGAAGGCGAGCTGGCGGGTGGTCAGGTTGCTGACACGGCGGCCCACGTTGCCGAACATCTCGGCGGTGTTGCGGCGGCTGAGCACCTGGCGTTCGAGCAGGGCCGCGGCCGTGGTCTGCACCTGGTTGAACGCCTCGGCCAGGTCACCGATCTCGTCGCGGGCGGTGACCGGCATGTCCCGCAGCCGGGGCGGGCCGGAGTCCTCGGCGTCGTCGTCGGCGACCCGGGCGAGTTCGCGGCCCGCCACCTCGGCGACCTCGTGCGCGACCCCGGTCAGGGCCTGCACCGGGCGGATCACCGAGCGGCGGACCAGCGCCGCGAGGGTGATCCAGAGGACGAAGCCGAGCAGCGAGGCGTTCAGCAGGTAGATCGCGCGCCACTTGGCCGAGTCGGCGGCGGCGTCGGCCCGGACGGCGATCTGGCCGATGAGCGAGGTGGTGATGGTCAGCCGGGCGGCGGCCTGGTCGAGGTAGGCCGGGTAGTCGCCGAGCGCGTCCTTGACGGCCAGCCGGATCTCGTCCTGGCCGCCGGCATCCAGCTTGGTCGGGTCGATCTGCAGCTCGGCGAAGGACTCGGCGATGGTGCTCTGGGCCTTGGTGTGCTCGATGTCGGCCAGCTGCCGGGCCTGCCCCTCGGTGGCGAACCGGGTGAACCGGTCGGCCTGGTGCTGGTAGAGGTCGTAGGCGCCGACCGCGTTGGTGAACTCGATCAGGGCGTTGGTGTCGCCGGTGGTCGCCGCGAGCACGTTGGTCTCGAAGGCGCCGTGGGCGGCGTCCGCGCGCAGCAGCGAGTCCAGCAGGTTGCCGGTGAAGGTGGAGGCGAGGTCGGTGTCGCGGTCCAGACCGAGGCCGTCGATCAGGTCGTTGGACGCGTTGCTGTACGCCGGGTCGATGTTGTCGGCCGGCAGGTAGGCCTGCTCGACCGAGTCGCGCAGGCTGGACAGGCCCTCGACCTGCCGCAGGGCGTCCGCCTCGGTGTCCGGCAGCCGGTCGCCGAAGGCGTCACGGACCTTCGTGACCTGGGAGTCCACCGCGTCCTGGGCCTTGCGGTAGGCGGCGGCCGAGGGCTTGGCGTCGCCGGACTCGTACCGCGCCGAGAGCAGGATCGCCTGCTGGTGCTCCGCCTCGACGTTGTCCACGAGGCGTGCCACCTGCGCGCTGTCCCGGACCGTTCGAGCGGCGTCCTCCGCGCTGGTGGACTGCCGCACCAGGTCGGTGAAGACGTACGCCAGCAGTACGGCGATGACGGCGAGCGGGACACCGACCAGCAGGTTGAGCTTGCGCCGGAAGGGCCAACGGTCGGCGAAACCCCGTATCCCGCCCCGCGCCTGGGCGGGCCGGACGGGCGCGTCCACCTGGTTCGTGGACACCGGGCCTCCTTCATGAGGGTGTCTGGTCTGGGGGGCGTCTTCACCCCGAGCTGTTGCGGAACGACACCGAGTAGCGGGCCCCGTGCACCGCTGTGACCGATATCAACTGCCGTGAGACTACAGCGTTCTTGAAGCCCCATTCCGCTTGCGCTTTATCAAGAATCCGTTACAAAGAGACCGCTCTCCGTCCACAACTGGCCACGGATCGAAGCCAATCGGTGACCCGGAGACACTTGACTGATCGAGAACCGGCTGGATTGGATCGTCGGGAGTGGTTCGCAACAGCCCCGTGCCGCGCAACATCTCCCGCGTGGTTCGCAACACCCCCACCCTTCCCACAGCTCCCGGAACGGCAACCGTGACTTCCAACACCCTTCCCAGCAGGTCAATCCGGACATACCGAGGCGTGGCGGCCGTCGCGCTCGCCGCGACGACGGCCCTGCTGGCGGGCTGTTCCTCCTCCGACGACAGCAAGTCCGACCCGCTGTCGGACAGCAAGGCGAGCGGGGACACCGTCGTCGTCGGCTCCAACAACTTCGCCGAGAGCATCCTGATCGCCGACATCTACGGCGAGGCGCTGAAGGCCAAGGGCGTCAAGGTCACTTACAAGTCGAACATCGGCAGCCGTGAGACCACCTACGGTCTGCTCAAGAACGGGTCGATCTCGGTCCTGCCCGAGTACAACGGCGCCCTGCTCGCCTACCTCGACCCCAAGGCGGCCCCGAAGTCCGTCGAGGAGACCACCTCGGCGATCGAGGCCAAGCTGGACTCCAAGCTGACCCTGCTCGACCCGGCGGACGCGCAGGACAAGGACACGGTGACGCTCAACGCGACCACCGCCGCCAAGTACAACCTCACCGAGAAGTCCTCCATAGCCGACCTCAAGAGCATCGCCAAGGACCTGGTCATCGGCGCCTCGCCGGAGTTCCAGACCCGCCAGCAGGGCCTGGTCGGCCTGAAGGACGTCTACGGCCTGGAGTTCAAGTCCTTCAAGGCGCTCGACGCGGGCGGCCCGCTCACCCAGGCCGCCCTGAAGAAGAACGCGGTGCAGGCCGGCGACATCTTCAGCACGGACCCGACCATCACCAAGGAGAAGTTCGTCGTCCTCCAGGACCCGCAGAACCTCTTCGGCTTCGAGAACGTCCAGCCCCTCGTATACAAGAGCGCCCTGAACCAGACGGCCACCGACGCCCTCAACGCCGTCTCCGCCAAGCTCGACACGGCGACCCTGCTGGACCTGGACACCCAGGTGCAGTCGGACAACAAGGACCCGCTGGACGTCGCCCAGGCCTGGCTGAAGAAGGTCGGCCTCAGCAGCTGACCCGGGCCCGGCCCGCCCCGGATCTTCCCCGGATCTTCCCTGGACCTTCCGTGGACCGTGTCGTGCTCGACGGCAACGGCCTCGGCCTGACCGGACTCGTCCGGCCGGCCGACGCCGTTGCCGCTCCCGTCGTACCGGCCGAGGCGCTCGGCCGGGTCCCTCTGGTCCACGAGAGCGCGGGCCGCCTCGCCGCACAGGGACGCTGGTACGGCCGCGGCACGGGCGTGGGCGCCCACCGCTCCGTCACCGTCGACCCGTCCGACGCGGACGGCCGCACCCTGCGCCTGCTGCCCAGCTCTCCGCCGCCCGCCTCCACGCGCTCACCCGTGCCGACCTCACGGGCCTGTCCGCCTTCCTGGCCGCGGGCCCGGCCGGCAGCTCCGGCACGATGATCCTGGAGTACACCGCCAACTCGGCCCTGGCCGAACTCCGTTCCAGCGCGGCCCCGGCATCGGCCGGCCACACCGTCCTCTCCCACGGCCTGGAGGAGGCCGCGAGTTTCGCGGGCCAAGCGGCGAAACAGGCGGAGCGGGCGGCCGAGGCGTACCCGGTGGTACTGGCCTGCGAACTGGTGGCGGCGGTACGCGCGTTGCGGCTGAGCCCGGTGGAACCGACGGTGCCCGCGTACCAGCTGGCGGCAGCGGTCCTGCCGGGGGACATGGAGGACCGCGCCCTGACAGGAGGCGTGACGGCAGCAATGGAGCTACTGCCACTACTGGCCGACGTGTGAAAGGCGCCCCTTCAGGGGCGCGGGGCCGTGTCGAATCTGCGGCTCCGCCGCGTGGTCGCGACCAGCCCCCACCGATCCGCAGCCGAACTCAACGCGTGTGATTCCGTCAGAATTGCCGCTGCCGATGGAAGAAAAGCTCCACTTCCCCTCGGGAACCGTCGGCCCCCGCGTCGCGATACGCACGCTGCCCCCATGACAACCACACCCACGCACATCCCCACCGCCCCGCCCCCCTACCCCTCGCGGTGGCCCGCCCTCCTCGCCCTGCTCCTCGCCGAGGCGATGAACCTCCTGGACGCGACGATCGTCCAGGTCGCCGCCCCCGCCGTGCACGCCGGCCTCGGCGGCTCCCTCTCCGACGTCCAGTGGTTCAGCACGGCCTACACCCTGCCCTTCGCGGTCCTCCTCATCACCGGCGGACGGCTCGGCGACATCGCGGGCCGCCGCCGGCTCTTCGTCCTCGGCGTCACGTTCTTCACCGCGGCCTCCGCCGCCTGCGCACTCGCCCCCACGCCGGATCTGCTGATCGCCTTCCGCGCGGTGCAGGGCGCGGCGGCGGCCGCGATCGTCCCGCAGACCATCGGACTGATCAGGGCGATGTTCGAGGGCGACGAACTGTCCCGGGCGCTGGGCAGCATCGGCCCGGTGATGGGTCTCGCGGCCGTCTGCGGCCCGGTCCTCGGCGGTGTCCTCACCCACGCCGACCTGTTCGGCCTCTCGTGGCGGGCCGTCTTCCTGGTCAACGTCCCCGTGGCCCTGGCCGTCCTCGCCCTGTCCCCGAAACTCCCGGAGAACCGCGCCCCGCACCGCCCCGCCCTCGACTGGCCGGGCACGGCACTCGCGGGCACCGGCACCGGCCTGCTGGTCTACCCCCTGATCGGCACGAACCTCACCGAACTCCCGCCGCACGACTGGGTACTGCTTGCCCTCGGCCTGCTGACCCTGACCGCCTTCGCACTGCAGCAGCGCCGCACGGCCGCGCCCCTCCTGGAGCCGACCCTCTTCACCCACCGCAGCTTCCCGCCCGCCCTCGCCACCTCGACGGCGTTCTTCGCGGTGACCAACGGGCTGACGACCGTGGTCGTCCTCCAGCTCCAACTGGAGGCGGGCCAGGGCGTACTGGCGGCGGGCCTGAGCCTCACGCCCTGGTCGATCGGCCTGGCGGTGTCGTCATGGCTGTCGGGCCGCCGCGGTGCCCGGCGCCGCATGATGCCGTACGGTCTGGCCCTGGTGCTGATCGGCCTGACGGCCGCCGTGGCCGTCTACGCCACCGACACCACCACCGCCCGCTACCCCTGGCCGCTCCTTCCCGCGCTGGCCCTGGTCGGCCTGGGCGCCGGCCTGTTCACCCCCGCCTTCTTCACGCTGGCCCTCAAGCCCTTGCGCCCCCAGGAGGTCGGCTCGGCGGCGGGTGCGCTGAACGCCGTACAGCAACTGGGGGCGACGCTGGGAGTGGCGGTCCTGGGCAGTACGTATCTGGACGGCTCGGCGGCGGCGGCCTGCGCCGTGGCCGTGGCCCTCACCGCGCTCTGCTGGGCCACGAGCCGGCGGATGTGAGCCGCCTCCGTCCCGCCAGCTCCGGCCCAGGCTCGGTCAGAGGTCGAACTCGTGCGGCGGCAGGTCCAGCGTGTAGCACGCCTCGCGGACCACGGCCTGCTCGGTCTTGTCGAAGTCGCCGTCCGCGCCGCCGATCACGATGCCGATCTGGATGACGGCACGCGCCTCGGCCGGCTTCTTCTTCGCCTTGGCGACCTCCTGGAGCACGCTCACCTTGCCGAAGGCGAAGTCGGTGGTCAGCTTGTTCAGGTTCTCCTCGAAGCGGCGGCGCAGGTCGTCCGCCGGGAAGTTCTGCAACACCTCGTTGGTGGCGATGAGCTGGGCGACCCGCTGGCGCTCGGCCGGGTCGATGGTGCCGTCGGCGGCGGCCACGAGCGCGCACATCGCCATGCTCGCGTCGCGGAACGCACCGCTCTTCAGGTCGTTCTTCTTCGCCACCAGCTGGGTCTGCATCTGCGTCGCGGAATCCTTGATGCGGTCCCACAGGGCCATGCGCACTCACTCCTCGGTCGGTAAGAGACCTGCTTGCCAAGAAATTACTTCTACAACACCGTAGAAACTTGCGCGGCGGCCGATAAGTTCCCGCGTCCTAAACTGTCCTCCGACCCGCGACGGGTCGCTTCGGACCGATCCGCGCCGGGTCCCTCGACGCGGTGGACAGGAGGACCACGACGGTGCCCGGCAGCGGCTACGAGGAGGACCCCACCGCGGACGTGCTCACGGAGGCGGCCGCGGCCTTCGGTCTGCTCGCCTCGCCCGCCCGGCTGCACATCGTCTGGGCGCTGGCCCAGGGCGAGAGCGATGTCACCGGGCTCGCCGAGCGGGTCGGCGGCGCGCTGCCCGCCGTCAGCCAGCACCTCACCAAACTGAAGCTCGCCGGCCTCGTCCGCTCCCGCCGGGAGGGCCGCCGCCAGGTGTACCTGGTCGACGACCCGGACGTCGTCGACGTCGTACGTCTGCTCGTCGGCCGCCTCACCGCCCGCACCACCGGCGCCGAGCTCCCGGCCCCCCGACGGCTCCATGGTCTCTGAGGGCGAGGCCGCCACCTCGCTGCAGGTGCTGCGCCGACTGGACACGGGACCGCGCGGGCTGACCGAGGCCGAGGCCGCGTCCCGGCTCGCCGACCTCGGCGAGAACTCCCCGCCCCTGCCGCACACCGCCTCCTGGCCGCTGCGCGGCGCCCGTGCCCTGCGCGACCCCTTCACCGCCGTCCTCCTCACCCTCGGCCTGGTCTCCGCCCTCGTCGCCTCCTGGGGGACGGCCGTCGTGATCCTCGCGCTGGTCGCGGTCAGCTGCGGACTGCGCGCCGCGGGCGAACACCGCGCCGACCGCTCGCTGGCCGCCCTGCGCGAACTCGTCGCCGGCACCGCCACCGTGCTGCGCCGCGCCGGCCCGGACGCGGAGCCGCGGGCGCGGGAGGTCCCGGTCGCCGAACTGGTCCCGGGCGACGTCGTCCGGCTCGGCCCGGGCGACCTCGTGCCGGCCGACGTACGACTGCTGCGCGCCCGCGGACTGACCGTGCACCAGGCCGTGCTCACCGGCGAGTCGGCGCCCGTCGCCAAGGCTGCCGTCGACGTCCCCGCCGTCACCGACGCGGCCGGGGGGACCGGTGCGGCCGACGCGGCGCCCTTCCAGGTGCCCTACCTCTGCTTCCAGGGCAGCGGGGTCGCCTCTGGCAGTGCCACGGCGGTGGTCGTGGAGACGGGGGAGCGGACCCGGTTCGCCGTCGCGCACGGCGCGGCCGCACCGCGGGAGGCGAGCGCCTTCGACCGGTCCGTGCACGGCATCTCCTGGGTGCTCATCCGGTTCATGCTGCTCACCCCGCCGCTGGTCCTCATGGCCAACGCCGCCCTGCGCGGCCGCGGGCTGGAGACGCTGCCCTTCGCCGTCGCGGTCGCCGTCGGGCTCACCCCCGAGATGCTCCCGGTGATCGTCACCACCTGCCTGGCCCGGGGCGCCGCCCTGCTGGCCCGCGCCCACCAGGTCGTCGTACGACGGCTGCCCGCGCTGCACGACCTGGGCGCGGTCGACGTGCTCTGCCTCGACAAGACCGGCACCCTCACCCAGGACCGGCCCGTCGTGGAGCGCGCCCTCGGACCCGACGGCGACGACGACCCCGAGGTGCTGCGCTGGGCGGCCGCCGGTGCCTGGTGGACCCTGCAGCTCGCCGAACTGCCCGCCCCCGACGCCCTGGACGAGGCCCTGCTCACGGCCGCCGGGCCGGTGGGAGAGGAGCACGACGGGATCGGCGCCGTGCCCTTCGATCCCGGGCGGCGCACCGCCACCGCCGTCGTCGCCGGCACCCTCGGCACCCATGTCCTCGTCACCAAGGGCGCCGCCGAGGACGTGCTGGACCGCTGCGACCTGGACCCCGCCGAACGCGAGCGCCTCCTCGCCCTCGCCGCCCGCGAGGCCGGCGCCGGGCTGCGGGTCCTCGGCGTCGCCACCGCCCGACGCCCGTCCCGCGCCCGCCCCTACACGGCCGCCGACGAGCACGGGCTCACCTTCCGAGGCCTGGTCACCTTCCGGGACGCCCTCGCCCCGGGCGCCGCCGAGGCCCTGCGCGGTCTCACCGGCCTCGGTATCACGGTCCGGATCCTGACCGGCGACCATCCGGCCACCGCCGTGCGGGCCTGCCGGGACCTGGGCCTGGGAGCCGTCGAGGCGGGGGCGGCGGCGGACTGGGCCGGTCCGGAGGCGGGCGGGGCGGAACCGGACGGTGCCGTGGCGGTCCCCGGCCCCGTCGTCGTCGCCCGCTGCACCCCCGAGGACAAGGCCCGGATCGTCGCCGGGCTGCGTGCCGCCGGGCACACCGTCGGGTTCCTCGGGGACGGCGTCAACGACATCCCAGCCCTGCGCGCGGCCGACGTCGGGATCGCGCCCCGCACCGCCGTGGACCTCGCCCGCGAGACGGCCGACGTGGTGCTGGCCGAGAAGGACCTCGGCGCGATCGGGCACGCCGTCACCGCGGGCCGGCACAGCAGCGCCAACATCGCCTCCTATCTACGGGTCACGCTCTCCTCCAACCTCGGCAACGTCATCGCGATGCTCGCCGCCGGTCTGCTTCTCCCGTTCCTGCCGATGCTCCCGGTCCAGGTGCTGGCCCAGAACCTCTGCTTCGACGCCGCCCAGCTCGCCTTCGCGTACGACCGCCCCGGGCCTGCGGCACTGCTCCGCCCGACCGTGCTGCGGCCGCGTGCCTTCCTGCGGTTCATCACCGGCTTCGGGGTGCTCAACGCGATCGCCGACCTCGCCACCTTCGGCGTCCTCGCGCTCGCCCTGCGCGGCCCCGACGCCCTCGACGACGAGGCCGTCTTCCACTCCGCCTGGTTCACCGAGAACCTGCTCACCCAGGCCCTGGTGATGTTCCTGCTGCGCGGCGGCACCCGCTCCGGGCCCGTCGGCCGCGCCGCCGCCGTACTCGCCGCCGTCGGCCTGCTGCTGCCGCCCGGCCCGCTGGGCACGGCCCTGGGCATGACCGGGCTGCCGGCCGCCTACCACGTGCTGCTCGCCGCCGTCCTGGGGCTCTACGCCGTCGCGCTGCGGGCGGTGCGGGCACGCCAGGACCGGCGGTAGCGACTGCGGGCCGGGTCCAGGGTGCGTTTCCCGCTCCGGGTTGTACAGTTGCGCAATGTAGCAATCGTCGCTGCCCGGCCGGGGCGCACGCAGCACCCTCCGTCGGCCCGAAAACGTGAGAAAGGGAGGGGGCGGTCATGCTCCGCAACGGACTCGAACCCTGGCACCTGCTGATCGTCGCGATCGTCTTCATCGTGCTGTTCGGTTCCCGGAAGCTGCCCGACACCGCCCGGGCCCTGGGCAAGTCGATGCGCATCCTGAAGAGCGAGGCGAAGGCCATGAAGACCGACGACGCGGCCGCGGCGGCGCCGGTGGAGCCGACGTCGGTACAGATGGCGGCGGAGCCGGCCGCGGCCCCCGCGCAGCCGGAGCCCCGGACGACCGGCGAGCCGACCGTCACGACGAGCTGACGCCGCCTGGTCCCGTGCTTCGCGGGTCCGTGCTGCGAACGGTGTGACCGGTCCGGGGGTGCCCCGGGCCGGTCACGCGGCCGTGGGGCGTGTCGCGCTGCCCGACCGGCTCCGGGCGGTCAGCGCCTGGCGGTGATGAAGGCGCTGACCTTGCCGGCCAGTTCCTTTCCGGCCTCGTCCTTCGCCGGGTCGGCAGGCGCGGCGATGGCCGAGACGCGCGGATGTGCCGAGGTGGCGCCGACGATCACGAACTGCTGGTGCGGGTTGGCGCGCGCGGCGGCCTCCGTCGCGGGTTTCATGCCGGTGCCGACGGTGACGATCAGCTCGCAGTGATGCTGGACGGCGCCGTTGAAGTACGGCAGCGCGGCCTTGGCGTCGATGGTGGGGGCCGGGAAGCGCTCGGCGTTGACCCCGCCGGAGCGCGCCGCGTCCTGCATGCCCTGCCAGGACGCCTGGCTGAGCCGGGCGTCGGTGGCGCCCGCGGGCGAGACGAGCAGACAGGCCCGGAAGTTGCGGGAGACGTTGTCGGCCCGGGGCCGAGCGCTCCGGTCCCCGGTGAGCAGCACGGTGAGCGACAGGACCGCCAGGAGGGCGACGGCCGTGGTGGCCGCGACGATCGGGTGCCCGCGTACGAGACCGGTGAAGCGGCGGACGGGGCGCGCGGTGAGGGCCGGGAGCCGCATGCTGATCGGGTTCCTTCTGTGGATCACGTACGACGACGGGAGCGGCGGCGGACGAGGAAGCCGCCCGCCCCGGCGGCGGTCACCCCGGCCACGGCGCCGATGACCGCCACGGTTCCGCCCGGAACGCCGCCCGTCGTGTCGGCTGCCTTCGGGGCGCCGCCCCCGGAGGCGGTGCGCAGCGGATCGGCACTGGCGGCCGGAACCGGCGCGCCCAGGGCCTTCAGGGGGTCGACGATGCCGTAGCCGAAGCGGTCGTCACGGCCGGACCCTCCGCCGGGGCGGTCGGCGGTGCCGATGAGCCGGGCGACGATCTGCCCGGCGCTCTCCGAGGGGTACGCGGCACGCAGCAGTGCGGCGGCCGCGGAGACGTAGGGAGCGGAGTAACTGGTCCCGTCCTCGGTGAGGTAGCCGCCGCTGTTCCTCGTCGAGTAGATGTCCACCGCCGGGGCCGCCAGCGCGATGTAGGAACCGGACTCGCCGGCGGCCCAGGAGCCGCCGTCGCGGGTGGTACCGGAGACGGCGACCACGCCGGGGAACGCGGCCGGATAGGTCACCGGGTTGCCCTCCCGGCCGCTGTTGCCCGCCGCCGCGACCACGACGATGTCGTGGCGGCGCGCATAGGCGACCGCGTCCCGGACCTGCGGGTCGGGGTCGGTGGTCACCATCGAGACGTTGATGACCGCGGCCCCGTGGTCGGCGGCGTAGACGATGCCCCGGGCCAGGGCGAGCGGATCCGCGGCGTTGCCGGCGCTGACCCGGACGGGCAGCACGGTCGCCCGGGGGGCCAGTCCGGCCATGCCCTTGCCCGTGCCGCCGGAGCCCGCGATGACCCCGGCGACCGAGGTGCCGTGCGAGTCGGCCGAGAGGTCGACCCGGCCGTCGGCGGCCTGCTGGGTGGCATCGGTGCCGGGCAGGACCCGGCCCGCCAGATCCGGATGGCGGGCGTTCACCCCCGTGTCGACCACGGCGACCGTGACGCCGGCCCCCTGGCTGAGGCGCCAGATCCGGGCGGCGTCGAAGTGCGCTGCGTCCAGCGGCCATTCGGCACTGAGGGGGGTGGGGGCGGCGGGCTGCCGCGCGGTGGCCGGAGGTGCGGCGGCCAGCAGGAGCAGCAGCGGCAGGCCGACGTATGCGCAGGCCCGTAAAGCGCCCGACTGTCCCAGTCCCATCTGCCCCCGCAGCCCCTCCGATGTCCTGTGGGAGCAGCCTCCCCCTCCAACTGGAAAGAGTGGGGCGGGAGTTGGCCAGGAAACACACAAGGGCTTGCAATGTACCGGTCAACCTTGGCGTGCAATGCCGGTCTTTGTTGGCAAAGGCCCGGGATATATGCCTGTCCGTGGCCGTCGTCGCGCTGATAGAAGAACCGGCTGTCCGGAGTTGGATGTTGGGCATCGCTGGGGGGGGGCAACGATGATGGGCCGCTTGTGGAGATCCGTCCGGCATGTGCGGGTGGCGCTGAGAGCGACGGCGTTCGTGGCGGTCGGCGCGCTGGTCGCGGTACAGGGCGGCCAGGCCGCCCAGGCGTTACCGGGAACGGCGGCCACCCCCGCCACCCCGAAACAGCAGACCGGCACCGCGGCGGGCAAGCGGCACGTCGTGCCGGCCTCGGCGACCAGGAGCAGAGCCGGCACCTCGCTGGCCGACTCCGGGCCCGGCCGGGTCAAGGGCGCGGTGGGGGCGTACCAGGCCCACGGCGCGAAGAGCGACCCGGTGAACTCCGGCAGCCGGATCCACAAAGCCCCGAAGCCCGTCGCCGCACCGGCGGCGAAGAAGCCTCGGGGCTTTTCCGCGTCCACCAGCGTGGAGCAGCCCGGGCTCGACACCGCCACGACGACCGTGTTCAAGAACGCCGACGGGACCTACACCGCCCAGATCCATACGCACGCGGTCAACTACCGGAAATCCGACGGCACCTGGGCACGCATCCCCGCCGGCGCCACCGCCACCGCCACCCCGGGAACGGCCTCCACCGCCTCCTACCGGACCGCCGCCGCGGGCAACCCGACCGGCCAGGGCAACGCCTCCTCCTCGACCTACGTCGAGTCCGGCGTCACGCAGAACTTCCACGGCAACGGGCAGCTGTACGTCGGCAAGTACCAGAGCCACGACTACAACTCCTTCCTCCAGTTCAGCGGCTTCGGCACCCAGTTCGCCAACGACTACATCGTCAACTCGACGCTCTGGCTGGACACCGAGTTCTCCGGCCTGGACACCACCGGCGCGTGCTCGGCCGAGGCGGTGAACGTCGCCCCCGTCTCCGCCTCCTGGGACCCGGCGAAGATCGACACCTACCCCGGGCCCGCGGCCGCCGCCCAGATCGGCACCGCCTCCTTCGCGGCCGGCACCGACTGCTCCAACGGCCGTCAGTGGGAGGGCATCAGCCTCGACACCAAGACGGTGATGAACTGGGCGCACGGCTGGGCGGCCAACTACGGTCTGCGGCTCAGCGCGGCGTCCACCGCGGCGGCGGCCAAGGAGTTCTACGCCGACGACCCCTACCTGGCCATCGAGTACACGCCCAACGGCGCCGGAGCCTCCTACTCCGAGGTCAGCTACGCCTCGCCGTGGAACAACCAGCCCGGCTGGGGCAAGGTCACCGTGCAGAACCGCGGTACGGCCACCTGGACCCCGACCAACGGCTACAAGCTCTCGTACCAGCTCTACACCGTCTCCGGCACCACCCGCACCCTGCTCACCAGCCCCGCCGCGACCCCGGCGGTGATGCCCTCGACGGTCGCGCCGAACAAACCGGTCACCGTCACCGCGTCGATCCCCGCGCTCACCGCCGGGCAGACCTACCTGATCTGCTGGGACATGTCCTACAACGGGACGCTGTTCTCCACCTACGGGGTCCCGCAGACCTGTTACTCCCTGCCCGTGGTCAACAACCCGCCGATCGTCGACACGTTCACGCCCGGCAACAACGGCTCGGTGTTCAGCCTCACCCCGACGCTGGCCGTGACCGCGCACGACCCGGACAACTACCCCGGTACCGCGCTCAGTTACTCGTTCAACGTCTACGCCAACGGCTCGACGACCGCGCTGGCCTCCTCGGGCTCGCTGACCACGCCGGTGTGGACCGTCCCCTCGGGCAAGCTCGCCTACGGCAAGACGTTCTACTGGACCGCGCAGGTCAGTGACGGCAACGCCGCCTCGCTGTGGTCCGCGCCCGACTACTTCACCATCCCGGCCGCACCCCAGCCGCTGGTCACCGCGCATCTCGGCGCGGCCCCCTACGACGCCACCGTCAAGGGCGTCGACCCGCAGCTGGGCGACTACTCGACGCAGACCACCGACGCGACCATCCCGGGCCCGACGGACAGCCCCACGCTCAGCGTCCAGCGGACGTACAACAGCCTCGACCCCGGTGTCTTCAAGGCGTTCGGCGCGGGTTGGTCGTCGCTGCTGGACATGCGGGCCACCGAGGACGCGGACGGCTCCGGCAACGTCGTGATCACTCTGGCGGACGGACGCCAGGAACGGTTCGGGGCCAACGGGGACGGCACCTACAGCCCGCCCGCCGGCGACTACGCCGTCCTGTCCGCACCGGCGTCCGGGTACGGCACGTCCGGTTTCATGCTGACGGAGAAGTCGGGCACGCGGTACTTCTTCCAGGACCAGAACACCGATCCGGTCACCGGCCAGACCTACTGGGGTCTGACCCAGTACGGCAACCGCGACGGTCACGGCCTGGACGTCCAGTGGCTGCCCGTCACCCTGACCCTTCCGGACGGCAGCACCATCAAGCCCGAGGAGCCGACGGGGGTCGGCTACAACCTGAGCCAGGACAACGGGTTCAACGACGGCGACCACAACACGGCCGACATGCCCGTCACCCTCCAGCTCACCTGGGGCGTCCAGCAGGTCACTGCCTCCGACGGCACCGTCAAGAACGTCCCGCACGTCGACGAGGTCACCTCCAAGCCGGGCCTGTTCGCCGCCACCCGCAACCCGTGGACGTACGGCTACGACTCCGCCGGCGACCTCACCTCGGTGTGCCCGCCCGCCTCCAGCAGCACCACCGCGACGGCCTGCACCCAGTACAGCTACACCTCCGGCGCCGCCTCCGGGTCGCACTTCGCCTCGATGGTCCTCGACTCCAACCCCACGGACTACTGGCGGCTCGGGGACGCGACGGGCTCGGCCACCGCCAAGGACGGCGTCGCCGCCAACGAGGGCACCACCGCCGCCACCGCCGCCAACGTCACGTTCGGCCAGGCGGGCCCGCTGGCCGGCACCCCCGCCACCGCGGCCTCCTTCAACGGCACCAGCTCCTACCTGGCGCTGCCCGACAACCTGCCGGCCAACGCGAGCAACCTCGCGGTCGGCATGTGGTTCAAGACCACACAGGCGGGCGGGACGCTCTTCTCGTACCAGAGCGGAAAACCCGGAACCGCCGTCTCCGCGAACTACACTCCGTCGATCTACATCGGCACCGACGGCAAGGTCCACGCCCAGTTCTGGGACGGCAAGGCCACGCCGATGGCGTCGCCCGCGGCCGTCAACGACGGCAAGTGGCACTACGTGGTGCTGTCGGGGGCCCGCACCAGCCAGACCCTGTTCCTCGACGGCGCCCAGGTCGCCACCCGCACCGGCAGCACCATCACCGTGAGCGGCCAGCCCTACACCACCGTCGGCGCGGGCGAACTCGCCGGATCCTGGCCGTCGATCCCCTCGGGGAACGCCCTGGGCTGGTTCAACGGCCAGATCGAGGACGTCTCCTTCCTCCAGCACCCGCTCGGCCTGCCCGCCGTCCAGCAGGAGTACGCCTCCGCCACCCTCGCCGCCCGCGAACTGACCGGCACCACCCTGCCCTCCGGCAAGACCGCGCTCGCCGTCGGCTACGACGCGCTGACCGACCGCGCCTCCTCCGTCACCGACGCCGACGGCGGTGCCTACCAGCTGGCCACCCCGGTCACCACCGGCAGCAACGACTACTACTACGGCGCCGTCCGCGGCACCCGGCCCGCCCACGACTACCCGATGACCGAGCCGGCCGGCCTCACCGCCGCCGACCAGTACGGCGTCGACAAACCGGCCGACGGCGCGTCCGACGGCATCTACAACGACGTCATGCTCGGCGAACCCGGCATCTTCGGCCCCGGCGGGGACACTGCGGCCGGTTTCAACGGCACCGACTCCTCCCTGTCCCTGCCCGCCGGAGCCCTCGACGACAGCAGCGGAACCGCCTCCGTCGCCCTGTGGTTCAACACCAAACAGGCGGGCGGGGTCCTCCTCTCGTACCAGAACGCCCCGATCGGCTCGGTGCCCACCAGCTACACCCCGGCGCTCTACATCGGCACGGACGGCCTGCTGCACGGCCAGTTCTGGGACGGCAGCCTCTCCCCGATGGCCTCCAAGGCGGCGGTCAACGACGGCAACTGGCACCTCGTCGTGATGACCGCGAGCGGCACCGGCCAGACCCTGTGGCTCGACGGACAGAGCCAGGCCACCCGCACCGGCAAGACCATCGCGGGCCAGGTGAAGACCTGGGGCGAGACCACGGTGAGCGTCGGCGCCGGATACGTCGCCGGCTCCTGGCCGAAGCCGCCCGCCAACGCGCAGGGGTACTTCAACGGCGAGATCGGCCAGGTCGGCATCTACCAGACCGACCTCGGCCAGAGCAGCGTGGAGGCCCCGCTCGGGCTGTACACGGCCAAGGGCTCGGCCACCCTGCTCACGCCGTCGACCACGCTGACGGTCACCGACCCCGCGCAGCACACCGAGACGTACACCTTCGACCCGTCGAACGGGAACCGCACCACCTCCGTCACCGACGCGGGCGGCGGCCGGACGACGTACGCCTACGACTCCCTCGGCTTCCAGGACGCCGTCACCGACCCCGACGGGCACTCGACCAGCCGTCAGCACGACGTGTACGGCAACGTCCTGGCGACGACGACCTGCCGCCAGGTGAACTCCTGCCAGACCTCCTACTTCAGCTACCACACCAACGCGGCCGACCCGATGGACCCGCTCAACGGCAAGGTCCTCTACGCGGCCGACGCCCGCTCCGGCGCGACCGGCACCGCCAACCCGGCCTACCGGACGGCCTACACCTACACCCCGTTCGGCGCCCTGGCCTCCGTCACCACGCCCCCGACACCGGACTACCCGAGCGGCCGCAGGACCAGATACACGTACTACAACGACAACGAGACCTTCACGGACTACACCGGCGTCGCGTACACCGAGGTGTACGGGATGCTCGCCACGGTCACCGACCCGAGCGGCCAGGTCACCCGCTACCACTACTGCGGCACGGTGCGCCTCGGGAAGGTCTGCAGCGAGACGGACCCGTCCGGCCAGGTCACCTACTACCTGAACGACACCCTCGGCCACCTCACCACCAAGGTGGTCAGCTCCGACACCTACCCGGCGACGTTCCCTCCGGTCAGCGCACCGGTCGGCGGCGTGCAGACCGCGTACACCTACGACGCGCTGGGCCGGACCCTCACCGAGACCGGTCCGGCGACCACCGACGCGGTCAGGGGCGTCACCCACACCCCGAAGACGACCTACACGTACGACGCGGACGGCGACCTGACCGGCACCTCGACCGCCGACACCACCGGCCACGACGCCACCCGCGCCACCGGCTACGTCTACGACGACAACGACCGCGTCAAGACCGTCACCGGCCCGGCGGGCCAGGTCACCGGGTACACGTACGACACCTTCGGCCGGAAGACGACCGAGACGAACCCGGCCGGCACCACCTACCGCTACGCCTACTCGCCGACCGGCCAGTTGCTCACCACCAGCCTGCTCGGCTGGACCGGCGACCCGACCGCCCCCTCCGACCCGACCGACCTGGTCGTGGAGTCCCGGGCCTACGACCCGGCGGGGCGGCTCGCGTCCGTCACCGACTCCATGGGCCGGACCACCGCCTACAGCTACTTCGACGACAACCTGCTCCAGTCGCAGACCGACGCCTCCGGCACCTCCGTCGCCACCACCACCAAGGCCTACGACTACGACGCCGCCGGCAACATGACGTGGGAGTGCGACGTCTGGTCCGGCACGTCCTGCCTCAAGCAGACCCAGTACACCGTGGACGCCGCCGACCGGACCGCCAAGACCGTGGTCGACCCGTCCGGCGTCAACCGGATCACCGTCAACACCTTCGACCCGGACGACAACGTCCTGTCCCGCATCCTCACCGGCGGCGGCCAGACCCGGCAGATCGGCTACTCCTACGACGCCGCAGGGAACCGCACCGCCCAGTCCGTACGGACCGACACCACGGGGCCGACCGGCTACTGGCCGCTCACCGAGGGCGCGGTCACGGCCGCCGACTCCTCGGGCAACGGCTTCACCGGCACGCCGTCCACCGGCACCTCCTGGGGGCCGCCCGGCAGCAACTACACCTCCTTCAACGGAACTTCCGGCGCCGTCCTCACCAGCGGCACCCCCGTCGTGGACACCAGCAAGGCCTTCTCCGTCTCGGCGTGGGCGTACCTGAGCGCCACCAGCACCACGAAGGACTTCACGGTCGTCAGCCAGCAGGGCGCCCAGAACAGCGCCTTCCAGCTGGAGTACAACCACACCACCAAGTCCTGGGCCTTCGTCCGCGCGAGCAACGACACCAGCACGGCCACCAACTACGTCGCCAGCGACCCCACTCCGGCCACCGCGGGCACCTGGACCCACCTGGTCGGCATCATGGACGCGCTCGGCAACATGAGCCTGTACGTCAACGACGTCGAGGTCAGCGGCATCTGCCTCAACTGCACCCTGGTGACCGACCCCACGCCGATGGCCAGCACCACGGGCGTGGCGATCGGCCGGGGCAAGGCGGCCGGTGCCTCGGTCAACTGGTTCGCGGGCCGGGTCCGCGACGTCCAGCTCTACGGGCGCGAACTCCAGCCGAACGAGATCAGCCAGCTCTACGCCTCTTCCACCACCACCGGTGAGTCCCCGGTCACGGTGGGCGCGGCCGGCTGGTGGAAGCTGGACGACGGTGAGAACCCGTCCGCCGGCGACCGCTCCGGCGCCGGGAACGCCGGCACCCTGAACACGTCGACGAGCTGGTCGACGGAGAACGGCGGCTCCGCCGTCTTCGCCGGTGCCGGACAGATCGCCACCGGCGGGTCCGTGGTCGACACCACCAAGAGCTTCTCGGTGTCCGCCTGGGCGAAGATCACCACCACCCCGACCGGCACCTGGCAGACGGTCATGGCCCAGCAGGGCACCCAGGCCGCCGGGTTCTCGCTCGACTACAACCCGACCGCGGGCCGCTGGGCGTTCGACCGGGCCACCACCGACGTGGCGTCCCCGACCCTCGCCGGTGCCACCTCCACCGCCGCCCCCACCCTCAACACCTGGACCCACCTGGTCGGCACCTACGACGCGAGCAGCGGCAAGATGACGCTCTACGTCAACGGCACCGCCCAGAACACGGCGACGGACACCACACCCATCGCGAGCTCCGGGCCGTTCGTCATCGGCCGGGGCTACACGGCAGGCGCGGCCGCCCAGTACTTCAACGGCTCGGTCAGCAACGTCCAGACGTACAACCGCGTCCTGTCCGCCACCGAGGTCGCCGCGCTGCACACCTCGGCCGGCACCGCGGGCTCCGCGCCGCTGATCACCAGCTGGACCTACGACCAGCGCGGCCTGCCGGTCACGATGACCGACGCACGCGGCAACGCCGCCGGCGCCACCGCATCCGCCTACACCACCACTTACGCCTACGACGAGGACGGCCGGCTGACCACCACGACCTCGCCGCCCGTCAGCACCGAGACCGGCGGGGGAGCGGCCCAACAGACCGTGGCCGTCGCGAAGTCGGGCTACGACACCTTCGGCGAACCGGTCGAGACCGACGACGCCGACGGCAACATCGTCACCACCACCTACGACCTCGACGGCCGTGTCCAGGCCGTCTCCCAGCCGGCGTACACCCCGCCGGACGGCTCCGGCACCATCACCCCGACCACCTCCTACACCTACGACGCGCTCGGCGACGTCCACACCGAGACCGACCCGCTGCAGCACACCGCGTCGTACGTCTACGACCAGCTCGGCGACCGCGTCCAGCAGACCCTGCCCGGCGGTCTGGTCACCCACGTCGGCTACGACACCGACGGCGAGGTCCTCAACACCACCGACCCGACCGGCGCCAGGACCGAGGCCACCTACGACGCGCTCGGCCGCGAGGCCACCAGCACCCAGGTGGAGCGCAGGCCCACCCCGGCGGCCTACACGACGAAGTACGGCTACGACGGCCTCGGCGACCTGACCTCGATCGAGGACCCGCTGGGCAACACGGCCACCGCGGGCTACGACGCCCTCGGCGAGACCAGCACCGTCACGGACTCGTTGCACAACACCACGTCGTACGCGTACGACGTTGCGGGGCAGGTCACCAAGACCACCGCCGCCGACGGCACCGCGACGACGCAGGGCTACGACGGGGCCGAGCGGCTGGTCGCGGCGGCCCAGCTCGACACGTCCGGTGCGACCGTCGGATCCACCTCGTACGGCTATGACGCGGCGGGCGACCAGACCTCGGCCACCGATGCCCGGCAGCACACCACCACCGCGACGTTCGACGCGCTCGGCCGGACCGTGAGCCAGACGCAGCCGGTGGACGCCTCCACCTCGATCACGACCTCGTTCGGCTATGACGCCGCGGGCCACGAGACCCGCTACACCGACGCCGACAAGAACGCCACCTTCTACACCTACAACCCGCTCGGCCAGCTGGAGAGCACGGTCGCGCCCAGTGTCACGGGCCTGACCTCGGCCGCCGACCGCACCACGGCCGTCTCCTACGACGCCGACGGGCGCCAGCACGCTGTCACACGCCCCGGAGGCGTCAAGCTCACCGAGTCCTATGACGACAAGGGGCTGCTGACGGCGGAGTCCGGCAGCGGCGCCGAAGGCACCACCGCGAGCCGATCCTTCGGTTACGACGACGACGGCCGCCTCACCTCCGTCTCGGCACCGACCGGCACGGACACCTTCACCTATGACGACCGGGGACTCGTCCTCACCCTGGGCGGCCCCAGCGGCACCGCGAACTACGCCTACGACGCCAACGGCGGGATCAGCAGCCGCACCGACGCCACCGGCACCGCCACCTTCGGCTACGACGCCGACGAACGGGTCAACAGCGAGACCGACCCGCTGACCGGCACCACGGCGACGCTGACCTACAACCAGCTCGGCCAGACCAAGAACGTCAGCTACGGCACGGGCGGCGCGGCCCGGAGCTACGACTACAACGCGCTGCACCAGCTCACCTCCGACGTCCTGAAGACCCCCTCCGGGACGACGGAGGCGTCGGTGGCGTACACGTACAACGCCGACGGCCAGACGGCCACCCGGACCACCACCGGCACGGCGGGCTCCGGCACCAGCACCTACGACTACGACTACGCCGGCCGCCTGAAGTCCGCCACCACCGGCTCCTCGACCACCGCCTACGGCTACGACGCCAACGGCAACCGCACCAGCGCCGGTTCGAGCACGGCCACGTACAACGCCCGCAACGAACTGATGTCCGTCACGTCCGGCTCGACCACCACCACGTACGGCTACACCGCGCGGGGCACGACGTCGAGCGTCACCTCGGGCGGCTCCACCACCACGTACACCGCCGACGCCTTCGACGAGCTGACCGCCACCAGCGCGGGCGGCGGCTACACCTACGACGGCCTGGGACGGCTGGCCACCGCCACGTCCGGCGGCTCCACGCACACCTTCAGCTACGCCGACGGCACGAACAACGCGGTCTCCGACGGCGCCCAGGACTTCGCCCGCGGCGCCGACGACGGCCTGCTGGCGGTGAGCGCGGCGGACGGCACCTCCGCACGGCTGGCCCTGACCGACAGCCATGACGACGTGACCGCCACCTTCACCGCAACCGGCACGGCGCTCACCGGCTCCACCGCCTACGACCCCTACGGCACCCCCACCGCCACCAGTGGCAGCCAGACCGACCTCGGCTACCAGTCCGGCTGGACCGACCCGGGGACGGGCTACGTCAACGCCGCCGCCCGCTGGTACAACCCGGCCAACGGCGACTTCACCAGCGCCGACACGGTGAGCAACCCGCCCACCCCGGCCGTCAACGCCAACCCGTACGCGTACGGCAACGACGACCCGCTCGACGCCACGGACACCTCCGGCCACGACGCCTGCACCAGCGACGACATCAAGGCCCAGGAGGAGGCTTACGAGGCGCAGCAGGCCTATCTCAAGCAGTGGCAGGCGGGGGCCTGGGACCGGATGGAGAAGTACTCCCAGGACCAGCACAAGGCCTGGGAACGCGAGAACGCCCGGAGGATGGCCCAGAACGAAGCCGACGAACGGGCCCTGCAGCAACAGATCGCCGATCAGGAGCGGCAGTTCGAGAACGAGTTCGACGACGCCATGAACTGGCAGCCGTCGGGTCACTCGGGCGGCCGCGGTTCGGGTTCGGACTCGGGCTCGTACAGCGTCTCCTACGGCAACTCGTACGGCTCCTACGGCTCGTCCGGGGGCTACTCGTCCCTCTACTACGGAGTCGCTCTCGGCGGGGCGCTGACCTACGGCTACGGCGCCGCGAGCTCCGCGGGCGGCGGGGCTGCCGCCGCCGAGGGGCTGGAGGCGGTCGGCGACGTCATCTGGGAGGAACTCGCCTCGGCCAGCGCCGAGGAACTCCTCTTTGGCCTTGTCCTCGCCGCCTCGGCGGACGACGACTGCGGCGCCCACGGCGTTCCCACCCGCCCCAAGAACCAGAACCTCGGCGGCGTCAACACCACCCCGGCCATCGGCACCACCCCGGACGAGGACGCGGCCGCCGCGGCGGGGCATCTCGCGACCAGTTCGACGGCCGGCGCCGACACCGAGACCGCCACGGCCGCCAGCGGGGGACTGGGCGGTGGCGGGGGAACCGGTGGGAACACGACCGCGGTCGGAGCCGAAGGATGCGATCCGGGCGAGATCCTGACGTCGGTAGGATGCGAGGACCCCGACGACACCATGAGACGCGCGGTGAGGGAGACATATGAAAAACTCCGCGCCAACCCAAGCCTGGCGCTCTCGGAGCTGTCCGACGGAGAACTGGATTACCTGATGGACCACCCCGGGATGGGGCAGGCGAACTTCGGAAAGGCCCTGGAGCGTGCAGTGGCCAGGCACCCGGACGTCAGACCGTACTTCATGCAGGTGGGAGGCGCGTCCATGCCGGACTTCGTGGGACTCACCAACCTCGAGATGTACGAAGTGACCACGGACACGCTCGGCCAGATGATCAGCCACTTCGCCAGGTCGTATGTGAACCCCATGACATACGTCACCTATCCCAGCGTTCCGTACGGATTCGGAGTGTTCTAGTCGTGCAACCGTCCAGTTACAAGAAGCTGCCCGGCAGCACCGGTGCGCTGAGGGCGGTGCCCGGCACGGTGGTGGAGGACCTGGACCTCGACGGGTACGAGATCTTCGGAGCAACCGCAGAGGCTGTTGACGACCCTCGGCGACGTCCCGTCTTCCGCCGTGTCACGCTGCGCGACTGCAAGGCGCGAGCCTGCACGTTGGAAGGCGCGTTGCTCGACGAGGTCACGGTCGACGGGCTGGTGGTGGACGACGACGAGCTCCTGCGTGTCGCGGCGTGCGCGTTCCGGCGAGTGGTGCTGCGCGGGACGGTCCGGAACCTCCTGGTCGTCCCCGGTCTGGGCGTTCATCCCGGGAACCTGCCACAGCTGTACGACCGGGCCAACGGTGAGCACTGGGTGGAGCTCCTGAGCGAGGGCGACTGGGCGCTGGACATCTCCGAAGTCTCCGGAAGCCTGAGTCTTCGCCCCGGAATCCCCGCCCGGCTGATTCGACGGGATCCGCTCACCCAGGTGGTGATGACGTCCGAACAAGCCGCGAGCGGTGCCTGGCGGGCGGTCCGCGGAATTGAGCGGACTCGTCTCCGTACGCAGATCCAGGTGTTCGGGGCATCCGGCTGTCGCGACACGGTACTGATCGTCAACAAAGCGTCGGCGAACGTGGCTGAACAGGTCGACGTACTGCGGGAGTTGCAGAGAGTCGGCGCGGCTCTGCCGGACTGAGTACTCCTTGGCTCCGCACATACGGACACACGGAAAGGCGGACCGAAACTCCTCGGTCCGCCTCTTCCGTGACTTCAGGCGGGTTCTCCCGCCCCTTCCCCGAAGCCCTGCGCCTGCTGCGCGGCGGCCCGCGCGGCCTTGCGGCGCTTGCGCCGGCTCACCCGCGGCTCCTGGTCCGGCAGCCAGCCGAAGATCAGGCAGCTGCCGACGGCCCCGAGGAGGAGGCCGACGAAGAAGCCGCCCAGGTTGGAGGTGACCCAGCTGCCCAGGGAGCAGAGCATGCCGAGGATGGAGTAGAAGAGGCGCTGCGAGGGGCTGAAGAGGGTCAGCAGGCCGCACAGCACCATGACCGCCGGTAGCAGATAGCCCGCCACACCCTGCATGCCGATATGGACGACGACCTTCAACGAGGCCTTCACGGTGAGCAGGATCCAGCCGCCGCCCAGGGTCAGCAGCAGGCCGCCCAGGAACGGCCGACGGGCCCGCCAACCGCGGAAGGCGGGCCGCCACCCCTGATCTGGAGTGTCTGTGCCGGACATCAGCAACCCGTGTCGCTGAAGCTGAGTTTCAGGCCGGGAAGCGTGAACGTCCCGGCGGTCGTCTTGTAGTTGGTCTGCCGCAGGTTGTCGATGTGCACGGTGTCGGACTGCTGGGCGAAGACGCCCTTGGGTCCCTTGACCCCGGCCTTGTCGAGCTCGCTCGCGTCGTTGCCGATCTCGATGTTGGTGAAGGACGCGTCACCCGACAGCAGGGTCGAGTCGGTGGTGAGATCGGTCGCCTGCACCTTCGACGAGCCGCTGCCCGCCTTGATGAGCAGGTTGGTGCCGCCGAGGTCGACGCTCTGGCACAGGCTGTCCAGGGTCGCCTTCTTGATCGCGGAGGTGACGACCAGCACCTGGCCGCCGGTGTCACCGGCGTTCGGGCTGCCGTCGGCCATGGTGTCGAGCGCGCCGAACTGTTCGAAGCCGGTGCCGTCGAGCGACTTGGCGGTGACCGTGAAGGGCATGCCGGAGATGAAGAGCGTCACCCCCAGCACCCCCTGGGCGGTCAGGACCCCGATACCGGCGAGGGCCAGGGTGGCCGGCACCGCCATCATGGCGGCCCGGCGGCCCCGGACGCGTCCCCGTCTCGGTGCTCCTCCAGTACCCCCGGTGGTGTCTGGTGTTTCGGAAAGAGAACCGCTTCCCGGGTTCTCAGGCGTGTTGTCGGCGGACGGAACGTCCGGGGACTCGGCCATGTCTGCTCCCATGCATTAGTCACGCGGGTTGGGCTTCAGCGGCACGTTGTCCTGGCGCGGACAGCGGCTGCCGCGCACGCCTCCTCACAACTCCCGGCGGGTGCAAGGGCTTTCTCGTTACGCAGCAGTAGCCAAGCCGAAAGTTACCGGCGGTTACTTTTCAGGGTCAAGACAGTTGTGAAAAAAGAGTGTTGAATTCGCGTCAGTTGTGTTCCGACCATGCATTCCCTTGATCGACTGCTCAACTCCCTTGATCGGCCTTGACGTTGACGGTCGATCAGGTCTACAACTCTCCCTGGTTTCTTTCGGATCCGTGGCGCCGGATCCGCCGAGCGGCATCGACCGCTTCCCGGCCTCTTCGATCACCGCTCCGCTCAGCGGCGTCGGCACGGTCGCTTCCCCCCAGGGACCGTGCCCGAACGCCTTTGACCGGCCCGGTCGGAGGCCTAACCCCCCCAGGCTTTCGGCCGGTGTCCGGCCAGACCGCCGTTGCCGGCCCGTCACGTACGGAGAAGGCGTGACGAGCCGGCGACGGCCGGCGCTGCATTCGCGCGCCCTCGAACCCCCCACCTCACCCCACGCAAGACCCCCCAAAGAAAGAGGCAAACCCGCATGCGTACGCGATCCCTCCTCGCCCTCGCCGGTACCGTCGTCGCCCTCTCGGTCGCGGCCACCGTTCCGGCCTCCGCCGACGGCGCCGTGCTCACCACGGGCAGCGCCGGCGGCACCGCCGTCGCGGTCGGCGACACCCTCAGCGCGTCGCTGGCCAGCGGCACCACCGCCACCCTCTACTCCAGCGCCACCAGCACCAGCGGCATCACCTGTGCGGCCTCGACCTTCACCGCGACGGTCACCGACAACCCCGCCGCCTCCGGCACCGCCACCGAGTCGGCCACCGCGCAGACCTTCAGCAGCTGCACCAGCAACGTGACCGGCGTGACCGGCGTCTCCAGCATCACGGTCGACAACCTGCCCTACACCACCGCGGTCTCCTCGGACGGCACGGTCGCGGTCACCCCGCCGAGCGGCTCGACCGTCCAGACCACGGTGAAGCTGACCACCCTCCTGGGCAGCATCACCTGCGTCTACCAGGCCGCGAGCCTGTCCGGAACCAGCTCCAACACCGACAACAGCCTCGCCTTCAGCAACCAGGCGTTCACGAAGTCCTCCGGCTCCATCCTCTGTCCCTCCGCCGGCTACTTCACCGCCAAGTACGCCCCGGTCAGCGACAACGGCGCCGCCGTCTTCACCAACTGACCCGGTAACGAGAGGCGTCAGCGTCGACGCAGACGCAACGCCAGGGCGGCGCCGCCGGTGAGCACCAGCACCGCGGCGGCGCCGCCCGCCACCAGTGGCGCCGAGGGACCCGAACCGGAGTCCGTGTCGGACGCCACCGGAGTGCTGTCGGCGGCGGCGGTTCCGGTCGTTGGGGAGACCGGGGTCGCCGCCGCCCGCTGTGCCCGGCCGGCGACGCTCGCCGAGGCGCTGGGAGCCGGCGTCGTACGGGCCCGCGGCTTCGCGCCCGCCGTCGCCCCGCCGTCCTTCTGCGCGTCCTTCGCCGGGTCCTTCTTCGCGGCCTTCTTCGCCGTGAACACCACGTCGGAGCACGAGTAGTAGGTGTCCGGCGTGCTGGTGGTCTGCCAGACGGTGTAGAGCACCTGACGACCCGTCCGGTCGGTGGGCAGTGTCGCGGTGAAGTGGTACGCCCCGTTCGTCAGCGACGGGTCCTTGAACTCCGCGAAGGGCTGCGCGGGCAGCTCGGACCACGTCAGCGGCTTCGTCGGGTCGTACCCGGGCTTCGTCAGATAGAGCCTGAACGTGCCGGAGTGCGCGATCGTCGCGGCGTACGTCATCGTCAGCCGGGCGCCCGGGGTCAGTTCGGTCGCGGGCCAGTCCGCGCGCGCCAGGTCGAGCCCCTTGTACGCCGGCAGACTGCCGCCGCACAACCTGCCGTCCGGAATCACCTGCCGGTCCCGGCCGTTCACGCCCGCCACCCGCACGTCGTCCCAGGCGACGAAGTTCTGCCCGCTCGCCGCGATCGCCGCCTTGCAGGCCGCCGTCGAGGCGCTGCCGCCGCTGGGGGAGCAGGCGTAGGCCCGGCTCACGGGATAGGTGGGCGCGCCGTGTGCCCGGGCGGACCCCGCCGCCCACGACAGGAGCAGGAGCGGGGCCGCGACGGCGGCTCCCGCGACTCTCAGGCGGGCGGTCGTCCGAGTCATGCGGGACGTCTCCTCGGCGGGTGGCGGGTACGGGGTTCTGTCCGGTTGAGTACGGGAATCGGCGCCGCACTGTTCAGCGCGGTTGGTCACAGGGCCGGTTGAAGTGCACGGCACCGACCGGATCGCCCGTTTTGCCGTCTTTCCGGGTGTCATTGAGAACCAACCGTGCGGCTCGTATCGTGGCGATCACCGATGGCCGCCCGGTGGGCCGCGGCATTCCGGAAACCGGCGCGGACGCTAGGGAGGGGCGCGTTCTGATCTCGTCCGTTCGTGCACTGCGGACCCCGTTCACGTGGTCGCACGCGCGACTTGCCCGCGTCCCTCACCAGGTCCGCACAGTTGCCTCCCGTTGCCGCACGGTGAGCTATCGTGTGCACGGGGTAAAGAAACAAACCGCATGCCCCGTCGGTTTGGAAGCCGTGAAGCCCAGAGGGCGTCGAGCCCAGAAGGCGTCGAGCACTGAAGCCGTGAAGTCGTGGAGCCGTGAAGGAGCGTCGAGTCGATGGCGAGGCAGTTACGCGCGGAGCAGACCCGTGCCACGATCATCACGGCCGCCGCCGACCTCTTCGACCGGCACGGCTATGAATCCACCAGCCTGAGCGAGATCGTCGAACACGCGAAGGTCACCAAGGGGGCGCTCTACTTCCACTTCGCCGCCAAGGAGGACCTGGCGCACGCCATCATGGAGCTCCAGTCCCGCACCTCCAGCCAGTTGGTGAGGGAGATGGACAGCCGTGGTTACTCCTCACTGGAAGCCCTGATGCGCACCACGTTCGCGATCGCGCGGCTCTCCGTCGACGGCCCGATCCCGCGCGCCGGGCTGCGCCTGGCCACCGCGGACGTCACCGTACGGCCGCCGCTGAGGCACCCGTTCACCGAGTGGCTGGAGTTCGCCACCCGCAAACTCATGGCCGCCGTCAAGGAGTCCGACGTCCACCCGGACATAGACGTCGGCGCGGTCGCGCACTCCCTGGTCTGCTTCTTCGTCGGCACCCGGGTCGCCGGCCGCAACCTGGAGCCGGTGGCGCGGCTGCCTCGCAGGGTCGCCGAGATGTGGCACCTGATGATCCGCAGCCTGGTCCCGGTGCACCGGCGCGCCCGCTACCTGACCCTCGCCACCCAGCTGGAGCGCGAGATCAGAACCGCCTGACAGGTGCCCTGCGGTGCGGCGGAGCCGGGCGGCCCGCGCGATAGCGTGGCGCCCATGCCCGACTCCGCCGCCGCACCCGTGATCCTCGGCATCACCGGCCCGTTCCCGCACAGCGTGCTGGCCGAACGGCACCCCGCGATCATCCGCCAGGTGCGGGACGCCTTCCCGTACGGCCCCGAGCAGCACCGCGCCCTCGACGCGCTGCTGCACAACTGCACCGAGGGCGTGATCGAACCTCTGCCCGGCGACGCGGGCGTCTGGCGTGACTGGGGACTGGACACCTACGCCGGCCGGTCCTGGTTCGACGTGCCGTGGCTGTGGTCGGAGAGCTGGTTCTACCGCCGGCTCCTGGACGCCGTCGGCTACTTCGGCCCCGGCCCCTGGCAGGGCATCGACCCCTTCCGCCCCTTCAAGCTCGCCGAACTCGACGCCAAGGAGACCGACGAGGAACTGGCCGCGCTCGACGACCTCGGCGGCGATGCGGACCGGGCCCTGCTGCACGGCTCCCTGTGGGGCAACCGCGCCGACCTCGGCTTCCGGCTCTCCGCCGCCGAGTCGGGCGAGGCCGTCGCCGCCCTGGTCGCCGACGACGCCACCGCCCTGTGGCCGCTGCTCCACGGCGGCGGCACCCTGTGCCTCGTCGCCGACAACGCCGGCCGCGAACTCGTCCCCGACCTGCTGCTGATCGCCCACCTCCTGGACACGGACCGCATCGCACGGGCGGTCCTGCACATCAAGCCCCACCCGTACTACGTCTCCGACGCCACGACCGCCGACGTGCTCGACGCCCTGCGCAGGCTCACCGCGGCCCCGGGCGCCGCCGCCGGGTACGGCCGTACCCTCTGGTCGGCGATGGCCGACGGCCGCCTCACCATGCGCGCCCACCCTTTCTCCTGCGCCCCGCTGCCGTACGCCGAGATGCCCGGCGACCTGCGCGCCGACTTCGCCTCCGCCGCGCTGACGATCTTCAAGGGGGACCTCAACTACCGTCGTCTGGTGGGCGACCGGCTCTGGGCGCCGACCACCCCCTTCGCCGAGGTCACCGCCTGGTTCCCGGGCCCGGTGGCGGCGCTGCGCACCCTCAAGTCCGATGTGGTCACCGGACTCTCCGCGGACACCGAAGCGGCCCTGGATGCGGCCGAGCCGGAGCGCTGGCGCACGGCCGGCACCCATGCCCTGATCCAGGTCAACCCAGGTGCATCGGCAGCGACTTGAGCCCGTTGATGAAGTTCGACACGAGCCGCACGGCGGGACCGGCGGGCTCCAGCACGGCCGGCGCCTGCGCGTAGAGAGCGCGCAGCTGGAGCCGGGCGAAGTGGGCGCCCAGGCAGACGTGCGGTCCGTCCCCGAAGGACACGTGCGGGTTCGGCGCCCGGGTGAGGTCGAGCCGGTCGGGCCCGGCGAAGGCCCGCTCGTCACGGTTGGCCGAGGCGTGCAGGACGACCACCTTGTCGCCCGCCCTGATGCGCCGCCCGCCCAGCTCGGTGTCCCGCGCGGCCGTACGGCGGAAGGTCAGCACCGGGGGATGCCAGCGCAGCAACTCGTCCACCGCGGCGCCCGCCCCGGCCTTCCCGGCACGCAACAGGCGGTACGACTGCGGGTGTTCGGCCAGCGCCAGCAGTCCGCCGGGGGCGGCCGAGCGCACCGTGTCGTTGCCCGCGACGGTCAGCAGGAAGAAGAACATCTCCAGTTCGCCGTCGCCGAGTTCCGGGTCGTGGGCGAGGGCCGTCATGACGTCGTCGGCCGGGTTCCGGCGCTTGTGCGCGGCGAGTCGCCGGGCGTACCCGAACATGTCCCGGAGCATCGCGGGCGACCGCGGATCGACCGGCCTGCCCTCGCCGTCGAGCATCCCGGGCCCGGCCTCGTCCGGGTCCTGGTAGCCGATCACCCGCCGCGTCCAGTGCAGCAGAAGCCCCCGATCGCTCTCCGGGACACCCAGCAGATCGGCGAGGTTGAGCAGCGCGTACTCGTCGGTGACGGCGGCGACCAGGTCCACGGTGCCGTCCCCCGCCCGGGCCGCCTCCAGCGCCCGGGCGAACAGGGTCCGCGCCCGCTCCCGTACCACCGCCTCGAACCGCTCGATCCTCCCCGGAGTGAAGGCCCGGCTCACCGTCCGCCGCAGCCGCCCGTGGTGCGGCGGATCCTGATTGAGCATCATGCGCCGGATGAACGGCAGGTCCTTTGGGGCAGGGTCCCGGATCTGGGTCGCGCCGAGGTGCGACGAGTACGTCCCCGGGTCCTTGAGCACCTGCACCACGTCCGCGTGCCGTGCCACCGCCCAGAACCCCGGCCCGGCCGGCCACCCCAGTACTTCCGGCTCCCGCTGCCAGGACACCGGGTGGTGGTCGCGCAGGACGCGGTAGGCGGCGTACGGCACGCCGGCCGCGTACCGGCGCGGATCGAACACATCGGGGACGGGCGGGGCTGCACCGCCGTCGGCGGAGGTGGTCATGCGACCACGGTGGCCCGTGCGGCGGGGCCGGGCAAGACGGGCCGCAGCAGGGCGGCAGCCCGAAGGCGCGCTCCGTGAACGCCTCGCAGGGCCTTGTCCGCCCGGAATTCCCGGATTCCGCCCCGGTTCACGCGATGGTGTGATCATGTGCCCCGCGGTGGATGGCACTTGTGGCGCGCGGGTAGGGCCCCGGCCATGACGCAGCCGTTCGAACTCCCGCACTTCTACATGCCGTATCCCGCGCGGCTCAACCCGCATCTGGAGGAGGCCCGGGCCCATTCCACCGAGTGGGCCCGCGAGATGGGCATGCTGGAGGGTTCCGGGATCTGGACCCAGGCCGACCTGGAGGCACACGACTACGGCCTGCTGTGCAGCTACACCCACCCCGACTGCGACGGTCCCGCCCTCTCGCTGATCACCGACTGGTACGTGTGGGTGTTCTTCTTCGACGACCACTTCCTCGACATGTACAAGCGCACCCAGGACCGTGCCGCCGGCAAGGCCCACCTCGACCGGCTCCCGCTGTTCATGCCGCTCGACCCGGCGACGCCCGTGCCGGAGCCGCAGAACCCGGTCGAGGCGGGCCTCGCCGACCTGTGGGCGCGCACGGTGCCGTCGATGTCGGTCGACTGGCGGCGGCGCTTCTCGGTCGCCACCGAGCACCTGCTGAACGAGTCCATGTGGGAGCTGTCCAACATCAACGAGGGGCGGATCGCCAACCCCGTCGAGTACATCGAGATGCGCCGCAAGGTCGGCGGCGCCCCCTGGTCGGCGGGCCTGGTCGAGTACGCGACGGCCGAGGTGCCCGCCGTCGCCGCCGGCTCGCGGCCGCTGAGGGTGCTCATGGAGACCTTCGCCGACGCCGTCCACCTGCGCAACGACCTGTTCTCCTACCAGCGCGAGGTGGAGGACGAGGGCGAGAACAGCAACGGCGTCCTGGTCCTGGAGACCTTCTTCGACTGCACCACCCAGGAGGCCGCCGACGCGGTCAACGACATCCTCACCTCCCGCCTCCACCAGTTCGAGCACACCGCCCTCACCGAAGTCCCGGCCCTCGCCGCCGAGAAGGGCCTCACCCCCGGCCAGGCCGCCGCGATCGCCGCCTACACCAAGGGCCTGCAGGACTGGCAGTCCGGCGGCCACGAATGGCACCTGCGCTCCAGCCGCTACATGAACCAGGGCGCCGTCCCGTCCTCCCCCTGGCAGCACCTCACCGGCCCCGGCACCTCCGCCGCCGACGTCGGCGCCCTACTGGCCGCGGCCGCCGCGGAGCGCCTGCGCGCCTACACCCATGTGCCCTTCCAGCAGGTCGGCCCCTCCCTCCTGCCCGACTTCCACATGCCGTACGAGGTCGAGCTCAACCCGCATCTCGATGCCGCCCGGCCCCGGCTGACCGCCTGGATGCACGGCACCGGAATGCTGTCCGAGGGCGTCTGGGACGAGGACCGGCTGGCCGCCTCCGACCTCGCGCTCTGCGCCGCGGGACTCGACCCCGACGCCGGCCCCGGGGAACTCGACCTCAGCGCCCAGTGGCTGGCCTGGGGCACCTATGCCGACGACTACTACCCCCTCTGCTTCGGCACCCGGCGCGACCTGGCCGGCGCCCGGCTCGCCACGGCCCGCCTCTCGGCGTGCATGCCCCTCGCCGACGAGCCCGTGCCGGTGCCGGCCACCGGCATGGAACGCGGCCTGACCGACCTGTGGGCCCGCACCACCGCCGGGATGAGCCCCGAGGACCGGCTCGCCCTCAAGGAGTCCGTCGACCGGATGACCGAGAGCTGGCTCTGGGAGATGTCCAACCAGCTCCAGCACCGCATCCCCGACCCCGTCGACTACCTGGAGATGCGCCGGTCCACCTTCGGCTCGGACCTCACCCTGAGCCTGGCCCGCCATGGCCACGGCCCCGCGATTCCCCCGGAGGTGTACCGCAGCGGCCCGGTGCGCTCCCTGGAGAACGCCGCCATCGACTACGGCATGCTCGTCAACGACGTCTTCTCCTACCAGAAGGAGATCCAGTACGAGGGCGAGCTGCACAACGCCGTCCTCGTCGTCCAGAACTTCTTCGGCGTCGACTACCCGACCGCGCTGCACGTCGTGCACGACCTGATGACCCAGCGGATGCGGCAGTTCGAGCACGTCGTCGCCAGCGAACTCCCGGTCGTGTACGACGACTTCGAGCTGTCCGCCGAGGCGCGCGAGGCCGTGGACGGCTACGTGCGCGACCTGCAGAACTGGATGGCCGGCATCCTCAACTGGCACCAGCACGTCGACCGCTACCAGGCGGACCACCTCGCCCGCCGGGCCCACGGCTTCGTTCCGGACCGCCCACCGCTCGCCCCGTCGCTGCCGGTCGGCTGACGGCGCCCGTCGCGCGGGTTCCTACCGGAGGGAGGTGTACAGACCCCGGGCCCGCTCGGCCTGCGCCAGGTCGCCCAGCCGCTCGAACTCCCCGGCCAGCCGGAGCAGCGGCGCCGGATCGAGGTCCTTTCTGCTGCCTGGCCGCAGCAGCAGGCTCTGGTCCATGAAGATGTCGTCGAGGCGGCGGATCAGCGCGACCCGGGCGAGCTCGGTCATCCCCTGCTCGGCCGCCAGCCGGGTCCACGTCGACAGCGGCTGGTCGGCCGGGTCGCCGGGGACCTCGTGCCGTACCGATGCCCACAGGGGCGGCCGGGGGTGCGGGTCGAGCAGGTCGTAGGCGCAGCCTTCGTCCGCGTTCAGCAGGAGGAAGCCGGGCTCGGTGCGCAGCAGGGCCCCGTGCAGCATGCCGAGCAGCTCGACGGGGGAGCGGTCGGGCAGGCCCAGGGCGGCGCGGAGCTCGGCGCGCTCCTCGTCGATGCCGTGGTACTCGCGGATCTCCTCCTCGATCTCGGCCACGCGCGCGAGGATCGCCGTCTCGCCGTCCGCCGGAGACAGGTGCAGGAGGTCACGCCAGCCCGGCAGGCCGATCACGATTTCCAGCGCCTCGTCGACGGACGACCCTATGATCCCGGCCGAGCCCTCCGAGTCCGCGTAGAGCAACGAGCCGTCCGCGCACCCGAAATAGGTGCCGCCGGTGTCGCTCCCCGCCACCACCTCCAGGGAGCCGCCGGAGGCGAGGCGAACCGGCTCGGCATGGCCGTGGGCGGCTCGGTCCAGGTCGAAGTCGAAGGGGAACGCGGCCAGTTCGGCCAAGCGGCGGTGCTGCCGGAGCAGCCGCAGGCAGTGATCGGTCATGTCACAGAACGTAACAGCCGCCACTGACAACGGCCTCGGGTTCCGGCGGGCGGCGGAGCGGCGCCGCCCTCACACCGACGCGCGCGCCCGCTCCGTGGCGTGCGCGACCGCCGCCCGGGCCAGCGCCCGGATCACCGGATGCGCACGCGAGCCGTCGCCCGACAGCTCCGGCTGGAAGAGCGTGGCCAGGAAGAAGGGGTGGCCGGGCAGTTCGGCGACGCGGACGTGCCCGTCCTCGTCGTGGCCGGACAGCCGCAGCCCGTGGGCGCGCAGGGTGTCCAGGTGGCGGGAGGGGCCGTACGAGCAGAAATAGCGCTCGACCGTGTGCCCGGAGCCGATCGCCGACTCGGCCAGTGTGCCCGGCTCGACCCGCACCGCGGCCTCGTGACCCACCAGCGAGCAGGCCAGCGGCTCGATCAGGAGGTCCTCGGCGTCCGGGTCGTTCTCGGCGTGCGCGACCCGGGTCAGGCCGCAGACGTCGCGGGCGTACTCCAGGAGCGCGTGCTGGAAACCCCCGCAGGTGCCGAGGAAGGGGATGCCCTCCTCACGGGCGGTGCGGATCGCGCGCAGTACGCCCGCCTCGCTGCGGTACGGGCTGCCCGGCAGCACCCATACCGCGTCGAAGCCGCGCACCGCGTCCGCGGCCTCGGCGTCCTCGGACGGGATCCAGTAGGCGTCGAGGACCAGCCGGTCGCGCTGGGCGAGGGCGTCGAGGAGGAACGGGATCCGGGTGTGCGACACGACGTTCGGGGAGCGGTCCCCGACCAGGGCGATCGTGGCGGTCCGAGCTGCGGAGTTCGTCATGGGCTCATCCTGGGCGCGGGGTCCGGTTCACGTCCAACGATGAATGATGCACTCTCGATAAGCATCACTGATGCGATCCTGTGCGGCATGGACCCGCACCTCCTGCGCACGTACGTCACCGTGGCCCGCCTCGCGTCCTTCTCGGAGGCCGCGCGCGAGCTGGGCTACACCCAGTCCGCGGTCTCCCAGCACATCGCCGCCCTCGAACAGGACCTCGGCGCCACCCTGCTCACCCGGCGTCCGGTGACCCCGACGGCCGCCGGTGACCGGCTCCTGGAGCACGCCGCCCCGCTGCTGCTGCGCCTGGAGGCGGCCCGCGCCGACGTCGTACGGATGGCCGCCGCGCCCGCGCCCGGCCTGACCCTCGCCGCCACCCCGACCGCCCTCGGCCCCGCCGTCCTCGCCGCGCTCCCCGCCGCCGGCGTCACCGTGCGCGTCCTGTCCCGTGACAGGATCCCGGCCGCCGTCGCCACCGGCACCGCCGACCTGGGCCTGCTCGACGGCCTCGCCGCCCCCAGCGACCCGCTGCGGCTGCCCGACGTGGCCCCCCTGACCACACGCGGCGCCGGCGAGGAGCCCGTCGCCGTTCTGCTCCCCGCCGGGCACCCCCTCGCCCGCCGCCCCGGACTGCGCCTCGCGGACCTGGCCGACGCCCGCTGGCTCGACGCACCCGACGCGGCCCCGCCGCTGAGCCGGCTGCGCACCGCGACCGGCGGCGGCGCCTTCCGCCCGGCCCTGCGCTACGACGGCTCCGACGTGCGCACCCTCACCGCCCTGGCCGCCGCCGGCCACGGCCTCACCCTGCTGCCCCTGCGCGCGGCCACCGGCGTCCCCGGCACGGTCGCCGTCCCCGTCACCGCCCCGCGCCTCGTCCACCGCGTGGAACTGGTGTACGCCGGGACCCCCGCGGGGGCGGCGGCGGACCTGGTGGCGAGCCTTATCGACGGTGCGCCCGTGGCGCAGGTGAGCGCTGAGCCTTCCCGCCCTTGACCCGGGGTCAGTCTCACTCGTTCGTGGTTCGTCGCGCCCGCGTGCGCCGGGTAGGGCTCGGGGTGGAGGCGAACCATGGAACAGACCGCATTGCGTCCCAAGCCGATCCCCGGTCAGGAAGGCGGGGACAGCCCCCCACCCGACCCGGCCCACCGCCCGCACGCCGCGCGCCGCCGCGGCAACCGGATCAGGACCCTGCTGCTCGGATCGTTCGTCGGCACGGTCCTGGTGCTGTCCGGGGTCGGCATCGGCACGATCGGCGCCACGGTGATCGGCATGAGCAGACTGGCGGAACTGCGGCAGCAGACCCCGCCCGCGAAACCGAGCCCCGCACCTCCGGCCACCCCCACCCCCTCGCCGACGGCCGCCGCGACCCTGGGCCTGGAGGCCGTGGACGCCGAGAAGGTGGGCGCCATGGTGACGGGCGTCCATGTGCCGGGCCCGGGCTACTCGGCGGGACTGGTACGCGGCGACGTCCTGCTCCAGTTCGGCGCCCGACGGATCGACACCGCGGCCGACCTGGTCCGGGCGGTGACCGACGCCCGGCCGGGCAAGGAGGTCGAACTCACCGTGCGGCACGCGAGCGGGGGCTACCAGCAGCTGACTGTGGTGCCGGGCGTCGTCATCTGAGAACACCCGCACGGCTGCAGCCCAAAGGGGCACGGGGAACTGCGCGACCGGCCACAACCCACCCGCACCGGCCACACAACCGCAACCCACAACGGCGGCTCTGCCCAACCGGCTCGCGCGCCCCCGCCGCACCCGGCAGGATGCATGCGGAGGCCTGCACAGCCCCGTCACCCGCGCAAGGAGGCCCAGGATGACCGGCACCACCCCCGCCGCCCCCTTCACCGCCGGCGACTACGAGTCCCGCATGACGCGCGCAGCGCACACCGCTGCGGACGCAGGCCTCGCCGGCCTCCTGATCGCCCCCGGCCCCGACCTGGTGTGGCTCACCGGCTACACCCCCACCGCGGTCACCGAACGGCTGACCCTCCTCGTCCTGGCCCCCGGCAGGGACCCCGTACTGATCGTCCCCACCCTGGAGGCCCCCGACGCCGAGAAGGCCGACGGCGCGGCCGTGCTGACCCTGCGGGACTGGACCGACGGCACCGACCCCTACGCCGTGACCGCCGACCTGCTCGACGGGACCGGCCGGTTCGGTGTCAGCGACAACGCCTGGGCCATGCACCTGCTGGGCCTGCAGAAGACACTCCCCGACACGTCCTACGCCTCCCTCACCGACGCGCTGCCCATGCTCCGCGCCGTGAAGGACGCGGCCGAGCTGGAACTCCTCGCCGCCGCCGGAGCCGCCGCGGACTCGACGTTCGAGGAGATCCGCAAGGTTCCCTTCGCCGGCCGCCGCGAGTCCGACGTCGGACACGACCTCGCCGACCTGCTGCGCCGCTTCGGCCACGACCAGGTCGACTTCACCATCGTCGGCTCGGGGCCCAACGGCGCCAACCCGCACCACGAGGTCGGCGACCGGGTCATCCAGGACGGCGACATGGTCGTCCTCGACTTCGGCGGCCTCAAGGACGGCTACGGCTCCGACACCACCCGCACCGTGCACGTGGGCCCGCCCACCGCCGAGGAGCGCGAGGTGCACGACATCGTGCGCGCCGCACAGGAGGCGGGCTTCCGGGCCGTACACCCCGGCGTCGCCTGCCAGGAGGTCGACCGGGCCGCCCGCGCGGTCATCGCCGACGCCGGGTACGGCGAGTTCTTCATCCACCGCACCGGCCACGGCATCGGCGTCACCACGCACGAGCCGCCGTACATGATCGAGGGCGAGGAGCAGCCGCTCGTGCCCGGCATGTGCTTCTCCGTGGAGCCCGGCATCTACCTGCCCGGCCGCTTCGGGGTGCGCATCGAGGACATCGTCACGGTGACCGCGGACGGCGGCCGTCGTTTCAACAACACCACCCGCGAGATGGTGGTCGTGGGCTGACCGGCCCGGCCCCGGAACCATCCGCTCGCCCCTACCCCATCCCGAACGGCAACGGCGCGATCCATGACCCAGGCACCGACTCCCACCGCGGACACCGTCCGCCGACTGGTCCGTTCGCTGCTCAAGGAGGGCGCGGGCGGCGCCTCGGGCCCCGACGTGCGGCCCGTCGCGGAGGGCGGTGAACACTCCACCTGGTGGGTCGGCACCCGGCATGTGCTGCGCCTCGCCCCCGACCGGGACGCCTCCGTCCGCCAGCGCCGCGAACTGCGTCTGCGCGACCTGATGCGGCCGCACCTGCCGGTCGCCGTCCCGGCCGGCGTGGCGCACGGCGAGTGGGCGCCGGGGCTGACGTACACGCTGGACACCGTGATCCCCGGCGGTACGGCCGAGGAGCACGACGTCTCCGCGGTCGGCGAGGCGGACCTGGCCGGGCTGCTCACCGGGCTGCGCGAGGTGCCCGTACGGCAGGCCGAGACGCTCGGCGTGCCGCGCACCCCGCCGCGCTCCCTGGAGGCGCTGCGCCGGATGGCGGTGCCCGCCGCCGAACGGCTCGCCGCCGCCGACGAGTTCGACCCCGCCCGGCTGCTCCAGCTGACCCCGCCGGGCGCCGCCCAGCTCGCCGCCCAGCCCGGTACCGCCGTGCTGGTCCACCACGACCTCAAGGGCGAGCACCTGGTGGTCAGCGCCGACGGCAGGGTGCGCGGCGTCCTCGACTGGACCGACGCGGCGGTCGGCGACCCCGCCGAGGACATCGCGGGGCTCGCCCTCGCGGTCGGCTCCGGCGCCGCCGTCCGCGCGGCCACCCTCGCCGGGTACGGCGCCCGCCCCTGTCTGCGCGGCCTGTGGCTGGCCCGCTGCGACACCGTCGTCCGCCTCGCCGGCCGCCTCGAAGGCCGCGACGACAGCCCCCTGCCGTTGCTGCGCACCCAACTCCGGCGCGCCTGGGAGGCGATCCTGCTGGAGCGGGTGACCGAACTGCGCGAGGACGCCGAGGACGACGAGGAGCTGTAGCGGCCCGCCCGGTGCCCGGGAACGACCCGGACGTGGATCAGGCCTGGGTCAGCACCACGCACGACTCGCCCGGCACCCGCAGCACCCCGTCCGCGTCCGGTGCCGCCACGCTGTCCCACGCGGCCAGGACCTCCACCCGGCCGGTGCCGAGCGGGATCTCGGCCGGCTCCTTGCCCAGGTTCACCGCCACCCGCACGTCCCCGCGCCGGAACGCCAGCCAGCGTGCCGCCTCGTCGTACGCCACCTTGGTGTCGGCGAGATCGGGATCGGTGAGGTCCGCCTGCTCGCGGCGCAGCGCCAGCAGGCGGCGGTACCAGGCCAGCACGCGCGCGTGCGGCTCGTGTTCCGGTTCCGACCAGTCCAGGCAGGAGCGGTCCCGGGTCGCCGGGTCCTGCGGGTCGGGCACGTCCTCCTCGGCCCACCCGTGCGCCGCGAACTCCCGCCGCCTGCCGCGTCGTACGGCCTCCGCGAGGTCCGGGTCCGTGTGGTCGGTGAAGAACTGCCAGGGGGTGCCGGCCGCCCACTCCTCGCCCATGAACAGCATCGGCGTGAAGGGCGCGGTCAGGCTCAGCGTGGCCGCGCAGGCCAGCAGGCCGGGGGAGAGGCTTGCCGAGAGCCGGTCGCCCTGGGCGCGGTTGCCGACCTGGTCGTGGGTCTGGGTGTAGCCGAGCAGCCGGTGCCCGGCCACCTGTGCGCGGTCCAGCGGGCGGCCGTGCCGGCGGCCGCGGAAGCTGGAGTACGTGCCGTCGTGGAAGTAGCCGCCCGTGAGCGTCTTGGCGAGGGCGGCGAACGGGGCCCGGGCGAAGTCGGCGTAGTAGCCCTGGGACTCGCCGGTCAGCGCGGCGTGCAGGGCGTGGTGGAAGTCGTCGTTCCACTGCGCGTCCAGGCCGAACCCGTGCTCCGTTCGCGGGGTGATGACCCGCGGGTCGTTCAGGTCGGACTCGCCGACGAGGAACAGCGGCCGGCCCGACTGGGCCGCCAGACCGGCCACCGCGGACGACAGCTCCTCCAGGAAGTGGCACGCGCGCGTGTCGCACAGCGTGTGCACCGCGTCCAGGCGCAGCCCGTCGATCCGGTAGTCGCGCAGCCAGGCCAGCGCGCTGCCCACCAGGTACGCGCGCACCTCGTCCGACCCGGGCGCGTCCAGGTTGACCGCGGAGCCCCAGGGCGTCTGGTGCGCCTCCGTGAAATACGGCCCGAACGCGGGCAGGTAGTTGCCGGACGGGCCGAGGTGGTTGTGCACGACGTCCAGGACGACGCCGAGGCCGAGTTCATGGGCCCGGTCGACAAACCGTTTCAGCGACTCGGGGCCGCCGTACGGCTCGTGCACCGCCCACAGCGAGACGCCCTCGTACCCCCAGCCGTGTCGGCCGGGGAACGGGCACAGCGGCATCAACTCCACGTGCGTGATGCCCAGTTCCCGCAGGTGTTCGAGGCGGTCGGCAGCCGCGTCCAGGGTGCCCTCGGGGGTGTACGTGCCCACGTGCAGCTCGTAGAGCACCGCGCCCGGCAGCGCGCGTCCCGGCCAGGCGGCTCGCCACTCGTGGCGCTCGTGGTCGACGACCGCGCTGAGCCCGTCCGGTCCGTCCGGCTGGCGGCGCGAGCGCGGGTCGGGCAGCACCGGGCCGTCGTCCAGGGCGAACCCGTACCGCGTGCCGTCCTCGGCGTCCGCCTCCCCGGTCCACCAGCCGGACCGTCCCGGGGCGCGCTCCAACGCGCGCGTGGCGCCGTCGCAATGGAGCGTCACACGGTCTGCCTGCGGTGCCCACACCTCGAACTGCACGGACGGTCCCCTTCGTCTGGCTCATCGTGAGGTAGTACGTCCATCGTGCCGTGAAACGAGATCAATCCGCTTTGAATCCCGGCTTTGCGGAACGGGTGTCGCCGTACGTACGCGCGCGTGACGGCCGTTTCCCTGTTTTCTGGACACCCGGGGTTCACTGACCCAGAATCGGCAGCGTGACGTCGTCCTTCGAGTTCCACACCTACCCCGCGCGGCTGTCCGACGCGGAGCGCGACAAAGTGCTGAGCGTGCTGCGTGACGGCGTCGCCATGGGACGGCTGTCGCACGACACGTTCGTGCGCCGCATGGAGCTGGCGCTGGCCGCCCGCCGCTCCGACGAACTCGCCGCGCTCACCGCCGACCTGCCGCAGGAGAACCGCTTCACGCGCCTGCTCTTCGGCACCGTCGAGGCCGTCTCCGGCTTCACCGTGCGGCTGCGCCGGGCCTGGCAGGCCGAGCGGCTGCCCAAGCTGCTGCTGCCGCACCCGGGCAACGGTCACCCGCTGCGCATCGGCCGAGACCCCGCCAACGGGCTGCGGCTCAACCACGAGACGGTGTCCCGGGTGCACGCCGAGCTCCGCCGCCAGGGCGGCCTGTGGGTCCTCAGGGACCTCGGCTCCACCAACGGCACGACCGTGAACGGCCGCCGGGTGATCGGCGCCGCCGTCGTCCGCGAGGGCGACCAGGTCGGGTTCGGCCGGATGGCCTTCCGGCTCGCGAGCGACTGAACCCCGGGCCCGCCCGCCGTCACCCGGACCCGTCCTGCGCGGTGGCTGAAAAGTGTTTGTCCGTCGTGGTGTTGACGAACCTCCCGAGTCGTGACTGACTGTGCGTACACCGTGCACACCATGTGAACCGACGGCACCGCTCTGTGGAGGTGTGACCTGCCGCCCCTCCTCCGCTACCCGTCCGTGGACGAGCTCGCCTCGCGGGCGGCCGCACTGGTCGCCGACCGCCCCCGGGACGCCCGGCTGCGCAGGGTCGGGACCTCCCGCGCGGGCACCCCGATGTGGCTGCTTTCCATCGGTCACGGCACCCGACACGCCCTCGTCGTGGCGGGCCCGCACGCCAACGAACCCGTCGGCGGCGCCACCGTGCTGCGCCTCGCCGACCGCGTCCTCGCCGACCCGAGGCTCACCGAGGACGCCGACGTCACCTGGGACCTGCTGCTGTGCCTGGACCCCGACGGCTCACGGCGCAACGAGGGCTGGCTTGCCGGGCCTTACACCCTGGGCCACTACTTCCGGAACTTCTTCCGACCCGGCTTCCTGGAGCAGCCCGAGTGGCTGCCCGACGGGGCGGACGCCGCCGCGCTGCCCGAGACCCGGGCACTGCTCGACCTCCAGGACGAGCTGCGGCCCTTCCTCCAGTGCTCGCTGCACGGCGTCGACGTCGGCGGCGGCTTCGTCGAGCTGACCCGCGAGCTGCCCGGCCTCGACCGGCGCCTCGCGCACACCGCCACCCGGCTCGGCATCCCCCGCGAACTCGGTGCCTACGACACCCTGTACTGGCCCACCCTGGGCCCGGCCGTCTACCGCGTCCCGCCGCCCCGCCGGGGCGACCTGGCCGCCGCCATCACCGAGGCCGCCGTCGAGTCCACCTGGTTCCACCCGTACCGGCACGGCACCGTCACCGCCATCGTCGAGGCGCCCATGTGGGGCGTGGCCGCCGTGCAGGACGGCACACCGCCCGCCGACCGGGACGCGGCGCTGCGCTCGGTCAGCCGGACCCTGCGGCGCGACACGGAGCTCCTGGACGGCGTCCTGGCCCGGGTCCGGCCGCAGCTGTCCGCGGCGCCGGACGCGGCCCGGCTGCTCGCTCCGGTCGACGACTACCTGCTGGTCTGCCCCGGCCTCGCCGACGCCTGGGACCCCGACACGGACACCCGCAGCACCCGCCCGCTGCCCCCGCTCAGCTCCGCCCACCTGGCCGCCCTGCGCATCGCCGGGCGGCGGCTGGCCCTGCGCACCGCGGGCATGCTGCACCAGCTCCTGCGCAGCACCGGCCACGACCCGGACGCCGCCCTGCCCGACCTGGACCGGCTGATCGACACCTGGTGCGCCGGGTACCACGACGCCCTGGGCGCGCGCTGGATCCCGGTCGCCCGCCAGGCCGAGTACCAGACACGGATGGTCCTGAGCGCCTTCGAACTGGCCCACCGCCACCTGCGCGGGCTTGCCCGATCGGGTGAGTCGGACTGGGGGACCGAGCCCGCCGTGCCGATGCACGGGGAATGACACATCTCAGAAAAGCGACAGCGGCCGCCGGCGCCCTGCTGGCCGTGGCCGCCCTTCTCGCCGCCGGCCCCGCCCAGGCCGCGCCGGCCGGAACGCGCGGCGACGACTACCTGTACCTGACCGTGACCCAGGGCGAGAACCTGTCCGGCGAAGCGCGCGGCACCGTCCTGCTGTGCGACCCGCCCCAGGGGTACTCGCACGCGGCCGAGACCTGTGCGGAACTCGCCGCGACGGGCGGCGACATCGGGCGCCTCACCCCGGCCAAGGACGCGATGTGCCCGATGGTCTACGCCCCGGTGACCGCCCAGGCGAGCGGCCAGTGGAACGGCAGGCCGATCGAGTACCGCGAGACGTTCCCGAACTCCTGCCAGATGGCGGCCCGGACCGGTCCGGTCTTCGCCCTCGACGACTGAGCCCGAGGGCGGCGTGCGGCCCCCGGGGCAGGCCCCGGGGCGGGTCCTCACGCCGCCCGCTCACGGGCGTGCTGCGCGGCCGCCAGCACGGTCCGGGACTGATGCTCCACCTGGCGCTCCAACGGCACCCAGCGGGCCCCGAAACGCTCGCCGTAGGCCTCGCACCAGGCGGCCACCAGCTCCTCCAGCCGCGGCGCCGCGTGGTCGTCCGCCTCCCGCAGCACCCGCAGCAGCATCGACGCGGCCCGCAACGGCAGCCGCCGCCCGAAGGCGTCGACGCTGCCGACGTACGCCATCGTGGTGTCGACCGGCGGCCGCTGGATCCAGTCCTGGGCCAGCCCGGGGATCAGCCCCAGCGCCCAGCGGGCGGCCCGCAGCAGCGGCCCGTCCAGGCCGCCGAGGCCGTCCAGCCGGGGCAGCACCTCGGCCAGCACCCGCTCCACCTCCCGGGAGTCCCGCAGCAGCCGGCGCGCCAGCCGGCGCATCGCCGCCGCCGGCGCCGGGTGCGGCGCCGGGTCGTCGACCAGGTCGCTCGCCCACATCGGCACCTCGACCACCGCCGTGAGACCGCCGTACCGGTGCGCGTGGTACCAGGTGCTGTGCCGTGCGTCGTCCGGCATGCTCGGGTACGCCACCCCGGTCTCCGGACCGGGCATCACCCGCACCCCGGGCCCGGAGTGCGGCCAGCCCGCGGCGTCCGAGGCGCCCGTCTCCACCGGGATGTGCAGCTCCGCCGCGGACTTGGCGAACGGTTCGGCGAGCCCCGGCACGTCCCTCGTCAACTGCACCCAGCTGCCGCCCAGGTCGGTGCCGTGCAGGGTCACCTGGAGGTAGGGGCGCAGTTCGTCGATCACCCCGAGCAGGGCCCTGGTCTCGGGCGGCAGCCGGTCCGGCGGCAGCACCGACGGCGACCACTCCGGCTGCTCAGGTCCCGCCGGCCGGTAGAAGCCGAGGTGGTAGTCGAACAGGCTGCGCGGGGCCGGGGTGACGTGCAGGCTCGCCCCGTCCGGGTCCGCGCAGAGCAGGAAGTGCCAGGAGTTCTCCGCCCGCAGCTCCCGCTCGTTCAGCACCCGTTCGGCCAGTACCTGGAGGGTGCCGCCTCCGGTCGGCTCGTTGGCGTGGGCACCCGCGACCACCAGGACCGCCCGGCGGGCGTGTCCGACGGACAGCAGGTGCAGCGGTCTGCCCGCGCGGGAGACGCCGATCTCCCGCAACGTGCACAGGCCGGGCCGGTGCGCGGCCAGCGCCCGGGCGGTGGCGACGAGTTCGGGAACACTGGGGTAACGCAGCTCCGGCAGGAGACTCACCCCCGACTTGTCCGCCCGGCTTCGCATTCCCCAGTCCCGCACGGCATAGGTGAACTGTCAAGAACCTCCCGGGGGAGGCTCCAGGGGGCGCCCAGAGGCGTGTGCGGTCGGCCGGCGGGGCTGATGGCGCGGACGGGGGTGCGAAGCCATTAAGGGGCGCGGAACGGCTCCGCGCGCCGATAACCGACGCCGTCGGCGCCCGACGAGTTTCAGTAAACCGACGGATCAGCCACATATTCACTCGTACGAGTGAATTCTGACGCCAGCCCCCGTCGGCTCTCGTCAGTTCCTGTCAGTTCCTGCTGGTTCCTGCCGGTTCCGGTCAGTTGCCTTCAGTCCCCGTCTCCCACCCGCTCCAGCAGCGCCACCGGCAGCCCGTCGAAGAGCTCGCCCACGCGCGCGTGCCCCGTGAACTCCCGCGCCGGCGCGAGCACGTCGGCCCACCGTCCCGGCGGCAGCGTCAGGACCGTGTCCCGCCAGCCGCCCGCCGCGGCCAGTCGCAACGACAGCCGGGTCACCGCGGTGACCACCTCCCCGGAGCGAGCGAACGCCAGGCAGTGCGCCGCGGCCGGCCCCTCGGCGGTCAGCGGCGCGTACGTCGCCGTGTCGCCGAAGACGTCCCGGCGCCGTGCCCGCAGCCGCAGCGCCGCCGCCGTCACCGCGTCCTTCTCGCCCGGATGTTCCGGCGGGAAGGAGACCGGCCGTCGGTTGTCCGGGTCCACCAGCGCCCGGTACTCGCCCTCCGTGCCCTGGTAGACGTCCGGTACCCCCGGCATCGTCAGATGGACCAGGGCCGTGCCCAGCACGTTGGCCCGGACGTGCGGCCCCAGCGAGGCCCGGAAGGCCGCCACCTGCTCTCCTGGCGCCCCGCACGGCCCCGCCGCGACGAACGAGACCACCGCCTCCTCGTACGGCGGCTCCTGCTCCGTCCAGCTCGTGTACAGGCCCGCCTCCCGCACGTGCTTCACCAGCGCCCCCCGGACCCGCTCCGGATCCGCCGGGCCGAGCCCGAACACCGTCTGCCAGGCCGCCCAGGCCAGCTGCGCGTCCGGCACCCCCTCCCCGTTCCGGGTCACTTCGGCCAGCACGTCCGCCCAGCGCTCCGGACACTCCGTCAGCACCGCCAGCGCGGCCCGCACGTCGGCACTGCGCTTGGTGTCGTGCGTGGTCACCACCGTCCCGGTGAGCGGCCAGTCGCGCTGCACGCGCGCGCAGTACGCGTGGAAGGCTTCCGGGGAGACCCCCGGACTGCCCGGGTCCCCGCCCACCTCGGTCGCCGACAGCAGCGGCACGTAGCGGTAGAACGCCGTGTCCTCCACGGACTTGGCCCGCAGCGCCGACGCGGTCTGCGCGAACCGCGTCCGGAACTCCGCGAGCCCCGGCCCGTCACCCGCCAGGAGCAGCCGGCGCACCACGTCCACCGCCCCGCCCTCCTCGGGCACCACGAAGGCCCGCCGGGCGTCCTCGGCGGCCTCCGCGGTGACCACGGCGGCCGCGTCACCGGAGGCGTACGGCCGGTACACCCGCATCCGCACCAGAAGCTCCTGCAGCGCGGTGCGCAGCGCCCAGGGCGCCCGGTCGCGCAGCGCGGGATCCGGCGACGTCGCGCACACGCGCGTGGCCGCCCGCGTCAGCCGGTCCGTCTCGGCCGCCAGCTCGTGCGTGATCACCTTGTACGCCGCCCGCCGCGCCGTGGCCGCCCAGTCGCCGCCCCGGTCCGTCTGCGGGGCCGCGAACCTCCGGTACTGGCCGAGCAGTTCACCGGCGCCCGCGGGATCCGTGAACAGGCCGTCCACGTGGCGCAGGGCGTCGTACCCGGTGGTGCCCGCGACCGCCCAGCCGGCCGGCAGGTGCTCGCCGTCGGCCAGGATCTTCTCCACGACCGTCCAGCGCCCGCCGGTCGCCTCGTGCAGCCGGGCGAGATAGCCGTCGGGGTCGGCGAGGCCGTCGGGATGGTCGACGCGCAGCCCGTCCACCACGCCCTCGCGCAGCAGCTGGAGGATCTTGGCATGGGTGGCCTCGAACACCTCCGGGTCCTCCACCCGCACCCCGATCAGCTCCGAGATGCTGAAGAACCGCCGGTAGTTCAGCTCGGTACGGGCCAGCCGCCACCACACCGGGCGGTACCACTGCGCGTCCAGCAGCTCCGGCAGCGGCAGGTCCGCGGTGCCGTCACGGAGGGGGAAGGCGTGCTCGTGGTAGCGCAGCACGTCACCGTCGACCACCAGCTGCCCGAGCACCTCGCCGACCGGCCCGCCCAGCACCGGCACCAGCAGTTGCCCGCCCTGCGCCTCCCAGTCGACGTCGAACCAGCGCGCGTACGGCGACTTCGGGCCCTCCCGGAGCACCTCCCACAGGGCGTGGTTGTGCCGGGGGGACATCGCCATGTGGTTGGGCACGATGTCCACGACGAGGCCGAGACCGTGTTCCCGCGCGGTGCGCGACAGCGCGCGGAGCGCGTCCTCGCCGCCGAGTTCCTCGCGCACGCGTGCGTGGTCGACGACGTCGTAGCCGTGCGTGGAGCCCGGGACGGCCTCCAGGACGGGGGAGAGGTGGAGGTGGGAGACGCCGAGCGAAGCGAGGTACGGCACGGCGGCTTGGGCGGCCGAGAAGGGGAAGCCGGGCTGGAGCTGGAGTCGGTAGGTGGCCGTCGGGACGGTGGGGGCGGTTCGCTCGGCTGTCATGCGGACGTATGTACCCGTCTGGTCGGCTTCTGTGCCACCGGGTGCGGTACGCGCCCCAAAGGGGCGCTGGGGGTACCCCCGGCCGAAGGCTGGGGGAGGAACTGCGCGACCAGCCCCCACCGGCCCGCGTCTGCCCCACAGCCCATCGGAGCACGCATCCCTACGCCGGCCTCTTCAACACCACCAGGCTCCGGCCCACCAGAGTCAGCCGTGCCCCCGCGTCCACCTTCGGCCCCGGTGGCACCCCCTCGGCGTGCGCCGTGTCGACCACCACCTCCCACTCCCGGCCGTGATTCACCGGCACCACGAAGTCCAGCGGGTCCGGTGACGCGTTGAACATCAGCAGGAAGGAGTCGTCGGCGATCCGCTGCCCCCTGGTGCCCGGTTCCGAGATCGCGTTGCCGTTGAGGAACACCGTGAGGGCCGACGCCTGGGCCGAGTCCCAGTCCCGCTGGACCATCTCGTGGCCCTCCGGGGTGAACCAGGCGATGTCGGAGAGCTCGTCGTGGGTGCCCTCCACCGGGCGGCCGTGGAAGAAGCGGCGGCGCCGGAAGACCGGGTGCTCCTTGCGCAGCCGCGCCATCGCGCGCGTGAAGGTGAGCAGTTCGCTGTCGTCCTCGGGAGCCGGCCAGTCCACCCAGGACACCTCGTTGTCCTGGCAGTACGCGTTGTTGTTGCCCTGCTGGGTGCGTGCGAACTCGTCGCCGTGGCCGAGCATCGGCACGCCCTGGGACAGCATCAGCGTGGCGATGAAGTTGCGCATCTGGCGCTCGCGCAGTTCGAGGATCGCGGGGTCGTCGGTGTGGCCCTCGACCCCGCAGTTCCACGACCGGTTGTGGCTCTCGCCGTCCCGGTTGTCCTCGCCGTTGGCCTGGTTGTGCTTGTCGTTGTACGACACCAGGTCGTGCAGCGTGAAGCCGTCGTGGCAGGTGACGAAGTTGATGGAGGCCAGCGGGCGGCGGCCGTCGTCCTGGTAGAGGTCGGAGGAGCCGGTCAGCCGGGACGCGAACTCCGCGAGCGCGCGCGGCTCGCCGCGCCACAGGTCGCGCACGGTGTCCCGGTACTTGCCGTTCCACTCGGTCCACAGCGGCGGGAAGTTGCCCACCTGGTAGCCGCCCTCGCCGACGTCCCAGGGCTCGGCGATCAGCTTCACCTGGGAGACGACCGGGTCCTGCTGCACCAGGTCGAAGAACGACGAAAGGCGGTCCACCTCATGAAACTGCCTCGCCAGCGTCGCCGCGAGGTCGAAGCGGAAGCCGTCGACGTGCATCTCGGTGACCCAGTACCGCAGCGAGTCCATGATCATCTGAAGGACGTGCGGGGACCGCATCAGCAGCGAGTTGCCGGTGCCGGTGGTGTCCATGTAGTAACGCGGGTCGTCCGTCAGGCGGTAATACGACTGGTTGTCCAGGCCGCGGAAGGACAGGGTCGGGCCCAGGTGGTTGCCCTCGGCGGTGTGGTTGTAGACCACGTCGAGGATCACCTCGATGCCGGCCTCGTGCAGCGCCCGGACCGCCGACTTGAACTCCAGGACCTGCTGGCCGCGGTCGCCCCAGGAGGCGTACGCGTTGTGCGGGGCGAAGAAGCCGATGGTGTTGTAGCCCCAGTAGTTGTTCAGGTCCATGTCGACCAGCCGGTGGTCGTTCACGAACTGGTGGACCGGCATCAGCTCCAGGGCCGTGACGCCCAGCGCCGTCAGATGGTCGACGACGGCCGGGTGGGCCAGGCCCGCGTAGGTGCCGCGCAGCTCCTCCGGCAGGCCCGGGTGGCGCATGGTCAGGCCCTTCACGTGGGCCTCGTAGATCACGGTGTGGTGGTACTCGGTGCGCGGCCGCCGGTCGTCGCCCCAGTCGAAGTACGGGTTGATCACCACGGACGTCATGGTGTGCGGCGCCGAGTCCAGGTCGTTGCGCTTGTCGGGGTCGCCGAAGTGGTAGCCGTACACCTCCTCGCCCCAGCGCACCGACCCGCTGACCGCCTTCGCGTACGGGTCGAGCAGCAGCTTCGCCGAGTTGCAGCGCTGCCCGCGCCCGGGGTCGTACGGGCCGTGCACCCGGAAGCCGTACCGCTGGCCGGGCATCACGCCCGGCAGGTACGCGTGCCGTACGAAGGCGTCGCTCTCCCGCAGTTCCACCGCCGTCTCGGAGCCGTCGTCGTGCAGCAGACACAGCTCCACTCGGTCCGCGGCCTCCGTGAAGACCGCGAAGTTGGTCCCGGCGCCGTCGTACGTGGCGCCGAGCGGATATGCCTCTCCAGGCCAGACCTGCATGAAGTCGACTCTTCCAGGTGTGTCCCGCGCCCGGGGGCGCCTTGGTCATGAGTCTGCCCGAAAGTAATGGAACCCCTCCTGGCTTACGGCCCTCTTACCCGGCGACCAGTGCACACAGCGGCTTATGTGGCGAAGTGTGCCGAACCAGTGGGGCAATCACGTACTCCCTGTGACCAAGGGGGAGTAGGGGGAAGATGTGCGCAAGATAGTGCACCGCCATCTGGGCAAGGTGGTGGCCGGTGCGGGACTGGCGGTGGCGGGGACCGCCGTGATGGTCGGGATCACCCTGCCGGGCACGGCAGGGGCGAACGAGTCGGGAGGGAGCGACGGGAACGGCGCGGTCACCGCGCAGCAGGCGGGCCAGGGACAGGACGCCGTCAAGCCGGGCGTGGTGGAACAGGCACCGGCCGAGGGGAAGAAGGGCACGGGCAGCGACCCGCTGACCGACGACGAGACCAAGCGCGTCGAACAACTCGCTCTGACCAAGCAGATGTTCACCGCCGGGGAGAACGTCGAGGGCCGGCGCGGCCCGGAGCGGCTCAGCGTCGATCTCGCCGAGCCGGACGCGAGCGAACTGGACAGCTCGAACGCGCCGCGCCGCGCGGACGTGACGTTCTACGACTACCGGGACGACACCCTGGTCACCCGGACCGTCAACCTCGACACCGGCAAGGTCGAGCAGACCACCAGCCGGACGGGCGTCCAGCCGCCGCTCAGCCACGACGAGAACGTCGAGGCGCTCAAGCTGCTGATCGCCGACCCGCTCGGCGCCGGCCTGAAGGCGGACTTCAAGGACGCCACCGGCAGCGCGCTGGCCGACCCGGAACAGCAGCTGCTGCTCAACAGCGCGGTCTACCGCGCCACTCCGGGGGCCCAGCCGGCCGCGCTCGACGCGTGCGGCGAACACCGCTGTGTGCGGCTCTTCCCGAAGGTGAAGAACGGGCCCTGGATCGACGCCAGGTCGCTCATCGTCGACCTGAGCGCGCGCAAGGTCGTGAAGCTCGGCCGCTGAGCCGGCTCCTTCGGTCACCTTTCCACCCTGCATCTCCCGTACCAGGAGTCATTTCGTCATGCACGTGAACCTGCGCGCGAGCACGCGTGCGCCCAGAATCAGCCATGCCCGCAGGACGGCCGCCGTGGGCCTGTCCGCGGTCGCGCTGGCGGCCGGCGCCACCACCGCGGCCGGACCCGCCGTCGCCCAGCCGAAGCGGGCCGCCGCGACCGCCGCCGACTGCTCCGCGGCCTACCGCATCGAGCAGAAGCTCTCCACCGGCACCACCTGGCGGATGTGCTGGCGCTACGACAGCAAGGCCGGACTGGTCCTGGAGCACATCTCCTACCAGCCCAAGGGCGAGGCCGCCCCCATCAAGGTGCTCTCCAGCGCCCGGCTCGCCCAGATCGACGTCCCCTACGACGACGGCAGCGTCGAGTACGACGACCTGACCGGCTTCGGCTTCGCCCAGGGCCTGGTGCCGCTCGCCTCGGCCGAGTGCCCCGGCGGCACCATCAAGACCGTCAAGGTCCCCGAGGCCTGGGATCCGGCCCACCCCGACGTCAACGGTCTGTGCACCACCACCCGTTCGCGCGGCCACGCGTACCGGATGCAGGCCGACACCGGCAACCGGGTGTACCAGCAGCAGGGCAAGGACCTGCTGATCTACACCGTCAACAAGGTCGGCTGGTACGAGTACATGACCGAGTGGCGGTTCCAGGACGACGGCACGATCAACATGAACGTCGGCGCCACCGGCAGCCTCTCGCCGGGCGACTACGACGCCGGGGACGGCCGCGGCTGGCCGATCGGCAAGGGCGCCCACGCCTACGCCACCAGCCACGCCCACAACGTCTTCTGGAAGCTGGACTTCGACCTCGACGGCTCCTCCAAGAGCCGTATCGAACAGTACGACTCGAAGGTCAGCGCCCCTGTGCACGGCCAGGAGGCGCCCAGCAACAAGACCACCCGCACCAATGTCACCAACGAACTCGCAGGCGACGCCGAGAACATGCGCTGGTGGCGCGTGGTCAGCACGGCCGGCAAGAACAAGGACGGGCACGCGCGGTCGTACGAGATCGTCCGGGGCGCCAGCAGCAAGTACCCGGGCCACGCGTTCACTTCGCACGACGTCTACTTCACCCAGTACGACAAGTGCGAGCAGTTCGCCAGCAACAACCCGGGCTGCGCGACCGGTCACCCCAAGACGGTCGACAAGTTCGTCAACGGGCAGACCCTCACCAACCCCGTGGTCTGGGTGAACGTCGGCTTCCACCACATCGCGCGCGACGAGGACCAGCAGCCGATGCCGGTCCACTGGCAGGGCTTCTCCATCGCCCCCCGGGACGTCACCGCTATGAATCCGCTCACTCCGGCCGCCCTCGCTGATCAGAACGGACAGCCCGGAAACGGTAGTTGAGAAACGACCTGTCCATCGGGCTGCACCGCCGACCACTCCCGGAGTACCCTTCCTTGATCGTTGGCACAGGGAGAGCTCGGGGGAGCGGAAGGCGGTGCACGGGTGGGCTCGGGAGGCCTGGAGCTGCCCCCTGGTGACGAGGGTCACGAGGGGAACTCCAAAGACGTCCCGCCCGGCGCGGTGTCCCTGGCCCGGCCGATGGACGCCACGGGCTCCATCGGGCCGGAGCTGGAGTGGGACGCCGACGCCTGGCTGGAGGTGCGTACGCGCGCCCAGCGGGCCGGTCGGGCCTACATCTGGCTGAACCTCGTCGAGCAGCGGATGCGCACGGTCGTGGCCGCCGTGCTGCGGCCCATCTACGAACCCGTCCACGGCGACGAGTGGGTGGTCGCCGCGGCCGGTCCGGCCGGCCAGGAGTGGGTCCAGCGGGCCGTCGCGGTCCGCGAGGTCAGCCGCCGCAAGGGGTACCTGCTCGACCCCGCCGACGACAACGTGCTCAGCTTCCTCACCCTGCCCCAGCTGCGCGAGCTGATGGTGCAGCACTGGCCGTGCTTCGAGCCGTACTTCGACGAGCGCCGGGACGTCGAACTCGCCCTGGACGAGCTGGAGGTTACCCGCAACGTCGTCTCCCGCAACCGGGCGCTGTCCGGGGCCGTCCTCGACCAGGCCGAGCGCGCCTCCGCGCGGCTCCTGGAGATGCTCGGCGCGGGCGGCGACGTGCCCTCCGCGCGCCGGCTGCCGGTCGACGCCGTGGAGGACCTGGTCGGCGACCGTTACGCGGACGTCGTCGCCGTCCACCCCGACCGGGTCCGCCTCATGCGCCAGTTCCCGGCCGAGGACCTCTTCGGCGGCGCCCGCCGCCTGGACGCCATCGGCATCGGCCTCAACCTGCTCGTGCAGAACTTCTCCGGCCGCCGCCTGGTCCGCCTCGCCGAGACCGGCTGCCGGGTCCGCCTCCTCTTCCTCAACCCCGCCTCCAGCGCGGTCAAGCGCCGCGAGCGCGAACTCGGGATGAAACGGGGCGAACTGGCCCGCTCGGTCGAGATGAACATCCTCCACATGCGCCGGGTCCGCTCCCGGCTGCGCGACCCGGGCGCCTTCGAGATCCAGGTGTACGACGACACCCCCCGCTTCTCCGCCTACCTGGTGGACGGCGACGGCGCCGACGGCGTCGGGATCATCCAGTCCTATCTGCGCGGGGCGCGCGGGATGGAGTCACCCGTCCTGGTGCTCCGCAACGGCAGCAAGGTGGTCACGTCGGACGACGTCGTGGAGACGGGTCTCTTCCCGACATACCGCGAGGAGTTCGAGATGGCTTGGGCGGATTCGCGCCCGGTGTCCTGACGCGCGTGTGCGACCCGGACGTGCCGGTAAGCGGAACGCGGTCGTCTGATTGTCAGTGCCGCATGCGAGGGTGGAGACCACTGGGGGAAAGCACCACCAAGAAGGGGGGCCGCCCATGGGCTGGCACCAGGAGCTCCTGATCGGCTTCGACCTGGAGACGACGGGTACGGATCCGCGCGAGGCACGGATCGTCACGGGGGCCGTGATCGAGGTCAGGGCCGGGCAGGAGCTGGGCCGCCGCGAGTGGCTGGCGGATCCGGGAGTGGAGATCCCGGCCGACGCGGTGGCGGTGCACGGCATCAGCAACGAGCGGGCCGCGGCCGAGGGCAGACCGGCCGACCAGGTCGCCGACGCCCTCGCCGACGTCCTCACCGGCTACTGGAAGACCGGTGTCCCGGTCGTCGCCTACAACGCGACCTTCGACCTCACCCTGCTCTCGGCGGAGCTGCGCCGGCACGGACTCCCGTCCCTCTCCGACCGCCTCGGCGGCCTCGACCCGGCGCCGGTCGTCGATCCGTACACCATCGACCGCTGGGTCGACCGCTACCGCCGCGGCAAGCGGAACCTGGAAGCGGTCTGCGCCGAGTACGGCATCACCCTCGCCGCGGCGCACAACGCCTCGGCCGACGCCCTCGCCGCGGCGCGGCTGGCCGGCGCGATAGCCGAGCGCCACCCGAAGATCGCGGCGCTGGGTCCGGCGGAGCTGCACCGGCGCCAGGTGGAGTGGTACGCGGAGTGGGCGGCGGACTTCCAGCAGTTCTTGCGGCGCAAGGGGGAGGCCGACGCGGTGGTGGACGGGGCGTGGCCCCTGCGGGAGCTGGCCGACGTCGTCTGAGTGCCCGGAAACGCTGCGGTGCGTGGTCGTTCGGCTGCGGCGCCGTCGTGGCTGGTCGCGCCCACGCGGCGGTAGCCGCACATCCAACACAGCCCCGCGCCCCTTTGGGGCGCTCCTCGGCGGGCGCTCCTCAGAAGGGGTACCAGCGCACCGACGCGTCGCCCTCCCGTAGCGACGCCACCCGGCGGTCGAACTCCGCCAGGGCCTTCGGGTTGCTCGGGGCGTGCTGCGCGACCCAGGCACAGCTGGCCGTCTCCCGGGCGCCGCGGAGGACACCGCAGCCCTCCCACTCGCGTACGTCCCACCCGTAGGCCGTGACGAACGAATCGTAGGCCTCGGCCGGCATCCCGTACCGGTCCCGGGACAGTGCCATCACCACCAGGTCGTGCTCGCGCAGGTCGGAGGAGAAGGTCTCCAGGTCGACCAGGACCGGGCCGTCGGGACCGACGTGCACATTGCGGGGGAGCGCGTCCCCGTGGATCGGCCCCGGCGCCAGGCGGGGCGTCAGCGCGGCCGCGGCCGTCGCGAAGCCGTCCCGGCGCTCCCGGAGGTACGCCGCGTCGGCGGGGGCGATCGCGTCGCCGGCCAGCCGCAGCCAGCGCTCCACACCGTCCAGCAACTCGCGGGGCGGCAACGCGAAGGAAGGAGAGGGCAGTGCGTGCACGATCCGCAGCAGTTCGGCCAGATCCCGCGGCTCGGCCGGCCGCACCGGATCCGGCAGCCGGTGCCACACCGTCACCGGGTGGCCCTCGACGAGCAGCGCCTTCGGCTCGGCGGCGCGTACGGCCGGCACGTCCGCCTCCGCCAGCCACCCGGCGATCTCCAGCTCCCGGCGGGCCCGGTCGAGGAGCTCCGCGTCCCGGCCGACCTTCACCACCAGGTCCCCCGCGGCGAACACCGCGTTCTCGCCCAGCGCGAGCAGCGAGGCGCCGGCCGCCGCACCGGGCAGCACACCCGCCGCCGCCAGTACGTCCCGCGCCCTTGCCTCGTCCATGGTCCGCCTCCGTGTCCGTCCGCGAAGCCCGCGCGCCCGTGGCTGTGCGGGTGCACACGGCGTCGTCTTCTCGCCATCCGGCGGTCAGTCTCGCATCCACGGAGGTCGGACGGTGTGCGCGGTGCCTTGACGGGACAACCCGCCTTCACGACCATGTCCAGGCCCGACCGGGCCGCGCAAAGGGGGATGACGTGGCATTGGTTACCGACGCGGCGAGTACGAGGCGGCCGGCCGCCGCACGTGTCACCGGCCGCGGCGCCTGGTTCCTGGTCCTGCCCGCGCTGATCCCGATCCTCGTGCTGAGTGTCGGCCCGCTGCTCTACGGGATCCTGCTGGCGTTCACCGACGCCCAGTCGGGCCGGACCGCGGCGACGCGGTGGATCGGCGGTCTCAACTTCCGGGACCTGGTGCACGACACTCTCTTCTGGGAGTCGTTCCGGATCGGCCTGGTCTGGGCCGTCGGCGTGACCGTGCCCCAGTTCCTGCTCGCCCTCGGCCTCGCCCTCCTCCTCGACCAGGAGTTACGGCTGCGCTGGCCGGCCCGGGCCCTGGCGATCGTCCCGTGGGCGATGCCCGAGGTCGTCGTCGGCATCATCTGGCGGCTGGTGTACAACCCGGACGCCGGCATCCTCAACGAGACTTTGCACGACCTCGGCCTCGGCGACGGCCGGGACTGGCTGAGCGGTCTTGCCACCGCCCTGCCCGCCGTGATCGTCGTCGGCGTCTGGGCCGGGATGCCGCAGACCACCGTCGCCCTGCTGGCCGGACTCCAGAACACCCCGCGCGAACTGCACGAGGCGGCGGCGGTGGACGGCGCCGGCGCCTGGCGCCGCTTCCGCACGGTCACCTGGCCCGCCCTGCGACCGGTCGCCCTGGCCGTCACCGCACTCAACCTGATCTGGAACTTCAACTCCTTCGCCCTGGTCTACGTCCTGACCAACGGCGGCCCTGGCGGCAAGACCCGGCTGCCGATGCTCTTCGCCTACGAAGAGGCCTTCAGCTACGGCCAGTTCGGGTACGCGGCCGCGATGGGCTGTGTGATGGTCGCGGTGATCGCGGTGCTCCTGGCCGTCTTCCTGGCGGGCCGGCTGCGGGGAGGCGAGGACGCGTGAGGAGCCGTACCGCAGCCCGCGCCGGCCAGTACGCGGCGCTGCTCGCCTACCTCGTCTTCCTGGCCTTCCCGCTCCTGTGGCTGCTCTCCACCGCCTTCAAGTCCCCGCAGGAGCTGGGCAGTCTGCACCCCACCTGGATCCCCCGGCACCCCACCCTGGCCAACTTCCGCCAGGCCTTCGACGAGCAGCCCCTGCTCCGGGCCGGTCTCAACTCCCTGCTCGCCGCGCTCGGCGCCGCGCTGATCGCCGTCCTGCTCGCGACCCCGATGGCGTACGTCATGGCCCGGCGGCGCACCGCGCTGTCCCGGGCGGCCACCGGGTGGGTGGTGGTCAGCCAGGCCTTCCCGTTCGTCCTGGTGATCATCCCGCTGTTCCTGGTGCTGAAACACCTGCGGCTGATCGACTCCCTGGCCGGGCTGGTGATGGTGTACGTGGTGTGGGCGCTGCCGTTCGCGCTCTGGATGCTCGTCGGATACGTCCGCGCGGTGCCGGTCGAACTGGAGGAGGCGGCGGCCGTCGACGGGGCCGGGCGGCTGCGGACGCTGGTGTCGGTGACGGCGCCGCTGCTGGCGCCCGGGATCGTGGCGACCGGGCTGTTCGCCTTCGTCACCGCGTGGAACGAGTTCTTCTTCGCGCTGGTGCTGCTGAAGACGCCCGAGAAACAGACCCTGCCGGTCGTCCTCACCCACTTCATCGGCGCGGAGGGCGTGGCCGACCTGGGCCCGCTGGCGGCGGCCGCCTTCCTCGCCACCCTTCCCTCGCTGGTCGTCTTCGCGCTCGTCCAGCGGCGGATCACGGGCGGAATGCTCGCCGGGGCGGTGAAGAGCTGATGCGCACCAGGCTCACCACGGCGGTCGCCGTACTGCTCCTGCTGCTCGCGGGCTGCACCTCCGCATCCCGCACCGGCGGCCCGATCACCCTGCGGTTCCAGTCCCTGGCCTGGCAGGACGAGTCGGTCGCCGTCAGCAAGGAGCTGGTGAAGGAGTGGAACGCCACGCATCGGGACGTCAAGGTCGAGTACGTCCAGGGCAGTTGGGACAGCGTGCACGACCAGCTGCTCACCTCCTTCGAGGGCGGTGAGGCCCCGGACATCATCCACGACGCCTCCGACGACCTCGCGGACTTCGCCTACGGCGGCTACCTCGCCGACCTGACCGGACTGCTGTCCGCCCGGCTCAAGTCCGACATACCGCAGCGCAGTTGGCAGACGGCGGCATTCGGAAAAGGGGTCTACGGCGTGCCGTTCCTCCAGGAGCCCCGGGTACTGATCGCCAACAGGGCCTGGCTCGCCAAGTCCGGAGTGCGCGTGCCCACCCCTGCACACCCCTGGACCTGGACCGAGTTCAGGCAGGTGACCAAACAGCTCAGTGGCGACGGCAGGTACGGCGTCGCCTGGCCGCTCAAGGAGCCCGTCTCCGCCACGCTCAACCTGTCGCTGTCGGCGGGCGGGCAGCTCTTCCACCGGGGTGCCGACGGCAAGGTGACCGTGCGGTTCGGGGCCGCCGACCAGGTCGTGCCGCGCACCATCCACGACCAGGTCGACGTCGACCACAGCGCGCCCGGCTCCACCCTGGGCAGCGGCGGTTCGGACACCCTGCCGGGCTTCTTCGGCGGCAGGTACGCGATGGTCCCGCTCGGCTTCTCCTACCGTCAGCAGATCGTCCAGCAGGCGCCCAAGGGCTTCGACTGGGAGGTGCTGCCCGCCCCGGCCGGCGCCGACGGACTCGCCCAGGCCGTCAGCCCGCAGACGCTGTCCGTCGCCGCGGACAGCCCGCACAGGAAGGAGGCGGCCGAGTTCATCGACTTCCTGCTGCGGCCGCAGAACATGGTCCGGCTCGCCCTCGGCGACTGGATGCTGCCCACCGGAACCCAGGCCCTGAAGGATCCCGCCCTGCACACCGCGAAGTACGGCTGGGCCACCGGTACCGCCCTGGCCGGGCACCTGAGCCCGGCCCCCGCCCAGACGGTCCGCGGCTACCCCGAGTGGAAGGACAAGGTGGCCACCCCGGCCCTCCAGGAGTACTACAGCGGGGCCATCGGCCCCGACGAACTCCGCCACCGCCTGGAGAAGGACGGCAACCTGGTGCTGGCCCGCTACCAGCGCTGAGGCCCACAGGAGACAGGGCCCGTTGGCTCCCCCGGAGACCAACGGACCCTGTGTCGAAGGGCGTTGCCGCACGTGCTGCCGCACGGCTCAGACCGGCAGCCGCTCCTGCTCGCCCCGCGCCACCGGCGCGTCGGCCTCCGGCGACTCGTCGTGGGTCAGGTCCGGCAGCCACCGCAGCCAGCTGGGCAGGTACCAGTTGCGCTCGCCGAGCAGCGCCATCACCGCCGGGAGCAGCACGCCCCGGATGATCGTCGCGTCGATGAGGACCGCGGCCGCCAGGCCCACGCCCATCTGCTTCATGGACTGCATGGACAGCGTGCCGAAGATCGCGAACACGGCAACCATGATGACGGCGGCGCTGGTGACGACCCCGGCCGTGGTGACCACTCCGTGCTGGATCGCCTCCCTGGTGGACCGGCCGCGCAGCCGGGCCTCACGGATCCGGGAGACCACGAACACGTGGTAGTCCATGGACAGGCCGAACAGGATCACGAAGAGGAACAGCGGCAGCCAGGTGACGATCGCGCCGACGCCCTCCGCGCCCACCAGCGAGGCGCCCCAGCCGTGCTGGAAGACGGCGACGAGGATGCCGTAGGCGGCGCCCACCGAGAGCAGGTTGAGCATGATCGAGGTGACCGCGACCGTCAGCGAGCGGAACGAGAGCAGCATCAGGAGGAAGGCGAAGACGACCACGAAGGCGAAGACCGGGACGACCGAGCCGAGCAGCTGGTCGTTGAAGTCCTGGTTGCCCGCGACGTTTCCGGTGATCGGCGCCTGCACGCCGGCGACCTTGCCGAGGGTGGCCGGCCGTACCTCGTCGCGCAGCTTCTGCAGGCTCTTGCCGGCCTTGTCCAGGTCGGAGCCGCCGACCAGCGGCACGGTGATCAGGGCGACGTTCTGGGCGTCGTGCAGCTTGATGTCGACGGGGCCGCGCGAGGCGCCCGAGCTGATCGCCCGCTCCTTGAAGTCGGTCAGCGCCTGCCTGACCTCCGGGGCGTTGATGTCCTTCGCCCTGACGACCACCTCGGCCGGCTCCGAGCCGCCCGGGAAGGCCTGGTTGACGCGGTCGTAGGTCTGCACGATCGGCAGTGAGTTCCCGAACTCCTGGTCCAGGGTGAGCTGCGAGGTCTTCATGCCGAGGGCGGGAGCGGCGACCGCGAGCAGCGCGCCCACCGCGACGAGCACGGAGACCAGCGGCCTGGCGAGGACGCCCCGCAGCACGGCCGTCCAGAAGCGGCTCTCGGACGGCCCGTGGGCCCGCTGGCGGCGCCGCAGGAACGGTATACGACCCTTCTCCACCCGGTGGCCCAGCAGGGAGAGCAGCGCGGGCAGCACGGTCACGGAGCCGACCATGGCGACCGCGACGACCATCAGGGAGGCCAGGCCCATCGCCTCGAACTCGGCGAGCCCGGTGAACAGCATGCCCGCCATCGCCACGCACACCGTGACACCGGAGACGATGATCGCCCGGCCGCTGGTGGCGGCGGCGATCCGGAGCGCCGCGCCCGCGTCCCGGCCGGCCTCCCGCTCCTCGCGCTCGCGGCGCAGGTAGAACAGGCAGTAGTCGACGCCGACCGCCATGCCGACCAGCAGCATCACGGAGTTGGCGGTGTCACTCATCGGCTGCAGGTGGCTGACCAGGCCCATCAGGCCCATCGTCGCCATGATCGCGGTGATCGCCAGGCCCACCGGCAGCAGGGCCGCCACCAGCGCGCCGAACGCGATCAGCAGGATGCCGAAGGCCACCGGCACGGCGGAGTACTCGGCCCGCTGGAAGTCCTTGCCGAAGGCGTCGTCGTACTGCTTGTTCATGCTGGCGCCGCCGATCTCCTCGATCCGCAGCGTGCCGTGCGCCTTCTGCACCCCGGCCACCGCGTCGAGCACCGGCTCCACCCGGTCGCCGGCGGTCTCGGAGTCGCCGCGCATGTCGAACTGGACCAGCGCGCTGCGGCCGTCCTTCGAGATCGTTCCGGTGATGTACGGCGAGGTGACGTCCGTGACCTTGCCGGTGCCGTCGACGGCCTTCACGACATCCGTGACGGCGGCCTTGAAGGCGGCGTCCGTGGTCTTGACCGACGGGTCCTTGGACTGGATCAGGACGGTCTCACTCGCCGGTTCCTTGATGCCCGCGTCGTCGATGATCTTCGCCGCGGTGTGGGTCTCGCCCTTGAGCTGGTCGCTCTCGTCGACGTCGACCCGGCCGGCCGCCGAGCCGAGCCCCATCGCCAGGACGACGAACAGCACCCATATGCCCACGGCGGCCCAGCGGTGCCGGGCGCTCCAGCCGCCGGCCCGGGCCGCCAGCCCCCGCACCCGCGTTCCGTTCCCCATGACGGGATCCATGACGGGTATGCCCCCCTCGTGTGCGGTGACGGCCCCGGCCGCCACGTTCTCTTCACGACTTCCTTCGTTCGATTCGAAGGTATGGGCCGGATAAGACCGACTCCTCGTGCTGCCCGGTGAACTCCGGCGGCCGTCCCTCGTCGCCCGGGAGGATGTCGGGCCCTTACATCTATCCACCCATCTCGGGGGTGATGATCAGGGACGTCCCATCCGACGCCGTGGATCCTCTTTGTGATTACGAAACCTTGTTGAACAAGTCACAGGTGCGTGTAGGAGTTGATCCGGACCGGTCGGATCGGCCAGAGTTTCGGGCAGCCCGGCCTGACCGGCACGGCCGTCGTGCCAACCCCCACGGGGCACGACGGCCGTTCTAAGGTGTTCGAATGACGACGTATGCGGCGCTGCTGCGCGGGATCAACGTGGGTGGCAACAAGAAGCTCCCGATGGCCGACCTGCGCGCGCTGATGACCGGACTGGGGTACGGCTCCGTCCAGACCTACCTGCAGAGCGGACAGGCCGTCTTCGCCGCCGCCCACGGGGACGCCGACTCCCTGGCGGCCGAGCTGACCGTGGCGATCGAGGAGCGGTTCGGGTTCTCCGTCGACGTGCTCGTCCGCGACCACGCCTACCTGGCGGCGGTCGCGGCGGCCTGCCCGTTCCCGGCCGCCGAACTGGCGGCCAAGCAGCTGCACGTCACGTACCTCTCCGCGCCGGTCACCGCGGAGCGCTACGCGGACATCGACCCGGCCGCCCACCTCCCCGAGGAGTTCCGCCTGGGCGACCGCGCCCTGTACCTGTACGCCCCGGACGGCCTCGGCCGCTCCAAGCTCGCCGAGGCGCTGTCCCGGCCCAGGATCCACAAGGGGCTGACCGCCACGACCCGGAACTGGAACACGGTGGTCAAGCTGGTGGAGTTGACGGCCGAGGGGGCGTGACCCTCCGGGGCCGAGGACCGGGGCCGGTGACCAGACGTTGCATACTGATCGGATGAATCAAGGGAGCTGACTGGATCCGGGCGACTAATTTCGTCACATTCATTGACCGGGGCATCCAAATGCTCCTACCTTTCCGGGCGTTGGGTACAGGCTGATCCCACGGGAGGGGTACATGCCCACGCACCGAAGAGCCGCCCTCGTCACCCTGGTCGCCGCCGCTCTCACCCTCGGCACCCCGAGCCTCGCCGCCCCGGCCGCCGCGGCGAAGGCCGAGGCCGGCGCCGATGCCACCGCATCCTCCGACGTCTACGTGGCACCGACCGGCGACGACCACGCCGACGGCAGCGCCCGCCACCCTGTCCGCACCCTGGACCGCGCCCGCGACCTGGTCCGGGCCAGAGTCGCCCACCAGCGCGCCGACCTGACCGTCCACCTCGCCCCGGGCACCTACCGCCGCACCGGGCCCCTCGTCCTCGACGCCCGGGACTCCGGCGGCAACGGCCACAAGGTCATCTGGCAGGGCACCGGCGACGCCACCCTGATCAGCGGCGGACGCCAGGTCACCGGCTGGCAGCGGGTGCCGGGCCGCGCCGGACTGTGGTCCGCACCAGCACCCCGAGGGCTCAGCGACACGCGGCAGTTGTACGTCGACGGGGTGCGCGCGCAACGGGCCCGCGGGGCCGTCCCGGTGACGCTCACACAGACCGCCACCGGCTACACCGCCTCCTCCGACGCCATCGCCCACTGGAAGCACCCGGCCGATGCCGAGTTCGTGTACACCAGCGGCGAGGCACTCTGGAACGTCGAGCGCAACGGCCTCGGCCAGTGGACCGAGCCGCGCTGCCGCATCGCCGCCGCCGAGGGCACCACGATCACCATGACCCAGCCCTGCTGGGACAACTCCAACAAACGCGTGGAGTTCCCCGACATCCCCGGCCGCACTGTGAGCATGGTCGGTCCGGGCAAGCTCACCAACGGCGGCAAGCCGTCGTACGTCGAGAACGCCTACGAACTCCTCGATCAGCCCGGCGAGTGGTACCTCGACCGGAGCGCCCACCGGGTCTACTACCTGCCCCGCAAGGGCGAGACCCTCGGCCGCGCCGACGTCGAGGCCGCCGCCGCCGAGAAGCTGGTCGAGGGGCGGGGCACGGCGGACGCGCCCGTGCACGACATCACCTTCAAGGGCGTCGAGTTCGGCTATGCCACCTGGCTGACCCCGTCGACGGCCGAGGGCTTCTCCGAGATCCAGGCCGGCTACACCATCACCGGGGACGAGGGCTGGGCCACCCAGGGGCTGTGCCAGTACGTCGAGGGCGGCACCTGCCCCTTCGCGTCCTGGACGAAGATGCCGGGCAACGTGTCCTTCGCCCACGGCCGGCACATCGACTTCGCCGACGACGTCTTCGCCCACCTGGGCGCGTCCGGACTGGAGTTGGGGGCGGGCTCGACGGACTCCGCGGTCAGCGGGAGCGTCTTCACCGACATCTCCGGAAACGGGGTCGAGGTCGGGGGCGTGGACGGCCAGGACCCGGCCTCGGGCGTCCAGGTGACGGACAACCACCTCTACGGGCTGCCCCGCGAGTACCACGGCGGAGTCGCGATCCTCAACGGCTACACCCAGCACGACACCATCGCCCACAACCAGATCGACCACGTCGGCTACTCGGCCGTCTCGCTGGGCTGGGGCGGCTGGCCCGACAAGATCGGCGACCCGGCCACCCCGAACCCCAGCCACGACAACGCCGTACGGAACAACCTGATCTTCGACTACATGCAGATGCTCGACGACGGCGGCGGCATCTACACCCAGGGACTGACCGGCACCTCCATGACCGACGGCGAGAAGGTCACCGGGAACGTCATCCACGACCAGTGGGGCCTCGGAAAGAACGTCTACACCGACAACGGCTGCACCTACGAGACGGTCGAGGGCAACGTCCTCTACAACGCCTCCTACGCCAACGTCGCCTCCCGGCACACCGACTACCGCGACACCCTCGGCAACAACGACCCGACCCTGGTCAAGGACAACTGGTGGGAGGAGGGCACGGCCGACGGCGACAACAAGGGCCTGGTCACCACCGGCAACCAGATCATGGCGGGCCTGTCCGACGTACCGTCGGCCGTCCTGGACGCAGCCGGACTCGAACCCGCCTACCGTCACCTGCTCGACCGCCGGACCGGCGCCCTCTCCGTGCCCGAGGCGCCCTCCCGGGTCGGGACGAGCACGGCCGGTGCCGACGCGCTGTGGGTGACCTTCAACCCGGCCTTCGCGGACGGGGGTTCGCCGGTGACCGGATACACGGCCCGGGCCTACGACGCGGCGGGCCGTCAGGTCGCCGAACAGGACGTCTCCGCCGCCGAGTTCAAGCGGACCGCGCTGATCCGCCTCGGGGTGCCGGAAGGGAGCCCCGTCACGGTGACGGTCACGGCCCGCAACGCCCGCGGCGAGAGCGCCCCCTCGCTGGCCTCGGCGCCCCTGGCCCCGGCCGCCGCGAGCACTCTCCCGGCCGCGCCCACCGGCCCCAGGCTGCGGACGGCGGCCACCGCGGCCACCCTGGCCTGGACCCCGCCGACCGCCACGGGCGACGCCGAGGTCGTCGGCTACCGGGTGACCGTCTCCGACGGCCGTACCCCGATCGACGTCACCGGACGGGACGTCCTGGTCACCCGTCCCTCCGCCAAGGGCATGTTCCGGGTGATCGGCGGACTGCGGCCGGGCACCCGCTACACCGTGACCGTCGCCGCGGTGACCGCGGCCGGCGTGGGACCGGCGGCCACCGTCAGCGCCACCACCACGTCAACCACCCAATAGAGGACCTGTCGTTGGGCATCTGAACCGGTAAAGCGCCAGGTGTGACACCTTCGCCGTCCGATACGCAGAACCAAGTGCCGGCCACGGCGACGAGGCTCCCCGGAGCCCCGCCGCGGGCCGGCCGTTCGCGGTCCGACGGAGACCAGGGGAGCGCCGGACCGCGAACGCCTGCGCCAGGCCGGTCAGGCGCCCAGGGCGGCCAGGGCCGGGGTGCGCGCCGCGTCGTACCGCTCCAGCAGCACCCGCGCCACCTCCGGCGCCGGGCCGAGCACCTCGGCCAGCACGTCCGCCTCCGCCGCGCCCCGCGCGATCCGGTCGGGCAGGAAACCGGGGGCGAGGACGTACGGGGCCACCGCGACCCGGGCGCAGCCCAGCTCCCGGAGCTCGCGTACCGCGTCCTCGGTGCGGGGCAGGGACGCGGAGGCGAACGCGGGCCGCACGGCACACCAGCCGGTGTCCCGCCACGTGCGCGCGAGATGCGCGATCACCGCGATCGCCTCCGGGTCGGAGGACCCCGCCGAGGCCAGCACGACTCCGGTCGAGGACTTGTCGGCGAGGGTCAGCCCCGCCTCGTACAGCCGGCGTTCCAGGGCCGACAGGAGCAGCGGCGACGGGCCCAGCACCTCCGCCTGCCGGATCCGCAGCCGGGGCGGTGCGTCCCGCAGTACCGCCGGGATGTCCGCCTTCGCGTGGAAGGCGCGGGTCAGCAGCAACGGCAGGGCCACGACGTCACCGACGCCCTCCGCCGCCAGGGACTCCAGCACCCCGTGCACGGACGGGACGTTGAAGTCCAGGAAGCCCGTCTCCACGCGCAGCCCGGGCCGCAGCGACCGTACCCGGCGCACCAGGGCGTGGACGGTCGCGGCGTGCCGCGGATCGCGGCTGCCGTGGGCGATGACGAGGAGAACGGGCTTCGCAGGCATGGACCTCAGCTCTTCACCAGCAGGCCGCGGCTGCGCAGCACCCACCGCTCCAGCGGACTGAAGATCAGCAGATCGATCGCGATACCGACGAACAGGATCAGGATGATGGCCTCGAACACCATGGCCATGTCGCTGGCGGTGCGCGCGTTCTCCAGGAGCTGGCCGAGGCCCACGCCGAGGTCCGGGAAGCTCGCGATGATCTCCGCCGCCATCAGCGAGCGCCAGGAGAACGCCCAGCCCTGCTTCAGACCGGCCACATAGCCGGGCATGGCGGCCGGCAGCACGACGTGCCAGATGCCCTTGACGCCCGTCGCGCCCATGGTGCGCCCGGCCCGCAGGAACAGCGGCGGCACCTGGTCGACGCCGGACACCAGGCCGTTGGCGATGGACGGGACCGCGCCGAGCAGGATCACGGCGTACATCATCGAGTTGTTCAGGCCCAGCCAGATCACGGCCGGCGGCACCCACGCCACCGACGGCAGCGACTGGAGGCCGGACAGGATCGGGCCGATCGCCGCGCGCACGAACTTCACCCGCGCCACCAGCAGCCCGAGCGGGGTGCCGATGACGAGCGCGAAGAGGAAGCCGAGCAGGCCGCGGCTGACGCTGGTCCAGATGTAGCCGAGCAGGTCGCCCTTGAGCCAGGCGTCCTTGAACGCGTCGCCGACCGCCGTCGGCGAGGGCAGCTTGGACGGGTCGTCGACGACCGGGACGAGCAGCGTCCAGACCACGAGGACCACGGCGAGCGCGATGATCGGCGGCAGGATCTTGGCGGTGAAGGTCTGGCGGAGGGCCGGCCGGCCGGTGGCCGTGGTCTCCAGCGCGTCCAGGCCCGCCTCCACGCTCCCGGAGTCCGGGGAGGCTGTCGTGTCAGTGCTGGCCATGGCGGCGGATCTCCCCACGCAGTACATCGGTGATCTGAAGGGACAGCTCGGCCACCGGCGCGTCCTCGATGCGGCGCGGTTGCGGTATGCCGACCTCCCACTCGCGGGCGATCCGGCCCGGCCGGGACGAGAGCAGGATCACCCGCTGGGCGAGCCGTACCGCCTCGCGCACGTTGTGCGTGACGAACAGGACGGAGAGCCCCGTCTCCTGCCAGATCCGGGTCAGCTCGTCGTGCAGCACGTCCCGGGTGATGGCGTCCAGGGCCGAGAACGGCTCGTCCATCAGCAGGAGTCTGCTCTCCTGGGCGAGCGCGCGGGCCAGGGCCGCCCGCTGGCGCATACCGCCGGACAGCTCGTGGACGCGCTTGCCGTACGCGCCCCTCAGCCGGACCAGTTCGAGCAGCTGCTCGGCCTTGTCCCGGCGGTCGTTCTTGGGAACCCCCCTGAGCTTCAGGGCGAGTTCGATGTTCTTGCCCGCGGTCAGCCACGGGAAGAGGGCGTGCTCCTGGAACATCAGGGCGGGCCGCCCGTCCGTCGCGATGGAGCCCGCGGTGGGCCGGTCGAGCCCCGCCACCAGGTTCAGCAGCGTGGACTTGCCGCAGCCCGAGGCCCCCAGGAGGGTGACGAACTCGCCCGGCGCGACATCGAGGGTGATGTCGTCCAGGACGAGTTGCTGCCCGCCCGGAGTCGCGAAGGACTTCGAGACATGCTCAAGGCGTGCCGCGTACTCGACCGACTCGTCGGCCTTGGCGAGTGTCGTGGTCGTGGCCATGGTCGTCACCTCCTGGGATCTCGTCGGGACCGGCGTCAGCTGCTGCCGAGACCGGCGGCGTCGACCGGGCTCTGGCCGTCGGCCTTCAGCACCTTGTTGAGGATCGTCAGGTCGTAGATGTTCTTCAGCAGCGGGTCGGTGAGCAGACCGGCCTTGACGGCGTGCTGGGCCTCGGTGTTGAGGGTGGAGGCCAGCGGGTCGTCGGTGAACTTGATGGACGACCAGGCCGAGTTCAGGACGTCGTCGGGCAGCGCCTTGCCGGAGTCGACCGCCAGCTGCTTGTTGGCGGAGGCCTTCGCCGCGTCCGGGTTGGCGTTGATCCACTTGTTGGTCTCGACCGAGCCCTTGAGGACCGCCTCGACGACCTTCGGGTGCTCCTTGAGGAACTTCTGCGACACGATGATGTTCGTGATCACGAACTTCTTGTCGGGCCACAGCGAGGACTCGTCGAGCAGCACCTTGCCGCCCTCGGCGACCAGCTTGGACGCGGTCGGCTCCGGCACCCACGCGCCGTCGATCGAACCGGCCTTGAAGGCGTCCGGCGTGATCTTGTTGTCGGTGCGGACGACCGTGACGTCACCCTTGCCGCTCTGCGCGTCGACCTTCCAGCCCTGCTCGGCGACCCAGTTGAGGAACGCCACGTCCTGCGTGTTGCCCAGCTGCGGGGTCGCGATCTTCTTTCCCTTGACGTCCGCCAGCGACTTGATCTTCTTCGGATTGACGACCAGCTTCACGCCGCCGGACGCCGAACCGCCGATGATCTTCAGGTCGGTGCCGTTGGACTTGGTGTAGCCGTTGATCGCCGGGGAGGGGCCGATCCAGCCGATGTCGATCGAGCCGGAGTTGAGCGCCTCGATCTCGGAGGGCCCGGCGTTGAAGATCGCGTACTTGGCCTTGGTGGCACCGAGCTCCTTCTGGAAGAAGCCCTTCTGGTTGCCGACCAGGGCGGTCGCGTGGGTCAGGTTGCCGAAGTAGCCGATCTTGACGGTGTCGAGACCGTCGATCTTCTTGGCCCCGGCGGCGACCTTGGTGGTGTCGCTCTTGTCGGAGTCCGACCCGTACCCGCAGGCGGCGAGCGTGAGCAGGGGGAGCGCGGCGAGCGCGGCTATGCCGCGGCGAAGGAGCTTGGAGCGGTTGGCAGGCACGGGAGGCTTTCCTCTCGTTGGCCCGGCGGTCACGGTCTCTCAGGTCGTGGCCGGGAGGTCGGCAGGTCTTCGTCGCATCCGGGACGTCGGGTGGGGGGCCAGGGCGCGCAGGCAGTGCGCGTACGTCAGCACGCACATCGCGCCACCCCGCCCTGCCCGCTCCCGAGGTCGCCGCTGCCGACGCGGCCGCCCTCCTTCGCGAACGTCGAGTAGACGTCGGTCGTCGTCATGTCAGAAGTCCCAGCCGTCGTCTTCGGTCTCGTCCTTGACCGGCTCGGGGGAGGCGAACGACTCGCCGACCATGCCCGCGGTGAGCGTGGTGCCGTCGGCGGGGTCGATCAGGATGAACGAGCCGGTGCGGCGCGAGTCGGCGTAGGAGTCGACCGGCAGCGGCTCGGCGGTACGGATCTTCACCCGGCCGATGTCGTTGGCGACGAGCTGTCCCGGGTGCGGGTGCAGGGACAGGTCGTCGAGCGTCAGACGGGACGGGATGTCCTTGACGACCGCCTTGACCGTGCGGGTGCCGTGCTTGAGCAGCACCCGGTGGCCGACGGTCAGCGGCTGGTCGGCGACGTGGCAGACGGTCGCCTCGACGTCCTGGGTGGTCGCCGGGGCGTCCTTGGTCGGCACGATCAGGTCGCCGCGCGAGACGTCGATGTCGTCCGCGAGCAGGAGGGTCACCGACTGGGTGGTCCACGCCGTGTCGACCGGGTTGCCCAGCAGGTCGATGCCCGAGATCGTCGTCGTCCGGCCGGACGGCAGGACCGTGACCGGCTCGCCGACGTGGAAGGTGCCGGCCGCGATCTGGCCGGCGTACCCCCGGTAGTCCGGGTGGTCGGCGGTCTGCGGGCGGATCACGTACTGCACGGGCAGCCGGGCGTGGCAGTGCGCCAGGTCGTGGCTGACCGGGACGGTTTCCAGGTGCTCCAGGACGGTCGGGCCGCCGTACCAGTCCATGTTCGCGGACGGTTCCACGACGTTGTCGCCGACGAGCGCCGAGATCGGGATCGCGGTGATCTCCGGGACACCCAGCTCGGTCGCGTACGCCGTGAACTCCTCGGCGATCCCGGCGAAGATCGCCTCCTGGTAGCCGACCAGGTCCATCTTGTTGACGGCGAGGACGACGTGCGGGACGCGCAGCAGGGCGGCGATCGCGGCATGCCGGCGGGTCTGCTCGACGACGCCGTTGCGGGCGTCGACCAGGACCACGGTCAGCTCTGCGGTGGAGGCACCCGTCACCATGTTGCGGGTGTACTGCACGTGCCCGGGGGTGTCGGCGAGGATGAACCGGCGCCGGGGCGTGGCGAAGTAACGGTACGCCACGTCGATCGTGATGCCCTGCTCCCGCTCGGCCCGCAGCCCGTCGGTCAGCAGGGCGAGGTCCGGGGCGTCCTGGCCGCGACTGGCGGAGGCTCGCTCGACGGCCTCCAGCTGGTCGGCGAGGACCGACTTGGAGTCGTGCAGCAGCCGTCCGACGAGGGTGGACTTGCCGTCGTCGACCGAACCGGCGGTCGCGAACCGCAGCAGGGTCGTCTCGGTGAGGCCGAGTTCCGTGGTGCTCGTGCTCATGGTTAGAAGTACCCCTCGCGCTTGCGGTCTTCCATCGCGGCCTCGGAGAGCTTGTCGTCGGCACGCGTGGCGCCGCGCTCGGTGAGCCGGGAGGCGGCGATCTCGGCGATCACGGCGTCCAGCGTGCCGGCGTCGGAGTCGACGGCACCGGTGCAGGACATGTCGCCGACGGTCCGGTAGCGCACCTGGCGCTTCTCGACGGCCTCGGCGCCCTTCGGGCCGCCCCACTCGCCGGCGGTCAGCCACATGCCGTTGCGTTGGAAGACCTCGCGCTCGTGCGCGAAATAGATCTGCGGCAGCTCGATGCCCTCGCGGGCGATGTACTGCCAGACGTCCAGCTCGGTCCAGTTGGAGAGCGGGAAGACGCGGACGTGCTCGCCGGGGGCGTGCCGGCCGTTGTAGAGGTTCCACAGCTCGGGGCGCTGGCGGCGCGGGTCCCACTGGGAGAACTCGTCGCGCAGGGAGAAGACGCGCTCCTTGGCGCGGGCCTTCTCCTCGTCGCGGCGGCCGCCGCCGAAGACGGCGTCGAACTTCTCGCTCTGGATCTTCTCGGTCAGCGGGAGGGTCTGCAGCGGGTTGCGGACGCCGTCCGGGCGCTCCTTGAGCACGCCCCGGTCGATGTAGTCCTGCACGGAGGCCACATGCAGCCGCAGCCCGTGCTTCTCGACCGTACGGTCCCGGTACTCCAGCACCTCGGGGAAGTTGTGTCCCGTGTCCACGTGCAGCAGCGAGAACGGGACCGCCGCGGGCGCGAACGCCTTGAGCGCCAGGTGCAGCATGACGATGGAGTCCTTGCCGCCGGAGAACAGGATCACCGGCCGTTCGAACTCACCTGCCACCTCGCGGAAGATGTGGACCGCCTCGGACTCCAGCGCGTCCAGGTGGGACAGGGCGTACGGGGTGCCCGTGCCCTCCCCGTGAGCCGCCACGGTCGTCGTCATGCCAGTCCCTTCCCGCTCAGCAGGGCGTACACGGACGCCGCGGACTCCTGCACGCTCTGGTGCTGCGACTCGATCCGCAGATCGGGCGTCTCGGGCTCCTCGTACGGGTCGTCGACGCCGGTCAGCCCGGTCAGCTCGCCCGCGGCCTGCTTGGCGTACAGACCCTTCACGTCGCGTACCGAGCACACCTCGACCGGGGTCGCCACGTGCACCTCGACGTACGCGGTGCCGTTCTCCTCGTGGCGCTTGCGCACCGCGTCGCGGCTGTCCGCGTAGGGGGCGATCACCGGGACGAGCGCTTTGACGCCGTTGCGGGCCAGCAGTTCGGCGACGAAACCGATGCGCTGCACGTTGGTGTGCCGGTCCTCGCGGCTGAAGCCGAGGCCCGCGGAGATGAACTCGCGGATCTCGTCGCCGTCGAGCACCTCGACGAGGTGGCCCTCCTCGCGGAGCCGGCCTGCGAGCTCGTACGCGATGGTGGTCTTGCCGGCGCTCGGCAGACCCGTGAGCCAGACGGTGGCTCCGGTCGTCACGTTGTTCTCCTGGTTCGTCGAAGGCCCGGTTGTCGTCATCCGTGCAGTCCGCACTCGGTCTTGGCCCGCCCCGCCCAGCGCCCGGCGCGTGCGTCCTCGCCCTCCAGCACCCGGCGGGTGCAGGGGGCGCAGCCGACGGAGGTGTAGCCGTCCATCAGCAGGGGGTTGGTCAGTACGCCGTGTTCGGTGACGTAGGCGTCCACGTCGTCCTGGGTCCAGCGGGCGATCGGGGAGATCTTGACCTTCTGCCGCTTCTCGTCCCAGCCGACGACCGGGGTGTTCGCCCGGGTCTCCGACTCGTCACGGCGCAGCCCGGTCGCCCAGGCGGTGTAGTTCTTCAGACCGCGCTCCAGCGGCTGGACCTTGCGGAGCTTGCAGCACAGGTCGGGGTCGCGGTCGTGCAGCCTCGGGCCGTACTCCGCGTCCTGCTCGGCGACCGTCTGGCGCGGGGTGAGGGTGATGACGTTGACGTCCATCACGGCCTCGACCGCGTCCCGGGTGCCGATGGTCTCCGGGAAGTGGTAGCCGGTGTCGAGGAAGACGACGTCCACGCCCTTCTGGACGCGGGACGCCAGGTGGGCCACCACCGCGTCCTCCATGGAGGAGGTCACGCAGAAGCCCTTGCCGAAGGTGTCCACCGCCCACTGGAGGATCTCCAGGGCGGAGGCGTCCTCGAGGTCGCGCCCGGCCTGCTCGGCCAGCGCCTTCAACTCGTCGGTCGTGCGGTCTTCCTGAGCCGTGGTCATATCTGTTCCCCTCCAGCTTCGGAGTGCTTCAGCCCCCGGGCGAGCAGCCCGAGGAACTTCAGCTGGAATGCGCGGTTGCAGGCCGCGCATTCCCAGGCGCCGTGGCCCTGCTCGCTCGGACGCAGATCCTCGTCGCCGCAGTAGGGGCAGTAGAACGGGGCGGCCCGCTCGCTCATGAGAGGGCCTCCTCGCTGGCGCGGGACGCCCAGGCGGCGAACCGCTCGCCGTCCGCGCGCTCCGCCTGGAAGCGCTTGAGCACCCGCTCGACGTAGTCCGGCAGCTCCTCCGAGGTCACCTTGAGACCGCGGACCTTGCGGCCGAACCCGGCCTCCAGGCCGAGCGCGCCGCCCAGGTGCACCTGGTACCCCTCGACCTGCTCGCCCGCGTCGTTCAGGACCAGCTGGCCCTTGAGACCGATGTCCGCGACCTGGATGCGGGCGCAGGCGTTCGGGCAGCCGTTGAGGTTGATGGTGAGCGGCTCGTCGAACTCGGGGAGCCGCCGCTCCAGCTCGTCGATCAGGGCGCTGCCGCGCTGCTTGGTCTCGACGATGGCGAGCTTGCAGTACTCGATGCCGGTGCAGGCCATGGTGCCGCGCCGGAACGGGGACGGCTTGGCGGTCAGGTCCAGCGCCTCCAGGGCCTCGACCAGCGACTCGACCTGCGCCTCGGTGACATCGAGGATGATCATCTTCTGCTCGACGGTGGTCCGCACCCGGCCCGAGCCGTGGGCCTCGGCGAGGTCCGCGATCTTCGCGAGGGTGGCGCCGTCCACGCGGCCGACGCGCGGGGCGAACCCGACGTAGAAGTTGCCGTCCTGCTGCCGGTGCACACCGACGTGGTCCCGCCAGCGCTGCAGCGGCTCGGCCGGCGCGGGGCCGTCGACGAGCGCGCGCTTGAGGTACTCGTCCTGGAGCACCTGGCGGAACTTCTCCGGGCCCCAGTCGGCGACCAGGAACTTCAGGCGGGCGCGGGTGCGCAGCCGCCGGTAGCCGTAGTCCCGGAAGATGCCGACCACACCGGCCCACACCTCCGGGACCTCCGCCAGCGGAACCCAGGCGCCGAGCCGGACGCCGATCTTCGGGTTGGTGGACAGGCCACCGCCGACCCACAGGTCGAAGCCGGGGCCGTGCTCGGGGTGCTCGACACCGACGAACGCCACGTCGTTGATCTCGTGCACGACGTCCAGGAGCGGGGAGCCGGAGATCGCCGTCTTGAACTTGCGCGGCAGGTTGGAGAACTCCTTGCTGCCGATGTACCGCTCGTGGATCTCGTCGATCGCCCAGCTGCCGTCGATGATCTCGTCCTCGGCGATGCCGGCCACCGGCGAGCCGATCACGACACGCGGGCAGTCGCCGCACGCCTCGGTGGTGGACAGGCCGACCGCCTCGAGACGGTTCCAGATCTCCGGGACGTCCTCGATGCGGATCCAGTGCAGCTGGATGTTCTGCCGGTCGGTGATGTCCGCACTGCCCCGGGCGAACTCCTGCGAGATCTCGCCGATCACCCGCAGCTGCTGCGTGGTGAGCCGCCCGCCGTCGATGCGCACGCGCAGCATGAAGTACTTGTCGTCCAGCTCCTCCGGCTCCAGGACGGCCGTCTTGCCGCCGTCGATGCCGGGCTTGCGCTGCGTGTACAGGCCCCACCAGCGCATCCGTCCGCGCAGGTCGTTGGGGTCGATCGAGTCGAAGCCACGCTTGGAGTAGATCGTCTCAATGCGTGTCCGCACATTGAGACCGTCGTCGTCCTTCTTGAACTGTTCGTTGCCGTTGAGCGGGGTGTAGTGACCCATAGCCCACTGACCCTCACCACGGTGACGGCTCACCTTGCGGCGGGGCGCGGAGGCGGCAGGGTTCTGCGGGGTGGCGGCCATGGCGATATACGTCCTTCGGGACAGGCGGGAAGCGGCTCTGACCTGCGCTTAGGGGCGCATGGGGCATGTCTGCGCGGCGTTGCGCAGGGGGAGAGGTCTGGACAGGACAGCGCGGCGGTGCTGTGCTCTCAGCCCGCCGGACAGATGGCGCTGGACATGCGGCCGAGGTCGACGTGCCGCCGACTCACCAAGGCAATTCCAGTTCCAGACATGACGGAAGCGTGTCACGCGGATCTCCGGCCAGTCCACCATCGTCCGCGATTCGGACCAATCTATTCTGAATATTGAGACAGAGTGTTGTGGGTCACGCCGGGTTTCACGCGGTGGTGTGCGCCCCGGGCCACGGTCCGGGCGCCGAGACGTCCGGTTCCTCCTCGGCCTTCGTGTCGAAGAGCCGGAACCCCCGCCGCTGGTAGTTCGCCATCGCGTGCTCGCCGTCCAGGCTGCACGTGTGCAGCCACACCCGCTTCGTCGGCGGCAGTCCGTCCCACCGCTCCGCCAGGTCCCAGGCGCGCGCGGCGCCGTACGAGAGCAGGTGACCGCCGATGCGGCGGCCCCGGAAGGCCGGGACCAGGCCGAAGTAGACGATCTCCACCACACCGTCGTCCTGCGGTTCGAGTTCCACGTAGCCCGCCGGGGTGCCCCGGTCGTACGCGACCCAGGTCTCCACGCCCGGCCGCGCCAGGTGCTGCTGCCAGCGGGCGTAGCTCCAGCCGAGCCGGTCGGTCCAGCGGATGTCACCGCCGACCGAGGCGTACAGGAACCGGCTGAACTCGGGGGAGGGGACCTCGGCGCGGACGATCCCGACCGTGTCGCCGTCCGGGGCGGCGGCGGGCAGGAGGTCGGCCGGGGAGGTCTGCTCCAGGGACCAGGTGGTCACGACGATGCTGCTCATGGGGCCAGGCAATCATCCCGGCCCCGGACGTGTCGACGGCCGTTATCCGAGTGACGCGTCGATCGAGCGCAGCGGGACCGAGAACAGCATGCGGTCCGAGACCGACCACACCTCGCCCGTGTCGGGCGCGTAGGAGAGCGAGCCGGTGTCCTCGGCCCAGCAGCGGTGCGAGGCGTCCGAGCCGCAGCGGGCTCCGTCCGCGCCCTCGGTGTCCTGCCGCCACAGGCTGCCGTGCCCGTCCATGGCGCCGGGCAGGTGCCCGACGTACCACTCGGAGCCGGTCGCGCCCGGCGGCCGGTACGACAGGACCCCCCGGATCTCCGAGGCCCCGGTCCGGTACGCCTCGACCGCGTCCGCCCGGCCGGAGGGGTCCGTGGCGAGCAGTCCGGCACGCTTCGGGTTCTCGTCGAACGCGTACCGCCACAGCCGGGCGTGCTGGTCGCTGCCGGCGGGCGTCCACTCGCCGAGGACCAGGCTGTCCGGGGCCGTCCCCCGGTCCACGGAGAGCGCGCTCGGACAGGGCGCACCGGTCCGGGAGCAGGCCCCGGCGGTGAAGCGGTACGAGCCCACGGCCGGCATCACGTACCGGAAACCGTCGGCCGACCAGCCGCCGGACACCCGGCCGACCGCCTCGGTCAGCACCGAGGTGCGCTGGATGCGGTTCAGGTCGTAGACGTAGAGCGCGTCGGCGCTGCCCTGGACGGTGGTGACCAGGAGCTTGTCCCCGTACCAGGCCATGCCGGAGATCTGCGAGGCCAGGCCCCGGTAGTTGCCGCCGTCGGCGCTGGGCACGGCCAGCAGGACCCAGGAGTACGAGGGGTGGGCAGGGTCGTTCGCGTTGATCACCGCGACCCTGGCCAGGCCCCGGGAGGCGGCGGGACCGGTGGAGGTGCTGTGCGTCCAGCCGGCCAGCACGACGCGGTTGGCGCCCCACAGGCCGTCGTCGTCGGCCTCCGAGGAGGTGGTCACCGAGGCCGGCTTCCAGTCGTCGGTGAGGGTGTCGGTGGGGTCCCAGCAGTACGCCGCGGTGGCGGCCGGGGTGACCGGCAGCGAGTCCCGGTCGTCGGAGTCGCAGTCGGCCGCCTCGCGCAGGGTGTGGTCCGAGGCGGCCAGTATGTCGGCGACCCCGACCGTGCCGCCCATCGCCGAGGCGAGCCGGTCCAGCGAGCGGCGCGGTACGAGGTGCTCCCGGAGTTGCAGCCGGGCGGTGTCGGCGGTGGAGGTCAGTGGCTTCAGCGCGCCGGGGTCCTCGGCGACCGTGGCCTGTGAGGCGCTGACGATCGTGGCCGCCGCGGTGAGCGCCAGCGCGGTGCCGGCCAGGGCAGCGCGCAGGGCCGCACCCCGTCTGCGCCGCCGGTGTCTGCCGCGATGCTTCATGTCTCCTCCCGAGACGGGCCAACTGCGCCTGATGGTCAAAGCGTTGACCGAGGAGCAGGTGGGGAGCCCGTACCGGGATGCTACGGCAGCCGGGGCCGCCGTATCTCGAAGACCCCGCAAATATGCGGAAGATACCTCCCTGACTGCCCCGGATGCGTTAAATACGGCTGTGTTAAATACGTCCGGGCGTCCGGGACGCGGTCACCGCCGGGGCGGTCGAGGACGGCAGCAGGTCGCGCGGGTCGTCGGGGAGCAGCACCTCGATCTCCGCGTCCTCCCGGAAGCGGTACGGCCGGTGTTCGAGAAGCGCCCCGAGGTACCGCCGGATCCTGGACATCTCCGCGCGTACGGTCACGGTCCGTGAGGCGTCACCGAACACGTCCTCGGCCAGCCCGGCCGCGCTCCGGCCGCCCCGCCGCACCGCCAGCAGGTACAGCAACTCGGCGTGCCGGGGACTGAGTTCACGGGACCAGGAGACCGCGCCGCCGCCGACCGTCACGCACGGGCGGCGCGGCCGGGCCAGGTCGAGCACGAGCCGGTCCCCGCCCGCCGGCGCCGGCTCGTCCACCGCCCGCAGCAGCCAGCCACCGGCCAGCGGCTCCACCGCGCACAGCCCGAGCGCGGGCAGCCACCGGCGGCCCGGCGACAGCGACTTGGGCAGCGCGAGCCGCCGTGGATACGGCATGCCGGTGACCGCCGCGGTCCAGCCGTCGGCGTCCACCACCAGCGCTCGCCCGCCCAGCCGGGCCAGCACCGGCGCCGCGACCGCCCGCAGCCGCTCCAGCGCGTCCAGGTGCACCTCCCGCAGCCGCGCCTCGGCGAGCTTCGCCACCGAGTCCACCCAGGCCAGGGTCGCCGGATGCATGGTCTCCAGCGGGCCGCTGACGTCCACCACGCCGAGCAGGCTGCCGTCCCGGGGATCCGTGATCGGGGCGCCGGAACACGTCCAGGAGACGTGCGAGCGGACGAAGTGCTCGGCGGCGAACACCTGCACCGGCCTGCGCACCACCGCCGGGGTGCCGATCCCGTTGGTCCCGACGACGTCTTCGCGCCAGTCGGCGCCGAGTTCGAAGCCCAGCCCGTCCGCCTTGCGCAGCACCGGCGAGGATCCCTCCCGCCACAGCACGCGGCCGGCGGCGTCCGCCACCACCATGATGTGCTGGGCGACGTCCGCGACCGAAAGCAGTCCCTCGCGCAGCACCGGCAGCACGTCCTTGAGCGGTGACTCCTCGCGTCTGCGCCGGACTTCGTCGGCGGACAGCAGCCCGGACCGGAAGTCGTGGTCGGGGTCGACGCCGCTGCGCAGCATCCGCCCCCAGGACTGTTCGATCACCGGTCGGGGTGAGACGCGCCCACGCTGTCCGGCGAGGCTGGCCTCGCGCACCTCGTTCAGTACCCGCGCCGCCTGCGCCGCGTCCTTCGCGGCGAGTCGCGCCACGTCCATCGGCGGGTTCCCCACTGAGGTCCTCCCGGATACGCCTCGAAAAGGCATCGATGAGTCGCTGTCAAGCCGTCCGGGCGGCGGTTTCCGGTCCGACTGCGCGTCTCATACTGCCGTTTTCCGGTGCCGGAGGCACACAGTCCGCACACAGACACCAATATGTTGCAACCCCTTGCAACCCTGGTGAACGGGCCGGGGGTGGCCGAAACTTGAGCCGACGCCGCGGCGTCAGTGGCCTGTACATGGGCCGAAGAGGCGGGGGTGGTGCCGTGTCGGCGCAGCACCACCCCTGCCGCAGCCTGCGGCGCCTTGGCCGTGCGCGGCAGGGGGTGCGTTGTTGCGGTGCGTTGGCGGCTGACGGTTGTGGGGGGTTGCTCGCGCAGTTCCCCGCGCCCCTACAGGTAGGGCAAGTCCCGGATCTCAGAAGGTCACCCGGGATCGGTCCACCACCGCCGTGAGGTCCAGGCCGCCTGGCAGCGTGCCGAAGGTCGAGCCCCAGTCGTGGCCCAGGCGGGACGCGCAGAAGGCGTCCGCCACCTCCGGTGGTGCGAAGCGGACCAGCAAGGAACCCTGGAGGACCGTCGCAAGCCGTTCCACCAGTCGCCTGGCGCGGGACTCCATGCCCTCCAGGTCGGCGAGTTCGGAGAAGAGGTCCTTGACGGCGCGGTCCAGGCGGTGGTCGGCGCCGTGGGCGCGGCCGATCTCCTGGAGGTAGGCGTCCAGCGCGCCCGGTTCGCGTTGCAGGGCGCGGAGCACGTCCAGGGCCTGGATGTTGCCGGCGCCCTCCCAGACGGAGTTGAGCGGCGACTCGCGGACCAGCCGGGGCAGGCCCGACTCCTCCACGTAGCCGTTGCCGCCCAGGCACTCGGCGGCCTCCACGACGAGCGGCGCGCAGCGTTTCGTCACCCAGTACTTGGCGGCCGGCAACGCCAGCCGCAGCAGGGCCCGTTCGGATTCGCTCCCGTCGTCGTAGGCGGCGGCCAGCCGCAGCGCGAGCGTGGTCGCGGCCTCCGACTCGATCGCGAGGTCGGCCAGGACGTTGCGCATCAGCGGCTGGTCGGCGAGCTTCGTGCCGAAGGCCTCGCGGTGCGTGGCATGGTGCACGGCCTGCGCCACCGCCTGCCGCATCAGCCCCGCCGAGCCCAGTACACAGTCCAGCCGGGTCGCCGCGACCATCTCGATGATGGTCCGCACCCCGCGCCCCTCCTCGCCCACCCGCCGGGCCCAGGTCCCGTCGAACTCGACCTCGGCCGACGCGTTGGACCGGTTGCCGAGCTTGTCCTTGAGCCGCTGGAGGAGGAAGACGTTGCGGGTGCCGTCCGCCAGGACGCGCGGCACGAGAAAACAGGTGACGCCGCCCGGGGCCCGGCCCAGCACCAGGAAGCCGTCCGACATGGGTGCCGAGCAGAACCACTTGTGTCCGGTCAGGGTGTACGTCCCGGCCTCGGCGAGCGGGGCGGCGGTGGTCGTGTTCGCCCGTACGTCGCTGCCGCCCTGCTTCTCCGTCATGCCCATGCCGAACAGGGCGCCGGCCTTCCGCGCGGCGGGCCGCAGCTCACGGTCGTAGATCATGGAGGTCAGCAGCGGCTCCCACGCGGCGGCCAGCTCCGGATCGGTGCGCAGCGCGGGCACCGCCGCGTTGGTCATCGACAGCGGGCAGCAGTTGCCGGCCTCCACCTGGGTCCAGACCAGGAAGGCGGCGGCCCGCCGGACGTGGCCGGACGGCCGCACCCAGCCGGTGGTCAGGCCCGCGCCGACGCCCTTGCCGAGCAGCCGGTGCCAGGCGGGATGGAACTCGACCTCGTCGATCCGGTGGCCGTAGCGGTCGTGGGTGCGCAGCCGCGGTGGGTGCTCGTTCGCCTGGGCCCCCCACTCCTGCACCTGCGCCGAGCCGGCCGAGGCGCCGATCCCCGAGAGCTCGGCGCGCACCTCGTCGAGCAGCTCCGGGTCGGTGTGCCGCCCGACGGCCTCGACCAGGGCCAGGTCGGCACCGAACAGGTCGTACCCGACCAGCGGGGGCGGCTGGTTGGTCACGCTGTGCGTGGTGTTGCCTGCCATGTCTGCGAACCTACCCCGGAAGGCGGCGGTGGCATCCAGCCTGACACAACGGCCCCGGTCACCGCGCCCGCCCCGGCCGGAGCCCCGTGAGGTGAGGACGGCCCCGGACGGCGGATACCGTTAGGGCGTGCAGCCAGCAAGCGATACTCCCGAGCGGCCCTCCGGCCGGCTCCACCGGGCCAGAGCCCTCTACCGGAACGTCTCCAAGCGCAGGACCGCCTGGCTGCTGATCAAGGACACCGTCAATTCCTGCATGGAGTACCGCATCCTCGGCCTCGCCGCCGAGGCCGCCTTCTTCACCCTGCTGTCCGTCCCGCCGCTGCTGCTCAGCCTCATCGGACTGCTCGGCTACGTCGACGCCTGGACCGGTGCCGACACCATCGCCAGCCTGGAGAGCAACCTGCTGGAGGCCTCCCGCACGGTCCTGTCCGACAAGGGCGTCAAGGAGATCGCCGAGCCGATCCTGCACGACGTGATGAAGGGCGGCCGCCCCGACGTCATCTCCATCGGCTTCCTGTTCGCCCTGTGGTCGGGCTCCCGCGCGGTGAACGTCTTCATCGACACGATCACCGTGATGTACGGCCTCGACGGCGTCCGGGGCATCGTGAAGACCCGGATCGTCTCCTTCCTGCTCTTCATCGCCGCGCTGCTGATCGGCTCGGTCGCGCTCCCGCTGATGGTGGCCGGGCCGGACGCGGTGGTCGGGATCGTGCCCTGGTCGGAGACGCTCGTACAGGTCCTGTACTGGCCGGTCGTGATCGTCCTGTCCATCGTCTTCCTCACCACGCTGTACCACGTCTCCGTGCCGGTGCGCTCCCCGTGGATCGAGGACGTGCCCGGCGCCCTCGTCGCCCTGGCCATGTGGGTCCTCGGCAGCTTCCTGCTGCGCATCTACCTGACCAACACCATCGAGGGCGCGACGATCTACGGCTCCCTCGCCGCGTCCGTCGCCGTGCTGCTGTGGATCGGCGTGTCGGCCTTCGCCGTACTGGTCGGCGCCGCCGTGAACGCCGCGATCGACCGGGTCTGGCCGGCCGCCGCGACGGCCGCGGCGCGCGCCGCCAACGAGCGGCTGCGCGAGGCCCAGGTCGCCGAGTACGTGGCCCGTGCGACCGCGGCGGCCCGCGAGGCGGGTCCGGACGACCCCGACGACCCGGACATGCCGTCGGAGTTCCCGGAGCGCTGGTCCCGGTTCCTGCCGCCGGAGGACGTCACGGCGCGGCTGCGGGCGCATGTGAAGAGCAGCCATCCGCCGCCGCCGAAGCCGGAGGCCTGAGGGGCCGACGCCGGGTTCGTCGTGGGGGCTCGCGCGGGGTGCGGTCTGCGGGCTCGCTGTGGTTGCTCGCGCCCGCGCGGCGGCAGCCGCATGTCGAACACAGCCCCGCGCCCCCAAAAGGGGCGCGTCTACGCTGGTGTCTGTGTACAGGGAACGGGCGTCTCGGCTCCCCGGTGCGGTCGTTTGGGTGAATACCCCCGTCGGGGACGGTCGCGTGCTGCCCGACGGCTGTATGGATCTGCTCTGGCACGAAGGGCGGCTGCTGGTCGCCGGGCCTGATACGCGCGGGTACGTCACCGGGGGCGGCGGAGGCCAGTGGGTGGGCCTTCGTTTCTGTCCCGGTACCGCGCCCGCCGTCCTCGGTGTGCCGGCGTACTCACTGCTCGATCAGCGGGTCGAGCTGAGTGACCTCTGGCCGGCCGGGGACGTGCGGCGGCTGAGGGACCGGGTCGCGGGTGCGGCTGATCCGGCCGCCGCGCTGGAGGAGATCGCTCTCGAGCGGGCCGTCCCGCCCGATCCGTCGCTGCGGCGGCTCGTCGAAGCCCTGGACGCCGGGCGGTCCGTGGCGGCCGCCGCCGACAAACTCGGTCTCGGCGCACGTCAGTTGCACCGCCGAAGCCGGGCCGCCTTCGGCTACGGGCCCAAGACGCTCGCCCGGGTGCTGCGGATGCAGCGGGCGCTCGCGCTCGCCCGGGCCGGGGTTCCGCTCGCGGAGACGGCGGTTCGGGCGGGGTACGCGGATCAGCCTCATCTCTCCCGGGAGGTGCGGGAGCTGGCGGGGCTGCCGTTGGGCGGGCTACTCGGCGGGTAGCGGCGCGAACAGGTCGACGCCGTTGCCGTCGGGGTCGTGCACGGTGGCGTACCGCTGGCCCCAGAACGCGTTCCAGGGCTTGAGCTCGCCGTGGTGGCCGGCGCCGACCAGGTCGTCGTAGAGCGCGTCCACCTCGGCGGGTGAGGCGCAGCGGAAGGCGAGAGCCGTGCGGCCACCGTCGGTGGGCGGGCGCCAGGCCGGGTGGAAGGAGCGGATCGTCTCCTCGGTGTCCAGGGCCAGGGTGAGCCCGCCGGGCAACTCTGCCTCGACGTGCGGCTGGTGCTCGGCGCCGGCCGGGAACTCCAGGCCGAGGCGGCGGTAGAAGGCGAGGGAGGCGGCCAGGTCGGAGGTGACGAGACCGATCACGGCGAATCGTGGAGTCATGCGGTCACCGTAGGCGGGGACCGGCCGGCGGTCTTGAAGGAATCGGACACGCGGGTCAGCGAGAAGTCCCTACGGGGGGAGGGGAGCGACAGGACCGCCGGCAGCGGAAGAAAACCGCTCCCCTGTGGAACACCTGTGCGGCACGATGGGCTCATGATCCGTGCCGTGCGCGTCCTGCCGACCCTGTTCCTCGCCGCCGCCCTGCTCACCGGCTGCGGAACCGAGAAAGCGGGCTCCGGAGACTCGGGCAAACCCGCCGACCCGGCCGAACTCGCTTCCAAGGCGAAGGCGTTGGGCATGGACCCGGAGTTGGTCTACGTCACTCGCGCGCCGGGCTTCACCCTCGCCCAGCAGTCCGTCGGCGTGCAGGGCGACGACGGCTTCTCCGCCTCGTACACGGACACGACCGGCGCCGTCATCCACCTCTACACCGACCACCCGCGCTACGCAGGGCGGCACAAGTACGAGGTGTCGGAGAAGAACTGCGTGGTGTGGCTGGAGGGCGAGGGCGGGGTCTCCGACGCGGTGCTGGGCAAGGCGCTGCGCACCGTCCACCGCCCCACCGCCGGCGAACTGGAGACCCTGCTGCCCACCCCCGACCCGGCCTTCACCGACGACCAGCCGGTGCAGCGCGGCGACCTGCCGACCAACGGCGACGGCGGCCCGCCCGACAACAGCGTGCCGACGCCCGGCCTTTGAGCCGGCCCCGGCCGTGGGCGATCATGCGGGCATGGCCCCGCGACTGCTCGTCCACACCCGCACCACCGGCTACCGCCACGACTCCATCCCCGACGCCCTCGCCGCCGTACGGGGGTTCGCCGGTGTCGACGTCGACGCCACCGAGGACCCGGCCGCCCTCGAACAGTCCCTGGACGGGTACGCGGCCGTCGTCTTCCTCTCCACCAGCGGCGAGATCCTGACCCCGGCGGGGCGTGCGCGGCTCGCCGCCTACGTGGCGGCGGGCGGCGGCTTCGCCGGCGTGCACGCGGCGGCCTGCACGGAGTACGACTGGCCGTACTACGGCGGACTCCTCGGCGCCCGCTTCGACCGCCACCCGGAGTACCAGCCCGGCCGGGTGCTCGTCGAGGACCACGACCACCCCGCGACCAGGCACCTGCCCGCCGTCTGGGACTTCACCGACGAGTGGTACGACTTCCGCGACAGCCCGCGCGGCCGGGTGCGGGTCCTGCTGCGTGCCGACGAGGCGTCGTACGAAGGCGGCGGGATGGGGGACGACCACCCGCTGGCCTGGTGCCACGAGCAGGGGGCCGGACGGGTGTTCTACACAGCCCTGGGACACGCCCGGGAGGCCTACCGGGATTCCGGCTTCCTGGCCCACCTCCACGGCGGTGTCGCCTGGGCCGCACGGCTGGTCCAGTGACGTTTCTCCGGTGAACCGGATCCGCCATTGGGGTGAGTAAAGGTCGCGCACGGAGATGGTCACGTGCGTATCTAGAGATGCTCTTGTCTTGGCAAAGGGCTGCAGAGACGCGGAGGCCGGTCGTGCCGCCGCGCCACCCACAGGAGGAGCCGGACCTTGACTTACGGGAAGAAGCTGCGCGAGCAGATCGCCGGGCCGGGGACCACCCCGCTGATCGGCGTGTACGACATGTACTCGGCGTCGATCGCGGCCAAACACTACGACGGGATGTTCGTATCGGGCTTCGGCTTCGCCGCCTCGTACTACGGCCTGCCGGACATCGGATTCATCGCCTGGCCCGACATGGTGGCCTTCGTCCAGCGGCTGCGGGGCGCGTTCCCGCACCACCATCTCCTCGTCGACATCGACGACGGCTACGTCGACCCCGAGGTCGCCTGCCACGTCGTGGAAGGCCTGGAGCGGATCGGTGCCTCCGGGGTGATCCTGGAGGACCAGAAGCGGCCGCGCCGCTGCGGGCACGCCGACGGCAAGCAGGTGCTGCCCCTGGAGGAGTACCTGGACAAGCTGGAGAAGGTCCTGGAGACCCGCCAGGACCTGGTCGTCGTGGCCCGTACGGACGCCACCGACGAGCACGACATCCTGCACCGCGCGGAGCGGCTCGCCGCCACCGACGCCGACGTGATCCTCGTCGACGGGGTGCGCAGCGAGGAGTGGATCCGCCGGATCCGCAAGGTCGTCGGCGACAAACCGCTGCTCTTCAACCAGATCGCCGGCGGCAAGTCGCCCCGGCTCTCGCTCACCGAGCTGGACGAACTCGGCGTCGACGTCGCGATCTACTCCACGCCCTGTCTGTTCGCCGCGCACGAGGCGATGGACCTGGCCCTGAGCGAGCTGAAGTCAGCGGACGGCCGGCTGCCGTCCGTCGACGCGGCCAGTGGCGTGGGCGTCAAGGCCTCCACCACCCTGCTGGAGCGCAACATCGCCCGGGAACGGCTCGACGAGCCCGAGGGCGTGGGCGTGTGACGAACCCGGGGGTGCGGCTGCGGGCGGCCGTGGTGGTCGCCGCGGCCCTGCTGGGCGGGGCCGCGGGACCGGCCTGTGCGGGCGGGAGCCTGATCACCGTGCTCGACAACTCCCACGCGGACTCCGTCCTGGAGGTGGACCGCACGGCCAACATCCAGGCCGGGAGGGGGACGGCCGGCAGCGACCACGACGGCAGCGCCGTGGACGCGATCCAGGCGTTGATGGGGGAGCCGCGTCAGAACGACGACGACTGAGCGGCCGGGGGGAACTGCGGGACCGTTGTGGCTGGTCGCGCAGTTCCCCCCCCCAGCCATCGGCCGGGGGTACCCCCAGCGCCCCTTTGGGGCGCCTTGGGCCTCAGTCCTCGTTCAGGTCCGGCCGGCCGTTCTCGTCCAGCTCCACGTCCTCCTTCGGGTCGTGCTCGTCGGTCGGGGTGGCGGCCACCGTGGCGTGGTGCTGGGCCGGGGCGACCGTCAGGGTCGTGGCCCGGGCGGTGCCCAGGGCCGTGGTCACGGCGGCTGCGGCCAGAGCAAGGGCCGCAGCGGTGCGCAGGGTGAGTTTCATGCCCTGGAAACGATCTTGAGAAGGGCGTGGTCACCGTCGTACGGCCGAACGGGCCGCCGGCGCCGCCGTACTCGCCCGCTCCACCAGCCTGGTCGACAGCTCCGTCCGGGTGCCCTCCGGACGGTCCCCGTGCATCATCCGCACGAGCAGCCGCAGCGCCGTCGCCGCCATCTCCGAGAGCGGCTGGCGGACCGTGGTCAGCGCCGGGGTGCCCCAGCGGGCCTCGGGCAGGTCGTCGAAGCCGACCACGCTGATGTCGTCCGGCACCCGCAGCCCGCGCTCGGCCAGCGCGGCGTACACCCCGAGCGCCATCCGGTCCGAGCAGACGAACACGGCGGTCGGCGGCTCCGGCAGGTCCAGCAGTTCGTGCATACGGTGCCGGGCGGTGTCCTCGTCGAAGCCCGCGTGCCGGACGTACTCGCCGCGCGGGCGCTGCCCCGCCGAGGTGAGTGCCGAGCGGTAGCCGGATACCCGGGCGCCGCTGCACATCCGGCGCCGGTTGCCGGCGATCACCGCGATCCGCTCGTGGCCGAGCGCGAGCAGGTGCTCGGTCGCGGTGACCCCGCCCTGCCAGTTCGCCGCCCCGACGGAGACCACGCCGACCGGGGGTTCCTGGACCGGGTCGATCAGTACGTACGGGATACGGTGGTGCTCCAGCCAGGCATACTGCGCCTGCGTCAGCTCGGCCAGGTTGAACAGCACCCCGGAGGAACCGCGCGCGGTGAGCTTGTCCAGCCAGCCGCGCTCCGGGCGGCCGGCCCGCGTCCGGGCCGGTCCCGCCGACAGGATGACCTCCAGCCCCGCCTCGTACGCCGCCTCCTCCACCCCGTGCAGCACCGCGCCCGACCACGAGCTGTCGAGCGTCTGCACGACCAGGTCGATCAGGGTGGGGGCCTTCGTCGCGTCGAAGCGGGGTCGGCGGACGTAGCCGAGCCGTTCGAGGGCCTCGGTGACCCGGCGGCGGGTCTCGGGGGCCACGTCGTCACGGCCGTTCACCACCTTCGACGCGGTCGGTACGGAGACGCCCGCCTCGCGGGCCACCACCGCCAGGGTCGGACCGGCCGCCGCCACGCTCGTACCTCCGGCACGGACCATGGGGAACCCGCCTCTCCGGCCCGCCTTTGGGCCAACGAAAGTAACGAAAGTTGCGACCAACGCTGCTTCCGCGGTCTGCGTGCAAGCCGTGCAGTAAGCGCTTCCTACGATAGGTGCGCGTCAACACGGCGTGAAGACCTGGGAATTCGCGGGATCTTCGCGGGCGGGACTTTCGAAACTTCGAACGGGGCGGGTCGGGGTTTGCGGGGTTATGCCGGTGTGCAGGTGACTCGGAAGTCCGTGAAGTCCGCGGTGAAGGAGGCGCCGACGAGGTCCACGGCGTGGATGGCGGCCATGGCGCCGGTGAAGCGGAGGCGGGTGCCGTGGTCGTCGGAGAGGCGGGTGAAGTCGAGGGGCGGGCCGATGGGGTGGCGGGGGCCGTCGGCCGCGTACCAGAAGCGGGCGTCGGCGCGGTGCACCGTGACGCCGAGGGTGAGGGGGCCGGTGGCGTCGACTTCCTGTACGGCTGCGCGGCGGGTCTCTGGCTCGTCCCGGGTGGTCAGGGCGAGCACGGTTCGGCCCGCGTCCTGCCACTGCTGGCCGTGCTGCGATTCGCCTTCAGGTTCTGTCCAGGTGAGGTCCAGGGCGTAGTAGGCCGAGGTGTTGTACCAGAGGAGCAGGCCGGCGGACTGGGTGAAGGTGGTGGGGGCTGCCTGGAGGGTCACCTGGGCCTCGGTGTGGTGTTCGGTGATGCGGCGACCCAGGAGGTGGTGGGACCAGAGGGAGTCGGGGCCGTGGTGGCCGCGGAGGCGTAGCCAGCCGGGGCGGGTGGTGTCGTCCGTCCAGTTCGGGGCTGCTGGGGAGCGGAGGGTGTGGTAGGGGGGTGCGTTGTCGGGTGCGGCGCGGTGGGGGCTGGTCGCGCCCACGCGGCGGTAGCCGCATGCTGAATGCAGCCCCGCGCCCCTGACGGGGCGCCTGTGCTGGGGCGTCTCGGCGGTGACCGCCGGACGAGGATCCCCGTGCCCGAGCCTGGGCCAGCCGTCCGCGTCCCACGTCACCGCCTGGATCGCCGTCTCGCGGCCGAGTGGGCACCGTAGGCCCTCCGGCGTCCTCAGGGGGCGTGCCGTGAGGTGGCTCAGGAACCACTCGCCCTGCGGTGTTTCCACCAACTCCGCATGCCCCGCCTTCTGCAACGGCCACGCCGGGTCGTCCCTCGACGTCAGCAGTGGCCGTTCGTCGAGTTCGTACGGGCCCGTCAGGTTCCTGCTGCGGGCCACCCGCACCCCGTGCTCGAACCCCGTCCCGCCCTCCGCCAGGACCAGGACGTACCAGCCGTTCCGCTTCAGCAGTTTGGGGCCCTCGATCAGCCGGTCCTGCTGGAGGAGGAGGTGGGTGGTGCCCACGGGGGTGAGCGTCTCCCGGTCCAGTTCCGTGGCGACGATCCCGGCGAAGCGTCGGCCGCCGGGGCGATGGTCGTTCTGGAGGTTGAGGACCCAGACGTGGCCGCCCTCGTGGAAGAGTGCGGGGTCGAAGCCGTGGCTCGGGACGCGGCGCGGGGGGCTCCAGGGGCCGGACACGTCCGGGGCCGTACTGATGTAGGTGTCCAGGTCGAAGTACGGGGTGCCGACCGAGCGGACGACCGAGTAGACCACCCAGAAGCGCTCCCCGTCCCAGCTCAGCGAAGGGGCCCAGATGCCGCCCGAGTCGGGGACGCCGGCCAGCGAGTCGCCGGGGGCCGCGCCCTCGACGTGGCCCGCGTACTCCCAGTGCGCCAGGTCGCGGGAGCGGTGGATCGGGATCGTCGGGAACCACTCGAAGGAGCTGTTCGCCAGGTAGTACCAGTCACCGGCGCGGACCAGGGAGGGGTCGGGGGCGAAGCCGCGGAGCACCGGGTTGTGGAGCCGGGTCACTTGAGGGCTCCCAGGGTGACGCCCGTACGCCAGTAGCGGCGCATCGCGATCATCATGATCGCCATCGGGACGATGGACAGGAGCGCGCCGGTGAGGACCAGGCTCGTCAGGTCGACACCCGATTCCAGACGTTTGCCGGACCAGTTGTACAGGCCCAGGTTGAGCGTCCAGCTCTGTTCGCCGCGGAGCACGGTGAGGGGGAGGAAGAAGGCGTTCCAGGTGTTCACGAAGGCCAGGAGGAAGACCGTGGCGCCGCCGGTCGTCATCATGCGCAGGACGATCGAGAAGAAGATGCGTACTTCGCCGGCGCCGTCTATCCGGGCCGCTTCGAGGAGTTCGTACGGGACCGTGGCCTCGGTGTAGACCTTCGCCAGGTAGACGCTGAACGGGTTGATCAGGCAGGGGATCAGCATCGCCCAGGGGGTGTCCACCAGGCCGATCTTGGAGAACAGCAGATACAACGGCAGTGTCAGCAGGGCGATCGGTACCAGGAAGGAGCCGACCACGCACGCGAACACCAGGCCGCGGCCCGGGAACCGGAAGCGGGCGAGGCCGTAGCCGGTGGCGAGGGCGATGAGCGTGCCGCCGAGGGAGCCGACTCCGGCGTAGAGGAAGGAGTTGGCGGTCCAGCGCAGGAAGATGCCGTTCTCGTAGGTGAACAGCTGGTGCAGGTTGTCCCAGAGGTGCCAGCCGGAGAACCAGAGGCCGTTGCTCTGGTAGAGGGCGGTGCGGTCCTTCGTCGCGGCGACGATCAGCCACCAGACCGGGAAGAGGCTGTACGCGCTCGCCAGGGCCAGGCCGACGAGGAGGAAACGCTGTCCGCCCCGGGAACGGGCCGCCGGGTCGGGCCTGGTGATACGGCGGACGGGGTTCGTCCTCGGGCGCTCCTCGGTGAGTGCCATCAGTCGGCCTCCTTCGCGGTCAGCCGGTAGAAGAGGAAGGAGGCGACGCCGAGGACCAGGGCCAGCAGGACCGAAAGGGCGGCCGCGTAGTGGTAGTTGCCCGCGTTGAAGGCCTGGTTGTAGATGACCATGATCGGGGTGAAACTGTCGCCGACCGTCTGGGGTGTCACGTTCCGGAACAGCGCGGGCTCGTTGAAGATCTGGAGCATCTGGATGATCGACAGCATGCCGGTGAGGACCAACGCGCCCCGGACGTAGGGGACTTTGATGCTCAGGGCGATGCGGGACTCGGAGGCGCCGTCCAGCCGGGCCGCCTCGAAGAGTTCGCGCGGGACGCCTTGCAGCGCCGAGTAGATGATCACCATGTTGTAGCCGATGCCGTGCCAGGTGAGCAGGTTGCCGATGGACGGCCACACCATCGACGGCGCGAAGAAGTTCCAGTCCAGGCCGAACGCCTTGCCCAGGGGGGTGAGGGGGCCGACGTCCGGGCTGTAGAGGTTGATCCAGACGATCGCCGCGACCACGCCCGGGATCATGTACGGGACCAGGAGCAGGATGCGGAAACGGCCCGCCGCCCGCGACGTCAGCGTGTCCAGGAAGAGCGCGAGGAGCAGGCTGACCAGCAGCATCACGGGGATCTGCACGCAGGCGAAGACGAGCACGCGCAGGACCGAGTCGAGGAACGCCGGGTCCGTCAGGCCCTGCCGGTAGTTGGCGAGGCCCGAGAACCTGTCGGAGGTGCCGCCGAGGCCCAGGCCGGAGGACTGGGAGCGGTACAGCGACTCGTGGACGGCGTAACCGATCGGGATCAGGTAGAGGAAGACGAAACCTAGCTGGAAGGGCACCGTGAACGCGGCGCCCTTCCAGCGCTGGGAGCGGACCATCGGTGCGCCGCCTCAGCCCTTGACGCTGATGCCGCGGGACTTGAGGTCATCGACCGTCCACTGCTGCATGTGGGCGAGGAGGTCGGTGACCTTCTGCTGCTTGCTGACCACCTTCGCCCAGCCGCTCTGCAACTCCGTGAACATGGCCGTCCAGTCGGGGCCGAAGGTCCAGTCCGTGGTGACCGTGTTCAGGCTGTCGGTGACCACCTTCTTCGCCGGGTCGTAGTTCGTACCGAGGAGCTTCTGCGAGATCGCCTCGTCGACATAGGCGCTGCTGTCGGCGAGCGCGGGCATCACCCCGTTGCCGGTGGTCGGGCTGGCCATCGTCTTCACCGCGCCGGAGTCGGTGGACATCCACAACGCGGCCTCCGCGGCCTGCTGCCGGTGTGCGCACTGCTTGGTGACGAGGGTGACGCTGCCGGTGAGGTTGGTGCCGGCCGGGGTCTTCGCGGTCTCGCCGGTGAAGGCGGGCCAGGGGGCGAGGGCCCACTTGCCGAAGGACTTGGTGAAGTTCTGCACCATGCCGGCCATCTGCCAGGTGGAGATCTGCCGGGTCGCGGTGCCGCCTACGTCGTAGTTGCGCTGTACGGCCGCGTAGTCGGCGAACGACAGCTTGGAGTCCAGGTCGTCGTCGATGATCTGCTGGATCACGTCGGCGGCCTTGAGGGTGCCCGCGTCCTGGAAGTCGACCTTCCAGGAGTTGCCGTCGATCGCGTACCAGTGGGCGCCGGCCTGCATCGCGAGCACTTCGAGCGTGCTGGGGTCCTCGCCCGCGTAGTTGGTGATCTTGATGCCGTGCTTCTTCAGGACCTTGCCGGCCGCGATGAACTCGTCCCAGGTGGTGGGGGCCTTGAGGCCGTACTTCTGGAAGATGTCGGTGCGGTAGATCGTGAAGTTCGGCGCGGAGCTGGTGGGGACGCCGTACAGCCTGCCCTGGACCTGCGCGGCCGACCAGGAGCCGGAGTTGAACCTGCCCTTGGCCGAGCCGACGTACTTCGTGATGTCGGCGAGGGCGCCCTGGGCGACCCAGCTCGTGACGTACTCGGCGGTGTTCTGCACGAGACAGGGCGCGTTGCCCGCCTTCACCGCGTTGGTGAGCTGCTTCTGCATGGTCAGCTGGTCGGTGACCTTCGTGTACTTCAGCCGGACGCCCCTGTGGGAGGCGTTGAACGCCTTCACCACGGCCTCCTGGCCGTTCGCCCAGCCCCAGAAGGGCAGCGTGACCGGGCCGGAGGCCGCGTCGGAGCCGCCGGAGCCGGAGCCCGATCCGCCGCAGGCGGAGAGCAGACCTGTCAGCGCGAGGCCCGCGATCGCGGTGCGGACCAACCTGGTGGAGTTCATCAGACCGTGTTCCTTCGGAGGTGGGCGCTCTCGGGGAGGAGGGCGGCGGCTCGACAGTGCCTTAGAAACCGGTTTCCACGGGACAGTAGGACGGCGCTGCCGCTCCCAGCAAGGGGTATGAGTCGGAATCTTTCGATGTGCGGTCGGTCGAACGGCCCGTGAGCAGCAACCGGTGCGCATGAGCAACCGGTTGCCGCTGAAGGGTTTTCGAAAGTTCGTCACTCCTCTTGACGACGCTCCCGTACGGGTTGAAGCTCCCCTCACCGCCCATAGCAACCGGTTGCCTAACCGAGCCGACGCCCCGTCACCCCCGAGCAGAGAGTGAGTAGTCCATGCAGACGCATGCCCGTGCCCCGGTCGGCCGGCGCCGCCTCCTCGCGCTCGGCGGCACCGCCGTCGCCACGGCCGCCCTCGGGGGCTGCGCCCTTCCGGTGTCCGGCAGCGTCGGCGGCTCGGGCGAGACCGTCACGGTGATGGCGAAGGCCGACGACATCTCGGCGGACCTCATCAAGCAGGCGCAGCGGGACCTGGGCGTCAGGATCAACACGGTGCTGTACAGCACCAGCAAGCTGATCGCGATGATGACCAACGGCAACCCGCCCGACCTGGTGCGCGGCGTCGGCGCCGTGGACGCCCCCTACTTCGCCGCCCGGGGCGTGATGGAGAACCTGGACCCCTACTTCGCGAAGAGCACCGTCCTCAGGCTTGCCGACCTCGACCCGGTGAACGACCTGTGGCGCTATGACGGCCGTACCCAGGGCAAGGGCCCGCGCTACGGCATGGCGAAGGACTTCTCCCAGGACTCCATGTACTGGTACAACACCGCGCTCTTCGACCGGGCCGGTGTCGACTACCCGCCGGAACTGGAGCCGGTCACCTTCGACGAGTGGCTGGACACGGCCAAGCGGCTCACCGAGCGCAAGAACGGCCAGACGACCGTCTTCGGCGGCAGCTACAACGGCGTGCTCACCCCCAACCTGCTGGCGAGCCTGGCGGTGGCCGCCGGCGGAAGCATCTTCACCGAGGACTTCTCCCGGGTCGACTTCACCACGCCCGAGGCCCGCAAGGCGCTCGGCTGGTACATCGACTACTGCCGGACCAGGGTCGGCCCCAGCATCGTCCAGCCCGACCCCAACGCCTGGGACGGCCCCACCTTCGAGGCGAACCGGCTGGCCATGTCCAACTCGGGCTACTGGCTCGGCGGCCTGATCAACGCCGACAGGAAGCTGGCGCCGCTGTCCCGTCTCGCCCCGGCGCCGACCTTCGGGGGCGGCCGCCGGATCAGTCCCTGCCAGGCGGGCACCGGCTTCTGGATACCGAGCGGATCGCACCACAAGGACGCCGCCTGGCGGGTCTTCGAGTGGTTCTTCGGCGAGGCGCCGGCCAAGGCACGTGCCTCCGGAGGCTGGGGCATCCCGACCCTCAGGTCCCTGCGCTCGCTGATGCCCGCCCAGGAGGACTACCAGAAACGGGTCCTGAAGGTACAGGAGGCCGAGCTGAAGCACTTCTCGGTGATCGCCTTCACGCCCTACGCGACCGCCGACTCCCTCTTCGCGCTCTTCAACCGGATCGCCCCGGCCGCCATGAACGGCGGGATGTCCCTCGACACCCTCGCCCGGCGCCTGAACTCGGCCATGAACGATCAGCTCAAGCGCGGTAAGGAGCAGGTGGGATGACGGTCGACCAAGCCACCGCTGTGACGGACCGGCGCGGCCCGGCCCCGGCCGCGAGCCGTCCACGACCCGGGCCGCGTACCTCCGTGACCGCACGCAGACACCGGGCGTTCTACATGTTCGCCGCGCCGTGGATCACCGGGTTCATGCTGCTCACCATCGCGCCCATGGCGTACGCCCTGTGGCTGAGCTTCACCACCTTCGACGGCATCTCGCCCAAGTGGCGCTACGTCGGACTCGGGAACTATCGCGAGCTGTTCTCCGACTCGGCGACCTGGCAGTCCCTGGGGCGCACCGGCCTGTTCGCGATCACCTCGGTGCCGTTGTCGATCATCGCGGGTCTCGGGCTCGCCGTACTGGTCAACCGGCCGCTCAAGGCGCGCGGAGTGTTCCGCACCCTGCTCTATCTGCCCGCCGTGGTGCCGCCGGTCGGCGCGGGCATCGCCTTCAAGCAGCTCTTCGACCAGAATTCCGGTGCCGTCAACGGTGTACTGAACCTCTTCGGTGTCGACGCCCTCGGCTGGCTGGCCGACCCCTACGCACGGTATGTGCTGATCATGACGGTGCTCTGGACATCCGGAAACATCATGATCATCTCGCTGGCCGGGCTCCAGGACATCCCCCGCGAACTCCACGAAGCGGCCCGCATCGACGGCGCGAGCGCCTGGCGGAGCTTTCGCAGCGTCACCGTACCGCTGCTGTCCCCGGTCCTGCTCTTCCAGACCGTGACCGGCGTCATCGCCTCGGTGCAGACCATCATGCCGCTGCTGCTGGCCCCCGACGCCACGCCGGCCGGCATCACCGCGCTCCCGCAGTCCGACTACCTCTACATGATGCACGTGTTCGCGGAGTACTTCGCCTTCGGCCGCTACGGCTACGCCTCCGCGCTGCTGTGGGTTCTCTTCGTCCTGATCCTCGTCGCCACCGGACTGATCTTCAAGGCCACGTCCGGCGTGGTGTTCTACAACGTCGACCCGGAGGCGAAGAAGTGACAGCCGCCACCCCGGCCCCCAAGGCCGCGCCGCGCGTTCGCGTCAACCGCCTCGTCCTCTACACGGCCCTCGTCGCCGTCACCGGACTCTTCCTGGGCCCCTTCGGCTGGCTGGTCGTCTCAGGGCTGAAGACCCCCGCCGAGCTGGCCGCCTCGCCGGTGCACTGGCTGCCCGCCCGCGTCCAGTGGCACAACTTCGCCGACGCCTTCCACCTCATCGACTTCCTCGGCTACGCCCGCAACTCCCTGATCATCGCCACGATCTACGCCACCCTCGTCACCCTGAGCTCCGCCTGGGTCGGCTTCGGCTTCGCCCGCCTCGAAGCCCCCGGCAGGAAGATCCTGTTCGGCATCCTGCTCGGCTCGATGATGCTGCCGCAGATGATCACCCTGCTGCCCACCTATCTGATCTTCGCCAAGCTGGGCATGGTCGACACCTACTGGCCCTGGGTGCTGTGGGGCCTCGCCGCCACCCCCTATCTCGTCTTCCTCTTCCGGCAGTTCTTCGCCGGGCTGCCCCGCGAGCTGGAGGAGGCCGCGATCGTCGACGGATGCGGCTGGTCGGCCGTCTTCTGGCGGATCTTCCTCCCGCAGTCCTGGCCGGTCCTGTCCGCGAGCTTCGTGATCGCCTTCACCTGGACCTGGGGCGACTACATCGCCCCGCAGCTGCTGCTGTCCACCGACCGCACCACCCTCGCGGTCGCCGTCATGTCCACCTACGTCACCTCGGCCGGCACCCCCGTCACCAACCTCCAGGCGGCGGCCTCGGTGATGTACGTCGTCCCGATCCTGCTGATCTTCCTGATCGCCCAGCGCGGTTTCGTCGCCGGGATGTCCACGACCGGCCTGAAGTAGCCCACTGTCGCAAGGAGTCACGCATGAACACGCCCCTGTCCCGCCGTACGGCCCTCCAGGCGGCCGGCGCCACCGCCCTCGCCGCCGGTCTGACCGGTCTGACGGCCACGGCGGCCCGGGCCGACGCCTCCGGCAACCACTCCGCCCCCAGGCTGGTGACCTACCCCCGCCCGGCCACCATGCCCACGAACACCGGCTTCAGGGTGAGAGTGCGCACCGCCCCCGACGGCGACTGGCAGACCCTGGACATCTGGCGGCCCCAGCTGGAGGAGATCAACGCCACCACCGGATCCGGCAAGGTCTACAGCACGTCGATGGTGTACTTCGACTTCCGGGGCTCCGTCGAGATCGAGGTCACGTACCTCAAGGGCGGGACCACCAAGGCCAGGATCCGCCCGGACGCGCTCGGCATCACACCCGAACTCGGCGGCGACACCCTGGTGTTCACCCTGGACGAGCCGAGGGACGTCGTCGTCCAGATCAACGACGAGATCTTCGACTGCCTGCATGTCGTCACCAACCATGTCGACTGCGATCCGCCGTCCCCCGACGACCCCGACGTCATCTACTTCGGTCCCGGTGTGCACTCCGTCCCCGGCAACGTGCTGACCGTGCCCAGCGGCAAGACCGTCTACCTGGCCGGCGGCGCCGTCCTGACCGCCCAGGTCTACTTCAAGGACGTCGAGAGGGCCGGCCTGACCGGACGCGGGGTCCTCTACAACAACCCGGGCGGTGCCATCCTCAGCGAGGGCAGCAGGAACATCCGGGTCGAGGACGTCATCATCCTCAACCCGGCCGGCTACGCGGGCACCTTCGCCGAGAGCCGGAACGTCCACGTGAAGAACGCCCGCGCCTTCAGCTCGAAGGGCAACGGAGACGGCTTCGACGTCTTCTCCTCCACGGGGGTCACCTTCGACGGCTGCTTCATGCGCAACTCCGACGACTGCATCGCGATCTACTGCCACCGCTGGAACTACTACGGCGACACCCGCGACGTCACCGTCCAGAACTGCACCCTGTGGGCCGACGTCGCCCACCCGATCAACGTCGGCACCCACGGCAACACCGACGCCCCCGAGACGATCGAGAACCTGCTCATCAGGAACATCGACGTCCTCGACCACCGAGAGCCGCAGATGAACTACCAGGGCTGCATCGCCCTCAACCCGGGCGACTCCAACCTCATCAAGAACGTCCGTATCGAGGACGTCCGCATCGAGGACTTCCGCTGGGGCCAGGTCATCTACATGAAGGTGATGTTCAACCCGAAGTACAACACCTCGGTCGGCCGCGGCATCCAGGACGTCTACGTCAAGAACCTCACCTACACCGGCACCCGTGCGAACCCCTCGCTCTTCCTCGGCTACGACGCCGACCACGCCATCACGAACGTCACCTTCGAGAACCTGGTGATCAACGGCCTGGTCGTCGCCGACTCGATGAAGAAGCCGACCTGGTACTACACCACCGACGAGATCCAGTGGTTCTACAACGAGCACGTGACGAACCTGAAGTTCCTCACCACCGCCGAGGCCGAGGCGGCCGCCGCGTCATGAGCCTGCCCGCCACCAGCCGCCGGGGCTTCCTCGGCGGCACGGCGGCCCTGCTGCTGGCGTCGGGTACGAGCGGTCTGCTCGTGCCCGGCACCGCGGCGGCCGTCGAGACCGACACCGGTACCGGAGCCTTCGTCCACCCCGGCCTCCTGCACACCTCCGCCGACCTCGCCCGGATGAGGGCGGCGGTCGCGGCCGGGCAATCACCCGTCCACGACGGCTACCTGGCCCTCGCCGCCCACGCCCGCTCGCAGTCGACGTATCCGATCCAGAACACCGGCCAGATCACCTCCTGGGGGCGCGGCCCCGCCAACTTCCAGAACCAGGCCGTCGCCGACTCGGCCGCCGCCTACCAGAACGCCCTGCTGTGGGCCGTCACCGGCGACCGCGCCCACGCCGACAAGGCCCGCGACATCCTCAACTCCTGGTCGGCCTCCCTCACCGTCGTCACCGGCGCCGACGGCCCGCTCGGCGCCGGCCTGCAGGGCTTCAAGTTCGCCAACGCGGCCGAACTCCTGCGCCACACGGGCTACGACGGCTGGACGGACGCCGACATCGCCCGCTGCGAGGCCTCCTTCCTCGACGTCTGGTATCCGGCCGTCTCCGGCTACATGCTCTACGCCAACGGCAACTGGGACCTGACCGCCGTGCAGACCGTCCTCGCCATCGGCGTCTTCTGCGAGGAACGCACCCTCTTCGAGGACGCCCTGCGCTTCGCCGCCGCCGGCGCGGGCAACGGCAGCGTCCGCCACCGCGTCGTCACCGACGCCGGGCAGGGGCAGGAGTCCGGCCGCGACCAGGGCCACGAACAGCTCGCGGTGGGCCTCCTGGGCGACGCGGCCCAGGTCGCCTGGAACCAGGGCGTCGACCTCTGGGCGTACGACGGCAACCGCATGCTCGCCAACGCCGAGTACGCCGCCCGCTACAACCTCGGCGGCGACGTCCCCTTCACCCCCGACCTCGACCGCACCGGCAAGTACATCAAGCAGACGGTCTCGGCGGTCTCACGCGGCAGCCTCCCGCCGATCTACGAGATGTACTACGCCCACTACGCGGGCGTCCGCGGCCTGGAGACCCCGTACACGCGAGCCGCCGTCTTCCGCGGCACCGGCGGGGCCCGGGTCGTCGAGGGCGGCAACGACGACCTGCCGAGCTGGGGCACCTTCGCCTACGCCGGTGCGACGGCGTCCGCGGCGGGCGCGCCGACCCCGCCCGCCGGTGTCACGGCGGTGGGGGAGGACGGGTCCGTGACCGTGACCTGGCTGCCGTCGGCCTGGGCCGACTCCTACACGGTGCTGCGGGCGAGCGCCGCGGACGGCCGTTACGAGGAGATCGCGTCCGGGATCGCACGGCCGGCGTACACCGACCTGGGCGTGCACGCCGGACGGACCTACTACTACACGGTCACTGCCGCCAACTCCATCGGCGGGAGCGGGAGTTCCGCGTGGGCGGCGGCCTGCGCAGGACTCCCTCTTCCCTGGGCGACCCAGGACGTCGGGGAGGTGCGGATCCCCGGCTCCGCGGCCTTCGACGGCGAGCGTTTCGTCCTGGAGGCGAGCGGCACCGACGACACCCACCGCCTCGTCCACCTGCCACTGCGCGGCGACGGCACGGTCACCGCGCGGATCGTGTGGCCGCTCAGCTCGCAGTACTCCAAGATCGGTGTCACCGTCCGCGCCTCGCTGGACGCGACCGCCGCGCACGCCTCCATGCTGATTCAGGGACTGCCGCTGCACACCTGGAGCGGGGTGTGGACGGTACGGCCGGCGCGGGGCGCGGAGGTCTCCGCGACCGGGAGCACGCCCGTGCCGCCCTCGCAGCAGCAGGCGATCACGGTGAACGCGGCCTTCCCGCTCTCCGGCCTCGGTGCGCTGCCCGAATCGGCGACCCCCCTGGAGGCGCCCCACGTCGAGGGCGCGGGCGACGGCTACCGGCTGCGGGCGCCCTACTGGGTGCGCGTGACCCGGAAGGGCCCACGCTGTACGGGCGCCATCTCGCCCGACGGCGTCCACTGGACAGAAGTCGGCTCCACCGACGTCGAGTTGGGGAGGACCGCGTACGCGGGTCTGACGCTCACCTCCTGTCTCGGCGTCGACGAGGACTACGCGGAGACCGGCACCGGCGCCTTCGACAACGTCAGCGTGACCTCCCCGTCCGGCGCGGTGTGGTGTGTGCCGCGCCCCGCCCGCCCCGCCACCGACCTGCGTGCCGTCACCGGCACCGACGCCGTCGAGCTGGCCTGGAGCGACCCGGACCTGTCCGCGCGCTACACGGTGCTGCGCGCGACCCGCGCCGACGGCCCGTACCGGACTCTGGCCACCGGCGTCGGCCCGGTCGGCTTCGGCACCCGTGTCCGGTACGCCGACGCGACCGGGACACCGGGCACGACGTACCACTACCAGGTCGCGAAGACCAGCACCGCAGGCCGCGGACCGCGCTCGGTGCCGGCCGCGGCCGCCATGCCGACCCCGACACCGCCCCGGCTCACCTCCGCCACCACCGCGTTCGCCAACCAGGGCGTCGGTTTCCGGCAGCTCCTGCGGGCCGCGCACGAGCCCGTGCTGTTCACGGCGGACGGACTGCCCGACGGGCTGCGGATCGACCGGCGGACCGGTCTGGTCTCCGGAACCCCCACCGAGAAGGGCGAGTTCACGGTCACGGCCACCGCGGCCAACGCCTCCGGGACCACCACCGGCACCCTCGCCCTCACGGTCGGCACCGCGCCGCCCGATCCGTGGACGTACGGGGACCTCGGCGACACCGTGCTCGACGACCGCGCCTTCGGGACGCTGGGTGTGGTCGCGATCACCACGCCGGGCAGTACGTCCTACGACGACGGCGCCTTCACCGTGCGGGGCGCGGGCGTCGACCTGAGCGCCAACGGCCAGGGAATGACCGGCCAGTTCGTACGACGGCCCGTCAGCGGCGACTGCGAGATCGTCGCCCGGCTCGTCTCCCGCACCGGCGCGGGCGCCGACCGGGTGGGGCTGCTGATGGCGAAGTCGCTGTCGCCGTTCGACCAGGCCGCCGGAGCCGTCGTGACCGGCGGGACCACCGCACAGCTCATGCTCCGCAGGACCGTGGCCGGCGCCTCCGCCTTCACCGGCGGCGCGGCCGTCACCCTCCCCGCCCTGCTGCGGCTGAAGCGTACCGGGACCGCCTTCAGTGCAGCCCTGTCCACCGACGACGGCGTCACCTGGACCCCCCTCGCCGACGGAGAGATCCCTGCCTTCGGTGACGCCCCCTACTACGTGGGCCTCGTGGTGTGCTCCCGCACCCCGCTCGCCCTCGGCACCGCGCAGTTCGAAGAGGTGAGCGTCGCACTCACCTGAACTCCCCCCACCGAAGGAGAACCATCGCGATGAGCCGCCGCGAACAACAACAAGCTGATCCGGGCGGGTTGAGCCGCCGTGACGTCCTGAAGTCCGCCGCCCTCGCCGTCGCCGCCTCGGTCACCGCCCCCGGGGTGGCCGACGCGGCCCCGTCGGCCTTCACCCACCCCGGCATGCTGCACAACGCCGGTGACATCAACCGCGCCAAGGTGCGGGTCGCCGCCGGCACCGACCCATGGCTGTCCGGCTGGAACAGGCTGACCGCCAACTCCCACTCCCAGCCGACCTGGACCAACCGGGCGACCGCCACGATCATCCGCGGCGGCGACGGGCAGAACTACGGCCTGCTCTACAACGACATCGCCGCCGCCTACCAGAACGCGCTGCGCTGGAAGGTCGGCGGCACCGAGGCCAACGCGGCGTGCGCCGCCGCCATCCTCAACGCCTGGTCGACGACGCTGACCACCGTCACCGGAAACGCCGACCGGTTCCTCGCGGCCGGCCTCTACGGCTGGCAGTTCGCCAACGCCTGCGAGCTGATGCGCGACTACGACGGCTTCGACCTCGCCGCCGCCCAGGAGCTGCTGGCCGACGTCTTCTACCCGCTCAACAACAGCTTCCTGACCAACCACAACGACGCCTGCATCACCAACTACTGGGCCAACTGGGACCTGTGCAACATGGCCTCGATCCTGGCCATCGGGATCCTCAACGAGGACAGCGCCAAGTACGACCAGGCCGTCGCCTACTTCAAGTCGGGCGCGGGCAACGGCTCGATCGAGCACGCCGTGCCCTACCTGTACACCGACTCCGACGGCTACGCACTCGGCCAGTGGCAGGAGTCCGGGCGCGACCAGGGCCACACCGTCATGGGCATGGGCCAGATGGGCGCGGTCTGCGAGATGGCCTGGAACCAGGGCGACGACCTCTACTCCTACGACGACAGGAGGTTCATGAAGGCCGCCCAGTACGTCGCCAAGTACAACCTCGGCGACGACGTCCCCTTCACCACCTACACCTGGGGCACCGGCCAGAGCTGCGCCCAGTCGTCCCAGACCGTCGTCTCCGACAGTTCCCGGGGCCAGATCCGCCCGGTGTGGGCCATGCTCCACTTCCACTACAACCGGCGCCTGTACCTCGACGACAAGTACATCTCCGCCATGTACTACGACCTCGTCGCCCCCGAGGGCGGCGGCGGGGACTACGGCTCCGACAGCGGCGGCTACGACCAGCTCGGCTTCGGCACCCTGATGTACGCCAAGTAGCCGAGCGTATCCGCCCGACCGCCGTAGGTGCCGGAATACCGGAAGCAGATGTGATGCTCTTGTCATACCGGCGTAGTGGCGCGCGCGGCGGGAGGAGCTGGTGGGCGGATGACGGCAGACCGGAGGGACCTGGCCGGCCCTGTGGCCGACACTCCGTACGGGGTGGTGCGCGGCAGGTGGGAGGACGGCGTCGCCGTGTTCCGCGGTATCCCCTACGCCGCCCCGCCCTTCGGGGAACACCGGTTCCTTCCGCCCGTGCCGCCCGAGCCCTGGGACGGCGTCCGGGACGCGGGCGCCTTCGGGCCGACGGCGCCCAAACCGCCGTACTCGGAGGCGTTCGCGCAGTACCTGTCGGATCCGGTGATCCCCGGCGACGACTGCCTCAACCTCAACGTCTGGACCCCGGAACCGGGCCCCGGTGCCCGGCTCCCGGTCCTGGTCTGGCTGCACGGCGGGGCCCTGACCAGGGGGTCGTCGGCCGTACCCGTGTACGACGGTCATGCGTTCGCCCGGGACGGGGTCGTCCTCGTCTCGGTGAACTACCGGCTGGGCGTGGAGGGCTACGGACTGTTCCCGGACACCCCGCCCAACCCCGGCCTGCGTGACCAACTCGCCGCCCTGCGCTGGGTCCACGAGACCATCGCCGCGTTCGGCGGCGACCCGGACCGGGTGACCCTGTGCGGCCAGTCGGCCGGCGCCATCAGCGCCGGCGCTCTGCTCGCCGCCCCCCAGACCCGGGGCCTGATCCGCCGGGCCGTCCTGCAGAGCGGCCCGCCGGAGGCCTCCGAGTGGGACAAGGTACGGCGCATGGTCCGCCGGATGGCCGGCCGGCTGAAGATCCCCGCCACCGCCCAGGCCTTCGCCGAGGTCGACCGCGAGCTGCTGCTGCGCACCCAGGCCGAAGTGGGCAGACTCGGCAGCCCGGTGCTGGGCGGCCCCGCCTTCGGGATCGTCATCGACGGCGACCTCGTCCCGCGCGACCCGCTCCAGGCCCTCCTCGACGGCGAGGCGGCCGCGGGCGTCGACCTCCTGATGGGCTGGACCCGGGACGAGTACCGGCTCTGGCTGGTCCCCGGCGGCCTGCACGACCACGTCGACCGGCTCGGCCCGGTCGCCCTCGCCGGCGCCATGGCCCGCTGCCGCGTCGGCCACGAGGTGCCGCGCGGCTACCGCGTCCTGCATCCCGAGGCCGGTACCGCCGAGACCGTCGGCCAGATGGTCACCGACCACCTGCTCCGCCTCCCGCTGCACCGGCTGGCCGAGGCCCGCCCCGGCTCGTCGTACCTCTACGAGTTCGCCTGGCCCTCCAACCGCCCCGGTCTCGGCGCCTGCCACGCCCTGGAACTGGGCTTCGTCTTCGACACCGGGGAGGACCCCGAATCGGCCCGGCTGGCCGGCGCGGGCGCCCCGCAGGAGCTCGCCGACGCGATGCACGGCGCCTGGGTCCGCTTCGTCACCACCGGCGACCCCGGCTGGCAGCCCTGGGACGACACCCACCCGGTCCGCGTCCTCGGCGACGGCGCGCCCCGCACGGTGTCCGGCCCCCGGGACGCGCAGTTCGCCCTCTGGACGCGGCCCGCGCCCGCCCACCCCGAACGTACCGCCGAACTGGCCCTCGCCGTACGCCGGTTGAGGCGCTCAGTCGCCGTCGTGCGCCGCCACTGAGTCCCGTACGACCACATGCGTGCCGAGCAGCAGATGCTCGTCGGGCGACTCGCCGCCACGGTGCTGGAGCGCGGTGCGCACCGCGAGCCGCCCCAGCTCCTCGTAGGGCACGTGCACGGTGGTCAGGGCCGGGTGCAGATCGCGGGCGAACGGTATGTCGTCGTACCCGGCGAGCGACACGTCCCCCGGCACCGCCAGGCCCGCCTCGTGCAGCGCGGTCAGCGCGCCCGCGGCCACCATGTCGGTGGCGGCGACCACCGCGCTGAACTCCAGCTTCCGCGCGAGGGCCTGTCGCAGCAGCCGGTGCCCTGAGTCCCGGGTGAAGTCGCCGTGCAGGAGCAGCCCGGGGTCGGGCTCCAGCCCGCGGGCCCGGTGCGCGGCCAGGTAACCCCGCTCCCGCCCCATCGCCGTCGTGTGGTCCGGCTTCCCGCCCAGGAACAGCACCCGGCGATGCCCCTGCGCGAGGACATGCGCGACCAGGGCGTAGGCCCCGCCCTCGTTGTCGTACTCGATGACCGTGACCGGCGCCCCGGGCCCGAGCGGCGGCCGCCCGCACAGCACCAGCCGGGAACCGGCCGAGGCGAGCGAGTCGGCCACCCGTCGGGTCCGTTCCCGGTACTCGGCCGTGTCCGCGGCGCCGCCCACCAGGATCACGGCGGCCGCCCGCTGGGCCCGCATCATCTCGATGAAGTCCAGCTCGCGCCGCACGTCCCCGTCGGTGCTGCACACCAGTGACAGATGCCCGAGCCGCGCCGCCTCCCGCTCCACGCCGTGCGCCATGTGCGCGAACGACGGCCCCGTGATGTCCTCCAGCACGAACGCCAACGTGGGCGTACCGGCCCCGGCGATCGCCTTGGCCCGGGCGTCGGCGACGTAGTCCATCTCACGGACGGCGCGCAGGACGCGGCTACGGGTGGCTGCACTGACGGGATAGTCACCCCCCAGCACCCGGGACACGGTGGAGGCCGACACCCCGGCACGAGCGGCGACATCGCGAATGGTGCTCCGCCCCGCCTCTTCGCTCTTCCTGGTCAACCCCACCCCCGCCAACCGGTTCCCACGGGGACTTTAGCGCCCACGGGACCACAGCGCCGCGAAAGGGGCGCTGGGGGTACCCCCGGCCGAAGGCTGGGGGAGGAACTGCGTGACCAGCCCCACCGGCCTGCAGCCGCCCCCTGCCCCCACCACCCACGGCGAACAGGCGACGTCAGACCACCCCCGCGATTCCGGCGATGGCCTCCGGCCCCACCCGACAGCACCCCCCGATCAACCGGGCCCCCGCATCCCGCCACCCCGCCACCTGCTCGGTGTCGAACAACGAACGCCCGGTCCACGCCCGCGCCTCCGCGTCCCACACCTCCCCGCTGTTGGGATAGACGACCACCGGCTTCCCCGTCACCCGCGCCGCCACCTCCACCGCACGGTCGACATCCTCCGGCGCACAGCAGTTCACGCCCACGGCGATGACCTCGTCCACGTCCGCGGCCAAGGCGAACGCCTCCTCCAGCGGCTGTCCCGCCCGGGTCCGCCCACCCGCCACGCTGTACGACAGCCAGGCCGGCACCCCCAGCCCCCGCACCGCCCGCAGCAACGCCTCGGCCTCGTCCGCGTCCGGCACGGTCTCCAGCGCGAGCACGTCCGGTCCCGCCCCGGCCAGCACCTCCAGCCGCGGCCGGTGGAACCGCTCCAGCTCGTCGACGTCCAGCCCGTACCGCCCCCGGTACTCGGACCCGTCCGCAAGCATCGCGCCGTACGGCCCGACCGACGCGGCCACCCACAACGGCCGTTCGATGCCCTCCGCCCGCTCCCGCCGTACCGCGTCGCGCCCCAGCTCCACGCTCAGCGCGAGCAGCCGCGCGGCCTCCTCGTGCGGGATCCCGCGCTTGGCGAAGCCCTCGAACGTGGCCTGGTAGCTCGCGGTGATCGCGACGTCCGCGCCCGCCCTGAAGTACGCGAGGTGCGCGTCGCTGACCGCGTCGGGCCGATCGGCCAGCAGCCGTGCCGACCACAGCTCGTCGCTCAGGTCGTGCCCGGCGGACGCCAGCTGGTTGGACATGCCGCCGTCGAGCACGACCGTCCCGGCGGCGAGGGCGTCGGCGAGGCTGGGGGAGTTGTCGCTGGTCATGCCCCCGACGCTAGTCGACCCGGCACCTGAGGACCCATTGTGTCCACTGTATGAACAGATGGCCCATCATGTGGACACCGGGTATACGATCACCCGACTCCCCTCCCCCCACTCCCACCCCCCGAACGCCCGCACGCACTTCCCCCGGAACCGCCATGACAGCCCCCGTCCCCGTCCCCGTTCCCACCCCCGCCGAGGCCACGGAACCCACCCCGGCCCCGTCCGGTCCCCGCCGCACCTTCGGCCTCGCCGCCGCGACCGCTCTGGTCATGGGCAACATCATCGGCGGCGGCATCTTCGCGCTGCCCGCCGCCGTCGCCCCGTACGGCACGGTCAGCCTGCTCGCCTTCGTCGTCCTGTCCGTCGCCGCCGTGCTGCTCGCCCTGCTCTTCGGCAAGCTGGCCCGCCGCAGCCCGGTCACCGGCGGTCTGTACGTGTACCCGCGCGACGCGTTCGGCCCGTTCGCCGGGTTCCTCTCCGCGTGGTCGTACTGGACGATGTGCTGGGTCAGCATCGCGGCCCTCGCCGTCGCGGTCGTCGGCTACGTCGACGTCCTCGTCCCCCTCCACGGCAACCACGTCCTCGAAGGCGCCGTCGCGCTCGCCGCGCTCTGGCTCCCGGCCGCCGCGAACTTCGCCGGCACCCGGTACGTGGGCGCGGTCCAGATCGTCTCGACGGTCCTGAAGTTCGTGCCGCTCCTCGTGGTCGCCACCGTCGGCCTGTTCTTCGTCGACACCGACAACTTCGGCCCGTTCAACGCCTCCGGCGACAGCACGCCGGGCGCCCTCGCCGCCGCGGCGGCCCTGCTCCTCTACAGCTTCCTGGGCGTCGAGTCGGCCGCGGTCAGCGCGGGCGAGGTCGAGAACCCCGAGCGCACGGTCGGCCGCGCCAGCGTGCTGGGCACGCTGGGCTCCGCCGTCGTCTACATCCTCGGCACGGTCGCCGTCTTCGGCCTGGTCCCGCACGACAAGCTGGTGAAGTCCGGCGCGCCCTTCGCCGACGCGGTGAACGCGATCACCGGGGGCGGCTGGGGCGGCACCGTGATCGCGCTGGTCGCCGTCGCCTCGATCGTCGGCTGCCTCAACGGCTGGATCCTGATGGCCGCGCAGATGCCGTACGCCGCCGCCCGCGACGGCCTCTTCCCGAAGCCGTTCGCGAAGGTCGGCAAGGGCGGGGTGCCTGGCTTCGGCGTCTGGGCGGTCGCCGTCCTCGGCACCCTCCTCATCGCCCTCAACTACACGGCCGGCCCCGACACCACGTTCCGCGTCCTGGTCCTCATCACCACCTTCACCGGCTGCGTCCCCTATCTCCTCTCCGCCGCCGCCCAGCTCTACTGGCTCGCCCAGGGCACCCGCCACCGGGTCCGCCCGGCCGGCCTGGTCCGCGACCTGATCGTCGCCGCGCTCTCCTTCGCCTTCTCCTTCTGGCTGATCGCCGGCGCCGGCTACGCGGCCGTCTACCAGGGCGTGCTGTTCCTGTTCGCGGGGATCCCGGTGTACGTGTGGCTGCGCGGGCGGCAGCGGGAGGACGCCACCCCCTGACGCCACCACGCCGGGCTCCTCTACGCTCGCTGACGTGACCGTCACCATCGTCCGTGCCTGCCTGCGCGACGGCCGCGGGGGCAGCCCCACCGCGGTCCTGGACGACCTGCCGCTCACCGACGAGGAACGGCGCGCGGTGCCCGCCCGGACCGGCGCCTCGCACGCGGTGTTCCTGTCGACCGACGAGGCCACCGGAGAGACATCGCTCCGCTTCTGCACCGCCACGGGCGAACTCCCCGGCTGCGGCCACGGCACCGTCGCCGCACTGGCCGTACTCGCCGAACGCACCGGGACCCGGGACGTCACCCTCCACACGCGGACCGGCACCCTCCAGGGCCGCGCGGTCCGTCACGCGAACGGCGTGCTGGAGGGCTGGTTCGCTCCGGGTCCGGTACACCTGCGCACGCCGACCGGCGCCGAACTGGACGACGTTCTCCCCGCCTTGGGGCTCTCCGGGAACGCCCCCGGCGCGGTCGTCGCCTCGCTCGGCCGGTCTCGTCTCCTGGTCCCGCTGCCCACCCGGTCCGCCGTCGCCGCGCTGACCCCCGACCTCGACCGCCTCCGCGCCGCCTGCGACCGGTCGGCCCTGCTGGGCTGCTACCTGTACTCGGCCCCGACACCGGACGGCCGGGTCACGGCCCGCATGTTCGCCCCTTCGATCGGCGTCCCCGAGGACATCGCCAACGCCAACAGCACGGCCTGCCTGGCCGCCCGCCTCGCCCCCGAGGGCTTCCCGGCCCTCACCGTGGACATGGGCGACTCCCTCGGCACCCCGGCGACGATCAGGGCGGTGGTACGCCGTACCGGGAACGGCACGCGGATCCTCGTGGGCGGCGCGGCGGAGATCACCGGCGGACCGAGGGGCGTCCCGGTGTCGTCTCCGACGTGAGATCCCCTTCCCCACAGGGAATTGGCGGCCCCGGCCGCACGCCGCAGGTTCTGGGGCGAGGCAGCCTTCCCGCCCAGGAGACAGACATGATCGAGATCGACCCGCAGCACCTTGCCGACCGCTGCATGGCCCAGACGCCACGCACATCCTCCAGCCGCCCGTCGCGACCCGCCGGCCCGCCCGTCCGGCTCGGCTGCGCGAGTCCCACCGCGCTGGCCCACATGGGCCGGACGTACGACGGCCGGCTGCCCTGTCCGCCCGCCCCCGGCGACTACGCGTCCGGCCTGCGCGAGGTCAGCGGAGCGGCGGCCGACGCGGGCCGCTCCCCGGTCGCTGTAGCTGTACTGCCCGGTGAGGACCACCTTGCTGCCCGGCCGCGAGTGGACGTTGACGTCGCTGCCGTGCTCCCGCTGGTAGAAGTCCTGGCGCAGGGTGACCGTCCGGCCGAGCGGGGTGTCGATGATCCAGGAGCCCTGGTTGAGGATCGCGCGGGCGTCGGGGAGGGACACCGGGTACTCGGGGCGGCCGACGGCCATCCCCGTGCCGTTGGCGATGACGCCGGAGAAGGGCTGCGTGCCCGCCAGGTCCAGCGTGCCCCACATGTTGCGGGGCTGGGTCACCAGGCCCGAGCCGCTGATGGTGCCGATGTTGAAGGTGCGGGTCAGGGACAGGCGCAGGGTGCCGTCGACGCGGATGTTGAGCTGGTTCAGCTGGTAGCCGGGGGTGTTGTAGGGGAAGTGGCCGATCAGACCGGTGCCGCCGCCCGTGCCGTACTGCAGGGTCGTACCGCGCTCGACGGTGATCGCGGGCGGGTCGGGGCGGGTGACCGTCGTGTACGGGTGGTCGCCGCCCTGGGTGCGCACGACCTGCCGTTGCCGTGCCTTCGGCAGGGTGAAGTCGCTGTCCCTGGTGAGGATCAGGGTGCCGCCGCCGCGCACGGTGAGCGTGCCCTCGCCGTGCAGGACACCGTCGTACGTCGTCGTCCCGGCGGGCACGGTGACGACCGTGTCGCCGGTGAGGGTCACGTCCCGGTCGGCGAGCACGTCGGCGGTGACGTCGCAGGCGCCGGCGGCAAAGGCCGGGTGAGCGGAGGCCAGGAGGGCGGCGAGGGCGCCGACGGCCGCTGCGGTGGCGTGGAGATGGGTGCGCACGTGATCGGAGACGGGCCCGGACGGGCGTGGATAACAGAAAACCGAGTTCCGCGAGCGCATCACTCGGAAATCGCTTTCCCCCTTGTCTTGTCAGACCCGTTGACCTTCTCGTAACACACCCTTACCTTTTCGGCGATCTCAGAATCCCCCAGAACCCACCAGGAACACCCAAGGAGCGTGTGTGAGATGAGACGTGCGTACGCGATCCTGTTGTCCCTCTGCCTGGCGGTGATCGGCGCCCTGGCCGCCGCGGGACCGGCCGCGGCCGCCTCCCAGACCGTCACCAACGGCACCCGGTTCACCGACACCTCGGGGAACGTCGTCCACGCCCACGGCGGCGGGGTCGTCCAGGTCGGCAGCTACTACTACTGGTTCGGCGAGGACCGCAACTCCGACAACACCTTCAAGTCGGTGGACGCCTACCGCTCCACCGACCTGAAGACCTGGGAGTTCCGCAACCACGTCCTCACCCAGTCCTCCGCCTCCGAACTCGGCACCGCCTACATCGAGCGCCCGAAGGTCATCTACAACGCGTCCACCGGCAAGTTCGTGATGTGGATGCACAAGGAGAACGGCGTCGACTACAGCCAGGCCCGCGCCGCCGTCGCCGTCTCCGACACCGTCGACGGCACCTACACCTACCAGGGCAGTTTCCAGCCGCTCGGCCAGTACATGTCCCGCGACCTCACCACCTTCGTCGACACCGACGGCACCGCCTACATGGTCTCGGCGTCCAACGAGAACGCCGACCTGCACATCTACAAGCTCACCGCCGACTACACCGGCATCGACAGCCTGGTCGCCAACCCCTGGGCCGGCGCCAGCCGCGAGGCCCCGGCCCTCTTCAAGCGCAACGGCGTCTACTTCATGCTGACCTCGGCCGCCACCGGCTGGAGCCCCAACCAGCAGAAGTACGCCACCGCCACCTCGCTCGCCGGCCCCTGGACCTCCTGGACCAACGTCGGCGACTCCACGGCGTACGGTTCCCAGACCGCCTACGTCCTCCCGATCAGCGGCACTTCGGGCACCTCGTACCTCTACATGGGCGACCGCTGGGGCAACTCCTTCGGCGGCACGGTCAACGACTCCCGTTACGTCTGGCTGCCGTTGACCTTCCCGACCGACACCTCGATGTCGATGTCCTGGTACCCGGAGATCTCCGTCGACACGGCCGCCGGCACGGTCGGCGGGACCAGCGCCACGTACAACACGCTGATCGCGCGGCACAGCAGCAAGTGCGCCGACGTGCCGAACCAGTCCCTCTGGGAGGCCGTCGCGATCAGCCAGTACACGTGCAACGGCGGCACCAACCAGAAGTGGTGGTTCAAGGACCTGGGCACCGGCTACTACGAGCTGATGGGCCGCGGCAGCTCGCTCTGCCTCCAGGAGAACGACACGAACGTCACCCAGGAGGACTGCACCGGCGCCACCACCCAGCAGTGGTCGGTCGTCACCTCGGGGTCGTACGTGAACATCAAGGCCCGCACGTCCGGCGAGTGCCTGGACGTGAGCGGCGCGTCCACCGCCAACTCGGCCGCCGTCATCACGTACGCGTGCAACGGCGGCACGAACCAGCAGTGGACCCGCGGAACGTGATGGCGCCTCGGCTCAGGCCAGCAGGTCGATCGCGTCGATCGACGTGCCGGCGCTGAGGAACGACGTCGTCCCCGAGCCGCTCGCCACGTAGATCTTCAGCGTGTTGTAGGCGCCGGTGTCCGTCAGCCAGGCGGACGCCGGCACGCTGTAGGTGAACGTGTAGTTGTTGCCCCGGTACGAGCCCACGGTCAGCGACCGGGTGCTCGGCTGGGTGGGCGGCGAGGGGACGGCCGAGGTCCAGGTGTCGTTGACGACGACCTGCGGCCGGCCGTTCGCGTAGGCCGTCGTCACGCCGATCCTGAGGGTGTGCGCGGCGGCGGCCTGGGCGGCGGTCAGCCTGAAGTAGACGACGATCCCGCTGTTGACGTCCTTCCACAGGTAGCAGGGGAAGGCCGAGGTCTCGGTGCCGCTGCCGATGACCACGTTGCCGGTCCAGGAGGCCGCCCGCACGTCCGACGGGTGCATGTACGTCATCAGGTCGGCGTTCTTGAACCCGCCCGGGGTGCCGTCCCAGTTGTTGATACGCCAGATCGCGGAGGCGTTGCTCGGGTCGTTGGAGGACGGGATCGCGATGGTGTTCAGGGTGGTGGTCGAACCCGCCGAGACGCTCACCGAACCGGTGTAGACGGCCAGTTCGCCCTTGAAGACGGTGAGGGTGTACGTCCCCGGCAGCACCCCCGCGATCGAGAAGTAGCCGTCCGACGAGCGCGCCGAACCCCAGTACTGCGCCGCCGAGTCGGCGAGGCCCACCGTGTACGCGTACGCCGTGTCCCGTCCCGAGATGCCGACGCCCGCGACCCGGCCGCGCCCGCCCGCCGCCACGTACCCGGAGATGCCGAGCGAGTCCGCCCACGAGGTGGTCAGGGTGCCCGGGTAGAGGGACGAGGACGGTGCGCCGCCGTCCGTGAAGGCGATGACGTACGGGCCCTGGAGACCGTAGCGCTCCGACTCGGTCTGGTTCTCGCCGTAGTACAGGATCTCGTACAGCCCGCCGCCGTCGGCGCTCTGGTGGCGCAGCAGCGAGCGGTAGAACGGGCCGCCGGAGGCCTTCTCGTGGTTGCTGCGCACGATCCACAGGCCGACGCTGCCGGTCGTCCAGCCGATGTAGTCGTAGTCCATCACCCGCCGCTTCGAGTAGTGCTTGGCGCGGGTCTGCCCGTCGGACTTCTCGAAGATGTCCGCGGACTCGATGACGGTGGGCGCGTAGGTGTAGGAATCCGGCTCGTCGTTGAGGAACAGGCCGGCCTTCACGCGCACGATGTACCGGGTGGCGGTGACGGACGAGTCGGCCTTGTTGGTCCAGAGGTAGACGTTGTTCTCGCCGCTGCGGGCCGCGTAGTAGTGCTTCAGCGTGCCGTACGCCACGGAGACCAGGATCGTCGACCCCGACTGGGCGATGGTCACCGTGGAGGTGCCGAGCCCCGACTCGACGTGCGAGTTCTTGCCGCCGTAGCCCTGGTACTCGGTGCCCTTGTAGACCAGCGAGGTCAGGTCGCCGTTGGTCTTGCTGACCTTGAAGACCAGGCTCGCGCCGGTGTCCACGACGTAGTCGGAGCCGTCGTCCGACCAGCCGAAGCCCGCGGCCGAGGCGGTCTCGGCGAGCGGGCCGGCGAGGGCCGCGGTACCGGCGGCGGCCGCGCTGCCGAGGACGAAGGTGCGGCGTCCGAGCGGTCTCCCGGTGGATCCGGACATGGGGGTGCCTCCTTCGGTGGGGCGGGGGTGCGGGTGAGTGTGAGAGTGACAGTTGAATCGATTTCGCGAAAGGGCTTTCGCCATCGTGGGGTTGGCAGTTTGCCGAAATGGGTCCAGGGGCTGGAAAGCGCTTGCCGATTGGGGGTACGGTCCGCGCCAGGTCATGTCGCCACGACGGAGGAGTCCCGAGTGAGACGTTTCAACGGTGTTCGCGTCGCCGCGCTCGCGGCGGCCGTCCTCGCCGCCTGCCTGACGGCCGCCCCCGCCGCCCAGGCCCATGGACGGCGGCCGCCCCTCGGCATCGAGAACTGCACCGCGACCGCCTGCCACTTCGACGTCCCGCCGGGCGACTACGACGTGACGGTCCGGCTCGGCGGCGCGACCGCGTCCGGCACGAGCATCAGCGGGGAGACCCGCCGCTCGCTCCTCCCCGAGACGGCCCTCGCCGCGGGGCGGCACACGACCCGCAGCTTCACCGTCGACGTCCGCACCCCGGAAGGCGAGCCGACGGGCCCGGACGGAACCCCCGGGCTGGACCTCACCATCGGCGGCCCGGCCCCCGCACTCGCCGACATCCGCGTCACCCCTTCTTCCCGGCACACCAGGCAGGTGTTCCTGATAGGCGACTCCACCGTCTGCGACCAGCCGGCCGACCCCTACTCCGGCTGGGGCCAGCAGCTCCCGCAGTTCCTGCGCACGGGCGTCGCCGTCGCCAACTACGCGGACTCCGGCGAAAGTACGGTGACCTACCTCCAGAACCCGCAACTCTGGGGTACCGTCCAGCCGTTGATCCACCCGGGTGACCTGGTCCTCATCCAGCTGGCGCACAACGACAAGACGACGGACGAGGCGACCTACCGCGCGAATCTGGAGACCCTGGTGGCGGGCGTACGGGAGAAGGGCGGGCGGCCGGTGCTGGTCACACCCATCGTGCGCCGCTGGTTCAATGCCGACGGCACGCTGAACAACGACATCGCGCTTCTGGTCAACGGGCTCGGCGTCAATCATCCTGAGGTGATCCGCTCGGTCGCCGCCGCCGAGGACGTTCCGCTGATCGACCTCACGGCGAAGACCAAGGCGCTGGTGGAGTCGCTCGGCGTGGAGGGCTCCAAGGCGCTGTACCTGTACAACGAGAAGAAGGACAACACGCACACCTCCGCGTACGGAGCCACCGTCTACGCGGGCCTGGTGCGCGACGAACTGCTCGCCCAGCACCTGGTGCCCCTGGGCACCGTGCGGGCGGGATGAGCCCCTGGGGCGTCCCGACCGGAACCGGGGCGCCCCAGGTCCGAACGGCCCGAGGTTCGGTACGAGTGAGAAAGAGCACCGATGCAGCTGCCTCCCGAGGACCGCAGTTCCAGCCCGCGCACCGGCTACACCCGGGTCCACTGGGAGGCGGCGGCCGACGCCCTGCTCGCCGCCGTGGAGCCGTACGCCACCGACGACCGCGCCCTCTACCACCTCCCCGGCGACCGCCAGAGCTGGTCGGGCCGGCTCTCCGACGGCCTGGAGGGCTACGCCCGCACCCTGCTCCTCGCCGCCTTCCGCCGCGACGAGACCGCGCTCCAGCGGTACGCGGACGGACTCGCCGCCGGTGTGTCCGGTGTCTGGCCGCGCATCGAGGACCGCAGTCAGCCGCTGGTCGAGGCCGCCTCGATCGCCCTCGCCCTGCGCTTGACCCGCCCCCTGCTCTGGGACCGGCTGGACGACCCGGTACGGCAGCGCGCCGCGGCCTGGCTCGCCGACGCGCTGACCGCCGAACCCTGGCCCTGCAACTGGGAGTTGTTCCCGGTGACGGTCGGCGGCTTCCTCGCCGAGATCGGCCACGAGACCGAGGCCGCGCGCAAGGCGGTCGACCACGGCCTGGCCCGCATCGAGGACTGGTACGTCGGCGACGGCTGGTACACCGACGGCGACGGCCGCAAGTACGACTACTACAACGGCTGGGCGATGCACCTCTACCCGGTGCTGCACGCCTGGCTCGCCTCGGACGCCGAACTCCTCGACCTGTACGGCGGCCGCCTGGAACGTCATCTCGCCGACTACGCCCGCCTGTTCGGCGGCGACGGCGCCCCCATGCACCAGGGCCGCTCCCTGACGTACCGCTTCGCGACCACGGCACCGCTGTGGCTGGGCGCCCTCACCGGCCGTACGCCCCTGTCCCCCGGGGAGACCCGGCGACTGGCCTCCGGAGCGCTGAAGTACTTCCTGGACCGAGGCGCGGTGGACGCCCACGGACTCCTGACCCTCGGCTGGCACGGGGCCGACACCGCCGTGCTGCAGGGTTATTCGGGGCCTGCGTCTCCGTACTGGGCGAGCAAGGGCTTCCTCGGCCTGCTGCTCCCGCCGGAGCACGAGGTGTGGACGGCGACGGAGCAGCCGGGCCCGGCGGAACGAGCCGACGCGGTCACCCCGATCGCCCCCGCCAACTGGCTGCTCCAGTCGACGCGTTCGGACGGCGTCGTCCGCCTCCACAACCACGGCAGCGAGGACGTCCGCTACGACCCGTACTACACCCGGCTCGGCTACTCGACCGTGACCGAGCCCTCGGTGTCGTACGACAACAGCGTGCTCGTCGGCGACGACCCGAGCCGCACGCGGATCGAGCCGCTGGGCGTGGGGGAGGGCTGGGCGGCCTCCCGGCACACGGCCGGGGCGGGCGCCCGGGTGACGAGCGCCGTGCTCGTGCACGGGGCCGCGGAGGTGCGGGCCTTCCTGGTGGCGGGGGCGCGGCCCGGGACGCCGGTCCGGGTGACGGGGTGGGCGGCACCCGAGAGCCTACGGGCCGAACTGCTGCCCGCCGTGGGCCTCGACGACACGCTGACCGGGGCCACGGGGGACGGCCCGACCCTGTTCGTCGCACTGAGCCGCCTCACCGGCACGGCGGACGCCGAGCCGCTGGGGGAGACGGTGACCGTCCGCGCCGACGGCGACCGGGAGCTGACCGTTCTGTGGAGCGGGGGCGTCGGGCTGCGGGTCCGGTGGCAGGGGGACGGAGTGGATGTGGAGGACATCGGGCGGGGCTGAGCCGGGTCGGGCGCGGTGCGGACACCGCGCGCCGCCGCCCTCGGCCTCCGCCTGCCGGTGCGGCGGTCGACGCGGTTGCTGCCGGGCGGCGGCACTGCCGAGACGGCCGCCCGCGATCCGGCGCCGGCCCGTCGAGGTCATGCGCCGGATCGCGGAGTCGGTCACGGCGTGAGTCGCGCGATCCGCAGCGTCGTCGTGGTCGGGGACGAACCCGTGAGCGGAGTACCGTAGTTCGGGGTGACGGGCGCGTAGGCCCAGGTGAGGGAGCCGTCCTTGAGGACCGCTATGTCACCGGTGAACCGCGCGCTCACCACCTTGTCGGCGCTGACGGGCGTGCCGTTCCAGTCGACCAGCCGAAGGTGCGTGCCCGTGAAGGTGCCGGTGCAGGTGCCGGCCGAGCACTTGGCGTTCTTCAGGGACTCCCAGGTGACCAGGAGCTTGTCCTTGCCGTACGGGGCGACGTGGACGTCGACGTTCTCGACGGTCCTGGCGCTGGTGAGGTAGATCGCTTTGCCGGGGCCGGAGTTGCGGTTCTTGAGGAAGGCGATGGCGACCTGGTGGGTGGCGGTCTTCGGGGTGACCGTCCAGCCGCGGCCGCTGCTGTCGTCCGGGTTCTTCCTGGCGGAGGCCGCGCCCCGGGAGGCGAAGGCGGTCGCGTATTTTCCGGCGGACGACTTGACGAGGTCGCCGGTGCGGCCGGGGAAGGTGCCACCGCAGTACCCCGCCCAGCACTGCTCCCGCTGGACGACCGGGGCCACGTCCGGGGCGCCGATGCCGGTGGAGACGAACAGGCCCGAGCGCCAGTCGTCGAAGCAGAGGGAGGTGAAGGCGCCGGAGGCCTCGGCGTGCAGGGCGATGCCCTCGTTGTGGCTGCAGCCCCAACTCCAACCGCCGCTCAGCTTCTTGCCCGCCGCGCTGACGTACGCCAGCTTGTCGCCGAAGTGCCCGTCGGCGAAGCCGCCCGCGCCGTGCACCACGAAGTAGGCGCCGTACTTGGAGCCGTTCCAGGTGAGCCGGCCGTCGAGGGTGGGGGAGGTGTCGTGGGAGGCGGTGCCGGTGAGCTTGGTGGTCCAGGTTCGTCTGCCGCCGGTGTAGCGGATGATCGCGGCGGCCGTCTCCTTCCACTTGTTGGTGTCGGCGACCCTGGTGAGCAGCGCGAACCCGTTGGTGTGGGCGACCAGACCGCCCACCTCCTTCGCGCCCTTGACGACCGTGTCGGCGCCGGACCGCTTGCCGCCCGCGGTGAGCGGGGTGACGTGCACCCCGTCGGCGGCGGGCCAGGCGACCCGGACCGTGCCGTCGGGGGCGACCGCGGTGGCGGTTCTGTTCCACTCCCGGGTGTTGTTGTAACCCGCTGAGAGATAGGGGTACTTGGCGCCGAGGCTCACCGCCGTGGACGTGATCTCGAGGTCCGGGGTCGTGGCCGCGCCGGCCGTGGCGTACCAGGCGCCGGCCAGCAGACCGCCGGCCGCGAGGAGCCCGATCGCGGGCTTGCGGTAGGCGTGGACCCGGCGGTGGGCCGAAGTGCGTGGTGCAGAAGTCATGCCCCGTGGTCGCCGCCGGGTCCCGGAAGGTTGCCGTGCCCGTGGAGTTGTCCGCTAGGCCCGGTCGGTTCCGAGGGCGTTGCGCAGGAATCCCGTGGCCTGGTCGATCGCGCCACGGGCGGCCTCGGACTGGCTGAGCGAGTTGAGCATCATGAAGTCGTGGACCGTGCCGTCGTAGCGCACCGTGGTCACCGGAACGTCGGCCGCCCGGAGCTTGGCGGCGTACGCCTCGCCCTCGTCGCGCAGCACGTCGGCCTCGTCGACGATCAGCAGCGCGGGCGGCAGGCCGGAGAGCTGCTCGGCGGTGGCCTGGTTGGGGGAGGCGGTGATCTCCGCGCGCTGGTCCGGGTCGGTCGTGTAGGCGTCCCAGAACCACTCCATCAGCTTGCGGCTCAGGTAGTAGCCGGTGGCGAACTGGTCGTAGGAACCGGTGTTCATCGCCGCGTCCGTGACCGGGTAGTACATCGACTGCTGTACGAACGTGACGTCACCGCGCTCCTTGGCCATGAGGGCGAGAGCGGCCGTCATGTTCCCGCCGACCGATTCCCCGGCCACCGCCATGCGCTGTGCGTCGAGCCCCTTGGACGCTCCGTCGCGGACGATCCACTGGGCGGCGGCGTAGCCCTGCTCGATGGCCACCGGGTAGTGGGCTTCGGGGGACGGCGTGTACTCCACGAAGACCACGGCCGCACGTGCGCCGACCGCCAGTTCCCGCACCAGGCGGTCGTGGGTGCCGGCGTTGCCCAGCACCCAGCCACCGCCGTGCATGTACAGCACGACGGGCAGCATGCCGGTGGCGCCCTGCGGTCTGACGATGCGTACCCGTACGTCGCCGACGTCGGCCGGCACGGTGACCCACTCCTCGTCGACCGGCAGCTTGTCGACCGGCGCGGCCTGGAGGTCGTCGAGGACCTTGCGCGCCGCGGCGGGATCCAGCTCGTACAGGAACGGATGGTGCGAGGTTGCTTCGGCGAGCTCCCGTGCTTCGGGTTCGAGGACGATCGAGGCGGTCTGAGCAGCCATGGGAATGCTCCCTGGGGAATCCGAGAACGGCCTGGTCGGGAAGTCCGGGAAGGGCATGGCGCCGAGTGCACAAGGCTGACGAGCGTCGCGATGCGCCGGCGCCGTGCGGCGGCCGGCGGAGCCTGCGCCCTGGGTCAGCCCCTCGGTGAGGACCCACTGTCCACCATAATCACGCCTCCTCCGTCGCTGCATTCCGGGTGCGCGGCCGGTTGCTCTGCGTCATCCCTGCTGCGTCATCCGTGCGGTGTCACCCGGCCCCGAGCAGCGTCTCCCTGACCCGGTCGGCGAACCCGGCCGGGTCCTCCAGGGGGCCGAGGTGGCCGCCGGGGAACTCCGTGAAGGCCGCGCCGGTGTGCTCGGCGACGAACTCCGCCGTGCGGTACAGGAGCTGGTCCTTCGAGGCGGTTCCGGCCGCGATCGTGAGGCGGGGCAGGGCGGCCGGTGGGCGGTAGGCGGTGAAGGGGCGGAGGACGTGGGCGAGGAAGACGGCCATCGGGGTCCCGGGAGCCGGGCGGGCGGCGTCGAGCTGCTCGACGAGCTCGGTGCGCAGCCGCTCGCCGTCCGGCAGCAGGGTGACGCACGGCGGCTCGTGCGCGATGACGTGCCGGAGCCGGTCCGGGTGGCGGGCCAGCAGGTCGAGGGCGGCGATTCCGCCGGAGCTGGTGCCGAGGACGTACGCCGGCTCGCCGTCCGCCGGTACCTCGGCCAGCACCCGGTGCGCGCCCTCGCTCCAGTCCCGTACGGCCTGGTCGGCGACCGGGTCCCCGAGGTGGCCGTGGGCGAGGCCCAGCGGGTCGTACGTCACGACCGTGAAGTGCGGGGCCAGATGTTCCGTGAAGGGGCCCAGGCCCATCGGGTGCCCGGCTCCCCCGGGGACCACGAGCAGCACGGGGCCGCTGCCGGTGACGTCGTAGTGCAGGTCAGACATGGTGGTGCGTCTCCTCGCGGGGCCAGTTCTCGAGTGCGACGTGCAGGGCGCCGATCGCCCGGTCCCAGGAGGCGCGGACGTCGCGTGGCGCGTTGAAGCCGCCCGAGGCCTCCAGGGCGCAGTAGCCGTGGAAGGTGGCGCGCAACAGGCGTACGGCGTCGGTGAGATCGGGCTCGGCCAGGCCGTAGCCGCGCAGCATGCCGTAGGTGATCTCCACGGTGCGGCGCATGGCGGGGTTCCCGGGGTCGACGAGCGCGGGGTCGATACGGATCTGGGTCGCCGCGTAGCGCCCGGGATGGGCGAGCGCGTACGCGCGGTACGCGTCTGCGTAGGCGGCCAGCGCGTCCCGCCCGGACCGGCCGGCCACGGCGACGGCGATCCCGTCGATCATCTCGCCGCCCGCGAGGAGGGCGAGCCGGTGGCGCAGGTCCTGGAGGTTCCGGACGTGCGAGTAGAGGCTCGCGTCCCGTACGCCGAAGTGGCGGGCCAGCGCCGACAGCGAGACCTGCTCGAAGCCGGCCTCGTCGGCCAGCTCGGCCGCCGCCGCGACCAGCCGGTCGGCGGTGATCCCGGCACGTGCCATGTGATGCCTCCGTCTGGGGGTTCTAGGAGCAAGCCTAGAGACCCTAGGTATGGGGGGCAAGCGATTATGGCGCCCGCCCGGCGGCATAGGGTTGTGGACGAGCGGAAGGGGGAGCCGTGGCGTACGGGGCGCGACGGGTGGCGCGGGCGGGACAGAGGCGTGCGTCAGACGGCCGACCACTCTGGAGACAGCGGGACTTCGGGTTCTTCTGGCTCGCCCAGACCCTCTCCGTCCTCGGCGACTCGTTCAGCCTGATCGCGCTCCCCCTGCTGGTGCTCCGGGCGACCGGCTCGGTGGCCCGGATGGGCCTGCTCACCGGTGTCGGCGGGGCCGCGATGGTGCTGGCGGCCGTGTTCGCCGGCGTGGTCGTGGACCGGGTCGACCGCCGCAGGCTCCTCATCGCCTGCGACCTGGTCCGTATGGTCCTCTACGGCCTGGTCCCGCTCGTCTGGCTCGCCGGGCCGCAGTTGTGGCTCCTGTACGTGGTCCTGCCCCTGTGCGAGGCCGTCGGCATGCTCTTCGCCGTCGGGTACGTCACCGTCGTCCGCGGGCTGGTCGGCACCGGCCGGCTCACCGAGGCCAACGGGCGGCTGAACGCGACGGCGGCCGCGGCCGGTGTGCTGGGCCCGCTGGGCGCGGGCCTGGTCGCCGCCTGGACGGGACCGGCCGACGCCGTGGCCGTGGACGCGGCCAGCTACGCGGTGTCGGCGGGCTGCCTGTTCTTCGTACGGCTGCGGGAGCGCGCCGGGGACGAGCGCGTGCCCAAGGACACGAGCGTGGGGCGAGACCTGCGCACCGGCATCGCGTACCTCGTCCGCCATCCCGTCCTGCGCTCGCTCACCGGCCTCCTCTCCCTCTTCAGCTTCCTCACCCTCGGCATCAACGACCTGGTGATCTACCACCTGCAGCACGATCTCGGCCACGACGACGGGACGGTCGGCACCGTGCTCGCGGTCGGTGCGGTCGGCACGATCACCGGGGCGCTGCTGGTCGCCCCGCTCCGCCGGCGGCTCGGCTTCGGGCCGACCTGGATCGGCACGACCGCGGTGTGCGGACTGGCCTTCGCCGGGCTCGGCCGGCTGCACACGGTGCCCGCCGTGGCCTTCGTGACCGCGGTCTACCTGGCCTGTGTGGGCGTGGCGGGCACCTGCTCCATGTCGCTGCGCCAGGAGATCACCCCCGAACCCCTCCTCGGCCGCGTCACCTCGGCGCACTGGACGCTCCAGTACTCGACGGCCCCGGTCGGCGCGGCCGTCCTCACCTGGGCCGCCGAGCGTCACGGCACCGCCCCCGTGGCCGCCGCGGCCGGAGTCTGCTGCACCCTGATCGCCCTCGCCGGCCTGTGCACCCCGATCCGTGGCGCGGGCCGCACCTGATCCGCGCGGGGACGGTCAGCCGTTCACCCCCGTGTAGTGCCCCAGCGCCCACCGCCACAGCAGCCGGGCGGCCAGGTAGGCGAGCAGACCCAGGAGGGGGGAGGCGGCCGCCAGCCAGTAGGGGGCGCCGGTGGAGTGGCCGTGGCCGGTGAGGACGGCCGCCGGGAAGTAGGCGACGAAGGCGAGCGGGAGGCCGTAGGTGAGCAGGCCGCCGACCGCCCGGGGCAGCACGTTCAGCGGGTAGCTGCCGAAGGTGCCGAGGAGTTCCTCCAGCCAGCGGCTCCAGTAGTCGGCGGCCGGGTAGCGCAGCGAGGCGCAGGCGACCACCGTGAACAGGGCCGCCTCCAGCAGCATCCCGCCCAGGACCGCCGCGATCAGGTACGAGACCCGGCCCGCCGTCCAGTCGAGGTGACTGCGGCCGAGCGCGCCCGCCATCAGGCCCGCGGCCACCGTCAGGTCACCGATGGCGTTGGTGGGGAAGTACTCCAGCTGCACCTGCCGGTACACGGGCATCGGGCGCAGCAGATAGGCGTCGATCCTGCCTTCCTGGATGTACCGGCCCACCCCGTGCACCCGGCCCAGGACCAGGACGAACAGACCGTGCGCCAGCATCCGCGTCGCCGGGATGAGCAGGACGTCCGAGCTGTCCCAGCCGCCCATCCCGGTGAACCGGGTGAGCAGCACGGTCGCGAACACGATCACCGACACCTGCCAGACCGCGCCGATCGCGATCATCATCAGGAACTCGGTGCGGTACTCCAGCTGCGCACGGAAGTTGAGGCGCGTGATGCGCCAGGCGATCCGGACGGCGTTCAACGGCCTCAGCCTCCCTGGGAGATGACACGGCGGGCGGCGCGCCGCCACACGAAACGGGTGAAGAGATACAGCGCCACGACCCAGCCGGCCTGGACACCGAGCTGCGGCCCGGCGTCCGACAGCGGGATCCGGCCCACGTACAGCGACAGCGGCACGCTCAGCGTCGCCTGGAAGGGCAGGAAGGAACTGAGCGTGACGAACCAGTGCGGGAAGAACCAGAGCGGCGCGTACACCCCGGACAGCAGGTTCTGCGCGAAGACCAGGATCAGCATCGCCGCGCTGTTGCGCAGCGTCCAGAAGCAGAACTGGTCGATGAGGAGCATGACGTAGTAGAGGACCAGCTGGCCGAGGAGCAGGCTGAGCGCGAACACCGCCGCCACCGCGGCCGACCGCGGCGGATCCACCACCCCGGCCGCCAGACAGACCGCGTATCCCGCCGACGCCCAGGTCAGCCCGTACAGTTGCTCGCCGACCGCGCGCAGCGCGTGGTAGCGCTGGGGCGGCAGCGGGCGCAGGTACCAGTAGACGATCGTGCCGAAGTGCATGTGCTGCATCACGGAGTCCCGGCCCGCGTACTGGTCCAGCTCCCGCAGCCGGGAGGCGAGCACGGCCAGCACCGCGTAGGTGACGGCCTGGCCGCGGTCCAGACCCGCGGTCGTACCCGTCTGGGAGTACAGGCCCCGCCACAGCGAGGCGACCAGCACCACCTGCACGGTCAGCCGCAGCAGGACCCCGGTCATCCGGGGCGGGGTGTACAGCTCGCCGAGCGGGGTGACCCGGGCGGCGCGCCAGGCGTACAGGAGGGCCATCTCAGACCGCCTCGGCCTTCGCCTGCGCGTAGGCCGCCCGCATCACGTCCTCCAGGTCCGCCTCGTCCACCGCCACACCGGTCACCTCGTACCGCTCGATGACCAGCTTCAGCGCCTCGTGGACCGTGGGCGCGGCCGGACCGTCCGGGCCGAACACCACCTGCGGGCCCTCCCGGCGCACCAGGGTGATGCCGGGCAGCGGGACGACCGGCGTGTGCGCGTCGGCGAGCGTGGCCCGGACCTGCCAGGTCGAGCCGAACCGGCGCCGCATCTCGTCCAGCGAGCCGTCGAGCACCAGCCGCCCGTGGTTGACCAGCACCACCCGCTCGGCGAGCCGTTCGACCTCGGTCATGTCGTGCGTGGTCAGCAGCACCGTACGGCCGCGTTCGGCCACCTGGTACCGCAGGAACTCGCGGACCTGCTCCTTCACCACCACGTCCATGCCGATGGTCGGTTCGTCCAGGAAGACGACCGGAGGATCGTGCAGCAGGGCGGCGGCCAGGTCGCAGCGCACCCGCTGGCCGAGCGAGAGGTGCCGGACCCGGGTGTCCCAGAAGGCGGAGAGTTCGAGCAGGTCGTCGAACTCCCCGAGGCGTGCCGCGTGTTCGGCCTTCGGTACCTCGTAGATGTCGCGGAGGATCGCGAACGACTCCCGCACCGGCAGGTCCCACCACAGCTGGGTCCGCTGTCCGAACACCGCGCCGATGTTGCGGGCGTTGCGCTCCCGTTCCCGGTACGGCACCACGCCCGCGACCCGGGCCTCGCCGGAGGTCGGGGTGAGGATCCCGGTCAGCATCTTGATGGTGGTCGACTTGCCCGCGCCGTTCGGGCCGAGCAGGGCGAGGAGTTCGCCCGGGGCGACGTCGAAGGAGACGTCGGAGACCGCGTGTTTCTCCACGCGTTCGGGGTTGACCAGGGATCGCAGGGCGCCCGCGAAACCCGGGCGCCGGACGGTGGTGTGGAAGGTGCGGGACAGACCGCGGACCTCGATGGTTCCGGCCACGCTGGGGACCCTCTCGTTCCGTGCACGACGTGCGGCCGGTCGGCTTGTGAGGCCGACCGGCCGCGGATACGCCACGACGGTCGCAGAGCGCCGAGTAGCCCGGCAATGGATTAATCGAGCCGCGATTTGGACTATTCGATCACCGGGACGGCGGCGTCCACGGCCGGGAGGACCGCGTCGGCGGCTCGGAAGGCGGGGCGGTCAGCGGGCAGCCGGCACGGTGCGGCCCGGGCGTCCGCCGCCGCGCAGGCCCACCGGGCGCAGCGCGCCCTCCAGCGCGAACGTGGCCGCGCCCAGGCAGACCGGGTCGGTGGGGATGGGGGAGAGGACGATCTCGGTGGCGGCGAACGGCCGCCCGAGCGCGTGCCGCCGGACGGCCTCGCGCACCTCCGCCAGCAGCGGCTCCCCGAGCCGGCGGGCCACCCAGCTGCTGAGCACGACCAGTTCGGGGTTGAGCAGGTTGACCAGGTTGGCGATCCCGGCGCCGATGTAGCGGGCGGTGTCCCGTACGACCTCGACCGCGACCGGATCACCGTCCGCCAGGCCCTGGGCCAGCGCGCCCACGGTGGCCGTCTGGTCCTCCGGGTGCAGCAGCGGGCTCTGCGGGCTGAGCTCCTGCAGGTTCAGCATGATGCCGGGGGCGCCGACGTACGTCTCGACACAGCCGTGGTTGCCGCAGTGGCACGGCCGCCCGTCCAGGACGAGCGTCGTGTGTCCCCACTCCCCGGCGCTGTTGCTGACCCCCCGGTGCAGCCGGCCGCCGAGGGCGAGCCCGGCGCCGACCCCGGTCCCGAGGTTCACCACCACGGTGTCCCCGCGCCCCCGCGCCGCCCCGAACCACTGCTCGGCCACCGCACACGCCCGCAGCGGGTTGTCCAGGTGGAGCGGGTAGGCGATGTGTTCGGCGAGCAGGTCGAGCAACGGCACGTCGTGCCAGTCCCAGTTGGGCGCGTACTCGGCGATGCCGGTGGCCCGGTCGACCTGCCCCGGCACGCTCACCCCGACGCCCAGCACCCGCGCGCCCTCGATCCCGGCCTGCGCCACCACCGCGCCGACCGCCGCGGCCACCTGCCCCACCACCTGCTCCGGCCGGATCTCGCCGGGTCGCATGTCCTCCTCGGCGCGGGCCAGCACGTTCAGGGCGAGGTCGAACAGCTCGACGTGGACGTACGTCTCCGCGATGTCGACGCCGATCAGCGCGCCCCCCGAGGCGTTGACCGCGACGAGTCCCCGGGGACGGCCGCCGGCGGAGTCCTCGAAGCCGACCTCCGTGATCATCCGCAGCTCCAGCAGCTCCCCGACGAGGGTGGCGACCGTGGCCAGGCTCAGCCCGGTGACGGCCGCCAGCTCCTGCCGGGAGGTGGGAGACTCGGCGATGATGTGCCGCAGTACCTCGTAGCGGTTCGCGGTGCGGATGTCACGTGATGTGTGCTTCACGCGGCGCAAGGCTATGGCCTGGGAAGCGCTTTCGACAAGGCATTACGTTAAGGGTTTGATTAAGTCCGTCGGTCAGGTCCGTCAGCCGTCCAGGAGATCCGCCACGAAGGGGTTGGTGAACTTCCCGTCGGGGTCCAGGTCCCGGGCGAGGGCGCGGAAGTCGCCGAGGCGCGGATACCGCCGGCGCACGTCCGCCGCCGCGGCGGCGAAGACCTTGCCCCAGTGCGGCCGCGGGTCGAACGGCTCCAGCGCCTCCTCCAGCCGGCGCACCACGGGCAGGACGGCCGACAGGTCGTCCACCCAGGTGAAGTGCAGGGCGACCGAGTCACGGCCGTGGGCGGGGCTGAGCCACTGCGGATCGGCGGCGATCGTCCGCACCTCGCAGGTCTGCAGGACGGGGGAGACCGTCTGCCGGACGGCGTCGACGGCGTGCAGTGCGTCGAGGGCCGTCGTCCTCGGCAGCAGGTACTCGGACTGGAGCTCGTCGCCGCTGCTCGGGGTGAACTCCGCCCGGAAGTGCGGCAGCCGCTCGTGCCAGGGTCCCGGCACCCCGAACTGCTGGGTGCAGTTGCCGGCCGGCATGCCCGGCACCGGGTGCATCGCCTCGGTCGCGGGCGCGGCCCACCCGAAGTCCACGGCGGGCCGGTCGGTGCGCCGCTTCACCCACACCTGCCGGAAGCCCGGCTCCCGCCAGTCGGTGAACAGGCTGACGCTGTAGGCGGCGCCGGACACGGCCGGGAAGTCGAGGCCGTCCAGCGGCAGTTCGGTGTATACGGTCTGCGCCATGTCATATGCCGCCTCCAGGTCCAGGGTGAGCGCGGTGACGGCCCCCAGCACCCCCAGCGAGGTCACCGCTCCCTCGAACCCCGCGTCCCCCCGCGCGATCCTCGCCGTCGAGCCGTCGGCGAGCACCAGCTCCACCTCCCGCACCGGCGCCGCGAGCGACCCGTTGGCCACGCCCGAGCCATGGGTGCCGGTGGCGACCGAGCCGGCCACCGAGATGTGCGGCAGCGAGGCCATGTTGGGCAGGGCGAGGCCGTGCGCATGGACCGCGCGGGCCAGTTCGGCGTACCGCACCCCGCCCGCGACCCGGACCGTACGGGCCGCCGTGTCCACCTCGATCACCGGCGGCAGCCCGGCGATCGAGACCAGCACGCCCTCCGGGCCCGGATCGGCGATGCGGTTGAAGGAGTGCCCGCTGCCCAGCACCCGTACCCGCGCACTGCCGGCCACCAGCGACCGGAGCGCGTCGAGCGAGTGCGGGCGGTGGAACTCCTTCGCGGTGTACGTGATGTTGCGCGCCCAGTTGGTGACCGTCTGCGCCGGATCCGTCATCTCTGCCGTCCCATCCCTGTCGTTCGCCGGAGAGTGCCGGCCGTCCTTCGAGGAGTTCCTTCGAGGAGTGTCCGCCCCCTCCGGGGAGTGCCTCTCCATTGACCCTCTCATTCGCCGGGACCTACGGTAGAGACCGGTTGCTATCCGCGCGTCACCGAGCCGGAAGGTCACTTCCTTGCCCGAGCGTCCCCAGGCAGTGTTCGCCATGACAGCCCAGAACGTGCCGCACATCTTCCCGCCGGAGGTACTGGCGCGACTGCGCGAGTGCGTAGAAATCGATCCCACTCTGGTGGTGCACGACTTCGCCGATCCCCGGGTACGGGAGACGCTCGCCCGCACCGAGGTCCTGGTCACCGGCTGGGGCTGCCCGGTCCTGGACACGGCCGCCCTGGACGCGGCGCCGAAACTGCGGGCGGTGCTGCACGCGGCCGGCTCGGTCAAGGGCTTCACCACGCCCGAGGTGTGGCGGCGGGGCATCGTCGTCTCCTCGGCCGCCGCCGCCAACGCGCTGCCGGTCGCCGAGTACACCCTCGCGATGATCCTGCTCGCCGGGAAGGACGTCTTCGCCTTCCGCGACCTGCTGCGCACCCGCCGCACCTTCCCGTACGGCGACATCGTCCCCGGCATCGGCAACTTCCACCGCCGGGTCGGCATCGTCGGCGCCTCCCGCATCGGCCGCCGCCTCGTCGAACTCCTGCGACCGTACGACCTGTCGGTCACCCTCGCCGACCCCTACGTGGACGAGACGGAGGCCGCCCGGCTCGGCGTCCCCCTGCTGCTTCTCGACGACCTGCTGCGCACCTCGGACATCGTCAGCGTGCACGCCCCCCAGACCCCGGAGACCCGGCATCTCCTCGGCGCCCGCGAACTCGGCCTGATGCCGGACGGATCGGTACTGATCAACACCGCGCGCGGCTCCCTCCTCGACCACGACGCCCTGATCGCGGAGCTGCGCACCGGCCGCCTGACCGCGATCCTCGACGTGACCGACCCGGAGCCGCTGCCCGCCGACTCCCCGCTCTTCGACCTCCCCAACGCCTTCCTCACCCCGCACCTGGCCGGCTCGCAGGGCAACGAGGTGGCACGGCTCGGCCTCACCGTCGTGGAGGAGGCCGGCCGACTGCTGACCGGTGTCGGTCTCCTGCACACCGTCGACCAGTCGGCCCTGGAGCGGGCCGCGTGACGGGCGGTCCGCCGGGCACCCCGGCCGTCTCGTAGGGTGACCTGAACACATGACGAAGGGGAGCCGAGCGGTGGCGAAGCGGACACAGCCGGCGCCGAACGGGGACGCCTCGACGGTACGGGACGTGGCCGCGCGGGCCGGGGTCTCCGCGTCGACCGTCTCCCGGGTCCTCGGCGGCACCTACCCGGTGGCCGCCGCCACCCGCGCCAAGGTCCTGAAGGCCATGCGCGAGCTGGACTACGTGGTCAACGCGCACGCCCGCGCCCTCGGCGGCGCCACCAACAACACGGTCGCCTTCGTCGTCGACGACGTCACCGGCCCCTTCTACGCGCACATCGCCCGCGGGGTCGAGGAGCAGGCCTCGGCGGAGGGCCGGCTGTGCATGCTGTGCACCACGCACGGCGACCCGCGCCGCATCCTCGCCGTCGTGGAGACCATGCGGGAGCAGCGGGCCGACGCGGTGATCGTGGTGGGCGGCGCCCTTGCGGACAGGGCCTACCACGACCGCATGACCCACTTCGCGCACGCCCTGGACCGGTCCGGATCCCGGCTGGTCCTGGTCGGCCGCCCGCCGCTCGGCCCCGGCGTCCCGGCCACGGTCGTCGACTACGACAACGAGGGGGGTGCCTTCGCGCTCACCGGTCACCTCCTCTCCGGCGGCCACCGGCGCATCGCCTACCTCGGCCGGGTCCCGGGCCTGTCCACCAGCGCCCAGCGCATCGCCGGTTTCACCCGCGCCCACGGACTCCTCGGCCTCGCCCCGGACCCGGACCTCGTCCTCGACGGCGTCTTCTCCCGCTCCTACGGCTACCAGGCGACCCGTGAACTCCTCGCCTCCGGACGCGGTTTCACCGCGGTCTTCGCGGCCACCGACATGATCGCCACCGGCGTGATCCAGGCCCTGCGGGAGTCGGGCCGCCGCATCCCCGACGACGTCGCCGTGGCCGGTTACGACGACATCCCGGTCGCCCGGGACGTCTACCCGGCACTCACCACGGTCCACGTACCCCAGGAGGAACTGGGCCGCGCCGCCGTCCGCCTCGCCCTGCACCGCGACGAGCTGCCGGACGGGCAGCATCTGGTGCTGGGGACGCACGTGGTGCTGCGGGAGTCGACACGGCGGGCTGCCGGCGGCTGAGCGACCGGAGCGCGGTCTACGGATTTCGTTGCCACAAGCGTTGATCATTGCTGTAAACGTTGACGGTATGGCCATGATGCCGCGATATCGGTAGCGTGCGGGTATGACCCCCGATCCGCTGTCCCCGCGCCTTCCGGCGACCGACCTCACCCGCCATCGCCGGCTCCGCGAGCAGGGCAGCCTCGACCGGGCCGATCTGGAGGCGATTCTCGACGCCGGGTTCGTCTGCCATCTCGGGGTGGTGGTCGAAGGGCGTCCGCTGGTCGTGCCGACGGTGTACGGGCGGGACGAGCGGCAGCTGTACCTGCACGGCTCGGTCGCCAGCCGCAGCCTCGCGGGCGGGACCCCGGTGTGCGTCACGGTCACCCACGTCGACGGCCTGGTGCTGGCGCGGTCCGTCTTCGGGCACGGCGTCAACTACCGCAGCGCGGTGATCCACGGCGCCGCCCGCAAGGTGACCGACCCCGAGGAGAAACTGACGGGGCTGCGCCTCCTCACCGAACACACGGCCCCGGGCCAGTGGTCGTACGCCCGGCAGCCGAACCGCAGGGAGCTGGCCGCCACCACTCTCCTCGCCCTCTCCCTGGAAGAGGCCTCCGTCAAGATCCGCACCGGAGCTCCGGAGGACGGCGACGGACCGGACGCGGAACGGGGGCTGTGGGCCGGCGTCCTGCCGCTGGTCTCGGCCTGGGGCGCGCCGGTGACGGATCCCGCACTGCACCCGGACACCCCCGTACCGGGACACATCGCGCGCCGAGAGGGGACCCGGCACGGCTGACGGCGAGGCGGGGGCATACCGTGAGGAGCTGAACGCCTGAGCCGGGAGGAGACACGGGATGGGCAGCCGTACCGCGCTGGTCGAGGATCTGATGGAGAGGTTCCCGCAGGTACCTCGGGAAGCCGTCTTCAAGGAGGACCTGCTCCGGGGCGGTGTGGCCTTCGACCCGTCCGCGCTGAGCGACAACGAGAGCGGCGAGGTCAAGCCGAAGTCGTACTTCATCTTCTCCTTCGACCACGGCACCCTGCCCGAGCTGGGCGAGGCCGCGCTGCGCCGGCCGCCGGAGGAGATCATCCTCACCGGCGGGCCGTACGACCTGCGGCGGACCGTGGTGTCCGTGCGGGTGAACCCGGCCTCCCCGTACCGGGTGGCCGCGGACGAGGAGGGCATGCTCGGGCTCTACCTCGACGGGAAGCGGATCGCCGACGTCGGGGTGCCGCCCATGCCGGAGTACTACCGGCACAAGCTCGCCAACGGGAAGTCCGTGATGGAGGTCGCCCCGACCATCCAGTGGGGCTACCTGATCTACCTCACCGTCTTCCGGGTCTGCCAGTACTTCGGCGCCAAGGAGGAGTGCCAGTACTGCGACATCAACCACAACTGGCGCCAGCACAAGGCGGCCGGGCGGCCGTACACGGGCGTGAAGGACGTCGAGGAGGTCCTCGAAGCCCTGGAGATCATCGACCGGTACGACACCGCCAGGACGTCCACCGCCTACACGCTGACCGGCGGCGCGATCACCAAGACCGTCTCCGGGCGTGACGAGGCCGACTTCTACGGCCACTACGCCAAGGCCATCGAGGAGCGGTTCCCGGGCCGGTGGATCGGCAAGGTCGTGGCCCAGGCGCTGCCGCGGGACGACGTGCAGCGGTTCAAGGACTACGGCGTGCAGATCTACCACCCCAACTACGAGGTGTGGGACGAGTACCTGTTCAAGATGTACTGCCCGGGCAAGGAGCGGTACGTCGGCCGGGACGAGTGGCACAAGCGGATCCTGGACTCCGCCGAGATCTTCGGCGCCCGGAACGTGATCCCCAACTTCGTGGCCGGCGTGGAGATGGCCGAGCCGTTCGGGTTCAAGACCGTCGACGAGGCGATCGCGTCCACCACCGAGGGGCTCCGCTTCTTCATGTCGCAGGGCATCACGCCCCGCTTCACCACCTGGTGCCCGGAGCCGACCACCCCGCTCGGCAAGGCCAACCCCCAGGGCGCCCCGCTGGAGTACCACATCCGGCTGCTGCAGGCCTACCGGCAGACGATGGAGGACTTCGGCCTCTCCTCGCCCCCCGGCTACGGCCCGCCCGGACCCGGCCGCGCCGTCTTCTCCGTCAGTTCCTTCATGGACAGCCTGCCCGCGGAGGCGCCGGCGGAGGTGTGAGGCACAGGGCGGCCCGGGGCTCGGCCGGGCGGGCGCGCAAGTGACTTACGGGAACGGTGAGTCGAAACGCGGTCGCTGTCCGTACTAGGGGCCGGAGTTGTGGGTCACGGCGGACACGAAGGTGTTCTCCGGGCGGCCGGCACAGTGGTTGACGTGAGACCGGGGGCCGGTGGTATGGGTGTGACGGGGAGAATCCGTGGCACGACCACCGGTAACCGGTTTTGAATATGCCGCTTGTCAGTTGTGCAGGAGACGTGAAAGGCTCTGGGCCTGCCGCGAGGTTCCCCCCAACTCCGTTGCCGATACGGTGAGTTGACCTCGCTTTGGATGCAGGAGACCCATGCCCGACCTGCCGACCCCTCAGGACGCCGCCGAGGCAGCGCTGTTCTCCGAATGCTGGGACGCGGTGCTCTCCTACGCCGACCTGTGCACGTCCGGCTCTCTGACGGCCAATCAGCTGGCCACCGAGGCCTTCACGCTCGGCATGCGTGAGGCCCGTGAGGCGGACTTCGCGCCGGTCCGCAGCTCCGGGCGGCGCGCCGCCCGGCTTCCGATGATCCCACTGCTGCTCACCGCCGTGCGCAACACGGCCGCCACCTGGGAGGCCGGGGGGCTGGGGCACAAGCTCGATCCGGACCTGCGGCTGTGGCTCAACTCGGAGAAGGCCACGCGCTACACGGGTCCGCCGCTGCAGCGGCCCGTCGCGCTGCGCGGCCTGCGCGACATGCAGGAGGCGGACGCCTCGCTGCTGTGGCTGGCCGAGGTGGAGGCGCTGCCGCTGTCCTCCGTGGCGCGGCGGCTCGGTCTCGACCAGGCCGTCGTCACCCAGGAGCTGGAGCAGGTGCGCGGACTCTTCCGCGACCGCTGCCACCGCGCCCACCTCGACACGCCGATGGAAGCCGAGTGCCGCAGCTACGCCCGGCTCCTCGACGCCGTCACCCGGTCCTCGGCGGCCGACACGCCCGATGACCTCTCCCGGCACCTCGCCACCTGTGTGCAGTGCGCCGAGGCCGCCGCCTGTCTGCGGCTGCACGGCGGCGGACTGCCCGCGGCGCTCGCCGGCGGGGTCATCGGCTGGGGCGGCCTCGCCTACCTGGAGCGCCGTCGGCGCGCCGCCGAGGTGCGGCTCGGCGCGGGCCGCCCGGCCACCGCCGACAACGATGGCGGCGAACCCAAGGAGAGCGGCGGGCGGGGCAAGGTGCTGCGGCACGGTCTGCTCGGCGCGGCGGTGCTGATCTCGCTGGTGGCGCTCGGCGTGTCGATGATGCCGATGGGCGACGGCTCCGGCGACGACACGGTCACCGCCTCCCACGACGACCGTCAGCCCGTCGCCGACCCCACCGCCGCCGTCCCGTCGGCCGACCCGACCGCCACGCACACCGCGTCCGCCTCCGCGGCCCCCTCCTCCTCGGCCACCGCCGGGAAGCCGGGCCACAAGAACCCCGACCCGGAGCCCCAGGGCACCTCCTCGGCCACGGCGAGCACCGGCCACCACGGCACCGCCTCCGCCGGCCCCACCGCTCACGCGGCGGCCGGCTGCCAGGTCTCCTACGACCTGGTCAACCAGTGGACCGACGGCTTCCAGTCCACCGTCACCGTCACCACCACCCAGGCCCTGACCGGCTGGCGGGTCCAGTGGTCCTTCCGGGACGGCCAGAAGGTCACCCAGATGTGGGACGCGACCGTCAGCCAGAGCGGCGGCCGGGTCACCGCCGACGCCGCCGACTACAACCAGTCGGTCGCCGCGAACGGCACCCTGTCCTTCGGCTTCCTCGGCACCTGGAGCGGCAGCAACTCGGCGCCGTACGCCTTCACGCTGAACGGCGCGTCCTGCTCGCTGAACTGAGCCGGGCCGCCCGCACGACCGGCGGCCGGGAGGACCCAAGAGGGTGGGTCCGCCCGGCCGCTGACCGTACGTCAGGCCGGTTCTGCCGAACTCCCGCTCAGCACTGCGACTTGTAGAAGTACTTGCTGACCGACGGCTCGTTCATGTTGTCCTTGGTGATCGCCACCATGTTCGTGCCGATCGACTTGCTGACCGACTTGCCCTCGAAGGCGTCGGCGAGCTGGTCCACCGCCTGCCGTCCGATCGCCGCCGGGTCCTGGGCGACCAGCACCTGGAGGGTGCCCGCCTTCAGGGAGGCTATCTCGTCGGGCTCGGCGTCGAACGCGGCCACCTTCACCGCGCCCTCCTTGCCGGCCTGCTTCAGACCGGTGGCGATGCCCTGACCGGTGTTGGTGTTGCCCGCGAACACCCCGCCGAGATCCGGATGCGCGGCGAGCGTCGACTGGATCTGGGAGGCCGCGGTGGCCGGCAGGTCGTTGTCGTAGAGCGTGGGCAGCACCTTGATGTCCGGGTACTTGCCCATCTCCTCGGTGAAGCCCTTGATCCGCGCGTCGGTCGTCGACACACCGGGCTTGACGCTGATGACGATGACCGAGCCCTTCTCCTTCATCAGCTTGGCCAGCGCGTCGGCGGCGACCCGGCCGCCCTTCTCGTTGTCCGACGAGATCCGGGTGATGCCGATCGACGTGTCGGTCACCGTCGTGTCCACCAGCGCCACCTTGGTGCCCGCCGACTGGATCTGCTTGAGCGACGGCGTCAGCGCGCTGGTGTCGACCGGCGAGATCAGCAGCCCGTCGGGCCGGGACGCGGCCACCGAGTCGAGCAGCGGCCGCTGCACCGACACGTCCCACTGCGCGGAACCGTCGGCCGTGAAGTCCATCCCCTTGGCCTTGGCCTCCGCCTGCGCGGCACAGGTCATGGTGATGTAGAAGGGGTCGCTCTTCACGCCGGTGATCAGCCGGACCTTCTTGCCCTTGGCGCTGCCCGAACTCCCCGAGCCGCCGCCGTCGTCGGACGAACCGCAGGCCGAGGCCCCCGCACCGAGGGCCAGGACCGTGCCCACCGCGACCAGCAACCGGCGCCTGCTGCGAACGTTCCTCATCACAGAATCCTCCCTAGTCATGCGCGTTCCCGGGTCTTCCTGCGCAGCTGGTCGACGTAGACGGCCACGACCAGCACCACGCCCACCGCCACGTCCTGCCAGTACTGCTGGACGCCGATCACGATCAGCCCGGTGGTCAGCACCGCCGGGATGAACACACCGATCACCGTGCCCAGCACCGAACCCCGCCCGCCGAACAGGCTGGTACCGCCGAGGACCACCGCGGTGATCACCTTGAGGTTGTCGGTCGAGTGCCCGGCGATCGACGTCGTGCCGTACGAGGCCAGCCACATCACCGCGCCGAGCCCGGCCAGCAGCCCCATCAGCCCGTAGACCTTGACCAGTTGCCGGCCCACCGGAATGCCCGCCCGCCTGACGGCGGTCGGGTTGGACCCGATGGCGAGGGTGTGCTCGCCGAACCGGGTGCCGGCCAGCACCGCGCCGAAGATCGTGGTCACCACGGCCGCCAGGATCACCATCCAGGGGATGCCGGCCACCTTGCCGAAACCGAGGCTGTTCTGCAGATGCGTGGAGGCCGCCCCAGCCGGGTCCTGGCCGCCGGTGGCGAGTTCGGCGATCCCCAGCGCCGCGCCGAGCCCGCCAAGCGTCACGATCAGCGGCGGCACCTTGCCGGTCGCCACCACCGCGCCCTGCAGCGCACCCCACGCCGTGCCCACCGCCAGCGCGATGACGACACAGAACGCGACCGTGCCCCAGCCCGAAGTCGCCCCGCCGTGATGGATGTTGTACTCGCCCGCCGCCACCGCGGCCAGCACCAGCACCGAGCCGATCGACAGATCGATGCCCGCCGTGATGATCACGAACGTCATGCCGACGCCGAGCACCAGGTAGATGGCCGCGTTCACGGCGATCTGGGTGATGTCGTACGTGGTGAAGAACTTGCCCGGCGCCGCGATCGTGAAGAACAGGACCAGCGCCATCAGGATGACAAAGGTCCACAGTTCGTTGAGTGTTGCCGCGCGGCGCACCCAGTCGGGCACCGCGGACCGGCCGCCCACGGCCGCCGGGGCCTTCTCGCTCTGCGCCGTCATCGTGCGCCCTCCGCTTTCCCGGTCCCGTTCTCCCGGGTCCCGTTCGCCCCGTCCAGCGAGCCCGTCATCGCCCCGACCAGCTCCTCGATCGTCGTGTCGGCGGCGGTGTACGACGCGACCCGCCGGCCCAGCCGCAGCACCTCCACCCGGTCCGCGACCGACAGCACCTCGGGCATGTTGTGGCTGATCAGCACGACGCAGATGCCCCGGTCGGCGACCCTGCGCACGGTCTCCAGGACCCGGGCGCGCTGGACGACGCCCAGTGCGGCGGTCGGCTCGTCCATGAAGATGACCTTGTGGGCGAAGGCGACGGCACGGGCCACCGCGACCGACTGCCGCTGCCCGCCCGACAACGTTGTCACAGCGGCCGTCACATCCTTCAGCTCCACGCCGAGTTCAGCGAAGGCCTTGACCGCCTCCCGGCGCATCGCGGGCCGGTCGAGCACGCCGAGGCGTCCGAGCAGCCCCCCGCGCACGATCTCCCGGCCGAGGTAGAGGTTGGCCGCCGCGTCCAGGTCGGGCGCGAGCGACAGGTCCTGGTAGACGGTTTCCACGCCCTGCCGCTGGGCGTCCATCGGACCGGAGAACCGCACCGGCGCACCGTCCAGGCGGACCTCGCCGGCGTCGGGGGTGAGCACGCCCGACAGGACGTTCACCAGAGTGGACTTGCCGGCACCGTTGTCACCGATGAGGGCGACGACCTCGCCGGGGTATGCCGTGAAATCGGCGCCCGAGAGCGCCTGGACGTGGCCGAAACGCTTGACCACCCCATGTGCGGTGAGCAGTGGTTCCCTTGCAGAGGCCATGTTGTGCCTTCTGGTTGGTATCGTTAACAGCTTGGCTGATTCTTGGGGCGCCCACAGCGGGGTGTCAAGGGTGGTGCAGCCGGTCGCCGAGCGCGTATGTCGCGTCTCATCTCCCGCTGTTTGCAAGGGCGTTGATACGCGTGCGAGTTGGTAACGTTAACGAGTCGACGCTCAAACGTGACGCAGCTGGAGGACGTGGCGTGGCAGCCACCCGGCCGACCATGAAGGACGTTGCCGCGGAAGCGGGCGTCAGCACGATGACGGTGTCCCGCGTCGTCAACGGCGATTCGGCCGTCGCCCCGCGGACCGCCGCGCGGGTGGAGGCCGCGGTCCGCAAACTCGGCTACCAACGCGACGACGTGGCACGTCAGTTGCGCCGCACCCATGAACTGAGCCAGATCATAGGCCTGTTGGTGGACGACGTGACCGACCCCTTCATGGCCGCGGTCGCCTCCGCCGCGGAGGACGTCGCCCGGCAGCGCGGCAGCATCATGCTCATCGGCTCCAGCCGCGCCGACCTGCGCCGCGAACGCGAGGTGATCGCCGCGTTCACCGCCCGCCGTGTCGACGGACTGATCCTCACCCCGGCCGCCGGCAGCCACCGCTTCCTGCGTCCCGCGCAGGCACAGGGCACCAAGATCGTCTGCGTGGACCGGGCGGCACTCGGTCTGGACGTGGACGCCGTGGTGGTCGACAACTTCGGCGCGGTGCGGGGGGCCGTGGAGCAGCTGGTGGCACACGGCCACCGCAGGATCGGCTACCTCGGCGACACGCCGAAGATCTGGACGTTCGGCGAACGGCGGCGGGGCTATCTCGCGGCGCTGGCAGCCGCGGGCATCGCCGCCGACCCGGCGCTGGTCAGGGACGCCGTGCGCACCGGGCCCGAGGCGGCTGCGGCCGTCACCGGAATGCTTTCACTGCCCGACCCCCCGACGGCCCTCCTCGCCGGCAACGAACTGCTCGCCTTCGGCGCCCTGACCGCGGCCCCCGGCGATCTCGCCTTCGTCGCCTTCGACGACTTCGAGCTCGCCGCCCGGCTGACCCCGCCCGTCACCGTGATCGCCCAGGACCCGGTGGCCCTCGCGACCAGCGCGGCACACCTGCTGTTCGCCCGCATCCACGGCGACATCTCACCACCGCGCACGGTGGTCATGCCTACCCGGCTGATCCGGCGGGGGTCCGGGGAGATACCCGGGCCGTTCGTGGGAGGGACGTAGGGCGTCGATGCGGGCGTGGTCCGGCCGGATTCCGGATGCGGGCCGGTGGGGGCGGGCCGCGCAGTTCCCCGCGCCCCTTCAGGGCGCGACAGGTGCCGGTCCGCTCGATGCGCGCCGCGACATGGCCGGCGCGGGGAACTGCGCGACCAGCCGCGATGGCGCCGCAGTCGACTGACGGCATGCGCGGCACTTCCGGCGGAGCGCTCAGGTGGCCGTGGTGCGGCGGCCCCCTCGGCGGCCGGAGCCGTGGCCGCTCGTGCCGGCGGCCCCGCCGGAGGGCGTGCGCCGCCGGGAGCCGCGGTCGTCCTTGTCTGATGCGGTGCCGGTGGTGGTACCGGCAGCGGCTCGGCGGTCGGAACCGCGGCCGGCCGCGCCGCCGGCAGACCCACCGGATGCGGCCCGGCGCTCGGCACCACGGCTGTTGCCCGCGCCGGCGGAACCGCGACCGCTCGTGCCGGCTGCACCACGGCCACCCGCTCCCGCGGCGTCCCCCGTGGCCCCGGCGGTCCCCTTGCGGCGGGCGGAGCGGCCGTCCGCCGCGGGCGTGCCAGCTCGTCCGCCCGTGGCCGTACCCGTGGCCGTTCCGGTGCCAGCGCTTCGGCGTCGGCGGGCGGAGCGCCTGCCCGGCTTGGGGTCGGTCTTCTGGTCCGGGCGGGACGCCGGCGGCTGGGGGATCTCGATGACGACGGGCACACCGGAGGGCTCGCGGGCGCCGGTGAGGGTCGTCAGCTCGGCGTCGCCCGACGCGATGCGGGCCGTGCGGGGGCGGATGCCCGCGTCCGACATGAGCCGGGTGACGTCCCGCTTCTGCTCGGGCAGGACCAGCGTGACCACGCTGCCCGAGCCCCCGGCGCGGGCCGTACGGCCGCCCCGGTGGACGTAGTCCTTGTGGTCGGTCGGCGGATCGACGTTCACGACGAGGTCGAGGTCGTCGATGTGTATGCCCCGGGCCGCGACGTTCGTCGCCACCAGAGCGGTGACATGGCCGTTCCTGAACTGCTCCAGCGTGCGGTTGCGCTGCGGCTGGGAGCGGCCGCCGTGCAGCGCCGCCGCGCGGACGCCGACGGCAAGGAGCCGCTTGGTGAGCCGGTCGGCGGATCTCTTGGTGTCGAGGAAGAGGATGACCCGGCCGTCGCGGGCCGCGATGCGCGTGGTGACGGCCTTCTTGTCGGTCTCGTCCTGGACGTGGAGCACGTGGTGCTCCATGGTGGTGACCGCCCCGGCGGACGGGTCCACGGAGTGCACCACGGGGTCGGTCAGGAACCGCTGCACCAGGCGGTCGATGTTGCGGTCGAGGGTGGCCGAGAAGAGCAGCCGCTGTCCGTCGGGCCGTACCTGCTGGATCAGCTTGGTGATCTGCGGCAGGAAGCCCATGTCGGTCATCTGGTCGGCCTCGTCCAGCACCGTGATGCGGACGTCGCCGAGTGTGCAGTCCCCGCGTTCCACGAGGTCGTTGAGCCGGCCGGGACTCGCGACGACCACCTCGGCGCCGCGCCGGAGGGTGGCGGCCTGCTTGGTGATCGACAGTCCGCCGACGACCGTGGCCACCCGGAGGTTCACCGCCGTCGCGTAGGGGGTCAGCGCGTCCGTCACCTGCTGGGCGAGCTCACGGGTGGGCACCAGCACGAGCGCGAGGGGTGCCTTGGGCTGCGCGCGCAGCCCCGCCGTACGGGCGAGGAGCGCCAGCCCGAACGCGAGGGTCTTGCCGGAGCCGGTGCGTCCCCGTCCCAGCAGGTCACGGCCGGCGAGCGAGTTGGGCAGCGTCGCGGCCTGGATGGGGAACGGGGTGGTCACCCCCTGCGCGGTCAGGGTCTTCAGCAGCGCCGCGGGCATGTCCAGGGCTGCGAAGTCCTCGACGGCGGGAAGCCCGGGTGTCGTGTTCTCCGGCAGCCGGAACTCACGCGCCGACGCCCCGGACGGCGGGGACACCGCGGAGGACGTGGACGACGAGGTGCGCCTGTTCGGCTTCTGGGGCCTGCGGGACATGCGGCTGTCTGCCTTCCTGGAACAGCACAAACCGGGGTCCGCACCTTGACGATACGGACCCCGGCGAGTGGATACGCGTGGAGACGCGTCCGATGATCAGGCGGGGACGATGTTCTCCGCCTGCGGGCCCTTCTGGCCCTGCGTGACGTCGAAGGAGACCCGCTGGCCCTCCTGGAGCTCACGGAAGCCCTGGGACTGGATGTTCGAGTAGTGGGCGAACACGTCCGGGCCGCCGCCGTCCTGCTGGATGAAGCCGAAACCCTTTTCGGCGTTGAACCACTTCACGGTTCCCTGTGCCATGACCTTCTCCGATCTGTAGGCAGAGGCCCCATCCGGAGATGCCGGTAAAACAACTAATGCGCCTGCAGGAGAAACATTCCCGTCAGGCGCACATAGGTTCATGGGTACCACAACTGCAACATCGCAACCGTAGCACAGCCTCAGACCCGGTCCCGAGCGCGCGTTGCCTCGGGCTGCCCGAGGCGGTCCACGGCCGCCCACCGCGGAAGCCCCACCAACACCGTGCCCACGGCCAGGCCCAGGGCGGGCAGCACGGGGAACCGGCCGTCCGGCGCGAAACCCCGCACGGCGAAGCGGCCCAGAGCGGCGACGTCCAGGGCCAGCCCGGCCCACAGCGGCCACGCACGGCGCAGCCCCGCGTCCGGCACGGTCCGCCCGTACAGCACGCCCAGCCCGCGTTCCAGCGGCCGCAGCGCGAAGACGACGCAGGCCAGGACGGCGCCGAGCACCAGCAGCCAGGGCACGCGCAGCCCCCACCACGCTGCGGACCCGAGCGTCGGCTCGGGCGCGAGGCCGGTGAGGTAGAACGCGGCGGCGGCGATCAGCACCGGCAGCATGTGCCACAGATACAGCGTCATGCTGGCCGCGCCCACGGGGCGGACCACCCGCCACACCCGCTCGCGGTCCAGCAGCCGCCGCACCGGCGGCGCGGCGAGGAGGCTGACGCCGACCTGGGCTACCACCCACGCCAGCATCGCGGCGGACGGCGGATCGGTGTTGCTGGGACTCTGACCGGTCACCAGGATCAGGCTGACCGGGAACGGCCCGAGGGCCACGAGCGCGGCGAAGGCCAGTCCGCCGCCCGCCGCCATCACGAGCGGCACGAGCCGACGGCCGGTCAGCCGACCGTCCCGCCAGCAGAAGCCCAGTTGGTAGGCGACACCCCACACGAGCACGTAGTCCAGCAGTCCGACATAGGGCGTGTGCACGGCAACCACGAGGGCGTCGGTCACCAGGGCGACCGCCCCCAGGACCGGCGGGACGCGCGGTCCCCACCGCAGGTGTGCCGCGTACAGCGGCGGTGTCAGGGCGCTGAGCAGCAGATACACCGGCAGGAACCAGAACTGCATCGCCATCGCCCATCCCACCAGCGCCAGCGTGTCCGCGTCCACGCCGGCCGCCGTGCAGACGCCGACGGCGAGCAGCACCGCACCGCTGTAGACGGCCACCGGCAGCAGCAGCCGCAGCGCCCGCCGCCCGAGCCACCCCGCGGGCGTCCCCCCTTCCGCCCGGGCCCGCGCCCAGGAACCACCCGCGGCATGGCCCCCGGCCAGGAAGAACAGCGGCATGATCTGGAACCCGAGGGTCAGCCACTGGGTCCAGGGCACGACCGCCAGCAGCTCCGGGGCGACGATCCGCCCGTCGGGCTCCCGGACCAGGGCGGTGATCAGCCAGTGGCCGAGCACCACCAGCACGATCGCCCACGCGCGCAGGAAGTCGACGTACCGGTCTCTGCTCATGGCGGTCATGATCCCGGGGCCTGTCGCCCGTCGTGGCGGAAAGCCCTGGCCGCAATCAATCCGTGCCCGGTACGACACCGTCCGCGAGGCACCCGGAGCCGGTCGCGAAGGAACCTCCCGACGCCGCGCCGTAATTCGGTGGCGGCGCGGTGCGCACAGCTTCTAAGGTTCGTGGCGTTGGAGCGGCCACCCCCGGGTGCCGCGGGTGACTCGGCTCGATCAGGGAGGTGTTGACCGATGGCTGTCGTTGCGATGTGCGCTGCCCGCGACCAGAAGTTCATCCATTCCACCTCCGCGGCCACCGGCTGACCTCTCGGCTTCCCGGGGCCGCCCCTGTGAAGGGTCACCCTTGACTTCCAGCTCTGCTGTTTTCTCCGCGCTCGCTCCCTACGGCTGGGACGAGACCTGGGCGAAGGAGTTCGCCCCCCACGACGCCGAAGGACTGCTCGCCGGACGGGTCGTCCGGGTCGACCGCGGGCAGTGCGACGTCGTCACCGCCGGCGGGCCGCTGCGCGCCGACACCGCCTTCGTCACCCCGCACGATCCGATGCGCGTCGTGTGCACCGGCGACTGGGTCGCCGTGGAACCCGGCGGCAACCCCCGTTACGTACGCGCGTGTCTGCCGCGCCGTACCGCCTTCGTGCGCTCCACCTCCTCCAAGCGGTCCGAGGGGCAGATCCTCGCCGCCAACGTCGACCACGCGGTCGTCGCGGTGTCCCTCGCCGTCGAACTCGACCTCGGCCGCATCGAACGGTTCCTGGCACTGGCCTGGGAGTCCGGGGCGCAGCCGGTCGTGGTCCTCACCAAGGCCGACCTGGTCCCGGACCAGGTGACCCTCGCGCACCTCGTCCAGGACGTGGAGACGACGGCCCCGGGCGTGCCGGTCCTGACGGTCAGCGCGCACGCGGGTGACGGCCTGGACGTGCTGGTCGCCCTCGTCGGCTCCGGTACCTCGGTGCTGCTCGGCCAGTCCGGCGCCGGCAAGTCCACCCTCGCCAACGCGCTCCTCGGGGAGGACGTGATGGACGTCCGGGCCGCCCGGGACGTCGACGGCAAGGGCCGCCACACCACCACCACCCGCAACCTCCTCGCGCTCCCGGGCGGGGGCGTGCTGATCGACACGCCCGGACTGCGGGGCGTGGGGCTGTACGACGCAGAGACCGGCGTCGGGCAGGTGTTCGCCGAGATCGAGGAACTGGCGGAGGGCTGCCGGTTCTCCGACTGCGAACACGAGAGCGAGCCGGGATGCGCGGTGCGCTCCGCGGTGGAGGCGGGTGAACTGCCCGTACGCCGACTGGAGAGCTACCGCAAGCTGATGCGGGAGAACCAGTGGATCGTCGCGAAGACCGACGCGCGGCTCCGGGCCGAGATGAAGAAGGACTGGAAGAAGAGGGGCGCGGAGGGGAAGGCGGCGATGGAGGCGAAGCGGGGGAGGTGGCGGTAGGGGCCTGACTGCGGGAGTGTGGGGGGCCGGTCGCGCAGCCCAGTTCCCCACGCCCGTCACGGACACGTCCCCACCGGCAGGCACCACGTCCGATTCCCGCCAGCCCCGGCCCTCGCCATCACCCACACTTGACGACGTGATGGACGAGGACACCAGGTACGAGGCGGTCCGCAGCCGGGACGCCCGGTTCGACGGGGCGTTCTTCTTCGCCGTCGAGACCACCGGCATCTACTGCCGGCCCAGCTGCCCCGCCGTCACCCCGAAGCGGCGCAACGTCCGCTTCTTCCCCACCGCGGCCGCCGCACAGGGCTCCGGGTTCCGGGCCTGCCGCCGGTGCCGCCCGGACGCGGTCCCCGGTTCCGCCGAGTGGAACGTCCGTGCCGATGTCGTCGGCCGCGCCGTACGGCTGATCGGCGACGGCGTGGTGGACCGCGAGGGCGTCGGCGGGCTCGCCGACCGGCTCGGCTACAGCGCACGCCAGGTGCAGCGGCAGCTCACCGCCGAGTTGGGCGCCGGCCCGGTCGCTCTCGCCCGGGCCCAGCGGGCGCACACCGCGCGCACGCTGCTCCAGACCACCGAGCTGCCGATCACGGAGATCGCGTTCGCGAGCGGTTTCGCCAGCGTCCGGCAGTTCAACGACACCGTCCGCGCCGTGTACGCCACCACCCCGAGCGGGCTGCGCGGGGCCGCGCCGGGCGGCCGGGGCGCACGGCGCGGCTCCCCGGCCGCCGGGATCCCGCTGCGGCTCGCCCACCGCGGCCCGTACCAGGCCGGCCCCGTCTTCGACCTGCTGGAACACGAGGCGGTGCCCGGCGTGGAGGAGATCACGGGCACCGCCGGCACGCGTACCTACCGCCGTACCCTGCGGCTGCCGTACGGCCATGCCGTCGTCGCCGTCGAGGAGCGGACCGGCACGACCCGCGCGACCGGTACGGGCCTCGGCGCCCACCCCGGCGGCTGGCTCGAAGCCCGGCTGCGCCTCACCGACCCGCGCGACCTGACCACCGCCGTACAGCGGCTGCGCCGGCTGTTCGACCTCGACGCCGATCCGTACGCCGTCGACGAACGGCTCGCCGAGGACCCGCGGCTCGCTCCGCTGGTCGCCGCCCGGCCGGGGCTGCGGTCACCCGGCGCCGCGGACCCGGCCGAGGCCGCGGTACGGGCTCTCGTCGGCACCGCGGGCGCCGCGCGGCTGGTACGGCGGTACGGCAGGGCGCTCGACGCTCCGTCCGGCGGCCCCACCCACCTCTTCCCCGAGCCCGCGGTGCTCGCGGGAGCGGAGCCCGACGGCAGGCTCGGCGCGCTTGCCGCGGCGCTCGCCGACGGGACGCTACGGCTGGACCCGGGCGCCGACCGGGACGAGGCGGAGGCCGCGCTGCGGGCCCTGCCCGGGATGGACCCGGCGATCATCGCCACCATCCGCGTCCGCGCCCTCGCCGACCCCGACGTCACGCTGCCCGGCCTGCCCGGCCCCGACGCACCGGACGAGTGGCGGCCCTGGCGCTCGTACGCCGCCCGGCACCTGCTGCTGGAAGCAGCGCCGAGAGCCTGACGCCGGCCGGGGCGGGGGGTGGGGACGCCTACCGGCGCTTCCCGGGCACCGCCCGCGCCCGCCCGTGCCGCCCCAGCGGCACGACTGCCCGCGGCTAGGTGTGCAGGACACGGCTGGGCAGCGCCCCGCCAGGGGCGCTGGGGGTACCCCCGGCCGAAGGCCGGGGGAGGAACTGCGCGACCAGCCCCCACCCACCCGCAGTCACAGAACAACCGCCCCCATCCGTCCGCCTCACCCCCCACCCGGACAGAAAACAGACGACCACCGCGGCTGCCCCCTCCGGTCCCCACCCCTCGCTCCGCCACCCGGGTGGTCTCGTGGCCGAGTTGCTGTCCAGGGCACCGCCCGTATGTCACTTTCCCCTCCTGTAGGTCTCGGAAGGGCAGGTGAGGATGGGCAAGGTCGGGCGAGTGCTCGTGGTGGCGTTGCTGTCGGTGATGGGGGTGAGCGGGCGGGCCGGTGCCGATCCGGAGCCCTCGCTGTGGGCGGGGAGCTGGGAGGCTGCGCCGTCCGGTACCGAACCGGCGGTGCCCGGCGCCGCGTACCGCAACGTCGTTCACCTGAGCGTCGGCGGCAGCGAGGTGCGGGTGCGGGTCAGCAACCGGCTGGGCAGCGCCCCGCTCCGGCTCGGGGCCGTCACCGTCGCCCTCCGGCAGGGCGGCGGCCCGGCCGCCGTACCCGGCTCCATGCGCGCCGCCACCTTCGCGGGCGCCGGCACCGCCGTCGTACCCGTCGGGCAGGACCTGGTCAGCGACCCGGTGCCGCTCGCCGTCCCGGCCGCCGCCGACCTGCTGGTCAGCGTCGAGACCCCGGGCGACTCCGGGCCCGCCACCTACCACCGGGTCGCGCTCCGGACGAGCTACCTCGCCGAGGACGGCGCCGGGCGGGCCGACGACGAGGACGGCGGCGCCTACACCCGCACCACCGGCCACTGGTACTACGTCACCGGCGTCGACGTGCAGGCCGTGACCCGCGGCACCGTGGTCGCCCTCGGCGACTCCCTCACCGACGGCAACGGCACCAGCATGGACGCCAACCACCGCTGGCCCGACCGCCTCGCGGAGCGGCTGCGGTCCTTTCGGGTCGGCGTCCTCAACGCCGGCATCTCCGGCAACCGGCTGCTGCTCGACGGCACCGGAGGACCGGCGGCCCTCAGCCGCCTGGACGCCGACGGGCTGGACCGCAGCGGGGTCCGGACCCTGGTGGTCCTCGAAGGGATCAACGACATCAAGGGCACCCCGGAGACCACGGACCCCGCCGAGCTCGTCCAGGCCTACCGGACCATCGTGGCCCGTGCCCACGAGCGGGGGATCCGGGTGGTGGGCGCGACCCTCACCCCGTACGAGGGGTACAGCGCGTACACCGCCGCCCGCGAGGCCGTACGGCAGCGGGTGAACGCGCTGATCCGCACCGGACACGTCTTCGACGCGTACGTCGACTTCGACGCCGTCGTACGTGATCCGCAGCAGCCCGGCCGCATCCTGCCCGCCTACGACCCCGGCGACCACCTGCACTTCAACGACACCGGCACGCGCGCCCTCGCCGACGCCGTCCCGCTCGCCGACCTGCTCTGAGCACTCAGCCGGCCCAGATCACCGCGGTCAGCCAGCCGGCCGCGACGAGCAGGCAGCCGAGCAACTCGGCCAGGACGCTGGAGCCGCCCGCGTTCATCGCGGTGCGCAGGGCGGCCCGCGCCTCGGCACCGCGGCCGAGACGGAGGCGTTCGTGCAGGTAGATCCCGGCCATGAAGCCGGGGATCGCACCGAGGACGGGGAGCAGGACGAAGCCGAGGACGGCGCCGGTTCCGGCGTACACGCCCATCCTGGGGGTGGCACCGCTCGCCCGGAGCCGGCGCGGGGGCAGGACCCAGCGGACCACCAGCGCCACCAGCAGCACCAGGGTCGCCCCGACCAGGACCGTCCAGGCCACCGGGCGCGGGTCGTACAGCGCCCACCACAGCACGGCGGCCCACACCAGCCCGGTCCCCGGCACCCCGGGCACCAGTACCCCGCACAGGCCGAGCACCAGCACCAGGCCGACCAGCAGGAGTTCCCCTGCTCCCATCTGCCCAGAGTGCCGGACGGCGGGAGGATGCGCAGGTCAGTTCCGGGTCACCCAGCCCCGCTCGTACGCGTACCAGCCCAGCTGCATGCGGGTCGACACCCCGGCCAGCTCCATCAGCCGCCGCACCCGGCGCTGCACGGTCCGCAGGCCCACATCGAGCTGCTTGGCCACGCTGGCGTCGGTCAGGCCCGCCAGCAGGAGCGACAGCACCTCCAGGTCGGCGGCGTCGGGGCCGTCCGGCTCCTCCTCGAACACCCCGGTCGCGCCGAGGCGCAGCGGCAGCGCCTCCCGCCACACCGACTCGAACAGGCCGCAGAGGAGTTCCAGCAGGCCGCTGGCGTGCACCACCAGGGCGGCGGGTTCCGCGGCGTGCGAGGTGAGCGGGACCAGCGCCAGCGCGCGGTCGGCGACGACCAGCTTCGTCGGCACCCGCTCCACCACCCGCACCTGCTCGTCCCGGGCCAGCGCCGCCGTCAACTCCGGGACGGCGTCCGGCAGGGCGAGCGCCGGCCGCTCCACCACCACCCGGTAGCGCACGCCCCGGCCGGCGGCCTGCTCCTCCGCGTCGTTATCCGGTCCGGAGACCACCACCGGGTCGCCGGTGACCAGGGCGCAGACCTCGTCCAGGGCGCCGAGCTGGAGCTGCCGGAACCGCCGGGCGACCGCCGGGGCGCCGGTCACCACCTCCACCAGGTCGTGCACCGCGGGCTCGGCGGCCGCCGCCCGGTACTCCTCCGCGAGCAGCGCCGCCGTCAGCTCCGCCTTCTCCAGCTCGTGCCGCTGCTGGGTGAGCAGCGCGCCCAGCGCGACCCCGGGCGGCGCCGCCACCCAGCGTTCCGGGCGCCCCGGGGACCGGGCCGCCAGCCCGTGCCGCTCCAGCCGGCGCAGCGCGCGCTCGGTGTCGGGCTCCGCCAGCGTCAGACGCCGTGCCAGGCCGGGCACGTCGGCGGCGCCCGCGGACACCAGCGCCCGGTAGGCCGACTCGTCCCGTTCGTCCAGCCCCAGCACTGCCAGCATCGACCCGCCTCCCTCCTTCGAAGCCCGGTGGTGTGGCGGGAACCGGCCACGGCGCGAACCCGCCGCTGCACATCATCGCCGTACCGCGGGTCACTCTGCCAAGATCACGTCACCGCAGCACCTTCGCACGGAAAACCGATGCGCCATTCACAGCTGACCATCAGGAAGAGCCGTCACAATCTGGCCTTCCGGCCGGCGCCGTGGCGTTCGGCCGTGCGAACGGTGACCGGCACCATGACGCGCGTACGCGCAGGGGATCTGGGGCCGGTCACTCCGGTGTCGCCGGGTGGTTCTCCCGTGGGGGGTGGGACCACCCGGCGACTCACACGTGTCATCCCCCGCAGCCGCTGCACTTCGGTCGCTCCCCGTTGACTTTCGTCAATCGCCTCTCGTGTGTGTCGTCCGTACCGTCCGTCCCGCGCGTGTCGGCGATCCCCTTTCCTCGTACGGGTGTTCAGGATGTCCCTCGTCATGCCGTTCGAAGCGGGGGCGTGTGCGGGATTTTCCCGATGCCCCGTTTTCATCCGGCCCGTGCGGTGGACAATTAGGGGCATGAGCCAGCCAGGGGGTAGGCCCACCCGTCATGAGGACGACTGGTGGGGGCAGTTGTACGACGACTCCACCGAGGACACCGGACCCACGGCCGCACCCGATTCCCTGGACGACCGCTTCGCCTCGGCGAAGAAGACGGTGGGGGGACGGCGGGGCGTCACCGTGGAACCGGAGGACGAGCCGCCACCGCCGACCGTGCCGGCCCAGCGGGCACCCGCCGCCCCGGCCGCCCCGGCCGAGGACATCAGGGCCGCTGCGAAGAAGACCTGGCCGTGGGACGAGGAGGACCAGGAGCTGCTGGAGGCGGACGACGACGCCCCGGCGGACCTCTACCCCGCGCCCCGCCCCGACCTGCCCGCGCCGCCGCGTCCAGCCGCTGCCGTCGCGGAAACCCCGGACACCTCGGCCGCCCTGCCCGTCCCGGCCGCCGCCTCGGCCTCCTCCGTGGACTACGTCGGCTCCGGACCGCCCACCTACGACGCCGAGCCCACCGCCCTGCCCCCCGCCGACCCCGACGAACTCGACGACCTGGTCGCCGACACCGTCCTGGACGGTGCCCGGTACGGCGCCTGCACCCTGCGGGCCGTCTCGCAGCGCGGCGACTCCGCCCGGTACCGGGGCGAACCGCGCCGCGACGCCCTGCTCACCGCCCGCTTCGGGACCGGCGAACAGGCCCTGGTCCTGGTCGCGATGGCCACCGGCGCCCGGGCCACCCCCGGCGCGCACCGGGCCGCCGCCGAGCTGTGCGAGTGGATCGCCCGGGCCGTGGGCCGCAGCCACCAGCGGCTCACCGAGGACATCCAGGCGGCCCGCCGCGGCGACCTCAAGTCCGGGCTGCACCGGCTCACCGACCGCAGCCTCGGCAAGCTCCGCGCAAGCGCCGCCGAACAGGGCATCGCCCCCGAGGAGTACGCGGCCAGCCTGCGCTGCCTCCTCCTCCCCGCCCACCCCCAGTGCCGTACCCGCGTCTTCTTCGGGGTCGGCGAGGGCGGCCTGTTCCGGCTGAGGGGCGGCGAGTGGCAGGACATCGAACCGCGCGTCGACACCGACACCGCCGGTGAACCCGTGCTCGGCTTCGGCTCGCTGCCCTCCGAGACCCCGGCGGGCGACCGGCTCACCATGGACCTCGGCATCCCGACCCCGCCGAGCCCCTACGAACCGGCCCCCGAGCCGCCCCGCGACCCCTTCCTGTTCCGGGCCTCCGTAGCCCGCCCGGGTGATGCCCTCGTGATGTGCACGGGCGGCCTCGCCGACCCGCTGCGCGGCGAGCCCGCACTCTGCGCCTACCTGGCCCGACGCTGGTCCGGCCGCACCCCGCCGGGCCTCGCCGCGTTCCTCGCGGACGCCCAGGTCCGGGTCAAGGGGTACGCCGACGACCGTACGGCGGCGGCAGTCTGGGAGGCGTGAGCGCGCCCTCTGTGGATACATGGAAGGGCATCGCGGGGGGAAGCCGGAGATCCGCGGAGCCGAAGGGTGCCCGACCGCCATGGCCAAGCAGAACGTCGCCGAACAGTTCGTCGACATCCTCGTCCGCGCCGGGGTGCGCCGCCTCTACGGCGTCGTCGGCGACAGCCTCAACCCGGTCGTCGACGCCGTCCGCCGCAACTCCGCCATCGACTGGATCCACGTCCGCCACGAGGAGACCGCCGCCTTCGCGGCCGGCGCCGAGGCCCAGATCACCGGCACGCTGGCGGCCTGCGCCGGCTCCTGCGGCCCGGGCAACCTGCACCTCATCAACGGCCTGTACGACGCCCACCGCTCGATGGCCCCCGTCCTCGCCCTCGCCTCCCACATCCCCTCCAGCGAGATCGGCCTCGGCTACTTCCAGGAGACCCACCCCGACCGGCTCTTCCAGGAGTGCAGCCACTACAGCGAACTGATCTCCAGCCCGCAGCAGATGCCCCGGCTGCTCCAGACCGCCATCCAGCACGCGGTCGGCCGCAGCGGGGTGAGCGTGGTGAGCCTGCCCGGTGACATCGCCGACCAGCCCGCCCCGGAGCAGTCCGCCTCGGCGGCCATCGTCACCTCCCGGCCCACCGTCCGCCCCGGCGACGCCGAACTCGACAAGCTGGTCGCGATGATCGACGCGGCGGACAAGGTGACCCTGTTCTGCGGCAGCGGCACGGCCGGCGCCCACGCGGAGGTCATGGAGCTGGCGGAGAAGGTCAAGTCCCCGGTCGGCCACGCCCTGCGCGGCAAGGAGTGGATCCAGTACGACAACCCGTACGACGTCGGCATGAGCGGGCTGCTCGGCTACGGCGCGGCCTACGAGGCCACCCACGAGTGCGACCTGCTGATCCTGCTCGGCACCGACTTCCCGTACAACGCCTTCCTCCCCGACGACGTGCAGATCGTCCAGGTCGACGTCCGCCCCGAGGTGCTGGGCCGCCGCTCCCGCCTGGACCTCGCGGTGTGGGGTGACGTGCGCGAGACGCTGCGCTGCCTGGTGCCGCGGGTGCGGGCCAAGGAGAACCGGCGGTTCCTCGACCGGATGCTGAAGAAACACGCGGACGCGCTGGAGGGGGTGGTGAAGGCGTACACGAGGAAGGTCGAGAAGCACGTCCCGATCCACCCGGAGTACGTGGCCTCGGTCCTCGACGAACTCGCCGACGACGACGCGGTGTTCACCGTCGACACCGGCATGTGCAACGTGTGGGCGGCCCGCTACATCTCACCCAACGGCCGCCGCCGGGTCATCGGTTCGTTCTCGCACGGCTCGATGGCCAACGCGCTGCCGATGGCGATCGGCGCCCAGTTCACCGACCGGCGGCGGCAGGTCGTGTCGGTGTCCGGGGACGGCGGATTCGCCATGCTGATGGGCGACTTCCTGACCCTGGTCCAGTACGACCTGCCGGTGAAGGTGGTCCTGTTCAACAACTCGGCGCTGAGCATGGTCGAGTTGGAGATGCTGGTCGCGGGGCTGCCCGCGTACGGCACCGGTAACACCAATCCCAACTTCGCCGCCGTCGCGCTGGCCTGCGGAGCCTACGGCGTGCGGGTCGAGAAGCCCAAGCAGCTCGCGGGTGCGCTGAAGGACGCCTTCAAGCACAAGGGGCCGGCCCTGGTCGACGTGGTGACCGACCCCAACGCGCTGTCCATCCCGCCGAAGATCAAGGCCGAGATGGTCACCGGCTTCGCGCTCTCCGCGTCCAAGATGGTCCTCGACGGCGGCGTGGGCCGGATGGTCCAGATGGCCCGCTCCAACCTGCGCAACGTGCCGCGGCCGTGACCCGGGGCACCGCTCAGTCGGTGGGCACCCACCGGCGGACGCCGTCGACCGAGCCGTACCAGTAGTGCGGCAGGCCCTTGATGGAGCTGGTGCGGAACGGCCGGCCGTGGTCGTCGATCCGGACCGTGCCGCTGCGGCCCTGTGACGACCAGTCGAGTTCGAGGTACCAGCGGCAGTCACAGCCCGCGGTGCTCGCCTTGACGCGCAGCACCTCGGGGTCCGTGGCGGAGACCCGGTAGGGCAGGTGCATGGTCGAGACGGTCTGCCCGTCGGGACCCTCACCGGCCACCGGGCGGGCGATGGGACGGTCCTTGTCCAGGTTCACGTCGAAGTACCGCGGAGTGAGCCCGCCGCCGCAGCCGTCGGCCATGGAGTAGGCGATGCCCGGCGCGGGAGCCGTACGGCCGACGACACGCACCCGCAGAGCCTCCAGGACGACGGCGGTGGACGAACGGCCCTGCACGGACACGTCCACGATCGTGTTGCCGCCGTGCACCGCGCCCTGGGTGGCCGCCCAGGCGCCGGCGTCCTGCGGGGCGGGCGGCGGCGGGACCTGGGCCGGCTGCTTGTCGATGACGTAGTCGTGGTCGCAGCCCAGCTCCCACAGCTGCGAGTTCGCGGTCCAGGTGAGGGGAACGGCGGTCGGGGCCGGGGTGCCGGGAGTGCTGCCGGAGGGGGAGGAGGTCCTGGCGCCGCCCGAGGCGGTCGAGGACGAGGACGAGGTCGGGGACGACGGGGTGGCGGAGGCGGAGTTCGGGCCCGGGCCGGTGGCGCCGCTGCCGTGGCGCTGGGCGTCACCGGCGGCGGTCGGGGCGGAGGAGCCGGGGCCCTGGGCCGCGGTGCCTGCGGCCTGCCGGTCGTCGGGGAGGGCGGCCAGGGTGCCCAGCGTCGCCAGGAGCACGGTGGCCACGGCCGAGGCGACCAGTGTGCGACGCCGCCGGTACCAGGGGCGGGGGACGGGGGCGGCTTCCGGCGAGGGCTCGGTGGCGGAGCCGGGGATCTCCGCCGGTTCGCGGGCACCGGCCGGTGCGGGGGTGTCGGCCGCGGGGCCGGTGCTCTCCGAGGTCTCTGCGTTCTCCGCAGGCGTCGCGCTCTCCCCGGCGCGCGGTCGCTGGCGTGCCGCCACCGCGCGCAGCCAGCGCTCGTGGAGTGCGAGCCGTTCCTGCGGTGTCGCCCCGCAGAACGCGGCCAGGCGTTCCACCGGAGCGAAGTCCAGCGGTACCGCCTCGCCCGCGCAGTAGCGGTGCAGGGTGGAGGTGTTCATGTTCAGCCGACGGGCCAGGGAGCCGTAGCTCCGGTCCGTACGGTCCTTCAACTGCCGCAGCAGCGCCGCGAACTCCTCGACGTCGTCGCGCACGGGCGCCCTCCCCCGGTCCTCGCCATCCCAGGCACTTATATACCTGCACGTCAACGGGGCTGGGATGGTTCCAGGGCGGGGAAACGGGCGGCCGCCGTTGCGGTCCACGCCGGTGACGGCCGATGCTCTTGGTGTCGCACCGAGCAGGGCCGGACCGACCACCGGCCGCGTCGGCGGCAGCCCACACCCATGCACCGACCCACGGGGGAACACCCATGCCCAAGCGCACCCGAGCAGGCGCGCTCACCGCACTCGCCGGCGCCGCACTCGTCGCCGGTACCGCGCTCGCCGCTCCCGCGGCGGCCGCACCCAAGGCGCCCGGCTTCCTCAGGGCGGCCGACCTGCCGCCGCGGGCCGGCACGTCCTGGACGGCCGGCAAGGTCACCGCCGGCATTCCGGAGGAGGCCAGGCAGGACATCTGCATCGGCGTCGGGCTCGGCGGCGGCCAGGACTCCTGGTACCGGAAGTTCCGGACCGACCTCGACACGAGTGCCCGTCAGGTCAGCGCCGAGCTGCCCAGCGTCCGCCTGGCGAAGGGCCGGTTCGCGAAGCTCGACGAGGACATCGTGTCCTGTGCGGACCGGATCGAGATGGAGGACCCGCAGATGCGGGCCACGCTCCAGGACCACGGCACCCTCCCGGTCGGGGACGGCGCCCATGTCTACGCCCTGCGCACCGTGACCGCCTGGGGCACGAGTGACATCCGGCTGATCTCCATCGGCCGGGAGGGGCGCACCGTCACCGTCGTGGACTGGGGGCAGCTCGGCGGCTTCGTGGACGCGCCCGTGAAGGCCTTCAAGAAGACCACCACCACGGCCGTGAACAAGCTCCACTGACGCAGGGGCACCGGGACCGGGGCCGCCCTCTCCCTCGGGGGAGGGGAGGGCGGCCCCAGACGTAAAGACGCAAGACGCAAAGACACGAAGACACGAAGACACAGAAAACGGGGAAACAGACATGAGCAGCAAGACCCGCGCCGTCCTCACCGCCGGCGTCCTCGCCGTGGCCCTCGGGCTCGGCGCCACCGCCCAGGCCTCGGCCGGCGCACCGCGCACCGTCAGTGGCAGCCCGGCCGACAACATCAGCCGGATCGCCGACTTCTACGGCGCCTACATCGACGCGGAGAGCGACCCGGACGGCAGCGGCAACCTGCCCACCGCGCTGCGTGCCTACTACATCGCCCCGACCTACCTGAAGAAGCTGAAGGCCTGGGAGAACCGCGAGCACGCGGACGGGGTGCTGCGGGCCCAGAACACCCCGCTCAAGTGGAAGGTCACGGACAACGGCACCGGAAAGTACACGGAGGCCGTCATCACGCTCACCTGGAGCCGCAACACCACCTCGAAGCTGGTCGTCGACATGACCCGTGACACCCACAAGATCGTCAACATCGGCACCAAGGGCCTCGGGAGCAAGTAGCCGGAAGGACAGGTTTCGGCCAGGTTCGCCGGTGCCGTGGGCCGGGGGAATCAGCTCGGCGGGTTGTGCGAGGGGCTGATTCGCGCCGGGTCCACGGCACCGGTGGCGCGTACGGGACGGTCCGGGCCGCGGCGTACGCGCGGGGGCGGATCCGGGACATGGCCGAACACCCGGTCGTCATCGGCGTGACATGACTGGCCCGTGCCCGAGCGGGCATGGATCCCCGTGAACGTGCTCGATCAGGAGGGGATCCGGCAAACAGCGTGCGGGCGGGGGTCATGAACAGTCAGGCACGAGGGGGCGGTCCCGTGGCCATCGGGGCCTCCTCGGCGAAGACGGCGGGGGAAGAGACCGACACGACGGAACGGGGAAACCCGTCGCAGCTCAGGCGCCGGCTGGGACGGTCGGACCTGCGGGCGGTGCCCGAGGCGCGCAGGGAACTGCGGGAACTGCTGCGGCACTGGGGGCGGCCCGGCCGCTCCGAGATAGCGGAACTGCTCACCAGCGAACTCGTCACCAATGCGCTCGTCCACACCGACCGGGAGGCGGTGCTGACGGCCGTCGTGGCACCGGGCCAACTGCGGGTGGAGGTAAGGGACTTCGTGTCCCGCAGGCCGCGGATGTGCGCCCCCGGCACCGACACCGACGACGGCACGCACGGCCGGGGCCTGGTGCTGGTCGACGCCTTCGCCGACGCGTGGGGCGTCCAGTCGCACGAGGTGGGCAAGTCGGTGTGGTTCGAACTGGACGCGGAGGCCGCCTAGCCGGCTCCTCGTACCCAACGGGACGGGGGCGTGACCGTCATGGTCACGCCCCCGTCCCGAGGTGCTGTGCGGCAGCAGGCGATCAGCCGAACTGCTGCTCGAGGTCCTTGAGCTTGCGCTCCAGGGAGTCGAGGCGCGGCAGCGCCATTGTGTCGTCCTCCGCGGTCAGGTCGACGGTGATCGGGTCAGACCCTTTGCGGACGGGCTGAAGGGAGGGCCGCTGGCGTACGGGCAGCTGCTCCGGCGCCGCTATGGCAGGCTCCGCAGTGGGCTGAGAGGCGCGCTCGACCTGGTGCACCTCGTCCTGCCGGCCGGTGCGTCCGACGAAGCCGCGGTGGCCTCGGCTTATGGCCTTGAGCTGGGCCCGCTCCAGACGGTCCTGCTCGCGGCGGCGCAGCCGGTTGGCCTCCTTCTGGCGCTTGTCCTCGCGCACCTCGTCGACCGCCTCGTCCAGGCTGCGCACGCCCTCGAGGAGCATCAGCGACCAGGCCTTGTACGTCTCGCGGGGAGCGCGCAGCCAGCGGACGATACGGATCTGCGGCAGCGGGCGCGGCACCAGACCCTGCTCGCGCAGGGCGGCCTTGCGGGTCTGCTTCAGCGCGCGGTCGAAGAGGACGGCCGCGGACAGCGACATGCCGGCGAAGAACTGCGGGGCGCCGGCGTGGCCCCCGCCCCTGGGAGCGTGCACCCAGTTGAACCAGGCGGACGCGCCCGCGAAGGTCCATACGAGGATCCGGGAGCCGAGCGCCGCGTCACCGTGGCTGGCCTCGCGCACCGCGAGGACGGAGCAGAACATCGCGGCGCCGTCCAGGCCGAACGGCACCAGGTACTCCCAGCCGCCGGAGAGGTTGAGGTTCTGCTGGCCGAAGCCGACCAGTCCGTGGAAGGAGAGGGCTGCGGACACCGCCGCACAGCAGAACAGGAGCACGTAGGCGGCGGTGGCGTATATGGCCTCCTTGCGCCGGCGACGCTCCTCGCTGCGCTCCCACGAGTCGTCCTTCGCGTGCTCCCCGCCGGACCGCTTGGAGCGCGTCAGCACCGCCACCGCGACCAGCATGCCCAGGAGCAGTACGGCGCCGGGAAGCAGCCAGTTCAGCGATATGTCGGTCAGTCTCATCTAGGGGTCCCTTGCATTGGGATAGGGCGTATCGCCCGCCATAGTGGCCCAATCCCACTGGCCCTCAGGGGGTTTCGGGGCAAGAGGCCGCCAAGGAAGTGCAAGGGGATGCCCCAGGGCGGCATTCTGCTCGAACTGCCGCATGAGGGGCGGGAGTTGAGTTCGAGTAAGACTACCCATACGGGTGGTTCCTCGGAAAGTTCCTGCGGCAAGTGGGGAAGTTGTGAACTTCCTGTCCGCGCAGGGTGACCTTGCCACCGGCGATCTTAGTGGATGCCGGGGAGTGCTGTGTCCCGGGGGTGGGTGCTTCGAACGGCCTGAGGGGGGCTCAGGCCGCCGCGGCGGCCGTGAGTTTGGCGATCCGGTCGTCGTCGCAGGTGCGCGGGCAGGTGGCGCAGGTGTCCTCGGGGCGCAGCGTGTAGTACATGCAGCAGCTCGCCCGGTCCCGGGTCGGCAGCGGCTCCCCGGCCGGGCCGGACAGCACCCGGAAGGCGGCCGAGCCGACGTACGGCCTGGTCGCGCCCGGGAGCAGCTGTTCGAGTTCCCGTACGGCCCGTGCCTCGTCCCCGAGCAGTCCGGCGATGTACCAGAGGCCCTCGACGACCTCGTCCGTCGCCATGCCCCACAGTGCGCGCCCGCGCCGCCGCATCCGCGGCCCGAAGCCGCCGAGGACCGGCTCCAGGTGCTCGGCGACGGCCGCCCGTACCTCGGCCCGCAGCGCCTCCTCGCCGGCCACGACGACCGCACCGGGCAGCGCCGCCGCCGGGTCGTCCGGGAGGCAGGCGAAGGAGGCGACCCGTACGGCCATCCGGCCCGCCGTGCGGTCGTACGACACCTCGGTCGCGGGGAGGCGAGGGACCCTGCGGTCCAGGAACCAGGGGAGGGTGATCAGGAGGCAGGCGGCCCAGCCGTAGCGGTGCAGGCCGAAGGTGGCGACCACGTCGGGGCGGGCCGGCTTTCCCTCGTCCCGCAGGATCTGGTCCTCGTCCCAGGCCAGGAAGGCGTCCAGGCCGGGGCCGCCGGCCGCCAGCTCGGCGGCGCCGACCCAGTCGCCGCCCCGGGGTGCCGGTTCGCCCGGTCCTAGCTCCGTGACCGCCAGGTCCGGGCAGACCTCGGTGAGGCGCGCGTAGGCGGCGGAGACGGGGGAGGACATGGGCTACCACCGATCGGGTGCGGGCCGACTGTCAGATAAGTAAGCCTTACCTTACCCATTCGTTCGGAAATTTGAACCAGCGCCTTGTGCGCCTAAGGTGCTTGACGGACAAGTAACAACCCGCCGTTAATGACCCAAGTGCCGACGAGCCGGAGGAGGACCCGTGAACCAGCGCGCGCACCCGGCTTCCGCCGAGACCGCCAGGGTGCCGGCGCAGTCGCGGTCCGGGGAGTCGGCGCGGGAGGCGCCCGGTTTCCCCGCCGGTCTGCCGGCCGCCCGGGGTGAGCACACCCACGGTGAGCGGCCGGTCCCGCAGCCCAGGCCCGCCGTGCAGCGGGCGTCCGTGCGCGGGCAGATCCTCGACGCGCTGCGCACCGCGCTGGTCGGCGGGGAGCTGGCGCCCGGCGAGGTGTACTCGGCGCCGGCGCTGGGGGAGCGGTTCGGGGTCTCCGCGACGCCGGTGCGCGAGGCGATGCAACAGCTGGCGCTTGAGGGCGCGGTCGAGGTCGTGCCCAACCGCGGGTTCCGGGTCGTCGAGCGGGGCGCTCGCGAGCTCGCGGAACTGGCCGAGGTGCGGGCGCTGATCGAGGTTCCGGTGATGATGCGGCTGGCGCGCAGCGTGCCGGCCGAGCGGTGGGCCGCGTTGCGGCCGCTGGCCGAGGAGTCGGTGCGGGTGGCGGCGACGGGGTGCCGGGCGACGTACGCGGAGGCCGACCGGGCGTTCCACCGGGCGGTGCTGGGCCTTGCGGGCAACGAGCAGCTGGTGCAGATCGCGGAGGACCTGCACAGGAGGGCTCTGCCGTTGCGCGGGGCTCGGGCGGAGCTGATGGCGGACGCGGCGGAGCATGCGGCGTTGCTGGAGGCGTTGATCTCGGGGGAGCTGGATGCGGTGCGGAGGTTGGTGGCCGGGCATTTCGCCGACGCGGGCTGACGGGGGGAGGGCGTTTGCGCGGCTGTTCGCCGTGCGGGGTGGCGGCCGGGAGCCGGGTGCGAGTGCGTGGGGGGTTGCTCGCGCAGTTCCCCGCGCCCCTTACGGGGCTCCTCAGCCGTGGGCAGTCGTGCCTCCCCCCGTGCCTTAAGGGCCTGGGAGGTGCCCCCCAGGGCGGCACGGGTGGGCGCGGGCGGCAGCCGGCAAGCGCCGGTGAGCGTCCACGCCCCCCGGCCTCAGCCCACTCAGTTGCCCTGTGCCGTCTTCTGGTACGCGTCGTGCCACGCGGCCTTCGCGCCCGAGTCGCCTATGCGGTAGACGTCGACGACCGCGCCGGCCGCCACGGCCACCGACAGCACGCCCACGACGATCCGGACCGGGAGGGCCGACCAGCGGGCGCCCTTGCCGGGAGCCTGCTCCTGCCCGCCGCGTCGCGTCGCCCACCACACCACCGTGGCCAGCACGAACAGGCCCAGGGCCCAGGGCAGCAGCCCGTCGCCCAGTTCGGTGTGCCGGCGGACCAGCGTGTCCTCGGTCACGTGCCGCTCCAGCCACTCGCCGGCCTGGGTCGCCAGCGGCACGCTGACCAGGGCGACCAGGGCGAGCGCGGGCAGCAGTACGCCCAGCCGCCGGGCGGCCCGCGGCCACAGCGCCGCGGCCACCAGGGCGAGTGCGGTCAGTGGAACCAGGACGACGACGATGTGGACCAGCAGGACATGGGCCGGCAGCCCGTTGACGGTGCTCATGGCGAAGCGCTCCTGAGAGGGTCGGGGCGCGTCACGCTGCCACAGCAGACTCTCAGTTTCCTCTGAGCCGGGTCTCAGGCGGTCGCCGCTCCCGGTGCGGGCGGAGTCAGCTGTCTCGCCAGCCAGGTGGGGACGCCGCCCAGGAGCCGGAACAGCCGTCCCGCCTCCTCCCGCAGGCGCGACGCCTCCGGCTCGGACTCCGTGTCGGCCAGGGAGGCCAGCGCCGGGGCGGTGCCCACCAGGTAACCCAGTTCCTCCCTGATCCGCAGCGACTCCGCGAAACCGTGCCGCGCCTCCGCCAACTCCCCGTCCCGCAGCGCCAGTCCGGCCAGGTGACGCCAGGTGAACGAGAGCAGGAGCGGGTCGGCGTGAGCGGTGGCGGCGGCGTGGGCCCGGCGGTAGGCGGCGCGGGCCGCCTGCGGGGAGCGGGTCAGGTTCTCCGCCAGCAGACCCCGGCGGAAGTCGAGCAGCGCCCGGCCCGGCGCCCCCGGCGGGATCAGCGCCGCCGCCCTCCCGAGCGCGGCCCGCGCCTCGTCCGCCCGGTCGCGGACACCGTGCAGCGTGGCGGCGTAGGCGAGTTGGCCGCGTTCGCAGGCGGCCGCGCCCCGCTCCTCGTCGGTCCGGGCCACCGCCTCCGCCGTCCGCAGTGCGTCCTCGGCCTCCTCCCAGCCCCCCTCGGTGTACAGACACCGCTCGACCATCAGCCCCGCCCGCTGCAGGGTGTACCTCGGCGTGTCCGACGGCAGCAGAGCCGCCGCGTCGGCCCAGCAGGCCCGCGAGCGCAGCCGCCATACCGCGGTCTGGAGCGGATCGTCACCGTCGGTCGTTCCGTTCCCAGACATGGCGGAGTACGCCACGTTGCCCTCCCCTTGCGCGCCGTCGAGCAGTGAAGTGGTGGCCGCATTCCAGCACCGATCGCCGCGCGGGGCCAAGAGGGTGGGTGAATAATTTCACAAAGTCGTGGGACGGCGGCGGCACTTGGCACGAGACGGTCGCACGCCCGCGTGACCTCAGCTCATCCGCAATGCCAAGAAGAAATCGAGCTTGTCCTCCAGCCGGGACAGGTCCCGGCCCGTCAACTGCTCGATCCTCCCCACGCGGTAGCGCAGCGTGTTGACGTGCAGGTGGAGACGGGTGGCGCAGCGGGTCCAGGAGCCGTCGCAGTCGAGGAACGCCTCCAGGGTGGGGATCAGTTCGGCGCGGTGGCGGCGGTCGTAGTCCCGGAGCGGGTCCAGCAGCCGGGCGGTGAAGGCGCGGCGGACGTCGTCGGGGACGAAGGGGAGGAGCAGCACGTGCGACGCGAGCTCCTGGTGGCCGGCCGCGCAGACCCGGCCGGGGCGGGCGGCGGCCACCCGGCGGGCGTGCCGGGCCTCCTCCAGGGCACCGCGCAGTCCCTCCGCCGAGTGCACGGCCGCGCTGACGCCGAGCGTGACCCGGCCGTCGTCGTCGAGACCCGCCGACAGTGGGACCCGTACCGACTCCAGGAGGACGTCGGCGTGGATGCCGGACTCGGAGCCGTCGTGCTCGGCGGTGACGGCGGGCAGCGGTACGAGGGCGATCGCCTCGTCGCCGGTGTGGGCCACCGCTATCCGGTCGGAGGGCTCCGGGCCGGTCGCCAGCGGGTCGACCAGGATCTCCTCCAGGAGGGACTGGGCGACCGGGCCGCCCTCGACCTCCCCGCCGTCCCACTCGACGCGGGCGACGACCACCTGCCAGTGCGGCGCGGCGCCGAGCCCGGGCAGCAGGACCGGGGCGGCCACCCGCAGCCGGGCGGCGATCTCGGCCGGGGCCGCGCCCGTCTGGACCAGCTCCAGGACCTCCTGCGCGAGCCTGCGCCGCACTGTGCGGGCCGCGTCGCGGCGGTCGCGCTCCACGGCGATCAGCTGGGTGACGCCCTGGAGCAGGTCGAGCCGCTCCTCCGGCCAGTCGCCCGCGTCCGCCTCGACCGCCAGCAGCCAGTCCGACAGCACGGTCTCGCGCACGTCCCGGGCGCCCTGCGGAGAGCGGCCGCTGGAGCGGATCGGGAAGAGGGAGTAGGTCGTGCCGCCGAGCAGCACGCGGTGCGGGCCGCGGCGGCCGGTGCGGGTGGCGGCCAGGTGCTCGGCGGCCAGCCCGGCACAGGCGTCGGCGGGCAGCGCGGGCCCGGACACCTTGGAGCCCGCGATCAGGCGGCCGGCCGGGGACAGCACCCAGGCACGCAGGTCCAGGTCGGAGCCGAGCAGGTCGAGGACCACGTCCGGGCCGCCGCCCGCCGGGCCCGAGGTCATCATCCGCCGGTGCCGGTCCACCACGGCCGCCAGGTCCCCGGCGCGCTCGCCGCTGACCTGCCGTACGACATGCTCGGTGATCGTCGCGAAGGCCACCGACTCGTGCACGGCGAAGAGCGGGAGCCGGTGGCGCGCGCAGGCCACGGCCAGGTCGTCCGGAACGTCGCCCAGCTCCGCCTCACCGGCCGCCAGCGCGACCACCCCGGCCTGCACCAGCAGCCGTACGAACGGCTCGGAGTCCGCCGCGTCCCGGCGCCACGCCAGGCCCGTCAGCACCAGCTCGCCGCCGGAGAGGTAGCGGCTCGGGTCGCGCAGGTCCGTGGTCATGACCCCGCGCACGGTACGGTCCAGCTCGTCCTCGCCGCCGAGCAGCCGCAGGCCCAGCGCATCGGTGTCCAGCAGTGCGCGCAGCCGCATCTCGTCGCCGCCGTTCTGTGTCTCGAAATCTACGATGAATCCTGAAGGGTCACGGGGGAGGTGCCCGGCGGGCGCCTCCGTGGGCCGTCACCAAGGGCTGCCGGGCCGCAACCGGTGGTCGCCAGGGCGTTTCCTGCGTTTCCACAGGAAAACCAAGAGGTTACTGATGACCTCCGTTCATACGAATCTACAAGATGCCCGTGCTGGCCAGCCAACTCCTTCATGGTTTCAGTGACTGACCCCGCCGGAGTAAGGGGCGGTGTACTGGCGTCATTCCGCGTTAACAGGACATGAACGAGCCGGGCCCGCCGCACACGGATTGGCTCAATCCGCACGACTCACGAGACTCACGAGACGGAGAAGAGAGCCGGTCATGGACTTCCTTCGCCCCGCCAGCTGGGAGGAGGCGCTCGCCGCGAAGGCCGAGCACCCCACCGCAGTGCCGATCGCGGGTGGCACCGATGTGATGGTCGAGATCAACTTCGACCACCGCCGGCCCGAGTACCTCCTCGATCTCAACCGCATCGGCGATCTCTACGAATGGGAGGTCGGCGAGGAGAGCGTACGGCTCGGCGCCTCCGTCCCGTACACCCGGATCATGGAGAACCTCCGCGCCGAGCTGCCCGGTCTCGCCCTCGCCTCGCACACCGTCGCCTCCCCGCAGATCCGCAACCGCGGCGGCGTCGGCGGCAACCTCGGCACCGCCTCCCCGGCCGGCGACGCCCACCCCGCGCTGCTCGCGGCCGGCGCCGAGGTCGAGGCCGAGTCGGTGCGCGGCACCCGGCTCATCCCCATCGACGACTTCTACACCGGCGTCAAGCGCAACGCCCTCGCGCCGGACGAGCTGATCCGCGCGGTGCACGTGAAGAAGGCGGACGGTCCGCAGCAGTACTCGAAGGTCGGTACGCGCAACGCGATGGTGATCGCCGTGTGCGCCTTCGGGCTCGCCCTGCACCCGCGGACGCGGACCGTGCGGACCGGGATCGGTTCGGCCGCCCCGACACCCGTGCGGGCGAAGACCGCCGAGGACTTCCTGAACGCGGCGCTCGACGAGGGCGGCTTCTGGGACAACGGGAAGATCATCACCCCGTCGGTCGCCAAGCAGTTCGCGGACCTGTGCGCCGCCGCCTGCAACCCGATCGACGACGTCCGGGGCACCGCGAGCTACCGCCGCCACGCGGTCGGCGTGATGGCCCGCCGCACCCTCACCTGGACCTGGGAGTCGTACCGCGGCACTACTGGGCAGAACCCTGAGCAGAAGGGGAGTGTCGCCTGATGCGCGTCAACTTCACCGTCAACGGACGTCCGCAGGAAGCCGACGACGTGTGGGAGGGCGAGTCCCTGCTGTACGTGCTGCGGGAGCGGCTCGGCCTGCCCGGATCCAAGAACGCCTGTGAGCAGGGCGAGTGCGGGTCCTGCACCGTCCGGCTGGACGGCGTGCCCGTGTGCTCGTGCCTGGTCGCGGCGGGACAGGTGGAGGGCCGGGAGGTCGTCACCGTGGAGGGGCTGGCGGAGTTCGCGGAGCGGCGGGCCTGCAGCGGGACGGGCCACGGCGACAGTGCTATGTCACATGTCACGCGTGACACCTCGCAGAGCTGGCAGCCCCAGCCCCCCGCCGACTCCCAGACCCGCGAAGGCACCCGACTCTCCCCCATCCAGCAAGCCTTCATCGACGCCGGCGCCGTCCAGTGCGGCTTCTGCACCCCCGGTCTGCTGGTCGCCGCCGACGAGATGCTGGAGCGCAACCCCAACCCGAGCGACGCAGACATCCGCGAGGCCCTCTCGGGCAACCTGTGCCGCTGCACCGGCTACGAGAAGATCATGGACGCGGTCCGCCTCGCGGCCGCCCGGCAGGGAGAGGCGGTCTGAACCGGATGCCCACCAACAGCGCCCCCCTCGGCACGCCCACCAAGGTCACCCAGGGCTCCCAGACCCGGGGCGGCATCGGCGAGTCCACGCTCCGCCCGGACGGCACCCTCAAGGTCACCGGCGAGTTCGCGTACTCGTCCGACATGTGGCACGAGGACATGCTCTGGGGCCAGATCCTCCGCTCCACGGTCGCGCACGCCGAGATCGTGTCCATCGACACCGGCGAGGCCCTCGCCCAGCCCGGCGTCTACGCCGTCATGACCTACGACGACCTGCCCACCGAGGTGAAGAACTACGGCCTGGAGATCCAGGACACCCCGGTCCTCGCCCACGGCAAGGTCCGCCACCACGGCGAACCGATCGCGATCGTCGCCGCCGACCACCCGGAGACCGCCCGCCGCGCGGCCGCGAAGATCAAGGTCGAGTACCGCGAGCTGCCCGTCATCACCGACGAGGCCTCCGCCACCGCCCCGGACGCGGTCCACGTCCACGAGAACCGCGACGACCACTACGTCGGCCACGTCCCCCACCCCAACATCGTGCACCGCCAGCCGATCATCCGCGGCAACGCGGACGAGGCCGCCAAGAAGGCCGACGTCGTCGTCAAGGGCGAGTACTACTTCGGCATGCAGGACCAGGCCTTCCTCGGCCCCGAGTCCGGCCTCGCGGTGCCCGAGGAGGACGGCGGCGTCCACCTCTACGTCGCCACCCAGTGGCTCCACTCCGACCTGCGCCAGATCGCCCCGGTGCTCGGCCTGCCCGAGGACAAGGTGCGGATGACGCTGTCCGGCGTCGGCGGCGCGTTCGGCGGCCGCGAGGACCTGTCGATGCAGATCCACGCCTGCCTGCTGGCCCTGCGCACCGGCAAGCCCGTCAAGATCGTCTACAACCGCTTCGAGTCCTTCTTCGGTCACGTCCACCGCCACCCGGCCCGCCTCTACTACGAGCACGGAGCAACGCGCGAAGGCAGGCTGACGCACGTCAAGTGCCGGATCGTGCTCGACGGCGGGGCGTACGCCTCCGCCTCCCCGGCCGTCGTCGGCAACGCCTCCTCGCTCGGCATCGGACCGTACGTCGTCGACGACGTCGAGATCGAGGCCATCGCCCTCTACACCAACAACCCGCCCTGCGGCGCGATGCGCGGCTTCGGCGCGGTCCAGGCGTGCTTCGCCTACGAGGCCCAGATGGACAAGGTCGCCAAGCAACTCGGCATGGACCCGGTGGAGTTCAGGAAGCTGAACGCCATGGAACAGGGGACGATCATGCCGACCGGCCAGCCGGTGGACTCGCCGGCCCCGGTCGCCGAACTCCTGCGCCGGGTCAAGGCGATGCCGCTGCCGCCCGAGCGCCAGTGGGAGAGCAGTGAGGGCGCGGACGTACGGCAGCTGCCCGGCGGTCTGTCCAACACCACGCACGGCGAAGGCGTCGTACGCGGCATCGGGTATGCGGTCGGCATCAAGAACGTCGGCTTCTCCGAGGGGTTCGACGACTACTCGACCGCGCGGGTGCGCATGGAGGTCGTCGGCGGCGAGCCGGTCGCCGTCGTGCACACGGCGATGGCGGAGGTCGGGCAGGGCGGGGTGACCGTCCACGCGCAGATCGCGCGCACCGAGCTCGGCGTGGCGCAGGTGACCATCCACCCGGCCAACACCCAGGTGGGTTCGGCCGGTTCGACCTCGGCCTCCCGGCAGACGTACGTCACCGGCGGCGCCGTGAAGAACTCCTGCGAGCTGGTGCGCGAGCAGGTGCTGGAGCTGGGCCGCCGCAAGTTCGGCACGTACCATCCGGCCTGGGCCACCGCCGAACTGCTCCTGGAGGGCGGCAAGGTCGTCACCGACGGCGGCGAGGTGCTCGCCGACCTGGTGGACGTCCTCGGCGACGAGGCCGTGGAGATCGAGGCGGAGTGGCGGCACCGGCCGACCGTGCCCTTCGACCTGCACACCGGGCAGGGCCACGGCCACGTCCAGTACAGCTTCGCCGCACACCGCGCGGTCGTCGAGGTGGACACCGAGCTGGGCCTGGTCAAGGTCATCGAGCTGGCCTGCGCCCAGGACGTCGGCAAGGCGCTCAACCCGCTCTCCGTCGTCGGCCAGATCCAGGGCGGTACGACCCAGGGCCTGGGCATCGCGGTGATGGAGGAGATCATCGTCGACCCGAAGACCGCGAAGGTCAGGAACCCGTCCTTCACGGACTACCTGATCCCGACCATCCTCGACACGCCGACCATCCCGGTCGACGTCCTCGAACTCGCCGACGACCACGCCCCCTACGGGCTCCGCGGCATCGGCGAGGCCCCGACCCTGTCCTCGACCCCGGCGGTCCTCGCGGCGATCCGCAACGCGACCGGCCTGGAGCTCAACCGCACGCCGGTACGCCCGGAGCATCTGACGGGCAACGCGTGACCAAGGCGTGGCCGCGGCTTGCGGCCACGTTGTAACCCCGCTGCCGTTGCGGGCAGTCGTGCCTCCCCCGGTGCCTTGAGGGCCTGGGGGGACCCCCATGGCGGCACGGGTGGGCGCAACGGCACCCCGGCGCCGGGCAACTGCTCAACTCCCCGGCGCCAACCCCACAAGCGTGCACCTCCGGGCCGTCCCCCGGGTCATGCACTTCCCAAATCCCGTGTATCGCCGAAGACATCGGCACACACGGGGGCCCCTGTGAACCTTGGGAGACGGCACCATGACCCAGCAGTCACTTGAACCCAGGGCGACGGCCGAAGACGCGGGAGAAGGCACCCGCGTCCCGGCCGGACGATCCTGGCTCGACCGGTACTTCCACATATCCCGGCGGGGATCGAGCGTCGCGCGTGAAGTCCGCGGCGGCGTCACCACCTTCATGGCGATGGCGTACATCCTCCTGCTCAACCCCCTGATCCTGTCCGGCAAGGACGCGGCCGGGGACACCCTCGGCCAGAAGGCGCTGATCACCGCGACGGCGTTCGCGGCCGCCTTCACCACGCTGCTGATGGGCTTCGTCGGCAAGGTGCCCCTCGCGCTCGCCGCCGGCCTCTCCGTCTCCGGCGTGCTCTCCTCGCAGGTCGCCCCGCAGATGACCTGGCCGCAGGCGATGGGCATGTGCGTGATGTACGGCGTCGTCATCATGCTCCTGGTCGTCACCGGCCTGCGCGAGATGATCATGAACGCGATCCCGCTCGCGCTCAAGCACGGCATCACCATGGGCATCGGCCTGTTCATCGCCCTCATCGGCTTCTACAAGTCCGGCTTCGTGCACCAGGGCAAGGCCACCCCGGTCACCCTCGGCCCGGCCGGCGAACTGGCCGGCTGGCCGGTGCTGCTCTTCGCCGGCACCCTGCTGCTGATCTTCATGCTGCAGGCCCGGAACGTCCCCGGCGCGATCCTGATCGGCATCGTCAGCGGCACCGTCGTGGCGTCCGCACTGAACGGCCTCGGAGTCATCGACCCCAAGCAGTGGGCCGGCGGCGCAGCCCCCGAACTGCACGGCTCCGCCGTCTCCATGCCGGACTTCTCGCTCTTCGGGCACGTCGAGTTCGGCGGCTGGGGCAGGGTCGGCGCGATGACGGTGGCGATGATCGTCTTCACCCTCGTGCTCGCCGGGTTCTTCGACGCGATGGCCACCATCATCGGCGTCGGCACCGAGGCGAAGCTGGCCGACGACAAGGGCCGGATGCCGGGCCTGTCCAAGGCGCTGTTCATCGACGGCGCGGGCGGCGCGATCGGCGGGGTCGCGGGCGGCTCCGGGCAGACGGTGTTCATCGAGTCGGCGACCGGCGTCGGCGAGGGTGCCCGTACGGGTCTCGCGTCCGTCGTCACCGGCCTGTTCTTCGCGGCCTGCCTGTTCTTCACCCCGCTCACCGCGATCGTCCCGCAGGAGGTCGCCTCGGCCGCGCTGGTGGTCATCGGCGCGATGATGCTGATGAACGCCCGGCACGTGGACTGGGCCGACCGGGCCACCGCCGTTCCGGTGTTCCTGACGGTCGTCCTGATGCCCTTCACCTACACCATCACCTCTGGTGTGGCCGCCGGCGTGATCTCGTACACCGCCATCAAGGCAGCTCAGGGCAGGGCACGGGAGATCGGGGCATTCATGTGGGGTCTGACAGGGATCTTCCTGGTCTATTTCGCCCTCAATCCCATTGAGAGCTGGCTGGGCGTCCACTAGACGCTCCGCCGGGAGAGCCGTGAACGGGCCCGTGGTCGGGTGCGGGTCCGTTGGGGCTGGTCGCGCAGTTCCTCCCCCGGCCTTCGGCCGGGGGTACCCCCAGCGCCCGTTGCGGGGCGCTTCCCTCAACTTCGTCAAGGAGATCCGGACATGCTGGACATCGCCGAGGAGCTGAGTCGGTGGGTCGCCGATGGGCGGGACTTCGCCGTGGCCACGGTGGTGGCGGTCGGGGGGAGTGCGCCGCGGCAGCCCGGCGCCGCCCTCGCGGTGGATGGCGAGGGCACCGCCGTCGGCTCGGTGTCCGGCGGGTGCGTGGAGGGTGCCGTGTACGAGTTGTGCCGGCAGGCGCTGGAGGACGGGGAGACCGTCCTGGAGCGCTTCGGGTACAGCGACGAGGACGCCTTCGCCGTCGGTCTGACCTGTGGCGGCGTCATCGACATCCTCGTCACCCCGGTCCGGGCGGACGACCCCGCCCGGCCGGTGGTCGCCGCCGCGCTGACCGCCGCCGCGCGCGGGGAGGCGGCGGCCCTCGCGCGGATCGTCACCGGGCCGGCGGAGCTCCTGGGCCGCGCCCTTCTGGTGGACGCCGACGGTTCCCCCGAGGGCGGCTTCGGCGCCCACCCCGAGCTGGACCGCACGGTCGCCGCCGAGGCCGGCGCCTTCCTGGACGCGGGCCGCACCGGCACCCTGGAGATCGGAGAGCAGGGCTCCCGGTGCGGAGCACCGCTCACCGTGCTGGTCGAGTCGTCCGTCCCGCCGCCCCGGATGATCGTCTTCGGCGCGATCGACTTCGCGTCCGCGCTGGTCCGGGTCGGCACGTTCCTCGGCTACCGCGTGACGGTGTGCGACGCGCGGCCCGTCTTCGCGACGCGCAACCGCTTCCCGGAGGCCGACGAGATCGTCGTCGAGTGGCCGCACCGGTACCTGGAGCGCACGCAGGTCGACGGCCGTACCGTCCTGTGCGTCCTCACCCACGACGCCAAGTTCGACGTCCCGCTGCTCCGGCTCGCCCTCCGCCTCCCGGTGGCCTACGTCGGCGCGATGGGCTCCCGCCGCACCCACCTCGACCGCAACGAACGCCTGCGCGAGGTCGGCGTCACGGAACTGGAGCTGGCCCGCCTCCGGTCACCCATCGGCCTCGACCTCGGTGCCCGTACGCCCGAGGAGACCGCGCTGTCGATCGCGGCCGAGATCGTCGCGAGCCGCAGGGGCGGCAGCGGGGTCTCCCTGACCGGCGCGCACACCCCGATCCATCACGACGCGACGTCGTCGCCGGTGCCGGCGCGGCGGATCGGGTCGGTGGCCTAGGGCCTGTCCGGCACCGCGGTCAGGGCCGCCGGAGGAGTGAGTTGACCGCGCGCCCGAACACGGCCCGGGAGGCCCTGCGCAGCAGGGGGTCGAAGAGCGACGGCAGCCCCCGGATCCGCAGCTCCTCGTGCCAGACCACCCGGGTACGGCCGCCGGGGCCGGGGTGCACCGCCAGTTCGGCCCAGCCGAGCACCACCCGGCCGTGCTTGACGAGCCGGCACCGGCCGGGGCCGCCGTCCTCGGGAGGATGCCAGACGGTCACCTCCATGGGATCCTCGAAGGACAGCGGTCCGAGACCGGAGCGCGCCACGAAGACCGTGCCCTCGTGGGTCGGGGGATCGGTGAGCACGGTGATCCGGGTCAGCGGAACTACGTCGGCATGCCGGGACCACTCCGTGAGCCGGCGCCACGCCTCGTCGATCGGGAGCGGAGCCGTCCGCTGGAGGAGGAAGTTGACCACGGCACGATCGTAGGGAACCGGCCACCGGAAACGGGGCACGCCCCGACTGTTCGCAGGACCGACAGAATCGTCCAACCCGGACCGCAACCGGTTCCGGGCCCGTACGATTTCCGCCATGGGCGGGCAAACCGCCTGCTTTTACGGGGAGTTGGTCATCATGCCGTTGAAGACCTATGGCGTACTGATCACGCGGGCTGTCAGCGTCCGGCGCGAGGGCGCCGCCGAGACCCCGCACTACCAGATCCACCTCATGGACGACGCCGGCGTCCACTACCGTGCCGCCGTCAACGTCCTGTCCCAGCAGAAGCCCGCCGACCTGCTCTACCTCGTCGACGACGACTTCAAGCACCCCATCACCGCCCGGCTGGAGGGACTGGCCGGCGGCTGGAACACGCTGCCGCCGGGTCCCGGCGGACCCAACCTCGACTTCGTGCGCGGCAATCTCTTCGACCCGGCGAAGCTGCGCGTCCTGCCGGCGGACCGTCCCGGCCCCGACAACGACCTGGCCGACCTGCTCGACCACTACGTCCGGCGGGCCGTCGACGACCCCCGCGTCCGGCTGTACCTCTTCGGCGAGCGCTGGGGGCCCGAAACCGGCGTCAAGGACAAGGTGTTCGGCTTCCTGCCCGGCAACGGCGTGCACGACATCCATATGAACCAGGGCAACAGCGGCCGCTTCACCGGCGACGACGGGGTGTGGCAGGACGGCGGTCTCCTCATTCGCCTCCCGGGCGAGGACGGGAACCGGGATCGCTGGGTCGGGATATTCCTCGCCTTCCAGAGTCAGGCCTGGCACACCGACGACGTCACCGGCCACACCCTTCCCGACGTCGACACCTCCCGGCCCGCCCCCGGCGAGCAGCCGGTCCGGGTCGTCGCCGCGCTCGTCAACCCGCCCGGCCCCACCCCCGAGGTGGAGACCGTCACCCTCCTCAACGCCTCGCCCGCGCCGGTCGACCTCACCGGCTGGCGCCTGCTCAACCGCATCGGCCAGGCCTCTCCGGTACCGGCCGGTCCGCTGGCCGCCGGCGCCACCCTCGCCGTGCCGCTGTCCGACGGCGCCCGGCTCGGCAACCGCGGCGGCGAGATCACCCTCCTCGACGCCGCCGGCCTCAAGGCGCACGGCGTGTCGTACACGGCCGAGCAGGCGGCCCGCGAAGGGTGGTGGGTCGTCTTCTGACCCGGCTCTGTCGGGAACGCACGGCGGTACGGCACGATGAGCGCGGTCCGTACCGCCGTCGTTGTCGTCCCGGGGGCGTCTCGTGGAACACGAACTGCACGACAGGCACGACGCACACGACAAGCACGACGCACACGACAAGCACGACGCACACGACAAGCACGACGCACACGACAAGCACGACGCACACGACAAGCACGACGCACACGACAGACTCGACGACCTGATGCGCGAGCCCTACCCGCTCTACGCGCGGGCGCGGGCGGCGGAGGGGCTCGTGCGGGTGCCCGAACTCGACGCCTGGCTGGTCGCCCGGGACGCCGACGTCCGTGAAGTGCTGCGCCGCACCGAGGAGTTCTCGTCGGCGAACGCGTTACGGCCGGACGTCATGCCCTCGCCCGCCGCACTCGCCGTGCTCGGCGGCGGCTTCGGCGGCCCGCCGGTCGTGGTCACCTCGGACGGCGAACGGCACCAGCAGCTGCGCGCGCCGCTGCTGCGCGCACTCTCACCCTCCCGGATCGCGGCGGCCGTGCCGTACGCCCGTGAGCGCGCCGCCGCCCTCGTCGACGGGTTCGCGGCGGACGGCGGGGTGGAACTGATGTCGGCCTACGCCATGCGGCTGCCCGGCGAGGCCATCGGCAGGATCGTCGGACTCGACCCCGCCGACGTGCCCCTGGTCGTGCACGGCGGGCGCCGCGCCGAGGAGCTGCTGTTCCGGCCGCTGCCGGAGGCCGCGCAGATCGCCGCCGCCGAGGACGTCGTCGCCATGCAGCACGTTCTCGACCGCTGCGCCCGGGACCGCTACTCCCGCCCCCGCGAGGACCTGGCCACGGAGATCGTCGCCTCCGTGGCCGAACCCGGCCACGCCGAACTCCCCCTGGAACAGCGCCACGAGGCCGTCGCCCACCTCCAGAACCTGCTGATCGCCGGGCACCTGACCACCACCGCGCTGATCGGTACCACCGTCCTGCACCTGCTGAGCCACCGGGACCAGTGGGAACTGCTCTGCCGGCAACCGGAGCTGATCCCCGCGGCCGTGGAGGAGGCGGCCCGCTACGACGGCGCGCTCCAGGGCTTCCGCCGGGTCACCACCCGTCCGGTCACCCTCGCCGGCACCGAGCTCCCCGCCGGTGCCGACCTGTTCGTCGCCTTCGGCGCGGCCAACCGGGATGCCTCCCGGCACCCCCGCCCCGACACGTTCGACATCACCCGGGCCGCCCCCGCCCGCCACCTCGCCTTCGGCTTCGGCGCCCACGCCTGTGTGGGCGCGCAACTGGCCCGCGAGCAACTCCGCATCACGGTGGAGGAGCTGACCGGCCGGCTGCCGGGCCTGCGGCTCGCGGAGGGGCGTCCGGTCACCATGCGGCCGACGATGATCCACCGCTCGCCGGAGGAGCTGCACCTCGCCTGGGCCGTGTCCTAGGCGGCGTCCGGGGTTCGGCACCGGGCGGAGTTCCCCGTGGCGCAGCCGCCCGGGCGCTCCGGTGGTCACTTCCCGGTGACGGACTCCGCCCAGTCGATGAAGTTCGTCGTCGAATCGCCGGTGCGCTCGGCCATGGTGTGTCCCTGGGCCCAGACGGTGGCGAAGTCGACGTCGGGGATGCCGTAGTTCAGCAGGGCCAGCCGGATGTTGATCTCGGTGGTGTTGGCGGTGTCGCCCTGCATGATGCCGGTGCGGATGCGCCAGTGGCGCGCCACCTGCGAACGGCGGTAGCCGCCGAAGGCGGGCGAGAGGTAGTACAGCGGGTTGTACGCGTCGGCCCGCCAGGCCATGTCCTTGCCGACGCTGTCCTTCTTGGCGAAGTCGCTGTCGTACGCCGCGGAGCCGTAGTCGGAGCTCCAGCCGGAGTAGGTGGCGTACGTCGACTCGTTCGCCTTGACGACGTCGCGGGTGAGCGGCGCGAAGTGCGCCGGGGCGTCGAGCCCCATCGCGAAGACGCCGTTCTCGGTCTGGCCGCGGGAGTACCCGTCGAAGGCGCCGACCGGCTTGCTCGCGGTCTTCTGGCTCCTGACGAAGCCCTCCAGGCCGGACACCGTGGCGGTGTTGGTGGTGGCGTCGTAGGTGACCCAGGTGCTGTCGGTGTTGAGGTAGGCGATGTAGTCGTCGACCGTCTCGTACGTGGTCGAGGATCCCGTCTGGCCCGATCCGGGCGGGCCGCCCATCGTCGTGACGGTGTACGGGAAGGTGTTGTCGGACAGGAAGTTGTTCAGCGAGGCGGTGATCACCTCGATCAGGTGGTCGTAGTAGCTGCCGGCCAGGTGGACGCCGCCGGCGGACTCGGTCAGCTTCAGACGCCTGCCCCGCTCGTCACGCAGTCCCAGGCCGTTGACGTATCTGGGCCAGGCCTTCGCGAGGTCCGTCGAGTAGGCGCTGGTCCAGGTGCCGGACGCGCGCGTGCCGGTCGAGGCGAACTGGCCCATGTTCCACTCGTAGGACAGGTTGGCCTCGTGCAGGCTGGTGATCGGGCACCAGGCCATGACGCCTGCGACCGCGTCGCTGAGGGGTCGGCCGTGGGCGTCCGCCATCGCCGCGCCGATCGTGCGCAGGTACGGGTGGTACAGGGGGCTGTCACCGGACGCGCCCGCCACGGTGGCCTGGGCGCCGCCGCCGCTCATGCCGAACAGGACGATGTCGTCCGTGCTGCCGGGCAGGACGCTCCGGTTGTACCGCAGGAAGCGGACCGCGGCCTTGAGGTCGGTCACGCCCCAGGGGGCGGCGTCGGAGCGGGTGCCGGTCGAGCCGTCCCGGCCGCGCAGGCCCGGCCACACGTAGATGTGCCCGGCCTTCAGGTACTGCGAGACGCTGCTGTAGCTGTAGGACGTGGCCGGCTTCTGCGCGGCGTAGCCGGGGGTGTTGACCGGGATCACGATCGGCGCGGTGCGTCCCGAGTACGCGCCGACGGTCCCCTTCGGGTCGACCGTCGCGGTGTACGTGGTCCCGTCACTGTTCGCGGTGGCCCTCAGGTAGGCGCCCGGAACGTAGATCGACAGGTTCTCGTAGTCCGTCGTGGCTGGGCTGGCGACGTACACCTTCCCGAGCTGGTAGTACACGTCGTTGGCCGCGTCGTACGACCAGGCGGTGGAATCGAACTCCAGCGAGTACGCCGAGCTCGCCGTGGACGTGCTCGACGAGCCGTCCGGCGACGAGGTGCCGGCGAAGGCCGTGCCTGCCGCGCCCTCGGCGATTCCGAACGCGGCCATGGCTGCCGCGCCCCGGACAACGGTTCTGCGGTTGATCTCCACCCGTGGACCTCCTTGTGCAGCGGGTTGCGTGGTCACTCGAGTCCCTGACTGTAGGGAAGACGCCCAGAGATTGTTGACAATTTCGATGATTATTTTGTTAGAAGGCATGGCTCGGCCTTCGGCGCCTCCGGGTGTGAGCATGGAGGGAGGAGACCCCGACCTCGCCCGGGGAGGACGAACCGTGCGCTACCGGGACCGCGCTCACGCGGGCCGCGAACTCGCCGCCGTGCTGGCCGAGTTGCGCGACGAGGGTGCCCTGCCCGACCCGATCGTGCTGGCGCTGCCCCGGGGCGGTGTGGCCGTCGCCGCCGAGGTGGCGCGCGAGCTTTCGGCCCCGCTGGACGTGCTCGTCGTACGCAAGATCGGCGCCCCGCACCACGAGGAGTTCGGCGTCGGCGCGATCGCTGGGGACGACCCGCCGCTCCTGGACCGGGCGACCCTGGCCCACCTGGACCTGAGCGAGGACTTCCTCGCCCCGGTCGTCGAGCGGGAGCGGCAGGAACTGCGCCGCCGCGAGCGCCGCTACCGCGAGGGACGGCCACCGCCCGCACTGCGCGGCCGTACCGTGCTCGTCGTCGACGACGGCCTCGCCACCGGCTCCACCGCCCGCGCCGCGCTGCGCCACGTGCGGGGCCGGGGCCCCGCACGGACCGTACTGGCGGTCCCGGTCGGCGCGCCCGACTCCCTGGACGCGCTCGCCGCCGAGGCCGACCTGGTCGTCTGCCCGTACCGCCCGGCCGTGTTCAGCGCGGTCGGGCAGTGGTACGACGACTTCGGGCAACTGACGGACGACGACGTGCTCGACGCGCTGCGCCGGGCCTGACCGGGACGGGGCGCGCGGTGCCGGAACTGGCCGAGGGCGAGGCACGACGCCGGTTCGCCGCGGCCCGGGTGGCACGGCTCGCGACCGTGGACGCGAACGGCCGCCCCCATCTGGTGCCGGTCGTCTTCGCCCGCCACGGCGCCGACGGGATCGTCACCGCCGTGGACCACAAACCCAAGACCACGACCGGTCTCAAGCGGCTGTGCAACATCGCCGCGCAGCCGTCCGTGTGCCTGCTCGCGGACGCGTACGACGAGAACTGGGACCACCTGTGGTGGGTCCGGGCGGACGGCGAGGCGAGGGTGGTTCCCGCCCGCGCGGCGCTCGTCGGGCCGCTGAGCGCGAAATACCCGCAGTACCGGGAACACCCTCCGGCCGGCCCGGTCGTTCTCGTGACCGTGACGCGCTGGACCGGTTGGCAGGCGGCGCCCCCGTGAGCTGCCCGAACGTGACCTTCTCGCGGGCCGCCTACCCACTGGATACGATGTGGGCGATGGCGACGCGCATCGCGGGCTACGAGGTCCAGGGCGAGATCGGGCGCGGCGGCATGGCCGTCGTCTACCGTGCCAAGGACCTGCGTCTGGACCGGACCGTCGCCCTGAAGCTGCTGGCCCCCGAGATGGCGCGCAACGACACCTTCCGCCGCCGTTTCACCCACGAGTCACGGGTCGCCGCCGCCATCGACCACCCCCACATCGTGCCGATCTTCGAGGCCGGCGAGACGGACGGCGTGCTGTACATCGCGATGCGGTACGTGTCGGGGCCCGATCTGCGCGCCTTGCTGGACGAGGAGGGCGTGCTGCCGGTGGACGCGGCGCTGCGGATCGCCGCCCAGGTCGCCTCGGCGCTCGACGCGGCGCACGAGCACGATCTGGTGCACCGGGACGTGAAGCCCGGCAACGTGCTGGTGGCGCGGGGCACGGACAGCGAGCACCCCGAGCACGTCTACCTCACGGACTTCGGGCTCACCAAGAAGTCGCTGTCGCTGACCGGGTTCACGACGGTCGGCGAGTTCGTCGGCACCCTGGACTACGTGGCGCCGGAGCAGATCTCGGGGCGCCCGGTGGACGGCCGCTGCGATCTCTACAGTTTCGCCTGCGTGGTCTTCGAGATGCTCGCCGGCGGTCCGCCGTTCGTCCGGGACGAGGACATCGCGCTGCTGTGGGCGCACCAGTACGACGCCCCGCCCGCGCTGAGCGAGGTGCGGGCGGGGCTGCCGCCGGCGTTCGACGGCGTGTTCGCCAGGGCGCTGGCCAAGGTCCCCGAGGACCGGTACGGCTCCTGCCTGGAGTTCGTGTCGGCGCTGCGGTGCGCCTCGTACGGTCCCGGTCAGGCCGGGGAGCCCGCCGTCCACCGTGACGCCGACGGGGCCCCGACCGTCGGCCGTGACGTCGTCCGCACCCCGACCGTCGGGGCGGCCCCGGACACCCCGCAGCCGCCCGCCTGGGCCCGCCCGGTGTTCCGCGGACGGCCGGGCCCCGGCCGCCTCAGTCCTCGGTGAGGTACTGCTCGGCCCAGACGGTCTTGCCGGTGCCGCCGTGCCGGGTGCCCCAGCGCCGGGTCGGCTGGCCGACCAGGAGGAGTCCGCGTCCCCCCTCGTCGTAGGTGTGGGCCCGCCGCATGTGCGGGGCGGTGTTGCTGGAGTCGAAGACCTCGCAGGTGAGGGTGTGGTCGTCGTGGATCAGGCGGAGCCGGACGGGCGGGCGGCCGTACCGGAAGGCGTTGGTGACCATTTCGCTGACGATGAGTTCGGTGATGAACGCGGCCTCCTCCAGCTGCCACTCGGCCAGTTGCCCGGTGGCCGGCTTGCGGGCCTCGGCGACCACGGCGAGGTCGAAGGGCCCCTCCCAGGTGGCCACCCGGTCGGCGTGCAGGGCCCGGGTGCGGGCGAGGAGCAGGGCGATGTCGTCGGGCGGCGCCGCGGCGGGCCGGTGCGGGTGCCCCCGGGCGACCTCGTCCGCACGCGGGGGAGCGTCCAGCAGGTCCACGGCGCACACGTCGGCGAAGTCGGGGACGGCGACCTCGGTCAGCTCCCGCGCGGTGCGCTGCACGTCGGAGCCGGTGCCGGTGCGTACCCCGGCGTCGCCCAGCAGCAGCATCCGGCGCCGGGTCAGCTGCTGGGAACGTCGGCGTGGGCCGTCAGGGCCACCGCCCGCACCCGGCCGCCCGGGTCCGTCAGCGGCGTGAGCCGCGCGTGCCAGGTGCGCTCCGGGGCGGCCGGATCCAGATGGAGACGGATCTCCTGCGGTCCGGCGCCCTCCAGGACCCGCCGCATGCTCGCCTCGGCCTCGGCGCTGCCCTCGTCGGGCACGACGTCCGTCAGCCGCAGCCCGCGCATCATGCCCTCCGCCAGCGACAGCGTGCGCTGCGTCGCGACGCTCGCCCGGGCCGGCCGCAGCTCCTCGTCGAAGACAGCGGAGACACGGGGCGACTGCTGGAAGGCCCATTCGCCGAGCGCCTGTCCGGCGGCGACGGCCGCCGGGCCGGTCACCGCGGACACCACCGGCCACTCCGTGCCGCCCGGCCGTACGCCGGAGGGCCTGCGGTGCACCAGGACGTCCCGGTCCAGCCGGTGCCCGTCGCGGTGGCACAGCGCCGCGGTCCCGCTCCAGCGCGGTCCGGCCACCGCCGCCCGCCGGGCGTCCCGGTCCGGTTCGGCGAGCAGCCGGGCGGCCCGCTGCCCCAGGATCTCGGCGGGCCGGTAGCCCAGCAGCAGCCGGGCCCCGTCGCTCCAGCCGGTCACGGCCCCCTGCTCGTCGACCGTGACCGAGGCGGTGGGGGCCCCGGAGGGTACGGCGTGCGTCCGCGCCGGGTGGCTGGGAGGGGTGGGGGGTCATTCCATCGCCGCTCGTCCTTCGCGGAACCTGCACGGCCGGCTCTCTCCCCAGGATGATCCCGGCCGCCACGGAGCACCAATCCGCCGCGCTGCCACTCCGGGCCGCCGCAGCGACACCGGCCGGCGGTCCCTGTGACGCGCCTGTGACAGTCGGGGGACACCGCCATGACGTCGCGTTGTGAGGGTTTTTTGAACGGACAAATCGCCCCTATTGGATCGATCGGTCAAGGAACCCTCATGAGCTTCACCGCAGTCACCCGGCACACCGAGACCGCCGCCGTCGCGCCGGCCCCGCGTGAGCGCGAGACGCTGAAGCACATCGCCGCGAGCGGGCTGCACCTACCTCCGGGCGGCCCGGCAGATGGGGCTCTCCAGGCGCACGGTCGACGCCTGCCTCCGCCGGATCCGCGCCAAACTCGACATCGACACCACCGCCGAGCTCACCCGGCTGGCCATCTCCCTGGGGCTGTGATCCCGCTCCGCCCGACAGATCCGCCCGCGCCGTGACAGCGTGGGAGCAGCGGCTGAGCACGGTGGTGTCCTGGAGGCGGAGATGACGGTGAACGGGCTCGGACTGGTGGTGCACGGCGGGCGCGCGGAGGCGGTGGAAGCGGCCTGTGCGGTACGGGCGTGGGCCGCGGAGCACGACGTGCGGTGCACGGACATCGACGTGTGGCACGACGGCGGACGGCACCACTCCGGGGAGGAGGTCGCGGCCGCCGGCGATCCCGACCTGATCGTCACCCTCGGCGGGGACGGCACCTTCCTGCGCGGCGCCCGGCTCGCCGCCCGCAACGACGCGCTGGTCCTCGGCGTCGACCTGGGCCGGGTAGGCTTCCTGACCGAGGTGCCGGTCTGCTCGGTGCGGGAGGCTCTGGACGCGATCCGCGAGGACCGCTACACCGTCGACAGCCGTCTGCTCCTGACGATGCGCGCCTCCCGGCGCCTGGAGGTGCCGGCCGACATGGAGCGGCTGATGCAGTACGGCCGCGGGCCGCTGCTCCCGCCGCCCCAGGTCCGCACGGACTGCGAGCAGGACACCGACTGGGGTGTTCCGCTGCACGTCGCCGCGGTCAACGACATCGTCCTGGAGAAGCTGTCCCGGGACCGCCAGGTCTCCGTCGGCGTCTACGTCTCCGGCCGGCTGCTCGCCTCCTACTCCGCCGACGCGCTGCTGGTGGCGACGCCGACCGGCTCGACCGCGTACAGCTTCGCCGCCGGCGGCCCCGTCGTCTCGCCGTGCGCGGAGGCCCTCGTCTTCACCCCGGTCGCCCCGCACATGACGTTCAACCGCTCGGTCGTCACCGCTCCGAACGAAGCGGTCGGCCTGCGCGTCCTGGAACGCTCGGGACAGGCCGCGGTCAGCGTCGACGGCCAGGTGCGGGGCGTCCTGGAGCCGGGGGACTGGATCGGCGTGTACGCCGCCCCGACCCGGCTGCGGGTGGTCCGGCTCGCCGCGATGGACTTCTACGGCCGCCTGCGCGAGCGCATGAACCTGACCGACGCCCCGGCCGCGGTCGCCGACGGCACCCCCGCCCCTCTGTGGTCGTTGCGCACGCCCCCGCCCGGCGACATGGCCCATATCTCCCTGCCGCTCATGGCGGCGGACTACATCGATGCGAAAGAACCGTGCGCCGACTGGAGGGAACGTGTCGGCCCCGCGCAGGCAAAGCTGGAAAAGTCGGCCTTCCCGCGTCATGGGCAGGAAGGCGACGAGAACCCCTGACGGCCTGGGGGCACCTGGGGACAGGAGCTCCGGCCCGCGCGACAGGGTGCGAGCCGGAGCGGTGGACGGGGGTACCCGTCAGTCCGCGGGCCGCACCGTCGGCATGGCGAGCGCGACCGGGCCGGTCTTGCAGGAGTCGTGGCAGTCCTTCTCCAGGCTGCAGCACAGCGAGCAGATCGCACCGGAGTGGAACGGGCAGCCCGCCACGTCCGGCCGCTCGAAGCCGGTCGCGCACACCGTGCAGGTCAGCGTGGCCGCCGACGGCAGCCCGTCCGGGCCGAGCAGCGGCTCCGCGAGGTCGTCGACGCGGGCGATGTAGTACTTCCCCTTGGTCAGCACCGCGAACAGCGGCGAGAGCACCATCGCCAGGAACAGCGCGATGAACGGCGAGTACGCCTTGCCGTACTCCCCGAACGCGTTGAAGTACGCGGCGATCGAGACCGCCGACGCGATCAGCATCGAGCCGAAGCCGACCGGGTTGAAGTTGTACAGGTGGGCCCGCTTGAACTCGATGTACGACGGGCTCAGCTTCAGCGGCTTGTTGATGACCAGGTCGGCGACGACCGCGCCGATCCAGGCGATCGCCACGTTGGAGTAGAAGCCCAGCACGGTGTTGAGGAAGCCGAAGACACCGCCCTCCATCAGGGCCAGGGCGATGCCCACGTTGAGGAAGATGTAGACCACGCGCCCGGGGTGACGGTGCGTCAGCCGCGAGAAGAAGTTCGACCAGGACAGCGAACCGGAGTACGCGTTCGTCGAGTTGATCTTTATCTGGGAGAGGATCACGAAGAACGTGGCGAGACCGAGCGCGACCGGCGCCGCGAACGTCTTGAAGCCCGACACGTACTGCTGGATCGGCTCGTTCGCCTTGGCGAGGCCCACGCTGCCGGCGATGTAGAAGGCGAGGAACGCGCCGCCGATCTGCTTGGCGGCCCCGAGCACCACCCACCCCGGACCGGCGGAGAGCACCGCACCCCACCACTTCCGGCCGTTCTCCGGCGTCTTGTCCGGCATGAACCGCAGGTAGTCGACCTGCTCACCGATCTGCGCGATCAGCGACAGCGCGACGCCCGCACCCGCGCCCACCCCGAGCATGCTGATGCTCGACCCGGTCGGCGAGTTGCCCGCGAAGTGCGTGAACTCCGAGAACTTGCCCGGCTCCTGGATCGCGATGGACACGAACGGCGCGACCATCAGCACCAGCCAGACCGGCTGCGTCCACACCTGCATCTTCGACAGCGCGGTCATGCCGTAGATGACCAGCGGCAGGATGATGACCGAGCAGATCAGGTACCCGACGGCCAGCGGGATGTGCAGGCCCAGCTCCAGGGCCTGCGCCATGATCGAGCCTTCGAGGGCGAAGAAGATGAACGTGAAGCTGGCGTAGATGACCGAGGTGAGCGTCGAGCCGAGGTAGCCGAAGCCCGCGCCCCGGGTCAACAGGTCCATGTCGATGGAGTACTTGGCCGAGTAGTACGAGATCGGGATGCCGGTGAGGAAGATGACCACGGCCGCGGTCAGGATCGCCACCAGAGCACTGGAGAAGCCGTTGGAGATGGCGATCGAACCGCCGATGGCGAAGTCCGCGAGATAGGCGATGCCGCCCAGCGCGGTGGTGGCGACCACGTAGGGGGTCCAGCGGCGGAAGGACTTCGGCGCGTACCGCAGCGAGTAGTCCTCAAGCGTGTCGTTCTGCGCCCAGTCGTTGTAGGTCCGCCTGCTGTCCGTGCCACCGGACGTGCCGCTGCCCGCCCCGCCGTCCGCCACGGCCGGCGGCGCCTCTTTTCCGACGATCTCCGTCACGACTCTTCCCTCTCTCGTCCCCGGTCGTTTGCACGGAAGAGTCGCGGCGCCCTGTTTCCCGAAGGTTTCACCTGCTTTAAAAGACAAAGCTTGATACTTCCCATGGGAAGTAATGGGCGCTGTGGGCGAGTTGGGCTCAGAGCTGAGCGACGACGTGGAAGTCGAAGGCGTCCGCCCGCGCCAGGTACAGCCGTTGGGCGAGATGGTTGCCGCGCAGCCGTACGACGCCCCGCGGCCCCTCGTACGACACCGCGTCCCCGACCGCGCACATCGCCCGCACGTCCAGCGACCGGGCCTGCTCGGCCAGGGCCGCCAGCAGCCGCACCCCCTCGAAGCAGGACTCGCCGAGGCTCCCCACCACCGGGGCGTGCACACCGAACCGGGCCGCGTGGCGGGCGCCGAAGTCGAGGCTCTCGGCGGTCGCGAGGGTCTCGAAGAAACCGGCCGCCGCCCAGAGCCCGTCGGTGCCGTCCGCGCCGGTGGCCAGCAGGATGTTCTCGTCCATGTGGGTGCTCAGCCGAAGGCACCGCTGGTGCAGCCCGTACCCGGCGAACGCCCGGTTGAAGCGGGCCGCGTCCGCGCCCACCAGCAGCATCAGCACCGCGTCCGCCTCGCACCGCTCGATCCGGCGCAGCACCGCAGCGAAGCCCTCCGTCCCCAGCGGCACGAACACCTCGTCCCGCACCCGCCCGCCGCACTCCCGCGCGTACGACCGTGCCGTGCGCGCGGTCACCCGGGGCCACACGTAGTCGTTGCCCACCGTGCACCAGCGCCGCACCCCGGCCGCCTCCGCCAGCAGCCGCATCGCGGGCAGCAGTTGGGCGACGTCGGTCTCACCGGTCAGGAAGACACCGGGAGTCCGCTCGCCGCCCTCGTACTGCGCGGTGTAGACGTACGGCACCCGGCCCGCGATCCGGGGCAGCAGCGCCTGCCGTACCGCCGAGGTGTGCCAGCCCACCACCCCGTCCACGGCGCCCAGCGAGACCAGCGCCCCGACCTCGGCCGCCACCCGGGCCGGCGGCGCCCCGCCGTCCACGGTGACCAGCCCGACCTCCCGGCCCAACACCCCGCCCGCGGCGTTCAGTTCCTCCACGGCCAGCCGCGCGGCCGACTCGCACGACGGCCCGAGGACCCCGGCCGGCCCCTGCAACGGCACGACCAGGGCGAGGAGCAGCGTGCCACTCCCGTCGCTCGGCGGCGCCGGACGCATCGGCCACCTCCGTGCGGGCATGGGGAACGCGGATTCCGGTCCCGGGCCCCGGCGCCGTCGCCAAGACTCGTATTCTGCGCGCACAGTAGACCTACCGGAAGGACACCGGCAATGCCGTCCGTACCCTCCTCGCCGGACCTAGCCCACCTCCTCAGCCATGCCGAGCGGCGGGTCGTGCGGCGGCTGGCCGCGGTGCTGGCCGAGGAGGACTGCACGGTCGAGGAGTGGCGGGTCCTGTCGCTCGTCGGTGACGGCCGGGGGCATCCGATGTCCGAGATAGCCGAGCACGCCCTGATGCCGGCGCCCAGCCTGACCAAGCTCGTCGACCGCATGGTCGCGGACAACCTCGTCCACCGCCGCCCCGACCCGCACGACCGCCGCCGCGTCCTGCTCCACCTCACCCCGCGCGGCGAGGACCTCCACGGCCGTGCCGCCCGCCGGGTCCACGGCGACCAGGCCCGGCTGCTCGAAGAGGTCGGCGACGGGGCGGCCCTGGCGAGTCTCCTCGCGCAGCTCTCGGCGGCGGCCGAGGTCCGGACAACCGAGGTCCGGGCAACCGAGGTCCGGGCGGCCGGCCCGGGGCCGTCAGCCCTCCCGTAGCCGTATCGCCGCGGCGGGACGCGCCGGTACGCCGGAGGCCAGGCCTGCGGGATCAGGCCGGCGGGGTCACCAGCCGGTGAACAGCAGATGGTTCAGCAGCAGCCCGAGCAGCGCCTGCGCCGTGAGCCAGGCGCGCGGCCGGGGCAGGAACGCGCAGGCCGACAGCAGCCACATCGCGAACGGCAGCCAGATGCGCTCCGTCTCCGCCTTGCTCATCCCGGACAGGTCGGCGAGCAGCAGGGCCAGCAGGGCGGCGGCCACGAGGAACGCGAGCCGTTTCTCCGCGACCGGCGCGGTACGGCGGCGGACCGGCACGGCACCCGCCCGCCGCAGCCCGGCCACCGTCGCCGGACCCGTGATGACCACCGTGCAGGCCAGGTTGGCCCACACCCAGTAGCCGTACGGCCGGGTCCCGCCGATCCCCTGGTAGTAGCGGGTGACCAGCAGCCGGTACCCCTGCCACCAGTCGAACCCGGCCAGGGTGAACACGAGCGGGACGACCGCCGCCCCCGCCACCAGCAGCGCGAGGACGACAGGGCGGGCCCGGACCCGGCGCCGGCCGAGCACCAGCACCGCCGCCCCGATCAGTGCGAAGAGCGTCAGGCCGTACGACAGGTAGCAGGTCAGCCCGAACAGCAGCCCCGCACCCGCCGCCCAGGCCACGGACCGGCCGGTCACCGCGAGTGCCAGCAGGGCCACCGTCCAGGCGGCGACCGCCGCGAAGTACCCGTCCGCCGAGGCGCCCACCCACACCGCGGCCGGGGCCATGACCAGGAACGGCGCGGCCCGCCGGGCGAGCCGCTCGTCGGCCAGGGCCCGCACCGCGACCAGCACGGCGACACAGGCCGTCGAACCGGCCGTGATGCACCAGGCGCCCGCCCAGCCGCCGCCGTGCAGCCCGATCCGGTCCAGGAGGACGAAAGTGAGCGTGGCCGCCGGCGGGTGCCCGGCGATGTGGGCCGGCCAGGGCGCCGGGGTGCCGCTGACGATGTGGTGGGTGAAGTCCCGCAGGGTCGCCGGGATGTCGTGGAAGCGGGAGACGACCGTCAGGTACTCGTTCGGGCTGGTGAGCCGGCCCGCCACGCCCCGCTGCCAGCCGTCGACCAGCGCCAGCGACCACGTCCAGGCCAGACAGGCGCCCCAGGCCGCGCCGAGCAGCCCGCGCCAGGGCAGCCGTACGGCCAGGTTCGGCCCGTACGCCACCACGGCGGCCGCGACCAGCACGGCGGCCGGGGTGCCCGGGCCGACGTGCGGGTCCCAGTCGGCGAACAGCGGCGGCCAGTGCACGAACAGGTTGCGGTAGGCGTCCTGGAGATGCCGGCCGACCAGCACGGCGGCGAGCACCAGCAGGGCGGCGGCGAGGACGGCGAGCAGATCGGCGATGAGGCCGGCGGGATCGGCGGACGGATCGGCGGAGAGATCGGCGGGCCGATCACGGTGCGGAGCGCGGGTCACACCGGAACGCTAGGTCGGCGACCGCGCCGAACCCTGCATCAGCGGGCTGACGTCAGACTTTCGTCATGGGTCGCGCACCCGTTTTGGGGATTTCCCCGGCCTACGGTCGGACCATGAGACCCGACGATCCACGGCTCCCCACCTCACCCGGCTTCTGGCGCAGCCCGCTGCGCGGCACCTGGTTCACCTCGGTGCTCGGCCTGGTGCTGCTCGTCGGCATCACCGTGCTGTTCGTGACGGGACTGGTGTCGTACGCCGCGTACAACCCGGACCTGGCCCCGGTGAACGACCAGACCCCGGACAAGGGCGTCCTCGGCTTCTACCTCTTCTCCTGGCCGACGAACCCGTACTGGCTCTACCGGGTCACCCAGGGCCTGCACGTCACCCTCGGCATCGCCCTGATCCCGGTGCTGCTCGCCAAGCTGTGGTCGGTGGTGCCGAAGCTGTTCACGCTGCCCCCGGCCCGCTCGGTGGCCCACGCCCTGGAACGGGTCTCGCTGCTGCTGCTGGTCGGCGGCGGCCTCTTCGAGTTCACGACCGGCGTCCTCAACGTCCAGCTCGACTACGTCTTCCCAGGCTCCTTCTACCCCCTGCACTTCTACGGTGCCTGGGTGTTCTTCGCCGCGTTCGTGGCGCACGCGGCACTGAAGACGCCGACGGCGCTGCGGGCGGTCCGGGAACGCCAACGGCACCGGGACGAAGGAGAGTTGGAGACCCCTCGGCCGGACGCGCCCACCGTCTCCCGGCGCGGGGCGCTGTGGTTCGTGGGCGGCGCGTCCCTGCTGCTGCTCGTCACGACGGCCGGGCAGAGCATCGGGGGAGTATGGCGCCGCACCGCGCTGCTCGCACCGCACGGCGGAGCCGACCCGGGCAGCGGGCCGAACGGCTTCCAGATCAACAAGACGGCCGCGTACGCCGGGATCGGCGCGTCGGAGACCGGGGACGAGGCATGGCGGCTCGTCGTCACCGGACGCGACGGCCGGACGGTCCGCCTCAGCCGCGCCGAGCTGCTCCGAATGCCCCAGTACAGCGCCGCGCTGCCGATCGCCTGCGTCGAGGGCTGGTCGACCGCCGACCAGTGGTGGCGCGGGGTGCGGCTGCGCGACCTCGCCGCACTGGTCGGCTACGGCACCGCCCCGCCGGACGTGCTCGTCGAGTCGCTCCAGCGGCACGGCGCCTTCCGCCGCGGGGCCCTGCGCGCCAACCAGGTCGCCGACCCGCGCTCCCTGCTCGCCCTCCAGGTGAACGGCGAGGACCTGTCCCCCGACCACGGCTACCCGGCGCGCGTGATCGTGCCCGCCGCACCCGGTGTCCTCAACACCAAGTGGGTGGCCCGGATGACCTTCGGAGACCTGTGATGCGCCCGCGCCTTGTCATCGGCAGCCCCCTGCAGATCCTTCTCCTGGCCTGCTCGTTCGCGCTCGCCGCCTACGCCGGCCTGCGGCTGCTGTCCGGCGACTGGCTCGGCGTGGCACTGTGGGTGGTGGGGGCGGCGCTGCTGCACGACCTGGTCCTGCTGCCGCTGTACGCGCTGGCCGACCGGGCCGTGGCGCGGGGGCTGGGCGCCGCCGGGCGCCGGGTGGGGGTACCGCCCACGCCTTTCGGGCAGTGGGGGAGGACGATGTACGTCCGGGTCCCGGCCGCGCTCTCCGCGCTGCTCCTGCTGGTGTGGTTCCCGCTGATCAGCGGGATGGTGGCCGGGCACTACCGGTCGGCCACCGGCCTCTCCACGGACGGCTACCTGGCCCGCTGGCTGCTGATCACCGCGGTGCTCTTCGGCGGCTCGGCGCTCCTGCTGGCGCGGCGGCTGCGCAGGGCGACGAAGCGGCGCCCGCCGGTCGCCCACTGAGCCTCCGTCTCCCAGCCCCGCGCGTACCGCAGCAGGGCCGGGGTGCCGAGCCGCGCCCAGCGGAAGGGGGCGCCGACGGCCTCCTGGGCGTCGGTGAGGTGGACGTCGGCGCGTTCGTCGACGTCCACCGGCGCGGTCTCGGCGATCAGCAGGCCACCGGGGGCGAGGAGCCCGGCCACCCGGCCGAGCAGGGCGTGCGGGTCGCCGCCGATCCCGACGTTGCCGTCCATGAGCAGGACGGTGCCCCAGCGGCCCTCGCCGGGCAGCGGCTCGAAGACCGAGCGGCGCAGGGCCTGGCCGCCGAGCCGCACGGTGTGGTCCACGGCGGCCGCGCTGACGTCGATGCCGAGGACGGTACGGCCCTGGGCGGCGAGTTCCGCGACCAGCCGCCCGGGGCCGCAGCCGACGTCCAGGACCGCGCCCTCGCAGCGGTCGAGGACGGCCCGGTCGACCGGGTCGGCCCGCGCGCACCAGCGCTCGACGTCCAGGGGCAGCAGCCAGCCGTCCGTGCGGCGCAGGAACAGCGGGCCGTGCCCGGCGCGCAGGGCGGCGGCGTAGGGGTCGGCGCCGGTCCAGGGGACGGCCGGCGAGGTGGTCATCGGCGCTCCGTTCCGCCGTGCGCCGTGCACCGGGACAGCAGGGCGGCGAACCGGCTGTGCGGGACGAGGGCGGCGACGGCGGCCGCGTCGGCCGCGGTGTCCACGTCCCGCAGCCGGGGCAGGTCGCACACCCGCAGCCCGGCACCGACGAGACGTCGGCGCTGGACGGCGCCGGTGTCCGGCGCTGACATCGGCACCCCGCGCAGCAGCGCCGGGTCCGGGTCGGCCAGCCCCAGCGCCCAGAACCCGCCGTCCTCGGCTCCACCGAAGTACGCGTCGCACTCCGCGAAGTCCACGGTGAGGAGGGCCGGGGTGACCTGCGGGGTGTCCATGCCGATGAGGAGGGCGGGGCCCGAGCAGCGGGCGAACGAGTCGGCGAGCCGCTCGTCCAGCCCGCCGGCACACTGCGGTACGACGTCGAATCCGGGCGGCAGCCAGGGGCCGGGGGCGCCGTCCAGGACCAGGATCCGGCGGGCGGCGGGGGCCGCGGCGACGGCGTCCAGGGTGTCGGCGAGCGAGGCCTCGGCGAGGGCGGCCGCCTGCGCGGGGGAGAAGGGCGGGGTGAGCCGGGTCTTGACCCTGCCGGGGCGGGGTTCCTTGGCGATGACGAGGAGGGTGGTCATGGGGGGTCCTTGGGTGGTGCGGGTGGGTGGGGGCTGAGGCGGGGGCGGGGACGCTCACCGGCGCTTGCCGGGTGCCTCCCCCAGCGCCCACCCGTGCCGCCCTGCGGCACGCCTGCCCGCAGCTGTGTGGCTGACGTGACTACAGCGCCCCTTTGGGGGCGCGGGGAACTGCGCGATCAGCCCCCACCGGCCGGCACCCGAGGTCGTTCCTTCAGCACCCGGCTCATGTCCCGCACCGCCTGAAAGGTGCCACGCCAGGTCCCCGTCACCTTGGACGTACCGGTGCGCGGCAGGTACGCCACCTCATGCTCGGTGATCCGCCACCCCGCGTCGGCGGCGCGCACCACCATCTGCAGGGGATAGCCGCTGCGCCGGTCGTCGAGCGACAGCGCGAGCAGCCCCTCGCGGCGAGCGGCCCGCAGCGGACCGAGGTCGTGCAGGCGCAGTCCCGTGCGGCGCCGCAGCATCCGCGCCAGCGCCAGATTCCCCGCGCGGGCGTGCGCGGGCCACGCGCCCCGCCCCTGCGGACGCCGGCGGCCGAGCACCAAGTCCGCCTCGCCGTCGAGGACCTCCCGCACGAACGGCACGAGAAGCCCCGGGTCCAGCGAGGCGTCGCAGTCGCAGAAGCAGACGATGCCGGCGGTCGCCTCGGTCAGCCCCGCATGGCACGCCGCGCCGAAGCCGCGCCGCGCCTCGTGGACGACGGTCGCCCCGTACGCCCGGGCGATGTCCGCCGAGCCGTCGGTGGAGCCGTTGTCGACCACGAGGGCCCGCCAGCCCGGCGGGATCCGGCCGAGCACCCAGGGCAGGGCCTCCGCCTCGTTCAGACAGGGCAGGACGACGTCCACGTCCGTCGCCGGGAAGGGGGAAGAAGGTGAGGTGGTCACGGCCTTCACCCTACGAACGCGAACCGGACATACCGGGCCTCGACTGCTTACGAAACGCGGACGTCGCACCCCGGGCCCACCCTCGGCCGCGACACCCCCGACGGCACGGTGCGAGGGTGGAGGCATGCAGCAGCCGTACGAGTCCACCGAGGCCGGGGCCACCGCCGGTGCGGCCCGGATCCTGGTCGTGGACGACGATCCGACCGTCGCGGAGATCGTCTCCGGGTACCTGGACCGCGCCGGGTACCTGGTCGACCACGCCGGCGACGGTCCCACCGCCCTGACCCGCGCCGCCGCCCACTGGCCCGACCTGGTCGTGCTCGACCTGATGCTGCCCGGCATGGACGGCCTGGAGGTCTGCCGGCGGCTGCGCGGCCACGCCCCCGTCCCGGTCATCATGCTCACCGCACGCGGCGACGAGGACGACCGCATCCTCGGCCTGGAGGTCGGCGCCGACGACTACGTCACCAAGCCCTTCAGCCCCCGGGAACTGGTCCTGCGGGTGGAGTCGGTGCTGCGCCGCAGCCGCCCCGCCCCCGCCGACCGGTCCTTCTCGTCCGCCGGACTCACCCTCGACCCCGGTGCCCGCCGCGCCACCAAGGACGGCGCCGAACTCGCCCTCACCCTGCGCGAGTTCGACCTCCTCGCCTTCTTCCTGCGGAACCCGGGCCGGGCGTACGGCAGGGAGGACCTGATGCGCGCGGTGTGGGGCTGGGACTTCGGCGACCTGTCCACCGTCACGGTCCATGTCCGCCGGCTGCGCGCCAAGGTCGAGGACGACCCGGCCCGGCCACGGCTGATCCAGACGGTGTGGGGCGTCGGCTACCGCTTCGAGCCGAACGGGGAGCACAACCAGGACGATCAGGGCGGCGATCAGGGCGGCCGGGAAGGGGCGGCCTGACATGCGCGACACCTTCCTCATCGCCCTGTACGCCTTCGCCGGCGCCGCCGGCACCGGACTGCTCGGTGCGGCCGCGCTGCGCCTGCTGCGGCGCCGCTCGCTGACCGCGTCCCTCACCGTGGTCGCCGCCGTCGGCGTGGTCGCGATGCTCGCCGGCACCCTGGCCGTCGCCTGGGCGATGTTCCTCTCCCCGCACGACCTGTCGGTGGTGACCACGGTCGTCGCGATGGCGGCCGTGGTGTCCCTCGCGACCGCACTCGTACTGGGCCGCTGGGTCGTCGCCCGCAGCCGTGAACTCGTCCTCGCGGCACGCTCGTTCGGCGAGGACGGCGACTTCGCCGCACCACCGGTCCCGGCCACCGCCGAACTGGCCGAGGTGAGCCGCGAACTGGCGGCGACGAGTGCGAAACTCGCCGAGTCCCGGGAGCGGGAGCGGGCGTTGGAGACCTCACGCCGGGAACTCGTCGCCTGGATCTCGCACGACCTGCGCACCCCGCTGGCCGGTCTGCGTGCCATGTCGGAGGCCCTGGAGGACGGCGTCGCCACCGACCCCGACCGCTATCACAAGCAGATCCGCACCGAGGTCGAGCGCCTCAACGACATGGTCGGCGACCTCTTCGAACTCTCCCGCATCCACGCGGGCACCCTCGCGCTGAGCCCGAGCCGGATGTCGGTCTACGACCTCGTCGGAGACGCCCTCGCGGGTGTCGACCCGCTGGCCCGCGAGTACGGCGTACGGCTGGTCGGCGACCGGGTGGAGCAGGTGCCGGTCGAGGTGGACGGCAGGGAGATGAGCCGGGTGCTGGGCAACCTGCTGGTGAACGCCATCCGCCGGACGCCCCCCGACGGCACGGTCGCGGTCGCCGCCGAGCGGTCGGCCGAGGGCGCGGTCGTCCTGTCCGTCACGGACGGCTGCGGCGGCATCCCCGAGGAGGACCTGCCCCGCGTCTTCGACACCGGCTGGCGCGGCACCCACGCCCGGACCCCGCCGGCCGGAGCCGGCCTCGGCCTCGCCATCGTGCGCGGGATCGTCGAGGCCCACCGGGGCCGGGCCACCGTGCACAACATCCCCGGCGGCTGCCGCTTCGAGGTCACCCTCCCGGCGGCGCCGTAGCTCATCACGCCCGCGCGAACTCCCGCATCCCGTCAGCGAACCCGACCTCGGCCTTCCAGCCCAGTTCGGCCCGCAGCCGTGCGGAGTCGGCGGTGATGTGCCGTACGTCGCCCAGCCGGTACTCCCCGGTGACCACCGGCGAGGGCCCGCCGTGCGCCTCGGCGAGCGCGCGGGCCATCTCGCCGACGGTGTGCGGCTCGCCGCTTCCGGTGTTGTACGCGGTCAGCACACCCGGCGCCGGCCGTACCTCCAGCGCCACCGCGTTGGCGGCGGCCACGTCCCGGACGTGCACGAAGTCCCTGCGCTGCCGCCCGTCCTCGTACACCCGGGGCGCCTCGCCGCGGGCGAGCGCGGAACGGAAGAAGGCGGCGACGCCCGCGTAGGGGGTGTCGCGGGGCATCCGGGGCCCGTACACGTTGTGGTAGCGGAGCGACACCGCCGACCCGCCGGTCGACCGGGCCCACGCGGCGGCCAGGTGCTCCTGGGCCAGCTTGGTCGTGGCGTACACGTTGCGCGGATCGACGGGCGCGTCCTCACCGACGAGCCCCGGCGTCAACTCGGCCCCGCACACCGGGCAGTTCGGCTCGAACCGCCCCGCGTCCAGGTCGGCGACCGCGCGCGGCCCGGGCCGTACGACACCGTGCCGCGGGCACTCGTACCGCCCCTCCCCGTACACGACCATCGACCCGGCCAGCACGAGGTGCCGTACCCCCGCCTCGGCCATCGCGGAGAGCAGCACGGCCGTACCGAGGTCGTTGCGCGAGACGTACTCCGCCGCGTCACCGAACCCGACCCCGAGGCCGACCATCGCGGCCTGGTGGCAGACCGCGTCGACGCCCGCGAGGGCCCGCCCCACCGCCACCGGACTGCGCACGTCGGCGCCCGCGTCGTCCCGGACGTCGAACACGACCGGCTCGTGCCCGCGCGCGGTCAGCGCCTCGACGACATGGGACCCGATGAACCCGGCACCGCCGGTGACCAGTACACGCATGGGGCCACGCTAGGCGCGCGCGGCCCCCGGACCACGCGCCCACGCCCGCACGTCACGACTCCGTAAGGCGCGCGGCGGCCGACGCGTCACTCCGTTCCGTGGCCTCAGTAGCCGGCCGGCAGCGTGCGCACCCTGCGCAGGGTCTCCGGTCCGGCGGCGCTGTGCCAGCGGGCCGGGCCGGCGGGGCGGCGGCCCCACAGCAGCAGGACGCGTACGGCCGCGTCGCTCTCGATCGTCGCGGGGCCCTCGGGCGTGGCGAGCCGGATGCCGGCGCCGTCCGCGTCGGCGGTCACCACGTCGTCGTCCATGCCGGGGGTGCGCAGCAGGCCCTCGATCCGCCCCTCCGGGCCCAGATCGAGACCGGTGCGGCCGCGCTCCAGCAGCGGCCGACCGACCGACGTCACGCTGTGCTCCGTCATCCACGGCTCGTTGAGCGCCCGCACCGCCGTACGGTCGTCGCCGGTCAGGTCCCAGCGGTGCAGGATGAGCTCCTCCCGCATGTGCTCGGCGAAGAAGGGGACCTTCACCGTCCGGCCGGTCCACATCACCTCGGTGTCCGGCGAGAGGTCCTGGGCGGCGGCCGCGGCGACCTCGCTGAGCTTCTCGCAGCGGCTCAGGAACGCCGCCCACAGCTCGACGTCCGACATCCGCCGGTGGGGTTCCTCGCGGTCGAAGCCCCTGGTCTCCACCGGCGCACCGGCGAGGAACGCCTGCAGCACCCGGGCCAGTTCCTCGGCGTTGCCGGTCTGGTGGGCCAGGCCGTCCCGCACCGTCCACGCCTCGCACCACGTACCGTCGTCGGGCCGCCGCCCCTGGACGGCGTGCACGAACGGGGCCGGCTCCGGCAGGGTCTCCTCGACCCGAGAGGGAATCATGCGCCATGGGTAGCCGGACCCGCCGCCGCCCACACGCCCCCCCACAGAGCCCGGCGGAGGCGGCCGGGCCCGCCTGTTGAACGGCCCGGCCGGGGGTCACGTACCTGTCGCTGTGGGCGGCACCGTGCCGCCCGAAGGCACCGGCGGTGCGCGGCAGCCGGTGTGCAGAGGAAGGGCTGAACCATTTCAGTGGATGCGAGTCGTCCGGCCGGCAGTGCTCTCGACCTGGCCGTCCCCGTACGCCGGGAGGAGACCGGGACCGGGGACGGGAACGCGGCACAGGTCCGTCCGCGGGCGCACGCGCAGGTGCGGGGCCTGGACGGCCTCCGTGGCCTGGCGGCGCTGTACGTCGTCCTGTTCCACTGCTGGCTGTACACCTTCCCGGGCTATCCGCACAGTTCGGCGCCCCCGTGGCTGGGCGGGCTGATGTTCGGGCGCCTCGCCGTCGTCTTCTTCCTGGTGCTGTCCGGGTTCTCCCTGGCGATCTCCCCGGCGCGGCACGGCTGGCGGACGGCCGGTGTCCGCGAGTTCCTGCGCCGACGCGCCTGGCGCATCCTCCCCCCGTACTGGGCGGCCCTGGCCATGAGCCTGCTGGTCTCGTGGTTCGTGGTGCCGGCCTCGCACTTCGGGCCGCCCACCGGCGCGACCGTCGTGGTGTACGGCCTGGTCGCCCAGGACATGGTCACCGCCCCGACGCCGAACGGCGCGTTCTGGTCGATAGGAGTGGAGTCCGAGCTCTACCTCCTCTTCCCCCTTCTCCTCCTCGTCCGCCGGCGCTGGGGCGCCGCGGTGCTGGCCGCTTCGGTGACCCTTCCGGTGGTCGTCATCGGCCTGACGGCGGCCGGCGCCAACCCGGTGGAGGGCGACAACTGGCTCGCTCCCCATCTCGCTCCGGTGTTCGCCGCAGGTGTGGCGGGCGCGGGGATCGTCACCGCCTCGGACAGGGTGCGACGACTGCCGTGGGGGTGGTTCGCCGTCCTGGCCGCCCTGCCGGTCCTGGCCCTCGGCGCCGTCCGGGGTTCCGCCTGGACGGTGAACCACTACTTCTGGATCGACCTCGCCATCGCTCCGGCCATGACGATGCTGCTCGCCGCCGTGGCGACCGGAAGGCCCGCCGTCCTCGTACGGCTCCTGACCGCGCGCCCCGTCCACGGCCTCGGCGGTTTCTCCTACAGCCTCTACCTGATCCATCTTCCGATCGTTCTGGCCGTGATTCGCCGGGTCGCCCCGCATTTCGTGTCACCGGGACTGCCCACGTTCTGGTTCACGCTGGCGGTGGGCCTGCCGGTTTCGGTCGTCTCGGCGTGGCTGTTCTCCAAGCTCTTCGAAATACCTTTCAAACGGAACAGGTCCTGGAAATCGCTGCTCGCGGCCCGTTCCGGCGCGTGAGAAAGGGCCCGGCCCGCTTCCGGCCGGGCCCTCGGTCCGCCGTCAGCCCGTCGCCGTCGATTTCTGGCCGGAGGGAGTGACGGCGTACCACTCCTGGTCCTTCCCCTCGCCGTTGGTCTGTCCGGCCGCCGTGTCGCCCACGTACCGGTAGAGCGGCCAGCCGGCGAGGGTGAGCTGTGTCTCGCCGTTCCGGTGGACCGTGCCGAGGAGGCTCTTCTCCACCCCCGAGGTCTGTACGGACTCCGGCACGATCACCGGCAGCCAGGTCTTGGTGCAGGCGCCGGAGCACGTCCACTTGGAGGGGTTCGGCTGGTCCTTGTCGTAGCGGTAGAGGGTCAGCCCCTTGTCGTCGGTGACGATGCTGCCCAGCCCCTGGGCCGCCCTGGTCAGCACGGCGGCGGTGGTGGCCGGCTGCCCGCTCCCGCTGCCGGCGGCGGGAGCCGGCGTGGAGGCGGCCGGATCCGACGCGGCCGGGGTCGCCGACGTGACCGGGGCGGCCGGGGCGGCGTTGCCGGTGCCGTTCGAGGAGCCGCACGCCCCCAGCAGGAAAGCGGAGGCGAGCCCCAGGGCGAGGCTCGGACCGATGCGTCGCGGGATCAAGGAAGGTGCCCTTCGTCGGAGTCGCGTCTACCTGGCCCTGAGTACGTCGGCCGCCTCCCGTCCGCTCAGCCGCCGCGATCACGTGACGCACTCTTGACCCGCGCCCGACGCCCGCGGCGTGATCGTGGGGACGACCGGCGGCGCGCCCGCGTTCGCAGCGACCCGGCCGTCCGGCACAGAGCCTGACCGTCAGCGTTCCCGTGTCGATCGACGGCACCGCCGTGGACGCCGCCGACGCCCCGATCCTCGTCTCCAACCCGATCGGCGGCTGCCTCCCCTCCTCGGTGTCGACCACCACAGGCGTGAGCAGCAGCCGGGCGCAGCTGGCGATGGCGGCCGGGTACGTCGCGGTGGAGCCGGGCGCCCGGGGCCGGACCCTGGTGGACTCCAGCGGCGACTACTACCGCACCGCGCCGGCGGCGCCCTGTCGGCCCTGCTGGGAGCCTCCGGCGGCAGCTCGCTGTACGACAGTTGCCTCAGCGAACTCGGCGCGGCCGACGCCGACGACATCGTCTACGCCACCGGCGCCTGGTGCTCCGTCACCGACCCGGAGAACGCCGACGGCGCCTACGAGCGGAACTGGGGAACCGACACGCTCAGCAGCGGCGAGGAGGTCGACCAGGACGTCTCCGCTGGGACGGTTCGTCGGCCACGTTCTCCTGGTCCGACTACCTCGACCACGTCGGGTCCCGCGGCAAGGACGCCCCGGCCTTCGACGCCTTCGACCTGTCGGCCGGCGAGAACAACGAGTTCGGCGTCGACACCACCGAGGCCCGGCACTTCACCGACCACAGCCTGGCCAACGACACCTCCGGCACCGGCGGCACGTCACTGGACAGCGACATCCCCGGCAAGCTGGAGACGATGAACCCGATGTACTTCATCGGCGAGTCCAACGACGACCGGGCCAAGTACTGGTGGATCCGCACCGGCACCAAGGACACCGACACCGCGCTGACGGTCGTCGGCAACCTGGCCCTGAGCCTGGAGAACCTCGGCGACGACGTCAACGCCCTGATGTACTGGGACGCCGCCCACGGCGCCGACGAGGACCCGGCCGACTTCATCACCTGGATCGGCGACGTGACCGGCTACACCGGCTGAGCGCTCCGCTGGAAGTACCGCGGTCTGCGTCTGCGGCGCCGTCGTGGCTGGTCGCGCAGGTCCTCCCCCAGCCTTCGGCCGGGGGTACCCCCGGGTCACCGCGAGAGCGAGAGCAGGTGCCACTGCCAGGCGTCGAGGGCGACGAACAGGCCCGGGTCGGCCAGTTCGTCGCCCTGCCGGTCGTAGGTGCTCCCGTCGAGCAGCCCGGTCAGCCGGCAGGAGCGGCCCCGGAGTCCGTCCCAGGGGAGGGGAACCCGCCCCTGGGCGGGCTCCCCGGAGTAGTTGACGACCACGAGGCAGTGGTCCGGTGCCGTGGTCCAGGACCAGGCGAGCAGACTGCGGTGGGTGTCGTTGTCAGGCCAGCCGGTGCAGGCCAGCAGCTGCCAGTCGCCCTCGCGCACGGGGGCCACCGCGGCCACGAGGCGTTCGTGGAAGTCGCGCAGGGACGCGTCGGCGGGCTCCTCGGGCCGGCGCGACAGGAACACGGGCAGGCGGATCCGGCGGCCCTCGAACTGGCCCTCGTGCCAGAGGGTCGCGCCGGGCAGGGTGGCCACGGCCACGGCCGCCGCCCGTTCCCTGTCGCCCGGCAGGGCGGCGGCGGCCCGGGGTTCGTCGTGGTTCTCCAGGAACCGGACGAGTCCGCGCTGGTAGCCGAGGCCGGCCTGCACATGGGCGCGGACGGAGCCGGCGTCCTCGTGGACCAGCCGGTCGTAGAGCCGCTTGTCGTAGCAGTGGTCGAAGCCCTGCTGCTGGAGCGCCCATTCGAGGTCCCAGTACGCCTCCGCGACGAAGAGCAGGCCGGGGTGGCGCTCCCGCACCCGGCGGACGACGTACGGCCAGAAGTCCTCGACGGGGGCCTGCCCCGCCCGCTCGCCCCAGGTCCTGGCGAACACGTCGTTCATCGGAAGCATCGCCATGTCGCAGCGCACGCCGTCGGCCTGGTCGCCGATCGACACCAGCGTCTCGACCGTCGCGGTACGGAGCCGCTCGCTGAAGGCGTTCAGCTGGACCACGTCCGGCCAGGGCGGGAAGTAGGGGTCACGGCCCCGGGCGAACACGGTCCCGGCGGTCTCCAGGAACGCCTCCGGCGAGCGGGCCAGGTCCTCCGGCGTGCCCTGGACCAGGCAGTCCGGGCGCTCGGTGAGCCAGGGGTGGTCGGGGGCCACGTGGTTGGGGACGTAGTCCAGGATCAGGCGCACTCCGCGCGCGGCGAGTTCGGCCCGTGCCGCGGCCAGTCCCTCGGGGCCGCCGAGGGACCGGTCCACGACGTAGTCCCGTACGCAGTACGGCGATCCGGCGATGTCCGCCTCGGTGAGGCCGGGCAGCGCCTCGCGGAAGGAGGCGAGCAACTCCTCGTCGCCCAGGGCGATCCGCAGCCCGGCCGGGCTGCGCTCCCACACGCCCATCAGCCACACGGTGTCCACGCCCGGCCGCGCGACCCCGTCCCAGACCTCGCCGGGCACCTCGCCCAGGGTGACGGGACGCCCGTACCGTTCTCCCAGCTCGCCGAGCCAGACAAGGGTGTTGATCTCGTAGATCACCGTCATGACAGCGGCTCCTCCCGCAGGGCGCCCCAGTCTCCCGCGCCGACGACCCGGAACAGGGTGGCGGTGACCGCGGCCAGGCCGGTCCAGCCGGTCTGGTGGGAGGCGCCGAGGCCGGCGCCGTTGTCGCCGTGGAAGTACTCGTAGAACAGGATCAGGTCCTTCCAGTGCGGGTCCTTGGCGAACTCGGGCCGGGCGCCGTGCACCGGGCGGTGGCCGTCCTCGTCGCTCAGGAAGGTCGAGGTGAGCCGGCCGGAGATCTCGCGGGCGACCTCGTACAGGTTCAGCCGCCGGCCCGAACCGGTCGGGCACTCCACGGTGAACCCGTCGCCGTGGTAGGCGTGCAGGTTCAGCAGGGCGCGGACGAGCAGCAGGTTGACCGGGAACCACACCGGGCCACGCCAGTTGGAGTTGCCGCCGAACATGCCCGAGTCGGACTCGGCGGGCAGGTAGCCGACGCCGTACGTCTCCCCGTGCACCTCGAACGTGTAGGGATGCGCCGCGTGGTGGCGGGACAGGGAGCGGATGCCGTGCGGGCCGAGGAACTCCTCCTCGTCGAGCATGCGGGCCAGGATCCGGCGCAGCCGGTCCTCGCCGAACAACGCGAACAGGTGCCGTCCCTCCGCGCCGGACCCGAGGACGTCGTGCGAGGCGACCAGGCCCTCGACGGCCGGGTGCCGCCGTACGAACTCACGTGCTCCCTCCACGAGTTCCGGGAACCGGCGGTCGGTCCAGGCAGCGACCACACTGGTCGCGACGAGCGGGATGAGACCGACCAGCGAGCGCACCCTGAGCGGGGTGGCGCCGCCGTCGGGCAGGCGCAGCACGTCGTAGAAGAAGCCGTCCTCCTCGTCCCACAGACTCGCGTTGTCCTTGCCGATGCGGTTCATGGCGACGGCGATCCACGCGAAGTGCTCGAAGAGCGTCTGCGCCTGCTCGATGTACACCGGGTTCTCCGCCGCCAGCTCGACGGCGATCTCCAGCAGGTTCTGGCAGTACAGCGCCATCCAGGCGGTGCCGTCGGCCTGGTCGAGGTGGCCGCCGGTGGGCAGCGGCGCGCTGCGGTCGAAGACGCCGATGTTGTCCAGGCCGAGGAAACCGCCCTGGAAGACGTTGTTGCCGTCGGTGTCCTTGCGGTTGAGCCACCAGGTGAGGTTCTTCATCAGCTTCTGGAAGGCGTTCTCCAGGAAGGCGCGGTCACCGCGGCCGGTGCGGTGCTTCTCCAGCTCGTAGACGAAGAGGACGGCCCAGGCGTGCACGGGCGGGTTGACGTCGCCGAAGTTCCATTCGTACGCCGGGATCTGGCCGTTGGGATGCAGGTACAGGCGGCGCAGCAGCAGCTCCAGCTGCGACTTGGCGAACCCGATGTCGACCATGGACAGCGCGATGGCGTGGAAGGCGAGGTCCCAGGCCGCGAACCACGGGTACTCCCACGTGTCCGGCATCGACATGATCTCGTCGTTGACCATGTGGTACCAGGCGCTGTTGCGGACGCGCGGGTCGGCGGCGAGCGGATCGACGCCGTGCTCGGCCAGCCAGCGCTCCACGTCGAGGTAGTAGTACTGCTTGCTCCACAGCATCCCGGCCAGTGCCTGCCGCACCAGCCGCCGCTCGTCCTCGCCCAGGCCGTCCGGGACGACGCCCTCGAAGAAGGCGTCGGCCTCGGCCCGGCGGGTGTCCAGCACCGACCCGAACCCGCTCCACGGATCGGCGGGTTCACCGTCCGTCAGGCGCAGACGGACGGTGGCGCTGCCGCCGGCGGGCACGGTGAGCACCTGGTGGACGGCGGCCTTGGTGCCGGTCCGTGCGGGATTGACGGCGGCCTGCTCGCCGTGGACGACGTACCGGCCGATGCCGTCCTTGACGTAGGGGGTGGCGTTGGGGCTGCCGAAGATCCGCTCGTTGTCGGTGTCGTTCTCGGTGAAGAGAGTCTCCGCCGCACCCTCGAAGTACAGTCGGCGCGGCCCGAGTTCCTCGTGGTCGGCGAGGATCGCGCCGTCCGCGTGCCGCAGGCCGGGCACCGCGGTGCCGCCCGCCCACGACCAGGTGTGCCGGAACCACAGCGTCGGCAGCAGATGGAGCGTGGCCTCGTCGGGTCCGCGGTTGTGCGCGGTGATCTCGACGAGCAGGTCCTCGGGGCCGGCCTTGGCGTACTCCACGAACACGTCGAAGTAGCGGTCCTCGTCGAAGACACCGGTGTCCAGCAGCTCGTACTCGGACTCGCCGCGCCCGCGGTCCCGGTTGACGGCCACGAGCTCGTCGTACGGGAACTCCGCCTGCGGGTACTTGTAGAGGAACTTCATGTACGAATGGGTCGGCGTGCTGTCGAGGTGGAAGTAGTACTCCTTGACGTCCTCACCGTGGTTGCCCTCGGCGTTGGTGAGGCCGAACATCCGCTCCTTGAGGATCGGGTCACGGCCGTTCCACAGCGCGAGTGCCAGGCACAGCCGCTGCTTGTCGTCGCTGACGCCCGCGATGCCGTCCTCGCCCCAGCGGTAGGCCCGGGAGCGGGCCTGGTCATGGGTGAAGTACGACCAGGCGTCGCCGTCGGGGCTGTAGTCCTCGCGCACCGTGCCCCACTGCCGCTCGCTCAGGTACGGCCCCCAGCGCCGCCACGCCACCCGCCCCGCGTCGGCCGCCGCCAGCCGCAGCCGCTCGGCGTCGGCCCTGCCGCCGTTCTCCGTGTCATCCGCCATCGCACGCCCTCCCGGTACGGCACCTGCACTCGGACTCGGACACCTCGGACTCGGTCGCCACCATTCTGCGGGGTCCGGGCCGGCCGGAGCAGCCGTCCGCGTCCTCCCGCGCCGGGGTTCCCCGTGGGCCGTGCGGTCCGTCTGCGCCGGGTTCGCACGCCCCCGCGGACGGTGCCGGCGCTCCCGCTCGCCCATCCCGCCCGGCGTGCGCATTTCCCGGCAGGGCAACATCTGCTCAGCTGCCACCCAACCGTGAGAGGTCGTCATGTCCGTTCGCCCTGCCGCCGTGCCGGCACTGCTGACCTGTCTGCTGCTGGCGGGCTGTTCGTCCGTCCAGCTCGGTACCTCGGACCCGTCCTCGTCGGGCGCTCCGGCGCCGCAGACGTCCTCGTCGGGTGCCGCGGGCGCCGCGCACGAGATCGCGGTCGGCGCCGGGCCGCAGAAGAAGTACACGGTGCAGCAGCAGCCGGCCGCCGGGTCGTGCCACTACCGGTACGAGAAGGGGGAGCCGCTGGAGGACAGCGCGTGCACCCCGGGCGCGATATCCCCCGCGGTCACCCAGGCCAACCTGAGGACGACGATCTGCCGCAAGGGCGGCTACACCTCCGGCGTCCGGCCGTCCGCCTACGTCACCGGCAAGGAGAAGAAGCTCAACGCCGCCTCCTACGGCTACACCGGTGCCACGGGCGAGGCCGAGTACGACCACCTGATAAGCCTCCAGCTCGGTGGCGACCCCAACGACCCGCGCAACCTGTGGCTCGAACCCGCGGACCCCGGCCACCGGGCCGGTCAGGGCGTCAACAACAAGAAGGACCCCGTGGAGACCAAGCTGCACACCGCGGTCTGCGCGGGCAAGGTCACCCTCGCCCAGGCGCAGCAGGCGATCGTCACCGACTGGACCACGGCCCTCGCCAGGCTCGGCCTCGGCTGAGTACGGGGCGGACCGCTGCGCTCTGCTCCACCCCGTGCGGTCGCCGGCTGTTAGCGTGCGGACGCATGGCGGACAGCGTGTACGTGGGCAAGGCGGGCAAGGACGCGGCGACGGACCGGGGATGGCTGCTCGGCCACTTCAAGGAGCACGACGACCCACGGCACAGCCGAGCCGTCGAGGTCAAATGGGGCGTCCACCCACGCGGCGAACAGCGGACGCAGTGGGTGCAGGGCGAGGTGCGCACCACTCTCCTGGTGCTCGTCACCGGTCGTTTCCGCCTGGAGTTCCCCGGCCGTAGCGTGCTCCTGGAAGAGCAGGGCGACTACGTCGTCTGGGGCCAGGGAGTGGATCACTCCTGGGCCGCGGAGGACGATTCCGTCGTCCTGACCGTGCGATGGCCTTCCGTGCCCGGATACGCGGCGCCGTAGGACGGGCCGCCGGCACCCGGTGGCCCGGAGGCCGGCCACGTACGACGGGCCGGATCGCCGAGCGAGTCGCCCGCCGCATCGACGGAAAGGTCGTCGTCGACGGCCTGACGCTCGCCCTCCGTCCCGGGGAGACCGCCGGCCTGCTCGGCCCCGACGGGTCGGGCAGGTCGACGCTGCTGCGCCTGCTCGCGGGCGTCCTCGCCCCCGCTGCCGGAGTCGTCACCCCCGGCGTCGCCCCCTGCCCCGACATCCTCGGCCTCTACGTCTTCACACCGCCCCGCAGGGCGCGATGAGCGGCGGTGCAGTTCCCGGGCTCCGACATCTCACGTTCTGCGGGCGGCGTGCGTCTACCGGACAGGAGACAGGAGAAGGGAGACGCGGATGAGCACGCGGCACATCGTGGTCGAGACCCGCCTCGGACCGGTCACACTCGTCGCCAGGGGCGGGACGATCGCCGACCTGTACTTCAGGCACCACGTCCGTCGGCCCCCGCAGGAGGCGTTCGGCCCCGAGGTGACCGACTCGACGGACGCGCTGCTGAACGAGGCGGTCCGGCAACTGGGCGACTACCTTGCGGGGCGACGCAGGCAGTTCGATCTCCCGCTCGCCGCCGAGGGCGACGCGTTCCAGCACGCCGTCTGGGACATCGTGAAGGCCGTCCAGTGCGGTGACACGACCACCTACGGGCGTATCGCCGAGCAGGTCGGAGACCGCCGCCTCGCGCAACGGGTCGGGCGGGCCGTGGGTGCGAACCCGCTGTGCATCTTCGTGCCGTGCCACCGCGTCGTCGGCTCCGACGGTTCCCTCACCGGATACGCCGGCGGGCTGAAGCGCAAGCAGGCGCTGCTGGAGATCGAGGAGCCGTCCGCGGCCGGCGCAGGACGGTTGTTCTGACGGGGAAACACGCGTTTGTCGCCAGAGGCACGTCTTCAATGGGATGGACATGAAACAGCCGTTCGAGAACGTGGTCGCGCAGCACGGTGCCACGGTGCTGCGCGTCTGCCGGGTCGTCCTCGGCCCGCACGACGCGGACGACGCGTGGTCGGAGACCTTCCTCTCCGCCATGCGCGCCTATCCCGGCCTGCCCGAGACGGCGAACGTGGAGGCATGGCTCGTGACGATCGCGCACCGCAAGGCGATCGACGTGCTGCGTGCCGCGAAGCGGAGCCCGCTGCCGGTCGACGAGGTGCCGGAGGCACCGACACGGCAGGGCTTTCCGGACTCCGGGGACTTTGACCTGTGGGCCGCGGTGAGAGACCTTCCCGGCAGACAACGCCAGGCCGTCGCCTACCGCTACGTGGCGGGACTGGCCTACGCCGAGATCGCGGAGATCCTCGGCGGCACCGCCGACGCGGCCCGCAGAGCCGCCGCGGACGGGCTCAAGAACCTCAGGAAGAGATATCCGGACGCGAGCACGAAAGGAGCAGCATCATGAGCGGCACTCGCGACGATGACGACATCACCGCCCTGCTGTCGACGCCCGTGGACGCCGACACCCTCAGCCGGCTCCACCGCCGTCTGGAGCAGGCGGCGGAGCGAGCCGATCTCGTCGATGTCGCCTACACCACCATCGACTCACCTGTCGGCGAACTGCTGCTCGCCGCCACCCCGAAGGGCCTGGTCCGCGTGGCGTACGCCGGCGAGGGCCACGATCGAGTCCTGGAAGCCCTCGGCCAGAAGCTCAGCCCGCGCATCCTGCGCGCCCCGAAGCGGCTGGACGGAGCGGCTCGCGAGATCGACGAGTACTTCGCCGGGCGCCGACGGGTCTTCGACCTGCCGCTGGACCTGTCCCTGTCCCGCGGATTCCGGCGCCTGGTGCAGACGCACCTGCCCGAGATCGGGTACGGCCAGACCCGCAGCTACCGGGACATGGCCGAACTCGTCGGCAATCCCAAGGCCGTCCGAGCGGTGGGTACCGCCTGCGCGACCAACCCGCTGCCGATCGTGGTCCCGTGCCACCGCGTGCTGCGCACCGACGGCACGCTCGGCGGTTACGTCGGCGGCCTCGAAGCCAAGACCACGCTGCTGAACCTGGAGGCCGCGGCATGAGCACCGCCGAGGAGGCGCCCAGGACCTCTGCCGCCGGCGACAGGCTCTAGGTGCCACCGCCGTCGGCCCGGTTCAGGGTGATGTCGTCGGCGTAGTAGCTGCCCTGCGCGTACCAGCCGTGCACGTGGACGGTCACGCTGGTCTGGGAGGCGCCTGTGGTGAAGGAGACGGTCAGGGGGCTGTACCGGGAGGGGGAGTCGGTCCAGGTGGAGGCGCCTCCGTTCACGCCCAGGTAGACGTAGGAGCCGCGGACCCAGCCGCTGAGTGAGTAGGTGGTGTCCGGCCGTACCGCGACGGTCTGGTCGCACTGCGCGGTGTCGCTCGAACTCACCGTCCCCTGGAGGGCTTTGGAGCCCGTGTGGACGGGGGAGGAGACGATCGAGCCCGGGTCGCCGGCGCAGTTCCACGGCGAGAGGACGCCCGACTCGAAGCCGGGGTTGGCCAGAACGCCGGCGCCCCCGGCCACGCCCGGCACGGCCGATGTCGGGGCGGCCGACGCGCTCGCCGGGGGAGCGGCCGGGGTGGCCTCGGTGGGGCTGGGGATCAGCAGACAGCCGCCGAACCCGACGACGGCCGCCGCGGCGACCCCGATCGACACGGCCGCCCGGCGCTGTCCGGGCCCCGGGCGCGGGCGGGTGCCGTCGTCGGGTGACGCGGGGAGCTCCGCTGTCCCGCCGTCGGCCGGGGTGCGGGGAACGGTTGCATGGCCGCGGTAGTCCTCGTCCTGGCGTATGTCGTCGAGCAACTGGGCCAGCGCGTCGGTGTTGCGCATGCGCAGCACGCGGACGGGTTCCGGCGCGGTGCGGTCGTCCGGTGTGTCGGACGCGGGCGGCGTGGGCACGGTGCTCTCCTTCCGTCCCGTGGCACAGACCGGTGCTGTCCCTGCGGAACTCATACGCACCGCCCGCTCCGGAGGTTCAACCGGGCCCCCGGGGGAGCCACGCCCGACGCTCGTGAGCTCCGCTGTCCCGCCGTCGGCCGGGGCGCGGGGGCCCGGTGAACTCGGCCGCGGTGTCGGATCCGACCAGCCGCCGTGTCGAGTCCGTGGCAGGGCGTCAGTCGTGTTCGGTCCCGTCCGGTTCCGGCTGTACCTGCTGAGTCGGTGATGGCGGGAACAGGCGGTCCTCCAGGACGGGCAGTCCGAACAGCAGGAGAAGTGGTACCAACGGGGTGAGTAGAGCTGTGACGATCACGGCGCCTCCCCGCGAAGCTGGCGATCACGGCTGTCACTCGGCGGCAAGCCGGCCATGTCCACCGTGCGGCCGAACGAGGGACGCCGCACCCGGGGACCCAGGGTGTGTAGACCGAACGAGTGATGCGTGGTCCCGTCCGGGCAGGTGGCGGATCCCGTTGTGATCGCGCTGGACCGGCCTCATCGGCATTTCGCAGCATCGCGAGGGTAATCGGCGGGAAATAGTTCTGGGCCGGCTGCCGCACTGCTGTCCGCAGGAGCCGGTGGAGCCATGGCGGCAACAACGCCGACGCAACCGGCGTCGATCACGGTCAAGGCAAGCCCCACGACCGTGAAGGCCGGTCAGACCGTCCGGTTCGCCGGACACACCTCCGGCATTCGGCCCGGAGCGGCGGTCATGCTCCACATCGACAAGAGCGGCAAGTGGATACCGGTCCACGTCAACTCCAGGGTGAAAAGGGCGACACCTACGCCTTCGCCACCCGGGTCCACAGGAAAGGCACCCGGCAATTCCGTGTCGCCTCCGGTCAGACCCACTCTCCTGCCGTCAACGTGACGGTGCAGTGACTCCGCTCCCCGCGCCCTACCGGGCGGGTGCCGATCGGGCCGCCGTGTCGACGTCCGTGGTGGTGACGAGGCGATCCTGCTGGTTCCGGCATTCGGCGTGCCGGAGGCGGACGACCGCGTCGAGTCCGCCGCCGGGGGCCGCCTCCAGGGTGACCTCGCCCCCTCCTGCGCGGGTGAGATGCCGGACCAGTGGCAGACCGAGGCCGGTGCCGTCGTGGTCGGCGTGGGGAGCTCGCCAGAAGCGGTCGAAGGCCCTGTGCCGTTCGGCCTCGGTCATGCCGGGGCCCTGGTCGATCACATGCAACTCGGCCATGGGCGGGGTGCGGGTGCCTTGTGCGGGGGTGGTGACGACGGCCAGCGTGACGGCGGTTCCCGGCGCGGACACCCGGAGCGCGTTGGAGAGCAGGTTGTCGATGATCTGTTCCAGCGCACCGGGGACTGCCAGCACCGGAACGGACGTGCCTCCGGACACGATGATGTCGACCTGCTGTTCGTCGGCGAAGGCCGTCCAGATGGCCGCGCGGTCGGAGACGACGGCATCGAGATCGGCGGCCTCTGCCCGGATCTCCGTGTTCTCCAGCCGTGCGAGTGCGAGCAGCCCCTGCACCATGCGGCTGAGCCGCTCCAACTCCCCGACCGCCTTGTCGAGGCTCTCCTGGGCGCAGGGGGCGAGGTGCGGCTCGAAGTTCTCCAGGCGCAGGCGTAGTGCGGTCAGGGGTGTCTTCAGCTGGTGTGACACGTCGGAGGCGAACGCCTGCTGAGCCTGGAGCAGGTGCTGAAGCCGGGTCGCGGTCCGGGTGAACGACGCGGCGAGCCTGCGCAGTTCCGGTGGCCCGTGGTCGGTGGCCGGTGGATCGGTGAGCCGGCCTTCGGCGAGTTGCGCGGTGGCGCGTTCCAGGGCCTGCACGGGGCGGGTGATCGAGCGCGCGAGAGCGAACCCGATCAGGGAGGCCGCGGCGAGGACTCCGAGACCGACGGCGGCGAGGACCAGCCAGGTGGTGCGCACCCTGGCCTTGAGCGGACCCAGCGCGTACACCGTTCGCACCACACAGGCGACGGCGGGGTTGGACCCGCCCGGCACGGTGACGAAGAGGAATGCACCGTCCGCGGGCGTGCCCCCGCGCGTGCCGACGCTGGGGCGGTCGTGCAGTGCCGCGGAGATGTCCGGCTCGGCGGACAGGTCCTCGCCGACCACGGCATGGGCAGCGGTGTCGGTGAGGACGATGCCCCGGCGGTCGGCGACGAGCACGGTACCGCCGGTCCGCCGCCCGTACGCGAGGGCGAGGTCGGGCAGGTCGGCTGTCAGTCCGTGCTCCATCTTGTCCTCGCAGACCTCGGCGAGCGTCATCGCCCCCTGCTCCGCCGTGCGGGAGAAGCGGGCCAGCTCGCTGCGGGCGTAGAAGACGCCGAAGGGCACTTCGAGCGCGAGCAGGACGAGCAGTATCAGGCTCAGGTGGCTGAGCAGGAGGCGACGGGTCACCGGGTCTCTCCGCCGCGCGCCCGCACCGCGGTGGACGGGGCGTCGAGATGCGCCGGGGGGACGAGGCGGAAGCCGATTCCGCGGATGTTCTCGATCCAGGACGCGTCGCCGAGTTTGCGCCGCAGCGCGGCGATGTGGACGTCCAGGGTCTTGGTGGGGCCGAAGAAGTTGGGTTCCCAGACCGCGTCGAGGATCTGCCGGCGGGAGCATACGGCACCGGGGTCCTCGGCGAGGCAGGTGAGCAGGTCGAACTCCTTGGGCGCGAGGGCGATGGACGTCTGGTCCAGGCGTACCTGCCGGGTGCGGCGGTCGATGGTCAGCGGGCCGATCCGCTGGATGTCGGGCGTCCCGGGATGACCGAGGCCGTCGGAGGGCTTCGCAGATCCCCACTGGCGGTCCGGGACCGCTGGGCGGGCGCGGCGGGTGACGGCACGGATCCGGGCGACGAGCTCCCGTACGCCGAAGGGCTTGGAGACGTAGTCGTCCGCACCCAGTTCGAGCCCGAGGACACGGTCCACCTCGTCGTCCCTGGCCGTGATCATGATGATCGGCACGGACGAGCGGGATCTCAGCGTCCGGCACACGTCGATGCCGTCCATGTCCGGCAGCCCCAGGTCCAGCAGCACCATCGCCGCCTCCGGCGCGGCGAGGCCCTCGGCCCCCGTCCTGGCGTGTTCCACGGTGAACCCGAAACGGCGCAGCCCCTCCGCCAGCGGCCCGGCCACCCGGTCGTCGTCCTCGATCAGCAAGACACGCATGCCGAAAGGCTCACAGACACCGGCCACGGCGCGTGGCGCAAACGCCGCAAGCTCCCCCGAGCCAGTGATCTTCCACGGCCGGCTCATTCGCTGGGGCGCGGCTTCTTGACGACATCAAGGGCCTGGCCAGCGTGGCGTTAGCCCAGGGTTAAGACGTCGGACGCCGGCCCTCGGTCTCCCAGGTGGCAGTCGGAACCTGATCCAGGGTCAGTCGGCGGGCCCCGGAGCCCTTCTCGGCTGATGCGGCCGGAACGGCGTAGGACGAAACGTTGTTCCGGGGGTGTCCGCGGCCTCTCGCTGTATTCGCTCTGGCAATTCCATTGATCGTTTTCCCCTAGCGTCGAGGGCGGTCGGTGCCACCGGAGCACCGCCGGACCATCCGCCACCGCGAGGACCAGGGACACCGCATGCCCATCGACGAACTGCGCCGCATCCGCCCGGACCTGGTGGAGCCCTTCGCGGCCGCGCTCCCGGGAGCGCGCGCCACCGTGCTGGCCCGGCTGTGGAGCGCCTTCGGACGAGAACCCCTGCCCGGTGTGACCAGGCGTCGCCGTGAGGCCGGATCTCTGGTTATCGAGCTGCAAAGGGGCGGTTCGCTCTCGGCCACCGAGGCGGGCGCGCGGCCGTTCGCCGACGTTCCGCGGGACTTCGCCGTGTCGGGGCCGGAGGGGCCGATCAGCGACCCGGCCCGGCTGTTGGGACAGCTGGGCCTGCGTACCCCCGCGGCAAAGCGGCTGGCGGCCGAACTCGACAACAGCGTCGTCAACCTGGCCCTCGCCAGAGCCGCGAACGCGGGCCGGAAGGTCTCCCCGGCCGACTCGGCGGACGCCGAGCAGGCGGTCGTCGACGGCCACCCGCAGCACCCCTGCTGCCGGACGCGCACCGGCATGTCCGTCGCCGACGTGCTGGCCTACGCGCCCGAACACCGCCCGGTCGTCCGGCTGGCCCTGGTCCGGGTCCCGGCCGGCCGCTGGCAGGGCGCCGGCGACTGGCCGCGGACGCTGCGGGACGGCGACGCCTACCTGCTGCCGGTGCACCCCTGGCAGCGGGACCACGTGCTCGGGCACCACCGCGACCTGGCCGTCGTGGAGGAGACGATCCCGGCCCGCCCGCTGCTGTCGCTGCGTACCCTCGCACCGCTCGGCGCGCTGCCCGGATGCCACGTCAAGACCGCGCTCGACGTCCAGGTCACCAACTACCGGCGCACCGTCTCCCCGGCCGAGGTCGCCGACGGACCCCCGCTGTCCGACCTGGTCGCGGCCGTCCTCGACAAGGCCGGACACAGCGACAGCCTGCGCGTCCTGCGGGAGCTGGGCGGCGGCTCGGTGCGCGTGGACGGACACCCCTCCGCAAGCCTCACCACCATGATCCGCGAATCGACCGAGTGCCACCTCGACGCCGGGGAGATCGCCGTTCCGCTCACGGCCGTGCACGCGACCGGAGCCGCCGTGGTGTCGGGGGACCCGGTGCGCTGGCTGGCGGACCTCGCCGGCCTCGTCCTGCCGCCCGCCCTGACGCTGCTGTCCATGGGGGTGGCGCTGGAGGCACACGGCCAGAACACCCTGGTCGTCCTGCGCGACGGGCGGCCGGTGCGGGTGCTGTACCGGGACCTGGACGGCGTACGGGTCAGCCCGCGCCGCCTGGCCCGGTGCGGGTTCACGCTGCCACCGCTGCTCGGCACCCGCGCCGGCGACGACATCGGCGCGCTGCGCACCAAGCTCTTCGGCGGCCTGGTCAGCGGGGTCTTCAGCGAGCTGGTCGACGTCCTCGGCCGGACCCGGGCGGCCGAGCCACGGGCGCTGTGGGGCACGGTCGCCGAGGCCGGACGCCACGCCTTCGCCGACCTGCCGGACCAGGAGGACGCGGCCGCGTTCTTCGGGGACACGATGCCGCTGAAGGCGACCGTCGCCATGCGCCTGTCCGAGAACCCGGGCGCCGCGCAATGGACGTCCGTGCCCAACCCCCTGGCGCTCTGCCGTTGACCTCCGACACCGACCGCTGTCCCACTGGAGCGACCACATGACCACCGGCACGGCCCCCCACACCGAGAGCGCCACCACCGTCCCTTCCCCGACCGCGGAGCCGTCGCGGACGGCCGACCTCGTCACGACCCACACACTGCTCAACTGCCTGATCCGCGAGGTGTCCGCCCCCGAGCACCAGGTGACGGTCGTCGACGACCACCTCCTGCTCCGACTGCCCCGCCGGGGCCTGCTGCTGCGTGCCGCGCTGCGGCGGACCTCGTTGATCGGAGCGCATCGCTTCCAGGGCTCGGTACAGCGGCTCGACGGCGATTCCTGGGTGACCGTGGACTGGCGCGAGCTGGCCGGCTGCATCCAGGAGGAACTGGAACAGCGCACGGGCCTGGCCAACGAGGAGTTCCTGGGCCAGGTGGCGGACAGCCGCGAGACGATCCGCGTCGTACTGGAGGAGCGGGCGGGCACCCGGACGGCCGCGGACCCGTACGTGGCCTCGGAGCAGTCCCTGGTGTTCGGCCACCGTTTCCACCCCACGCCCAAGGCCCGTACCGGCGACCCGGCGGACTGGCTGGCGTACGGCCCGGAGACCGGCACCCGCTTCCGTCTGCGCTACCTGGCCGTGCGCCGCCGCCTCGTACGGGAGGAGGGCGAGCCGCACGTGCTGGACGCGCTGCACCCGGTGGCCGGCCCGGAGTTCGCCGTACTCCCCGTGCACCCCTGGCAGTACCGGCTGCTGAAGGACCACGACCGGCTGCGCGAGGCGGTCGCCGCCGGGGATGTCGTGGACACCGGCACGGGCGGCCCGGAGCTGGTACCGACCGCATCGGTGCGGACGCTGTACGCCCCCGAGACCGACGCGTTCCTGAAGTTCAGCCTCAACGTCCGTCTCACCAACTGCGTCCGCAGGAACGCGAGTTACGAGCTGTCCGGCGCCGTTGCCCTCAACCGGCTGCTCCAGCCCGTCTTCGCCCGGCTCACCGACCGCTTCCCGGGCTGCGCGCTCCTGGCCGAGCCCGGCTACCGCGCCCTCGACACGGCCGGCGACACCGCCCTCCTGGAGGGCTTCGGCGTCATCGTCCGCTCCGGCCTGCGCCACCATCTGCGTCCCGGGGTCACACCTCTGCTCGCCGCCGCGGTGGCGGACGAGTACCCGACCGGCGCAGCCCATGTGTCCCAGCTGCTCGCCCGCGGCGACGGAGACATCCTGGCCTGGTGGGACGCGTACCTCGGGCTGTTGCTGCCGCCGGTCCTCGCCGCCTACTTCGAACACGGCGTCGTGCTCGAACCCCACCTGCAGAACGTCGTCGTCGGCGTCGAGGCCGACGGTACGCCCGCGCAGATGTTCTTCCGCGACCTGGAGGGCACCAAGCTCCTGCCCGGCCGCCACCGGCAGGCCCTCGCCGAGCTCCCTGACGACGTGCGCGGTCCCCTCACCTACGATCCCGAACACGGCTGGAACCGGGTCGCGTACTGCCTCCTGGTCAACCACACCGCGGAACTCCTCAGCGCGCTGGCCGACCTCGCCCCGGCGCTGGAACCCGCCCTGTGGGGCCTGGTCCGCGACCACCTCGCCGCCTACGCCCGCACCGCCGCCGAACCACCGCGCCTGCGCGCCCTGCTGTCCGGCGTACCGCTGCCGGCCAAGGCCAACCTCCTGCTGCGCTGGTCCCGCAAGGCCGACCGCCACGCGACCTACGTGCCCCTGCCCAGCCCGCTCGGCGCGGACTTCCCCCGCGAGGTGGTCCGGTGAGGCCCGAGACGTACGACCTCGTCGCCGCACTGCCCGACGACGATCTGCCCGCCTACGTCTACGACCTGCCCGACCTGCGCGAACACGTGCGCATGATCCGGGCCGCACTGCCGGACCGCGTCGAGCTGCTGTACGCGGCCAAGGCCAACTCCGACCCCCGGATCCTGCGCACCCTCGCCGGACACGTCCACGGCTTCGAGGTGGCCTCCGGCGGCGAACTGGACCACGTCCGCGCCCTCGTTCCGGGCGCACCGATCGCCTTCGGCGGCCCGGGGAAGACCCAGCAGGAGCTGGCCCGTGCACTGGACGCGGGAGCCGAGCGCCTGCACGTCGAGAGCGAACACGAACTCCGCCTGCTCACCACCCTGCTGGGCGACCGGACCGTGGACGTCCTGCTGCGCGTCAACCTGCCCGTCGACGTGGGCCGGGTCGCCCTGGCCATGGGCGGCGGGCCGTTCGGCATGGATCCGGTACAACTGGACCGCTGCCTGGAGGTGCTGGAGTCGGTCCCGGGCGTCCGACTGCGCGGCCTCCACTTCCACCTTGCCAGCGGCCTCCAGGCCCAGCCCCATCTCCTGCTCGTCGACAAGGTCCTCGCCTGGGCCGAGAGCTGGGCCCGCGGTCGCGGAGTGGACCTGCGCGAAGTCAACGTGGGCGGCGGCATGGGCGTCGACTACACGCATCCGCCCAGGGTGTTCGACTGGCCCGCCCTCGGCGCCGGACTGCGCCGGATCCTCGCCCGCCACCCCCGCCTCACCCTGCGGATCGAGCCCGGCCGCTCGGTCACGGCGTACTGCGGCCGGTACGTCACCCAGGTCCTGGACATCAAGTTCAGCCGGGGGCATGCCTTCGCCGTACTGCGCGGAGGCACCCACCACCTGCGCACCCCGGCCGCGAAACAGCACGACCAGCCCTTCGAGGTGATCCCCGACGACACCTGGCCGCGGCCCTGGAACCGCCCGGAGGTCCGGGACGAGCCGGTGACGCTGGTCGGACAGCTGTGTACGCCCAAGGACGTACTGGCAAGCCGGATCATGACCGAACGGCTGCGCGTCGGCGACCGGGTCGCCTTCGCCATGGCCGGCGCCTACGCCTGGAACATCTCCCACCACGCCTTCCTCATGCACCCCCACCCGACCTTCCACCACCTCGACGACACCGGCGTGCCCGTCGCAGTCGACACGTATGCCCGTCGGACGTCATGAGCGCCGTCTTCCGCCTGCCGGTGACGCACGCGCTCGCCGTCCGGAACTTCCGGCGCTACCTGCTCGGACAGCTGGTCTCCAACATCGGCACGTGGATGCAGCGCGCCGCCCAGGACCTGCTCGTCCTCCACACCACCGGCAACAGCGGCAGCGCGGTCGGCATCGTGACCGCGCTGCAGTTCCTGCCGCAGACCCTGCTCGGTCTGACCGGAGGCGTGCTGGCCGACCGGTATCCCAAGCGGAGGACGCTGCTCCTGACCCAGACGGCGATGGCCGCCCAGTCGCTCCTGCTGGGACTGCTCACGGTGACCGGAGCGGTGAACCTGCCGTCCCTCTACGCGCTGGCCTTCGCCCTCGGCACCGCCACCGCCGTGGACAGTCCCGCCCGCAACGCCTACATCTGCGAACTCGTCTCCCCCGAGCAGACGGCCGGCGCGGTCAGCCTGAACGCCGCCCAGTTCAACATGGCCCGCGCCGTCGGCCCGGCCCTCGCCGGCCTCACCGTCGCAGCCTTCGGCACCGGCCCGGTGTTCCTCCTGAACACCGCCTCGTACCTGGCCGTCCTCTACGGCCTGATCACCATCCGTACCGGCACGCCGGACGCCCCGGTCCGCGCGCGACCGGGCCCCACCCGAGCGCGCGAGGCACTCCGCCACATCGCCACCACCCCGGAACTGCTCCTGCCGGTCGGCCTCATCGCCTTCGTCGGCACCTTCGGTCTCAACTTCCAGGTCACCGTCTCGCTCGTCGCCGTCACGGTGTTCCACACGGGCGCCGCCGCCTTCGGCTGCCTCTCCGCCGCCTACGCCCTGGGCGGCCTCCTCGGCGCGGTCTACTGGGCCCACCACGGCAGGCCCCCCACCGCACGCCGGCTCACCTCCACCACGATCGGCTTCGGCGCCCTGGAAGTCGCGCAGGGCCTCATGCCGGGCTACGGCTCGTTCCTGTTCCTGCTGTTCGTCACCGGATGTGCCGCGGTGACCGTGACCACCACCGCCAACGCGCTGATCCAGCTCCATGCCGACCCACCGCTGCGGGGCCGCGTCCTGTCCGTGTACTTTCTCGTCCTCCTCGGCGGCACCCCCGTCGGGGCACCGCTGGTCGGCCTGGTGTCCGACACTCTCGGAGCCCGCTTCACCCTGGTCCTGGGCGGCGGCGTCTCGCTCGTCACCGCGCTCGCGCTCGCCCTCCTGTTCGCGAACCGAAACCGGCGGCGGGTGCGGGTCGAAGGGCTGCGGGCAGGCACCGAGACCGGAGCCGCGGCTTCCGAAGTCGGCCCGCTGCCGCCTCTGGCCAGGGGGCGGCCGCATGCGTAGTGCGGGCACGCCCTACTCTTACAACATGTAGGAGAGGTTGGGGGCGGGGCGCTGACTGAGGAGTGGCGAGAATGAGCGAACACCGGCGCCGACCGTCGGGGCGGACCACGCCGTCCGGCTCCGACGGCATGCACCACGGTGGCCGGGCCGCGGCGCGCAGGGCTGCGCAGTCCCGGGACGGGCGCGCCCGCCGCGCGGAGCGCACGCGACGTACGGACGCCGGTCGTTCCGGCCGGCGCCGCCTGATCGACTACCCGCGGACGGGCAGACGCGGCCTCCGTCGGTGGCTGCCGTCGTGGAAGCTGGTGTCCGGCACCTTCCTGCTGTTCGTCGCCGGCCTGCTGGGCCTGTTCGGCTACGCCTACGCCACGACGACCATTCCCGGTGCGAACCCCAGCACCCAGGCGCAGAGCAACACCTACTACTGGTCGGACGGCTCGGTGATGACCACCCAGGGGGCGACCAACCGGCAGAACGTCGACCTCGCCCAGGTGCCGAAGCTGGTGCAGTGGGACTTCCTCGCCGCGGAGAACGCCACCTTCTACTCCGATCCGGGTGTCGACACACAGGGCATGCTCCGCGCCGTGTACCACATGGCCACGGGCGGTGAGGTGCAGTCGGGGTCCACGATCACCCAGCAGTTCGTGAAGAACACCTACCTCAGCCAGGACCAGTCGGTCACCCGCAAGCTCAGGGAGATCATGATCTCCCTGAAGATCGGTGACCAGCTGTCCAAGCAGCAGATACTGCAGGGCTATCTCAACACCTGCTACTACGGCCGGGACGCCTACGGCATCGAGGCCGCGGCCCGTACCTACTACCACGTGCACGCCTTCCAGCTGAACGTCAGCCAGGGGGCCTTCATCGCCGCCACGGTCAACGAGCCGAGCCTGCTGATGCACGCCGACAGCGACCCGCAGGCCAAGGCCCAGGCCAAGGCCCGCTGGACGTACGTGCTGGACCGGATGGCCAAGATCCACAAGATCACCGGCGCCCAGGAACAGCAGTACCTCGCGGCGGGTTTCCCCACGCCCAGGCCGTACGCGCCGTCGGCGGGCATGGCCGGGCAGACCGGATACCTGGTGCAGGCCGCGGAGAAATACGTCGAGGCCCACACGTCCCTCACGGACCAGCAGCTGGGCCACGGCGGCTACCAGATCTACACCACCTTCGAAAAGAAGAAGGTCGGCGCCCTGTCGGCGTCCGTCACGGCGATGGAGCGGAGGCATCTCGATCCGCAGCACCGCGCGGCCGACAAGGACGTCCAGGTCGGCGCGGCGTCGATCGATCCGTCGAGCGGTGCGATCGTCGCGCTGTACGGCGGGCCCGGCTGGAACAAGGGGCACTGGACGGACAACGCCGACGCGACCGGTGTGCCGGTCGGCTCCACCTTCAAACCCGTCGACCTGGCCGCCGCTCTCGACCACGGCGCCGTCCTGTCTCCCGGGCAGCCGGCCTCGCCGATCACCCCGGCCTCGAAGTTCGACGGCGACGACGGCATCACCATCAAGAACCAGCAGGGCCAGGAGCTCCCGGACGCGAACGACCCCACGGGGCTCCTGCACCAGCGCAACGACGTGTCCACGAAGTGGGGGTACATCACCCTGCGCAAGGCGATGGAGCAGTCGGTCAACACCCCCTACGTCCAACTCGGCGAGTACGTCGGCTACGACAACGTGGAGGGCGAGGCCCTGAAGGCGGGGCTTTTGCGCACGAGCCTGCAGTACGACACCCCGGGCTTCTACATCGGTACCTCCACACCGTCGGCGATCCGGATGGCGGACGTGTACGCCACCTTCGACGACGGCGGGGTCCAGCACGAGCCGTACTCGGTGACCAAGGTCGTCGCCGACGGCCGGCAGCTGACCGGCTTCGACAAGCCCAAGGGCACCACGGCCATGCCGGCTTCGACCGCCGACACCGTCACCGACGTCCTGCGAGACGTAGTGAAGAACGGTACCGGTACCAACGCCCAGGCCCTCGGCCGCCCGGCGGCCGGCAAGACGGGTACGACCGACGACTACAAGTCCGCCTGGTTCATCGGCTACACCCCGCAACTGACCACGGCCGTGAGCATGTTCAAGGAGGACCCGAAGAACGCCGGCCTCCAGTCGATGCAGGGCGTCGGCGGCTACGCCAAGGTCTTCGGCGCCGACATGCCCACCGAGGTGTGGACCGGCTACATGACCGCCGCCCTCCAGGGGCAACCCGTCCAGCAGTTCCCGCCCGCACCCGCGCTGGGCCAGTCCACGGACGAATACGGCGCGCCCTCGCCCACCCCCTCCGCCACCGCGGCCCAGAGCGCACCCCCGGCCACCCCGACCGCGCCGGCCACCCCGACACCCACCACCGCACCGTGCCGCGGGCACGGGAAGCACTGTGTCAGCCCGAGTCCGACCGACACCACCGGAACCACCGCCGGTACAGGTGGCGGCCTCCTCGGCGGCACGACCGGCGGCAGCACCTCACCCACACCCACGCCGACGAGCACCACACCGGCGCCGACAAGCGGCCGCCGCGGGCCCTGAGCGGGGCGGACACCGACAGCGCAGCCGGCGCCGGGCGGCGTGTTCCCGGCCCGAGCGTTCACCCGCGGGGCAGGCCGGGGACGCCGTGTTCGCGCAGGGGGCCTTGTGTCTACAAGATGTAGTAGATTGGCCTGGCGGTCACTCTGGCTTCGTCGCCACGTCATTTGAGTGTCACCTCGCAGGCGCGAAGCGACCGGTGACAGAACCCGGACCCCATGGCCGCTCGCTCATCCCGTGAGCACTCGACGCGCTCACAAGGACGGAAGGACCTCTGCCTATGGCCGCGGCCGCCACCGCGCACCTGGCCCTCGACGGATCCGGCGTCGACGGCTCGTTGTTCACCTCGGTCACCGACTTCGCCCGTGACACCAAATGGCTCAACACGCCCATGGAGGTGTGGACCGACCTCGGTCTCGGGGTCTTCGCCATCCTCATGATCGCGGGCTGGTGGACCGCACGGCGCCGTGACCCGCGGGCGATGACGGTCGCGCTGGCGGCGCCGGTCGCCGTCCTGACGGCCTTCGCCGTTGCCGAGGTCGTCAAGAAGCTCGTCGCGGAGGCGCGGCCCTGCCGGTCGATGCCCCACGCCTACCTGGTCGACACCTGCCCGGCACCTTCCGACTACGCCTTCCCCAGCGGGCACGCCACCGTGGCCGCCGCGACCGTGGCAGCGCTCTTCCTGCTCGACCGCCGGCTGAGCGCCGTCGCCGCCGTGTTCGCCCTGCTGGAGGGCTTCAGCCGGGTCTACGTCGGCGCCCACTACCCCCACGACGTCCTCGGCTCCGCCGCCGTCGCCCTCCCGGTCGCCTTCCTCGTCAGCTCGGCACTGGCCCGCTGGGCCACCCCGCTGGTCGGTTCCCTGAGCCACGGGGCGCTGCGCCCGTTGCTGACGACCCAGCTCGTCGCCACCACAGCGCCGGCTCCCTGATCGCCGCGACCGGCATCCGCCTGGATGGTGCGTACGAGGACGGCGGCCGCGGTTTTCTCGTCGTGGCGGCCGGTGTCGGTGGACGCGGACCCGGCGTAGCCGGGCCGGGCGCCGACACCGGGCTCACGCCCGCCCGTGACCGGCCCTCTCGCTCGACGGGGTGAGGACCGGCGCGCCGGGCAGGTCAGAAGTGGCGCTCTCCGTGCTCCGGACGGTCAGGGGCGGCACAGCAGCCGTCCGGTCCGTGCCCGGGAGCACCGTCGTGGGCGGTCGGCGCGGCGGTGGTGGTGCCGGCATGTGCCCTGCACAGCGCCCACTGCGCGCTGTCCAGCATGCGGTCGCTGTCCGAGGCGGCGTTGGCCAGACTCGCGCAGCAGACGGCCAGCAGCAGACCGCCGGCCAGCAGGGGCAGGCTCCGGCGGGCGGGCGGCGGGGCCAGCAGGGCCCGTACCCGCTGCGGCACCACTCCGCCGGTCGCGGCCAGCGCGGCGGGACGGGACGCACCGGCGGATGCCAGGGCGGCGCGGCCCACCGCGCGGGCGACGACCGTACGGTCACCGACCCGCTCGGCGGCCTCCTCGTCGGCCCAGCGCTCCAGGACGAAGTTGCCCGCGACGGCCACCGGCCGCAGCAACGGGTTCAGTGCGGCCGTGAGCCGCCACACGCTCTGGAAGACGTGGTGACGTCCGCGGAGGTGGGCCCGCTCGTGGGCGAGCAGTGCCTCGCGCTCGGCACCATCGAGGCGGCGCAGCATCCCCCGGGAGACGACGATCCGGCCCGGCGCCCCAGGCAGTGCGAACGCCAGGGGGACGTCGTCGTCGAGTACGGCCAGCTCCGTGTGCCCGGGCAGCTCGGCACACTCCCGCCGGGCCCGGAGCAGGTGGCGGCCCTGCCGGACGGCGGCCACGCCGAGGGAGACGACGCACACCGCGAGCACCAGGGTGCTGACGGCCGCGACCACGGCGTAGACGGGGTCCTGGGAGCGCAGCGCGGACACGGACCAGCGGCCCTCCTCGGCGATCTGCGGGATCTGCGCCACTCCGGTGAAAGCCAGCAGGGCGAGGGATCCCGCCCATCCGGCCGCCGTCACCAGCGCGGCGCAGGCCAGCGCCAGGGCCGCCGGGCGCGGGGGCAGCCGGTGCGCCACGGGCGGTGCGAGCACGGCGAGTGCCGCCGTGACGAGGAACGGGATGTAGACGCTGATCAGCACCTGCTCACCGCTTCCCGGGCGGGCGCCGGCTCTCGGGGAGGACGTCGTCGTGCCCGGACAGCAGCTGCTGCAGCAGGTGCTCGTCCTGTTCGGACAGTTCCGAGACGAAGCGGGCCAGCACCGCCTGACGGTCGGAGCCGCCCGTCAGCAGGGAGTGCATGCGCTGGGCGGTGTGCGACGCCTCGTCGCGGGCCGGTTCGTAGGCATAGCCACGGCCCTCGCGGTGCCGTACCAGCATGCCCTTGTCATGCAGCCGGGACAGGATGGTGAGTACGGTCGTGTAGGCAAGGTCGCCCGGCAGCTGTTCCCGGACTTCCCGCGCGGTCCGCGGACCGCCCGCAGCCCAGAGCGCGGCGAGTACATCGCTCTCCAGCTGGCCGCGCGCCCGCCTGCCGGATGCCTCGTGGGCTTCCTCGTCTCCTTGGCCCGTCACCCCACCGTCCGCCTTCCCTCGCGTCGTCGCGTACAGGCTACCCGCCCATGTCCTACTTGTTGTAGGACGTGCCCATGCGGGAGACCGCCAGGGCGTCACCTCTCCCGTCCCGCCCGACGGCCCGGCGACATGTGAGATACCGGACGATTCCCGAACGGCTACTACGTCACGTAGAGGCAGGGCGTACCGTGGGGGCGTCGCGGGAAGCGGGCAGCCTTCCGGTCCGTGCCTGTGGTCGTCCAGTACGCGGGACCGCCCAGAAAACTGAGAACTGTCGCTGGAGTACCTGGGGTCGGCCTGTGGCTTTCATTGTGGTGTGTGAGGATGACGCGGCGGTCCGTGACGTGCTCAAGCGTGCGCTCGAGCACGACGGCCATACGGTCGCCGTCGCTTCCACCGCGGACAGCCTGCTGCGGCGACTTGAGCCGCTCCCTCACCTGGTCGTCCTGGATCTGGGGCTCCCGGACGCCGATGGCCGCGATGTCTGCTTGGCGCTGCGGGCCCGTGGCGTCGATGCCCCGGTGCTGATGCTCACCGCTCTGGACGGCATGCATCACAAGGTGGGCGGCTTCGAGGCGGGAGCCGACGACTACATGACGAAACCGTTCGACATCCCGGAGTTGCTGGTGAGGGTCCGCGCCCTGCTGCGCAGAACAACCGCGACGACCCCACCGAGGGGCGTCGTTCTCGATCCGGCGAGACATGTCGTGACCCACGGTTCGACGAGCGAGAGCCTGACGCCGACCGAGTTCCGTCTGCTGGGCAGGCTCATCGCCTCGCAGGGCGACGCGGTACGCCGCCACGCCCTCGTCGCCGCGGGCTGGCCGCACGGCGCGCAGGTCAGCGACAACACCCTTGACTCCTTCGTTCGCCGGCTACGGACGAAACTCGGTGCGCTGGGCGTGGCCGATCGCCTGGCGACGGTCCGCGGGGTGGGCTATCGATGGGAGTGACGGGCTTCCGCGGGAGGGTCGTCGCGCTGGCGGTTCTGATCGCGACAGCGGTGGTCGCCGTGCTCGTGGTGGTCTCGCACGTGCTGCTGAGCCAGGTGACCGACGCCGACGCGAACGCTCTGGCGCACACACGTGCGGAGGCCGTGGCGGCGAACGTAGCCGTACACGGTGGCCACGTCGTGCTGATCGAGGGCGGCAACGAAGCGCTGGACACGGTCTCGTGGGTGTACGCCGACGGGCACCTCATCGACGGAATCGTGCCGGGCAGCGTCCTCGACCGCGTTGACGCACTCGTCGGCTCCGGAAAGTCCCAGACCACCACGGTCGGCGGGCACCTGCTGTACGCCCAGCCGATCCGGCTGGAAGGCCACCACGTCATGGTGGTCGTGCGGGTGGATCTGACGCCGTACGAGACGTCGGAGCAGCGCAGCCTGACGATGTCGCTCATGCTGGGCGGCATCGCGATCCTGCTCGCCGGCGTCGTCGCGCACCTCGTGGTGGGCCGTGCGCTGCGGGTCGTCCACGAAATGGCCGCTCTCGCCGACGACTGGGGCGATCACGAACCCGGGCGCCGATTCGACCTCGGGGTTCCGCGGGATGAATTCGGGGAGCTCGGGCGGACTCTCGATCGCCTGCTCGACCGTGTGGACAACGCGCTCGCGGACGAGCGCCGGCTCACCGACGAGATCGCCCACGAGCTGCGGACGCCCCTGACGGCCCTGCGGGGCGAGGCACAGCTGGCGCAGCTCTCCGGTCACCAGGTGGCACCGGAGTCCGTTCTGACCGAGGTCGACCGCCTGAACACGGCGATCACGACGATTCTGGGTGCCGCCCGGACACGGATCGACGGCGGTTCCCGCTGCGATCTCAGGGCGGCGGCGCGACAGGCGATCGCCGGTCGCTCCATCGAACTCGCCGTCCCGACCGACGTCGACGTCGCCGTGGCGACCGAACTCGTCGTGGCAGTGCTGTCACCTCTGTTGGAGAACGGCCTGCGGCATGCGAGTTCGCGCGTCTGGGTCACGGGGCGCGTCCAGCCTCAGGGCGTCGTGATCGATGTCCTCGACGACGGCCCGGGGTTCGATCCGGCAGAGGTCGACCGGGTCTTCGAAGCGGGCGTGACCAGCGGCGACGGGCACGGGCTGGGGCTGGCCGTGGTCAAGCGTCTCGCCGCGTCCGCGGGAGTGGCGGTCCGTGCGATCGCGGATGGCCACGGTCGCGTCGAGGTGACCTTCCCCACGGCGGAGGCGGTCGCGTAGTCAGGTTGTGTGCAGGTTGGCCGGGCCAGCCTCGGCGCATGACTACGACGAGCGAAGCCCGCACACGCCGCAGTGGGCGGCTGATGCTGAACAAGGTTCCCGAGGTCACCGTCTGGTTCTGGGTGATCAAGATCCTGTGCACGACCGTCGGCGAGAGCTTCGCCGACTGGATCAACATGAAGCTGGGCGTCGGCCTGGTGAACACGGCCTGGATCTTCACCGCGGTGTTCGTCGTGGTCCTGGGCGTCCAGCTGCGGCTGAAGCGGTACGTGCCGTTCCCGTACTGGCTGACCGTGGTCGTTGTCAGTGTCACGGGCACGCTGTACACCGACATCCTGACCGACCAGCTCAACGTACCGCTGTGGATCAGCACCACGGTGTTCTCGGTCCTGCTCGCCGTGGTCTTCGGCGCGTGGTGGCTGCGCGAGCGCACCCTTTCGATCCACTCGGTCAACACGCTGCCGCGTGAGTCGTTCTACTGGCTCACCGTTCTCGTCACCTTCGCGCTCGGCACCGCGACCGGCGACTGGACCCTCGAGCTCACCGGCTGGAGCCCGGGCGTCTCGGTCCTGCTGCCACTCGGCCTCATCGCGGCGATCATGCTGCTGTGGAGGTTCGGCGCGAACCCGGTGCTGTCCTTCTGGCTCGCCTACATCCTGACCCGCCCGCTGGGCGCCAACATCGGCGACTGGCTCGCCTCCCCGAAGGTCGCCCAGCCGGGCGAGCCGACCGGTCTCGCGCTGGGCACCTTCACCACCAGCCTGATCTTCCTCGGCCTGATCCTGGCGACCGTCATCTACCTGACGGTGACGCGCTCCGACGTGACCGAGACCTACGACGCCACGCACACCCCGCAGATCACCGCCGACCCCCGAAGGGAGCGCGTCGCGCTGGCGGGCTTCGGCCTCCTCGCCGTCGCCACCGTGGGCCTGCTGGTCTGGGCGCACAGCCGGCCGCACGTCGGCCCGGCGCCGGAGGAGGACGCCACCTCCACCGTTCACCTCGCCCCCGGCCAGGCCGTGAAGAAGTTCCCGGCCGCGAAGGTCGACGCGCTGAAGGCACTCGCATCGACCTCGCTCAAGGACGCACAGTCGGGGAACGCGACCGGCGCCCACGCGGCCGCCCAGTCCCTGCGAGACCTCTGGGATGCCGACCAAGCGACGCTGCAGCCGCTGGACAACACCGGCTGGACGTTCCTCGACGCCCAGATGGACCAGGTCCTGAAGACCTTCGGCATCGACCACTCCAACGCGCCGATGCCGGCGGCGCAGCAGGAGGCTGAACTCAACACCCTCCTCACAGACATGCGCTGACGGACCTGATCGGCGGCGACTCCGCTGGAGTCGCCGCCGTGACAAGGCCGTGGCCGGGACGCGCGGACTTCGGCCACCGGCTGTCCGCGGTCCTGTTCGCCCTCGTCATCGGCGCGGTCGCCCTCGCGCAGCCGCAGCACATCGCGCGCCACGCCGCCTGAACAGGGGCGGGGCAGACGTTCAGGAGGTGTTGAGGCCGACGCTGCCAAGGTCGTTGATCGCGATCGCGTCGCCGCGGTCGCCCACGTGGCACGGCGCTCGCCCCCAAAGCCGGGCGAGCGCCGTGCCGTGCGACCACACAAGGAGCCCCCCACCTTGCAGCAGCCGAACGACCTCACCGATCCCGACGTCGCGAGCACGACGAAATCGGTGATGAAGAAACTGCCCGAGGTCACCCTCGCCTTCTGGATCATGAAGATCGCGGCCACGACCCTGGGCGAGACGGCCGGCGACCTCTTCTCCCAGACCCTGAAGCTGGGTTACTTCCTCACCACGATCGCGCTGTTCCTGGTCTTCGTGGTGACCCTCGTCGTCCAGCTCGGGTCCCGCCGCTACAACCCCTTCTTCTACTGGACGGTCATCCTGTCGACCAGCATGGCCGGCACCACGATGTCCGACTTCATGAACCGCGACGCCAGCACCAGGTACCTGTCCGGCGGCGCCACCTCACTCGGCTGGGGGCCACAGGGCCTCGGTCTCGGTTATCCCGTCGGCGCGGCGATCCTCATCTCGATCCTGCTGGTCATCTTCGCCGTCTGGAGGCTGAGCGGGATGACCTTCCGGATCCGTGACATCGTCACCTTCCGCGGCGAGGCCCTGTTCTGGTCGGCGATCCTCGTCTCCAACACGCTCGGCACCTCCATGGGCGACTTCCTGTCCGACAGCTCGGGCCTCGGCTACGCGGGCGGCGCGCTGCTGGTGACCGGGGTGCTCGCCGTACTGGTCGCCCTGATGAAGGTGCCCGTGGTGCCCAACGTCCTGCTGTTCTGGATCGCGTTCGTCCTCACCCGCCCGCTCGGCGCCACCGCGGGCGACTTCCTGACCAAGCCGGTCGCCAAGGGCGGTCTCGACCTGGGTACCCCCGGATCCTCCGCGGTCCTGCTGGCCGTCCTGCTCGGCCTCATGGCCTACGCGCACGTCCAGGAGCACAGGACCCGCGGCGAGCGGGCGTAGCCGACTGACGACAGGTCATGTCACCGGGCCGAGCGGCGGCGGACGCCGGTCACGCCACAGCCGTGACACCGGTTACCAGGCCGACGGTCCGAGCCTGGTCGGCTGCCGGTCCTGGCGCTGCTCGCCCGTCGCCCGGCACTGTGAACCAGCGAGGTGCGCGCCGTCCCGGGGAGCCGCGGGCGGGTTCTCAATCCGGCGGATCAGGCTGCTGTTCCAGCCGGTAGCCGTGGCCCCGCAACGTGGTGATCCGGGGCAGCCGGGACTGCCTCCCCTCCGTCTGCGCCGCCTCGGTGAGTCTGCGGCGCAGGCCCGCCAACGTCACGTCGAGGGTCTTGGTGGAGCCGAACCAGTTCTCGTCCCACACCTCGGCCATCAGCGTCTCGCGCGAGACCGCTTCGCCGACCCGCGCGGCCAGCACCGCGAGCAGGTCGAACTCCTCGGCCCGCAGGGGGACGTCGACGCCGAGCAGCGCGCAGCGGCGGGCCGCCACGTCGACGACCAGATCGCCCAGCCGTACCGGCTCCCGGGCCGGTACGGGCGCCACGCGCCGTCTGAGGTGGGCCCGCAGCCGGGCGAGCAGCACGGTCAGGCTGAACGGCTTGACCAGGTAGTCGTCGGCGCCGGCGTCCAGCCCGGCGACGATGTCGATGTCGTCGGTCCGTGCCGTCAGCACCACGATCAACAGGTCGGGGAGGCGGGCGCGCAGCCGCCGGGCGACGTCCAGGCCGTCCATGTCCGGCAGTCCCAGGTCCAGGTGCAGCAGCGAGCTCTTGCCCGGCCCCGAGGGGCCGACGACCGCGAGCCGGTCCCCGGCCCGGATCTCCAGGTCGGCCCCGTGCACGGCCACGACCGCCTGAGCTCCCCGGCCGAAGGTCAGGGCCGCGTCCGCGCAGCTGACAAGTACCTCATCCGACGGCATCGTCTGCCTCCTCGTGGGCCTGCCGCCGGCTATCGGTGGCCTTCCCGTCCGTCAGGGTGATCACCCGGTCCGCGATACGGACTGCTTCCCGGCTGTGCGTGACGATCAGCACCGCGCACCCCTCCGCGGCCCGCTCCCGCACCATCGAAAGGGCCAACTGCTCTGTCTCGCCGTCGAGTTCACCGGTCGGTTCGTCGGCGAGCAGGACGGCGGGGGAGTTGGCCAGCGCGACGGCGAGCCCGGCCCGGGACAGTAGTTCCCCGGCCGGGACGAGGGCCCTGCGCCCCCGCGCCCGCTGCGGCAGGCGGACGTTGTCGCGCACGCTGAGGTGCGGAAGCAGGTTGCGAGTCCGGAGCAGGACGCCGATGTGCCGGGCCCGCAGCCGGGCGCGCTCGGTCTCGGGGCGATGGCTGATCCGTACGCCGTCGACGTGGACCTCGCCGCCGGAGGGCTCGTCGAGTCCGGCGAGGCACGCCAGCAGGGTCGACCTGCCGGCCCCGGACGGGCCCACGACCGCGACCGTCTCGCCAAACCGGCACCCGGCCACGTTCACCTTGTTCCTTCCCGCCGAAGGGGACGAGACATGAGGCGGGGCCGCCCCGGTGGCTGTCACCCGAGCGGCCCCGTGCCGGTGGTGGTCAGCCGGTCGCCCCTGCCGGGGTCGTGGTGGTCTTGAAGCCCTCCGTCTTGTTGGCCCGGAAGGCGAAGTCGTTGGTGAACGTCTTGCTGAGGTCCACCGCGCCCTTCACGTTCCCGACGAGCTGCTCCGTGGCCAGGGAGGTCTTCGGGCCGCCGGCCGGCATGATGCCGTCGGGGAGGAACTGGCCCTTGTCCTGGGTCAGGGCGGTGATGTAGTCGGCCTTGGTCACCAACTGGTTGGACACGAACGACGTCGGCAGCTTGTTCGCGATGTCGGCCGCGCTGTGCGTGTTGATCCAGTGCATGGTGGCGACGAGTGCGTCGACGACCTTCTGCACCGTGTCCTTGTGGGAGTCGACCCAGTCGGTGCGGGCGAGCACGCCGGCCGCGGGGTAGGCGCCGCCCATCGCCGCCGTGGCGCCCTGCGTGGTGGCCAGGTCGATCGCGGAGCTGCCGACACCCTTCTTCTGGATCGCGGCGACCGTCGGCTGCGTCGTCATCACGCAGTCGACCTTGCCGTTCTGCAGGGCGGCGATGGCGGTGGAGCCCGCGCCGACCCCGATCCGGTGGAACTGGCTGGTCTTGACGCCCTTCTTGGCGGCCAGGAACTGGGTGAGCGTGTCGGTGCCCGAGCCCAGGTCGGTGACGCCGAGGGTCTTGCCCTTGAAGTCGGCACCCGAGGTGACGCCCGACTTCTTGGTGCACATCTCCCGCTCGCCCGGTGCGCCGGACAGCTGGACGACGTCCTCGACCGCCTTGCCCTTCGCCTGGAACTCGATCGTGTGGTTGTACCAGGCGCCCGCCATGTCCACCTGCCCCGAAGCCATGGCCTCCTCGGCGCCGACACCGCCGTCCTGCTCGGTGCTGAGCTGGACGTCGACGCCGTACTTCTTGTAGAAGCCCAGGTTCTGGGCGAGCTGGTAGGGCAGGTAGATCTGCTTGTCGATGCCGCCGACCATGAGCTTGACGGTCGGTGTGGAGCCGGAGCCGCTGCTCGCGTTGGTGCCGGCGGAGTTGCCGGAACAGCCGCTGGCCGCGCCGAGGGCGAGAACGGCGAGGAGAGACGCGGCAACGGTGGCGGGTCGTCTGGACATGGCAGGCCACATTCCTTTTGTGAGGTGGGACAGGGAAGTGCGGGGGAGGGGAGGGAGGGGCCGGGTCAGAGGGCGTTGGATGCCTCGGAGGGGGCCGGCGGTCGCCAGGCCAGCAGCCGGTGCTCGAGCTTGCCGATCACCCACTCGGCGCCGAGCACGATGACCGAGATGACGAGCATCGTGGCGAACACGCCGTTGGGGTCGAAGTTGTTCTGCGCGGTCTTGATGACCAGGCCGAGGCCGCTCTGTGCGCCGAGCACCTCGCCCACCAGCGCGCCGACGATCGCGAAGCCGAAGGCGCTGTGCAGGCTGGCGATGATCCAGGTGAGCGCGGAGGGCACGGTGACGTGCCGGATGATCTGCAGTTGGGAGGCGCCGAGCACCCTGGCGTTGGCGAGGATGTTGCGGTCGACCTCGCGCACGCCCTGGAAGGCGTTGAAGAAGACGATGAAGAACACCAGAACCGCGGCGAGCAGGATCTTCGGCAGCACGCCGATGCCGAACGCGACGATGAAGATCGAGCCGAGGACGATCCGCGGGATCGCGTTGACCATCTTGATGTAGGGGCCGAGGACGTCGGCGAGGAAGCGGCTCTGGCCCAGCGCGACACCGAAGACCACGCCGGTGACTGCCCCGAGGGCGAAGCCGGCGAGCGCCTCCTGGATCGTCGTCCAGATGTTCGCGTAGAAGGATCCGAACTCGGTGCCGTGCCGGAAGAGATCGGCCAGCCGCTTGGCGATGCCGGAGGGCTGCCCGAAGAAGAACGGGTCGACGATGCCCCAGGTGGTGAACGCCTGCCAGCCTCCGATGACCAGGACCGCGAGGCCGACGCGGCCGGCCCAGACCAGGGCGACGCGGCGCCGGCGAGCGCGTTTGGCGGCGGCCCCGGCCGAGAGATGTGCTCCGCCCTCGACGGGAGCGGGGGAAACTTCGGACGCCGTGCTCATGCCGTACCTCCTGCGGTGCGTGCGTAGGCGCGCTCCACCTCCTCGCGCAGCGAGTCCCAGATCTGGTGCTGTAGTTCGATGAAGCGGGGCTGGAAGCGGATCTCCTGCACCGAGCCGCGCGGGCGGGGCAGGTCGATGTCGAAGACCGCCTTGACCGACCCGGGGCTGGAGGTCATGACGACGACCCGGTCGGCGAGCGCCACGGCCTCGTCGAGGTCGTGGGTGATGAAGACGACCGACGGGCGGATCTGCTCCCACAGACCGAGCAGTTCGGTCGACATGATCGCCTTGGTCTGCACGTCCAGTGCGCCGAACGGCTCGTCCATGATGAGAATCCGCGGTTCGTTGATCAGTGCCGCGGCCATGGCCACGCGCTTGCGCATACCGCCGGAGAGCTGGTGCGGGTAGCGGTCCTCGAACCCCGTGAGGCCCACCCGGCGCAGCCAGTCGCGTGCCGACGCCTGGGCCTGCTGCTTGGGCACCCCGCGGAAGACGGGGCCCATCAGCACGTTGCCGAGCACGGTCTTCCAGGGCAGCAGCGCGTCGGCCTGGAACATGAAGCTGACGCCGTCGGTGACACCGTCCACCTCACGGCCACCGACCCTGACCGAGCCCTCGCTGGGCCGGTCGAGCCCGGACACCATGCCCAGCGTCGTCGACTTGCCACAGCCGGTCGGGCCCACCACCGCGCAGAACTGGCCGGGCTCCACCGTGAACGAAACGTCCTGCAGTGCCGTGAACACCTCACCCGCAGGGGTCAGAAATCGTTTGGTGAGCCCTGAAATCTCGACTCGCGCGCTGTCCTGGCCGCCCCTCTCGGCGACCGGGCTCAGCGCGGCATCGTTGCGTGAAGCCATCTGCGGCTGTCTCCTTCCTGACCTCGGGGGTCGGACCTCGGGGGTCGAGGAAGGCAGACGTTAGGGGCCGCCGGGTGTTACGTCGCTGTTTCATCCGTATCCCGCGTTAGCCGTGTAAGCGGGGCTTCTGCTCGTTCTGCTCAGTGAGCGGGGGGTGGGCAGAAGGCCGGGAGCGGGGGCACAATCACGCCACCACGGGCACGGCGCAGAGGCCGCGCCCGGCAGCCGTACGACAGGCGAGAGACACCGGTGAAACCCATCCGTATGCTGCTCGGCCGTGGCGGGAAGGGGCGGCTCTCCGCGCGGATCCTGGCCAACCAGCTGGCCATCCTGGCGCTGACCGGGCTGATCGGTTTCGTGCTGTTCGCCTTCGCGCAGCGGGGCGAGATCGACCGTGCCTACGAGCAGCGGGCCCTCGACATCGCGCAGACGACGGCCGCCGAACCGCAGATCCGGCAGTCCATGCAGTACGGGGGCGGCGGCGACGTGGTGCAGACCGTGGCCGAACGGATCCGCAAGGCGTCAGGGGCGTCGTACGTGGTCGTGCTCGACCTGCGCGGCATCCGCCACTCCCATCCCGACCCGGCGCTGATCGGCGAAGCGACGGGCGATCCCATCGTGGTGCTGGACGGCAGGCCCCAGGTCGGTACCGACCAGGGCGCGACCGGACGTTCCGCCAACGGCAAGGCTCCGCTGTACGGGCCCACCGGCAAGCTGGTCGGCGAGGTCTCCGCGGGCATTCCCGAGCACTATGTGCTGGGCGAACTGTGGCGCGAACTGCCCACCTTCGGCCTGTACAGCGCCATCGCCGTCGCGCTCGGCTCGGCGGCCGCCTTCCTGCTGGCCAGGCGGCTCAAGCGGACGACGTTCGGGCTGGAACTGGAGGAGATCGCCGGTTTGCTGCAGGACCGGGAGGCGATGCTGCACGGTATCCGTGAGGGAGTCGTCGCCTTCGATCCCGACGGCCGGATCACGGTGGTCAACGACGAGGCCCGCGACCTGCTCGGCCTCGGCACCGCGCTCGGCAGCACGCTGGCGGAGGTACTGCCGGACGGGCGGCTGCGCCGTGCCCTGGACGGCACCCTGGCGGGCAGCGACATCAGCGTGCTCACCGACGACCACTGCCTGGTCGTCAACCGGATGCCGGTCGCCCTGCACGGCCGTGAACTGGGCGCGGTGGTCACCGTGCGCGACCGCACCGAACTCATCGGGCTGTTGCGCGAACTGGACTCGGTCCGCGGGCTCACCGACGCGCTGCGCGCCCAGCAGCACGAGTTCACCAACCGTATGCACACGATGGCCGGGCTGCTGGACATCGGCGATCACGACGCCGCCTACGAGTTCGCCGTCGAGACGGCCGGCGCCGACCAGGCGCTGACCGAATCCGTACGGGAACGGATCGGCAACCCGTTGCTCGTGGGACTGATCGTCGCCAAGATCACGGTGGCCGCGGAACGCGGGGTGCGGATCGTCCTCAGCGAGGACTCCGCCCTCGGCGAGGACCCGCCGCATCTGCGCCGGCTGCTGACCATCGTCGGCAACCTGCTGGACAACGCGATCGACGCGTCCGCCTCCGCGTCCGCGACCGGACCGGCCCGGCAGGGCGGTCCGGAGGTGCGGCTGTCGTTGATCGAGGCCGTCGACATGGTACGGGTGGAGGTGGCCGACACCGGGCCGGGCATTCCGCCGGGCACCAGCGAGTCGATCTTCGAGGACGGCTGGTCGACGCGCCCGGACCGGGGGACCGCGCGGCGCGGCCTCGGACTCGCTCTCGTCCACCGGCTGGTGCAGCGGCACGGCGGCACGATCACGGTCAGCGAAGGGCCGGGTGCGGTCTTCACCCTGACGTTGCCGGTACCCGACACCGTCCCGGCCCCGCAGGGCGCCCTGTTCACGACGGCTCCGCCGGTGCCGGTCGGCGCGCGCGACGGTGTGGCCGGCGGTGACCGCTGGTGATCCGTACCCTGGTGGTGGACGACGATTTCCGGGTCAGCCGCGTCCACTGCGACTACGCCTCCCGCGTCAGGGGCTTCGAGGTGGTCGGCCAGGCGGCGACCGTGGCCGCGGCGCTGGACGCCGTACGCGACCTCCACCCGGACCTGCTGCTTCTCGATGTCTTCCTGCCGGACGGCAGCGGACTCGACGTGCTGCGCCGGCTGAGCGGAGACGAGGGCGGCGACCGTCCCGACGCCATCATGATCACCGCCGACCGGGACATCGCCTCGGTGCGGAGCGCGATGAAACTCGGCGCCGTCGGCTACCTGGTCAAACCCTTCGGAGCGCCCGACCTCGCCGAGCGGCTCACCGCCTACCGCGAGCTGCAGCACCGAATGGAGGCTCTCGGGACGGTCCCGGAGACCGACCAGGCCGATGTGGACGCCCTGTTCAGCGCCGCCCGCCCGCCGGCCGTGCCCCGCGTCCCCGCCAAGGGCCACTCCGCGCCGACGCTCGCCCTGCTGCACCAGACCCTGCGCACCACGGACGACGCCCTGTCGGCCGCGGAGGCCGCCGAACGCACCGGGGTCTCCCGTGCCACGGCCCAGCGCTATCTCTCCTACCTCGTCAAGGAGGGCATGGTCCGGCTCGAACTGCGCTACGGAGCCACCGGACGTCCCGAGCACCGTTACCGCGTCGCGCACTGAGCCGGATCAGGGCAGAGCGGTCGGAGTGAGAGCAGGGGCGTCGTGGTCGTCGCGCGGGTGGGACAGGGCGAGGTAGCCGACCAGGGCGGCGCACACCAGCGCGGCGAGGATCGCCGTGGTGCCGAAGCCGACGCCTGTGCCGAGCGGCTTGTCCATGCCGAGCCGGTCGGCGAGTGAGGCGCCGAGGGGGCGGGTGAGGACGTACGAGGCCCAGAAGGCGGCGATGGCGTTGAGTCCGGCGAAGCGGTGCAGCAGCCACGGCACCAGGATCGCCGCGCCGAACAGCAGCGCGGAGTGCACGAACCCGAGGTCGAGGTAGAAGCCGGTGAGGTCGCCGGCGGCGGTGCCCAGGGCGAAGGTGAGCAGCACGGTCAGCCAGTGGAAGACCTCGCGACGGCGCGTGGTGACGGTGTGGATCGACAGCGTGCGCTCGGTCGCGCACCAGGCGGCGAAGCAGCAGGCCAGGGCGATCGCGTAGCCGGTCGTCGTGACCGGCAGGGGTACGTGCAGTCCGATGCGGAAGCAGTCCGCGGCGGCGGCCGAAGACCGCGATCACCGCGACGGTGAACCAGTACGACGCGGGGTGGTACCGCGAGGAACGGAACTGCCACCAGAATGCGCCCACCAGTGCGGCGGCACTCGTCCCGGCGGACAGCCACAGGCTCCACTGGCCGAGAAAGTCGGAGGTGGCCTCACCCATGCCGGTGGTGAGGACCTTGACGATCCAGAAGAGGGCGGTGGCCTCGGCGACTTTCGTCGGTGCATTCTCCGCTGTTTCCTGTCTCTACCGGATCGTGCAGGAGTCGCTGACGAACGTCGTCAAGCACGCGACGGAGGCGTCGAAGGTCGACATCGTCCTGCTCCGCGATCCCCGCCGGGTCGCGTTCACAGTCACCGACGGCAGACCGGTGTCAGGCCCCTGCCCGGACACCCGTACCGGCAACGGTCTTACCGGCATGCGGGAGCACGTCGCCCTGTTCGACGGTGACCTGACCGCGGGACCCGCGGCCACAGGATGGGCGGTCTCCGGTGAACTGAAGCCGAGCGAGCCGCGATGACCATCAAGGTCCTCCTCGCCGACGACCAGGCGCTCGTCCGTACGGCGTTCCGCAGCCTCCTCGGCACGATGCCGGACATCACGGTCGTCGGGGAGGCCGCCGACGGCCGGCAGGCCGTCGACCTCGTCCGGCGGACGGCGCCGGACGAGGTCCTCATGGGCGTCCGCATGCCCATGATGGACGGCATCGAGGCGACCCGTCGGATCACGAACACCTCGCCGTGCCGCGTCCTCACCCTGACCACCTTCGACCTCGACGAGTACGCGTTCGAGGGGCTGCGGGCGGGAGCATGCGGATTCCTCCTCAAGGACGTCGTCCCGGCCGTGCTGCACCAGGCGATCCGGACCGTGGCCTGCGGCGATGCCGTCCTCACCCCGCGCATCACCCGCGACCTCGTCGACCGTTTCGCCAAGGCCGCGGCCTGGCCCCGTGACGAGGCGGCCGGCGCGCTGTTCGCCCGGCTGACGGCCAGGGAACGGGACGTCTTCCGCCTCATCGCCACCGGCCTGACGAACGCGGAGGTCGCCAGCGCCTCCACCTCACCGAGGCCACCGTAAAGACCCACATCACGCGCCTCCTGGCCAAGCTCCAGCTCCGGGACCGGGTGCAGGTCGTGATCTTCGCCTACGAGCACCGACTGCGCCCGCACGGAACTCGACCGCTTCACCTCCGCGGGGCGGCGGTAAGAGACGGGTGCCTTTCGGCGGGTCATTTCACGCAAACCGCTTACCGGCTACAGCCTTGTAGACGCCAGGTGAACTGCGGATGATCGAAACGGGGCGTCCACTCGTCCCTGCCCTGAACGGCGAGAGCGCGAACTCCGTCCCGGGCGGCCGGACGAGCCTCCGGCGCGGCGGAACCGGCCGGCCCAGCCTGCGGTTGCCGCCCGGCGGGGGCGAGGCAGAGGAGGCAGTCCTTGACAGGCACCCATCCTGGCGGAGTGGGCGTCGAGACCCGCCGTCGTACCGCACCGCGGCCGGCCGTACTCCCCCCGACCGGGGCCTCGGCCCTCGGAGTCCCGGACGCCGGACCCCAGCAGTGGCACCGCGGTATGACTCTGGTGGCCACGATCAGCCTGTTCATCGGCACGCGCGCCGCCTGGACGACCGCGATGGCGACGCGTCCGCCGGTCGCCGCCGTCATCTCCGTCTGCTACGCCTCGATCCTCGCCTGCGCCGTCCTCGCCCTCCTCGTGCGGAGCCGACGGGCACTGATCAGGGTCGACGCGGCGGTACTGGTCACCGCGGTCGCACTGGTGATCTGCGGCTACCTGCTCGACCACACGGGCGCGGACGAAGCCGCGCTGACCGCCCAGGCCGCGGACCAGATCCTGCACGGCCGTCCGGTCTACGGCCAACCGTGGCCCTGGTTGTTCGACACGCACGGCGTCGGGATCACCAAGACCATGTCCGGCGGCGCCGACTACACGTACGGCTATCCGCCGCTTACCGCCCTGCTGGCCGCACCGGTGCACGCCGCCCTCCACTCCACGGCAGCCGCGACCCTGGTCACCACCGTCGCGCTGGCGGCCTCCTCCGTCCTGCTGTGGTTCCTGCTCCCGGCACCCTGGCGATCCGCCGGTACGGCAGTCTGCCTCGGCTTCGGCCTCCTGCCCCACTACGCCTACGCCGGTTACCCGGCCATCACGGCCCTCGCCCTGCTCGTCCCCGTCGTGGTCCGCTGGCCCGGCACGGGCGAGGGCGGCCGGCTCGGGGCAGGGGGCGTCCTGCGGGCTGCCTGCCTGGGCGCCGCCTGCGCCGCCCAGCAACTCGCCTGGTTCCTCGCCCCGTTCCTCCTGATCGGCCTGTACGCCGTCCGGCGCGGTGAACTCGGCCCCCGGCGCGCCCTGGCGGTCACCGCCCGCTACACGGCCACCGCCGCTCTCACCTGGTCCGCGGCCAACGCGTACTTCGCGGTCGAGGACTTCTCCGGCTGGCTGCACGGCATCCTGCTGCCACTCGACCAGAAGGCGATCCTGCACGGCCAGGGCGTGATGGGCATCTCCTACTACTTCACCGACGGCAGCAGCCGCCTCGACTTCTACTCGTACGGCAGCCAGTTGCTCCTGCTCGGCCTGCTCGCGGCCACGCTGCTGTTCGTCCGGCGGCTCGGCCCGGCTCTCACCGTCCTGCCGTGGCTCGCGTTCTACCTCGCCACCCGCTCCCAGGACGGCTACTTCCTGATGATGACCCCGCTGTGGCTGGCTGCCGCCGCCACCGCGCCGTCCGCCGCGTTCGCCACCGCCTGGCAGCCGCGCCTGCCCCGCCTCGCCGACCGACGCGCCAAGGCCGTCGTCGCGGCCGGGTTGCTCGCCCCCGCCGTCGCATGCGTGGTGATCGCCGCCGCGAGCCCGCCGCCTCTGCGCATGAGCCTCACGCCGCACTTCGCCGAGCATGGATCGCGCGTCGGTGTCACCACCATCGACGTCCGGGCCGTCAACACCACCGGTACGGCGCTCGAGCCCCACTTCGCGAGCCGTACCGGCCAGGGCGCCTCCAACTGGTGGACGACCACCTCGGGTCCGGCCGTCCTGGCCCCGCACGCTTCCGCCGACTACCGGGTGGAGCCCGAGGGGGGATTCCGCGCGATGCCCGTCGGCCACGGGCCGGGGAGCTATCTCATCGCCGTCACCGGCACCCCGATGACGATCGCTTCCGCCCGCATCCCGGCACGTTCCGCGGTCCGGTAAGAGCCACACCGGCCCTGTTCCGCCCGCTGGGAGCACGGAGCCGGCCCGGGGGTGCAGATGCCGCCCTCCGACGACCCGGGTGTCCCACTGCCCGCCGCGCGGCTGCGCACCCTGCTCGCCGCCCCCCCCCCCCCGCAAGCTCACCGCCGACCGCGTACTCGCCTGACGCCCTGACGAGCTCCGGCCGATCCCGCGCACCGGCTCCGCCGGGAGAGGTTCCGGCCGGGCACGACCGCCCTTTCGCCGGGCCGGAATCTCAACGCGCGGCAGCCGGCGACCGCCGATACCGGCAGCAGGCATCCGAATGCGATCTACAGTCCCGCGTGGAACCGTGGCTGACAGAGGAGCCACAGAGGTGCCCCGAGTTCCCCTCCATAAACAAGGCAACATTCACGTATGAACGGATGACCGCAGGGAAATCGGGGCGCAGGAGGTTGATAACCATGGTTCCCCTGCTTCTAGTTCTGCTTCTGGCACTCCTTCTGTTCGGCGCAGGCTTCGCCCTGAAGGTCCTCTGGTGGGTCGCGGTGGTCGTTCTGGTCGTGTGGCTCCTCGGCTTCGTGATGAGGTCCACCACCACGGGGGGCGGCCGGGGTCGCTGGTACCGATGGTGACCTGACCGCCCCTGAGCGTCGCTGAAGGACCCGTCCGAAACCTGGACGGGTCCTTCGCGCGTGTCGCGGCCGGAGCGGCGGAGCATCCTGCGGGCATCTTGCGGGCCAAAAAATGCTCCACGAGTCACGCCGGGATATCGGGGTAGGGGCGCCCCGCCGGGGACAGGAGGCGTCAGCGCGTGGGAACCTGCGCAACCTCCCGACGCGTCCCGTCCCCGGTCCCTGGGAGCACACGACATCCCGGGAAGCAGCCGCGGTGGGAGATCGTCGAGGGCGTCCGCCACCCCGTCGGCGACGGCATCAAGTGGCGCTGCATGGCTGCCGCCTTCGCGCCATGGCGGACGGTCCGCGGCTTCGACCTGCGCTGGGCTGTACCCGGGACGGGGTATCGGCGGCATCCGTGACCGGCTTCATCGCGAGGTCCACCTGGCCGGCGGAAAAACGCCCCGGGCGGGGGCAATGAGCATTGACCCGCGGAGCATCAAGGCGTGCGAGACCGTCGGCAGGGTGAACAGGCCGAGGGGCTCCTGAGCCGGCCAGAATGCCCGGTCCCACGGACGCCTGGATCGACGGGGCAGGTCAGGGGGGTGTGAGGGTGTCGAGTTGCGCTGCGAGGTCGGGGTGGGCGCCGATCAGGTGGGGACGGGTGTCGCCGAGGGGGCGGATGAGCTCGGCGGGGTCGTCCTGGGCGAGGGCCGCGTGGAGCCTGCCGAGCGGGAGGCGAGCCGCGGTGGGCAGGTCGGTGAGGGCGGCGATCTGGCCGGCGATCCGGCGCAGGTCGGCTGCGTTGCGGCGGGCCCATTCGGCTTGGGTGCGTTCGGCGGCGCGGCGTTCACGGGTGGCCTGGACGCGCTGTTCGCCGGTGGTTCCGGCGGGTCCGGGACGGCCGCGCAGGTAGCGGCGCTCGGCGGCCTGGCGGCTGGCTACGCCGAGGGGGTGGGCGAGGTCGGCCCAGCTGGCTCCTGCGTCGCGGGCGGTCTCGATCAAGCCGGTTTCCCACCCGGCGAGTCGCTCGCGTACCTGCCGCAGCAGCAGGAGGGAGGCCAGGGCCTGGTCCGTGCCGACCTGCGGAGCGTCAGGAGTGTGGGGGGTCCCGTGCTGGGCGGTACGCAGGGCTTCGTCCATGGCTTCGAGTGCTGCCGCGGCGGCGAGGAACGACGCCGGGCTGTTCGCGTCGGCGCTGGGTGAAGCCGGCTGGTCGGCCGGGGTCATGGGCACCTCCCTCGGGTTGTCATCCTTCCGACGACACCGTGTTTGTCATCCATCGGATGACATGCTACAACGGTTTCCGTGAGGCGCATTGGCAGCCACTGCCCGAACCTCTGGAGGTGTTTTCCGATGTTGATGCGCACTGACCCCTTCCGTGAGCTGGACCGGCTGGCGCAGCAGCTGATGGGCCCCGGCACCTGGTCGCGGCCGTCCCCGATGCCGATGGACGCCTACCGCGAGGGTGACCAGTACGTGGTGGCCTTCGACGTCCCCGGCGTCAGCGCGGACGCGATCGACATCGACGTCGAGCGGAACATGCTGACCGTCAAGGCCGAGCGCCGGCCGGTGGTGAAGGCCGACGACGTGCAGATGGAGCTGTCGGAGCGGCCGCTGGGTGTCTTCTCCCGCCAGCTGGTGCTGGCCGACACGCTGGACACCGAGCACATCCAGGCCGACTACGACGCCGGTGTGCTCACCCTGCGCATCCCGATCGCCGAGCGTGCCAAGCCCCGCAAGATCGCCATCGGCGTCGGGTCCGGCCGCAAGGAGATCTCCGGCTGAGCCGGACCGACAAGGGCTCTGAAGCGGCGGAGGACGGGTATCTGTTCGCCCCTCTCGCCCGTCCTCCGCGTTCCCCGGGACCGGGGATGAGTGGCGTCCGACGTAGCTGTGCGACGGGAAGTGTTCCTCGGCCACGTGAAGGAACGCGGCGAGTACGGCACTGTGCAGGAGGCCGAACGGGCGGCCCGCGTGGCGCTCTCCCTGCTGGCCGCACACATGGTCGGCGAGGTATGCGCCCAGTCGGCGGCGCGTCTGCCGCAGGGCTCCGCTCTCATCGTGCTTCAACTCCCTGCAGAGCGCCGGGCTGCTGCCCAGGAGCGGTTCGTGCGCGCCAGCACGGCCCGGGTCGAGGGTGCCACCGAGCAGACCGCCGCCCGGGATGTCAGCGCCGTCCTCTCCACGGTCGCCGACGCCGTGGGCGACGACCTGCTGAACCAGATCATGCGATGTTGGCTGGGTCCGGCGGGCGGCCGTGGCCGCCCACCGGACCCAGCCCGTTACGTCGTGGTCTCGGCGGGGTCAGGTCCCGTTGGCGGGCTGGGTGTAGGCGTGGCCGTCGACGGTGGTGGTCAGTGTGCCCGTCGCCTGGAACTTGTTGGTCCCCACGGTGATGTCCAGATGGAATCCGTCGGGACTGGTCTTCTTCGTCGCGTGGACGCGGCTGGTCCCGATGTCGGTCTGGACCAAGTCGGAGTACCAGTCGATCCTGTTGTGGAAAGGAGTCTCGTTCTGCAGGGTCACGCTCTCGGTGCCGTTGATGACCTGGCGTCCGTTGTCGGAGTAGTCCTTGTAGGTGATAGCGACGGTACTGATGGCGGTGTGTGCGTTGTTCTCGGTGACGGTGACCTCGGCCGACCCGGACGTCTTGCCGTCCAGGGTGTAGGTGCCCTGCGGCAGATGCCTGCGCGTGGGGATCGCGCTGCCCGGCTGGTACGGGACGCCCCAGGGAACGGTGTCGGATATGGGGGCGACCGGTTTCCGTTTCTGCGGCTTGCGGCTGGTGAGGTCGGCGATCATCAAACGTTCGGTCCGGCCGCCGGGGGCGGTGGACACGGGGCAGGGCAGCGGGTTCTGGCCGCCGCAGTCGGGCGCGACGGCCAGCGACTGCCAGTACGCGATGTGGGTTCCGTCGGGTGACCACTTGGGGTCGGCCCGGCCGTTCCACAGCGGGTCGTTGATGCTGCCGGGGCTGCCGTCACCGGCGGCGTTGAGCCGCTGGCCCGCGTAGGAGCCGCGGTCGCCGTACGCGTCGATGAGGTACGGCTGGAAGAAGCGGCGCTTGCCGTTGTTGCGGGCGGCCGAGATCGCGCTGGCACTCAGCAGGTCGGTGATGCCGGGGACGCCGCGCATCGCGGACAGGAAGGACAGCCGGTCGGTGCCCCGGGTGTCCATGACCACCGTCCACTTGCCGTCGGGCGAGAGGTCGACCGGATCGACGTACTCGGGATCGGCGGTCAGTCGGCGGACCTTGCCGGTGGTCAGGTCGGCCGCGAAGACGTCGATGTTGGACGACTCCGCCGGGTAACCGACGTAGGTGACCTCGCGTCCGTCGGCGGAGAAGCCCCGCAGTTCGCCGACCGACGGTACGAACGGGTTGAACCGCAGCTTGCCGGGGTCGCTGGGATCGACGTCGACCGGCTGCGTGGCGTTCGGGTCGAACAGCCGGCTGACCTTCACCACGTCATAGCGAGGCACCAGCGGCGTGCCCGTCGTCGGCGACGGGTTGAACTGCAACCGGCCCAGGTACGAGAACTGGTCGAGCCTGCCGCCCGTCACACTCATCGAGCTGAAGCCCAGATGTGTGTCGTCCGGATTGAGACGCAGTTCACGGATGCTTCCGCCGGGCCCCGAGCCGTCCGCGGTGTTGTTCCAGCGGATGGGGTAGATGTGGACTCGCTGTGGGGTGCAGGCCCGGTCGGCCAGCTTGTAGGGACCGCAGTCGATGATGTTCGTCCCGGCGAGGACCCGCCTGCCATCGCTGAACGCCTGGGGGTAGTCCATCGTGTCGGCGGGTCCCGGCGCGTTGCCCGGTGGGGTGCCGCAGGTGACGCACTTCCACGCGTCCCCGTTGGGGAAGGTGGTCCCGTCGGCCCTCACGAGGATCAGTTGCTGGCCCGTGTAGATGCTCGACGGATCGGGTGCCGCCGGTGCGCCCGTGAACAGCACCGTCGCGACGATGTTCCGGCTGTCTGGCAGGAAGTTGCCAGAGAACAGGCCGGTGGACTGCCCGATGCACCCGGTGCCGCGCGGGTTGATCTCCCTGGTGCAGGAGCCGGTCTCGGTGCTCGGTGTGACCGGGGGCAACGCCAACTCCCTCACCTTGACCGGCTCGGGCCTGGGCGGCGGCGGGACGACCTGCCCGCTGTCCACGGCCGGTGAGGCATGCGCGGGCTGCCATGAGGCGCTGGTCGCGGCCAGGGCGAGGACCAGCGCCAATACCGGCCAGACTCGGGGAATTGTTGTTCTTCTCCGGTACAGCATGCTCATCTCCTCCTTGAGTTGGGCGTCGCACGGGTGGAGGCGTCCTCGGCTGGGAAGGACATGTTTTCCTCGATCGGCGACAGGGATCGCCCGGCACCAGAAGCCACAAGATCCCCTCTCGGCTCGGTGCCGTCGGCTCCCCTGGCGCGCATGTCGGCTCCTTCGGGTGTGGTGGTGGTTCTCCGGGGAGGCAGAAAGAGGAAGGCGTTCGCCGGGCCCGGACACGGCGCGCCCAGAGGAGTCCGAAGCGAACAGCGCACGGGACGCGTGTCGTGCTCACGGAGCAGGGACGGCGCAGACGGGCTCGTGCGGGCCGACGGGTGGCCCGCATGCCGAGCGGTCCTCGCATGAGGACGGGGCGGGAACGTGAGAAGGGCGGCTCGTTAGAATGTAACCACGGTGGTGGCAGTTCGGCGATTAGACTCCCCGATCGCAGTGGATGGCAAGACCCTGAACGTGGTTGCCCTCGCCGGTGGTTGTCTTCAACGGCGCAGGAGGTTGCATGAGTTCGGCCCCGTCCTCGCGTTGATGTGGGCCGCTCGCGCACCGCGTGAGTCGGCCCTGATCCGGTCGCCGACGTGGGAGTCGCCGCGGCACACGCCACTGACAGGCGGCCTGTGACCTCCTGGAACGGCACCGGTCCTGGGGAGCGGACGGGGAAGTACTCGTGTCCGGATGAGCGTTTGAACGTTTTGGTTTCTTCTGATTGACCTATTGACCAAATGTCGTAAGCCGATCAGTATTCCGGTGACTCGAACAGGCGGGAGGTGCCATGGATGATCGAATGAACAGTCAGACGGTGGCGTCGTCCGCACCCGAAGGAGCTGGAATGCCGGACAGTACCCACAGCGTCGGTTTCCTCTGGGGAGCCGCCTCCGCGCCGCACCAGATCGAGGGCAACAACACCAACAGCGACTGGTGGGTACGCGAGGGCCAGGTGCCCGGCCTGGAACGCAGCGGGGACGCCTGCGACAGCTACCACCGCTACGCGGAGGACATGCGGCTGCTCGCGGAGGCCGGGCTCAACTCGTACCGCTTCGGCGTGGAGTGGGCACGCATCGAACCCGTCCCCGGGGAGTTCTCACGGGCCGAACTCGCCCACTACCGCCGGATGATCGACACGGCCCTCGGCCTCGGCCTGACACCCGTGATCACCCTGCACCATTTCTCCAACCCGCGCTGGTTCACAGAGGAGGGCGGCTGGGCCGGCGAGCGGGCGGTCGACCGCTTCGTCGCCTACGCGGAGCGGGTGACCGGCATCCTCGGCGACGTCCCGTACATCGTCACCATGAACGAGCCCAACATGCTCGCGATGATGTTGACCAGGGACCGCCTGACACTCAAGGAGCAGCAGCGGTCGGGGATGTGGCAGAGCCCCACCGTGGACACCGACCGTCGTGTGAAGTGGCCGACTCCGGACACCGATATCAGCGACGCCCTGGTCAAGGCGCACCACGCGGTCCGCGACGTCGTGCGCGCCAACACCGACGCGGCCGTCGGCTGGACGGTGGCCAACCGGGCCTTCGCCGCCCGCCCCGGCGCCGAGGAACGGAAACGTGAACTGGAGTACATCTGGGAGGACCTGTACCTGGAGGCCGCGCGCGGCGACGACTTCATCGGCGTCCAGGCGTACTCCAGTGTGTGGGTCGGCAAGGACGGCATCGAGCCGCACCCGCCGCACCCCGACAACACCCAGGTCGGCTCGGCGTACCGGCCGGACGCGCTGGGCATGGCGGTGCGCCACACCTGGGAGGTCACCGGTGGCACCCCGATCCTGGTGACCGAGAACGGCATCGCCACCGCCGACGACACCCGCCGCATCACGTACACGGACGAGGCGTTGCGCCACCTGTTCGCCGCCATGGACGACGGCATCGACGTACGCGGTTATCTGCACTGGTCCGCCCTGGACAACTTCGAATGGGGCCACTGGGCACCCACGTTCGGGCTGATCGTCGTGGACCGGGAGACCTTCGAGCGTCGTCCCAAGCCGAGCCTCGCCTGGCTCGGCGACGTGGCCCGCCGCGGCCGTTTCTGAACATCTTCGAGCGACCCGAGCGTTGGGGCGGACAGTCCGCCGTCCTGCGGACACCTCGCGCGCCGTCAGTACATAAAGGAAGTACGTATGTCCGATCAGCGCATCACTCCCGGCCCGTCGGAGTCCCGTCGCCCCGTCGTGACTCCGACGGCCGACTCCCCTGAGGGAGCCCTCTCGTGACGCTCGATCGACGCGGGCTCGTCCGCCGGCACAATCCCGTCCTGACGGCACCGCACCCCACCGACGTCCTCACCGTCGGCAACGGCGACATCGCGATGACGGTCGACCTGTCGGGCCTTCAGACGTTCCCGGACTTCCACGAGCTGCGCCCGGATCCGCGGCGCGTCGTCGACGGCGGCGAGACCGGCCTGCCCGCTCACCTCCCCCGCCCGTTCGATCGCGACGACCACCAGATACCGCTGCGCACGCAGTCGACCTGGGGGTGGTACCGCACCCGGACCGAGCGTGAGTTCCTCCCCGACGAGGCAACGACCGCATACGAGACGTCGCGTGGCACGGTGCCCTACCTCGACCGCAAGAGACTGCACCGCGCCGGCGACCCGATCCCCGACGAGTTCACGGCCGGCGCCTGGCTCGCCTTCAACCCCCGCCGCGCGCACCTCGGGCGCCTCGCGCTCGACGTGACACCCGGTGGTCCCCGGCTGGACGGCCCGCACCAGCTCACGGACATCCGCACCGAACTCGATCTGTGGACCGGGACCGTGCACGCCACGTACCGGCTCGACGGCGTCCCGGTGGCGGTGACGACGGTGGCACACCCCATGGTGCATCGCTTCGCGGCGCGCCTGCGATCCCCGCTGCTCGCTCGGGGCCTCGGCGTGGCCTGGTGCTTCGATCCACAGCCCGACGACCTGGCGCCGTTCGAACTACCACTCGACGCGCACGTCAGCTGGGCACAGCGGGGCCCTGGACACTGGGAAGCACACCGCAGCGTGGAGTCGTCGACGTACGTCGTCACGATCGAGACGACCGGCCGCCTCACCCCGCACGACGACGGCACTCGCGCCCTGGTGACGACCGATCAGCCGGAACTCGATGTGGTCGTCACTCTCCGGCCCGCGGAACGAAGCGCCTCCTCGACGCCCTCCTACGGGCTGCCGAGGACGGACACCGGCACGACCGCTTCGGACTTCACGTCCGTCCAGGAGGCCTCCGCCCGCTGGTGGGAGCGCCACTGGCTCGGTGGCGCCGCAGTGAGCTTCCAGGGCAGCGCCGACGAGCGGGCCGGGGAACTGGAACGCCGTGTCGTGTTGTCGCAGTACCTGACGGCGGTCAATGGAGCCGGCGCCACACCGCCCGCGGAGACCGGACTGACCTACAACACGTGGACGGGCAAGTTCCATCTGGAGATGCACTGGTGGCATGCGGCGCACTTCCCGCTGTGGGGTCGCGGCGAACTGCTGGAACGCAGCCTCGGCTGGTATCACGGTGCCCTCGCAGCTGCACGAAGCACCGCCCAGCGTCAGGGCTACCGCGGCGCGCGCTGGCCGAAGCAGACCGACAACTCGGCGCGTGAGTCGCCCAGCCACATCGGCGTCTTCCTGATCTGGCAACAGCCACACGTCATCCATCTGCTGGAGCTGCTGCACGACGAAGGACGCTCGACCGAGTTCCTCACAGAGCACTATCCGCTGGTCGAGGCCACCGCCGACTTCATGGCCGACTTCGTCGAGGAACGCGACGGTGTCTTCACGCTGCCGCCTCCGCTCGTCCCCGCGCAGGAGAGCTATCTCGCCGACCGCCTCACCAACTCCGACCCGACCTTCGAACTCGTCTACTGGTCCTGGGCTCTCGACGTCGCGAACGCGTGGAGGAGACGTCTCGGGCTCCCGCCCCGCGACGACTGGGACCGGGTCGCGCGGGGCATGCGCCGACCTCTGGTCCTGCCGGACGGTACCTACGCCGCGCTCGCGACGCCGCCCTACCTGGTGCGCAAGGACCATCCGTCGATGCTGATGGCGCTCGGCTGGCTGCCCGACACGGGGATCGTGGACCCCGACACCATGGGCGCCACTCTCGACGCGGTCTGGAACCATTGGAATTTCCATACCAGTTGGGGCTGGGACCACCCGGTCATGGCGATGACCGCCGCGCGCCTCGGCGACGTGGGCCGCGCCTTGGACGCGCTGCTGTTCCCTTCATCCAAGAACCAGTTCCTGACCAACGGCCACAACCCTCAGATGCCGGGCTTCCTCACGCTCTACCTTCCGGCGAACGGCGGACTGCTCGCCGCGGTCGCCCACGTCGTGGCCGCCGTGGACGGTGGAGCGAAGCCTCCCGAGGGCTGGGCCGTCATGTCCGAGGGTTTCGGATGACGGCCGGGTGACTGTCTCACCCGGACAGCCCACCGCAATTTCGCGCCGGGGCAACGACTTCCCCCACACCTCCAGCACCACCGCACCCCCCACGTCTGTCAACAGCGCACGAATCAAAGGTGATAGCCATGCGCAGGAATCCCACTGCTCAGCCCATGTCCCGGCCCATGAGCCGCCGCTCCTTCGTCTGGACGGCCGGATCGCTGAGCATCGCCGCGTCACTCCTCCTTCAGGGGTGCGGGTCGGACAGTGACTCCGGGTCCGACGGCGGCCGGGTCGAGCTGACCTTCATGAACCAGTCGCGAGGCCAGGAAGCCGCCCTCAACGCGCTCGCCAAGCAGTACACGAAGCAGACCGGGATCGCCGTCAAGGTCGAGTCCCCCGGACCGTCCGACTACCTGGCGAAGCTCCAGGCCAAGGCGCAGTCCCGCAACATGCCCGACGTGTACTCGTCGTTCCTCGCCGTCGACATGGCTCCCTTCTACAAAGCCGGCTGGGCCATGAACCTCCAGTCCGAACTCAAGGGAGCGTGGGGCGACCAGTTCGCCCCGGGAGTCGTCGAGCAGGCCACCTTCACCAAGGACAACAACCTCGGTGTCCCGGCGGGCGTCTACTCGGCGCACTGGGAGACGCAGTCCTATGGCCTGATCTTCGATCCCACCAGGACCAAGATCGACTCGAAGACGCCGCCGAAGACGATGGACGACCTCATCACCGCGCTGAAGGCGTCCAACAAGGACGGCAAGGGGAACTTCTCGGTCGCCTCGACGCTCACTCCGGCGCTGATCCAGGAGTTCGCCTCCAACTGGCTCACCGACCAGCAGATCTCGGACACCTTCGCCGGCAAGGCGAGCTGGAAGTCGGACGGCTGGCGCAAGGCGTTTCAACTCCTCCTCGATCTGAAGAAGGCCGGCGTCATATCCAACGGGGCGCTCCCCGGCGGTCAGGGCGACAACCCCGCGGTCGAGACGTCCTTCTTCAACAAGCGTGAGGTCGGCGCCATCTTCGACGCCTCGGCAGGCGTCTCGGTCGGCAAGCGCACGGCACCCGACTACACCGACTACGCCTCGATGCCGCTGCCCGCCGCCTCCGACGCCACGCTCACTCCCCGGTCCCCGGGCGTCCCCGGCAAGGGCGCGGTCGTCAACCCCCGTGGCAAGCACCCCAAGGAAGCGCTGGCCTTCGTCAAGTGGCTGACGATGCCTGAGCAGCAGAAGGTGTTCGCCGAGCAGGCCCGCATCGTACCGACGAGCAAGAAGCTTCTGGCTGACGGCGACCTTCCCCCGCAGCTCGCCGGTTTCGCCTCGGCCACCAAGAACCAGCAGAGGGTGACCAACAGCCTCACTCCCGACGTCAACGCGGCGCTCACCCGTGACACCCAGAGCCTGGTCCTCGGCGAGAAGACCGTCGACCAGGTCCTCGACGACCTCCAGTCCGCGCAGGGACGCGGCTGATGGCCTCGCTGACGGCGCGCGTCCGCGACCGACGCACCCTGCGCAGAAACCTGATCGCCCTCGCGTTCCTGGCCCCCGCGATCGCGCTCATCGGCGTGTTCACGATCACGCCGTTCGTCCAGGCGATCACCCTGAGCTTCCAGTCCTGGGACGGGATCAGCCCGGACACTCCCTGGGTGGGCCTGCAGAACTACAGGTTCGTCTTCGGGGACGACGAGTTCTGGGGTTCGATGAAGAACGTCGCGGTGTTCGGCGCGGTCGGTTTCGTCGTGGGGAACTCGGTCTCCCTGGGACTGGCCGTCGCGGTGAACCGGATCCGGCGCGGGCGGACCTTCTTCCGCACCGTCTTCTACCTACCGGGCGTGCTCTCCGTCGTGGTCGTCGGCGTGATCTTCTCGTTCATGTTCGAAGCACGGTCCGGGGTCCTCAACCGGCTACTCGAAGCCGTCGGCCTGGGATCGCTGCAGCAGAACTGGCTCGGCGACCCGGCGTTCGCCCTGCCGGCCGTCGCCGTGGTCTTCATCTGGCTCCACTGGGGCTTCGGGTTCCTCCTCTTCCTCGCCGGTCTTCAGGACATTCCGCAGGAGCTGTACGAGGCGGCGGACCTCGACGGCGCGCGCGCCTGGGCCAAGTTCCGGTACATCACCTGGCCACAGCTCGCACCCGTCACCACGATCGTCAGCCTGCTGACGCTCCTCGCGGCTCTGCAGATCTTCGGCACGGTCCAGGTCCTCACCAACGGCGGCCCCGGATCGCACACCCTGGTGCCCACCCTGCTCATCTACGACGAGGCCTTCACCAACAACCGCTACGGCAGCGCGGCGGCGATGTCGGTGCTCTTCGGCGGCGCCCTCGTGGTGCTCTCCTTCATCCAACTGACGATCGCGCGCCGGCGGGCCGACAAGTGACGACGAAAGCAGGTGACCGGGCAGACATGGTGACGTCGCTCGCAGGCACCCGGAAGAACGGTGCGGTTGAAGCCCCACCCGGCAGCTCCCTCCACGGCCGCCTTCCCGGGCCACCGCGCCGCCGCCGGATACGGGCCGACCGGGTAGGCCTCTATGGCCTGCTCGTCGTCGCGGCGCTGACCGCGCTCTTCCCGCTTCTGTGGATGCTTTCCGGATCGCTTCAGACACAGGACGAGCTGCTGTCGGGTGACCATTTCCTACCGAAGGTGCCGCACTGGCAGAACTACGTCACCGCGTGGACCGACGGCGACCTCGCTACGTATCTCTCCAACAGCGTGCTCTACACGCTGACCGCAGTGCTCGGCATCCTCGTCGTGTCCAGCATGGCCGGATACGTCCTCGCCCGGGTCGAGTTCTGGGGCAAGGGGTTCTTCACCTTCGTGATCCTCGCGGTCATGATCATCCCCGCGCCGGCGATGTTCCTCGCCCAGTACCGGCTCCTCCTCGACCTCCAACTGACCAACAGCCGAGCCGGCTACATCCTGATCCTGATCACCTCCGGAGTCCCGATGGCGACGCTGATCATGCGCAGCTTCTTTGTCGGCCAGCCCAGGGAACTCGAGGAGTCGGCGGCACTCGACGGCGCATCACCTCTCAGGATCTTCGCAAGCATCATCCTCCCCCTGGCCCGTCCGGGCCTCGCAGCCGTCGCTGTCATCCAGGGACTCCACGCCTGGAACGAGTACCTCATGGCCCTTGTCCTCTTCGACGACAACACGCTCATGCCGATCCAGCGCGGGCTGACGAGCTTCAACTCGGCGGAGACACCGCAACAACAGGTCCTGCTCGCCGCGACCGTGATCTCGGTGGTGCCCGTGATCGTGTTCTACCTGCTCGCGCAGCGGAACATCGTGAACGGCCTCGGTGCCGGCGCCCTCAAGTAGCCCGACACCTCGGGCCGGCGTCCCGCGCAGCGGCGGGCAGCCTTTGGCCCCTGGCCGCCGACGACATGGCTGCCGGGGCCTGGGGATTCGTGTCGGGTCCTGGATGGTTCGTCCTCCCTGAGGCCGGGTCTGTGCCCATGAACCGGTTCACCCTCGGCGCGCCGACGGAACCCGCGAGCCGGTGGCGCAAGTGGGGGAACGAGACGCGGTCCCGATAGCTGCCCACCGCGAGCTTCATGGCCTAGTGCTCAGGGCGCGGCTTGGCCTTGGTGGCGTGACGGGCGGCCTTGTAGGTCTCGGGCAGGAAGCGGTGTTCGATCGCGGTGCGCTTGGTGGCGGCGTCGCCGCCGACGACCTCGGCGCGGCCCTTCATCAGAGCGAGGAAGCCCTGGCGGGCGACTTCCTTGCGGCTGTTCTTCTTCATGCCGGGGCCGAAGGCGGTGTTGTTCATACCGGCGTTGGCGTGGAAGTCGCTGTCGGTGGCGCCGGGCATGAGGCAGGTGACGGTGACCCCGTGTTCCTTGAGTTCCTCGCGCAGTCCGAGGGCGAACATGCGGGTGAAGGCGCGGGAGGGCCCGTACACGGTCTCGTAGGGGGTGGGCAGGGTCGCGGACAGCGATGAGGTGATCAGGATGCGGCCGCGGCCGTTGTCGGCCATGTGGCGGGCTACGTGCTTGGCCAGGTGGACGACGGAGGCCACGTTCAGCTGGATGAGGGAGAGTTCGTCGTCGAGGTCGGTGTCGAGGAAGGCGCCGCCGATGCTGCGGCCGGCGTTGAGGACCGCGGCGTCGAGCGGTCGGCCGGTGTCTCGCACCGCCCGCCACACCGTCTCGACGCCCTCGCTCTGAGAGAGGTCGGCGCGCACCGGTGTGACATGGACGCCGTGGCGCGCGAGGTCGGCCGCTGACCGGTCGGTGTGCTCGCTGCGGCCGGTGGCGATCAGGTCGAAGCCGTTGACGGCGAACAGCTTCGCGAGTTCGTGGCCGATGCCCGCGGAGGCCCCGGTCACCAGGGCGAGCGGGCGGGGGGAGACGGTGCTGCTCATGAGAAGTGCTCCTCTTCCGTGTACTGGTGGGCGTCCGGTGCCGCCGATGGCCGGCCACCGTGGGGTGTGGGGGCCCGAGGGGGCTGGGGGTGGGTTACCAGTCCTGGCGGGTGGGATGGATGACGATGTCGTTGACGGTGACGTCGGTGGGCTGGTCGAGGGCGTAGACGACGGCGTCGGCCACGCGATCTGGGTGGATGGCGCCTGCATTGAGGTCCTGAGCGATCTGCTTGCCCTCGGCGTTGGAGACCTTGTCGGCCCAGCCGGTGTCGATGACACCGGGGCTGATCATGGAGACCTGGATGCCGTGGGCGATGCCGACCTCCTGGCGGAGACTGTCGGTGATGCCGCGGATGAAGAACTTGGTGGCGCTGTAGACGCCGCTGGCGTCCCCGACGCGGATGCCGGCCACCGAGCCGAGGTTGAGGATGTGGCCGGACTGGCGGGCGATCATGCCGGGCAGGACGGCGCTGATGGCATGCAGGTAGCCGCGGAGGTTGGTGTCGATCATCTTGTCCCAGTCGTCGACGGCACGGTCGGACCACTTGGAGAAGAGCATCAGGCCTGCGTTGTTGACCAAGTGGTCGACAGCGCCGTACTCGCCGGCGGCGAACTCGATCAGGCCCTCGACGTCGTCGCGGCGGGTGACGTCGGTGATGCGGGCGGTCGCGGTGCCGCCGGCGTCGCGGATCTCGGTGACCAGGGTGTTGAGCTTGTCGGCGTTGCGGGCGGCGAGGACGACGCGGGCGCCGCGCGAGGCCAGGGCCCGGGCCGTGGCCGCGCCGATGCCGGAGGACGCGCCGGTGATGACGCTGACGCGGCCCTGGAGATGGTTGTCGTGGCTGTCAGCCATGGTGGCTCTCTCCTTCTGCGAAGCGGTGTTCAGGCGGTGCGTGCGCGGGTGTCGAAATCGAGGAACATACGCAGGAACCCCTCCGGGTTCTCCTCGGGCACCCAGTGGCCGGCGCCCTCGACCAGGTGGCTGGTGACGTGGTCGGCGATCTCCTCGCACATGGCCCGGTAGTTGGCGGCCAGTGCCTGGGTGGCGCCGCCGGAGGCGAGCACGGGGAGGGTGAGCTTGCCGTCGGAGGCGATGGCGTCGCGGTGGATCTGGGCGTCGTGGTCGAGTTCCCGGTAGATCTCGCACAGGGCGCGCATTGCGCCGGGGGCCTGGAAGGCGCGGGCGTAGACGTCCACATCGGTGTCTGTGATGGCGTCGGGCTGGTAGGTCAGGTCGTCGAAGAACCGCGTGATGTACCAGCGTTCCCGGCCGTGGGTGAGGTGGACGGCGATGTCGGGGTGGGCGTGGAAGTCGAAGTGCCAGGCGCTCTTGGCGACCTTGCGCTGCTCGTAGTAGTCCGTGCCGGGCAGCGGGGCTTCCATGGTGGTGAGGCTGACGACGTCGTCGCGGTAGCGCAGGGCGTAGCCGAACGCCAGCACTGAGCCGAGGTCGTGGCCGACCATGGAGACGGGCCCTGGGATGCCGAGGTGGTCGTGGACGAGGGCGTGCAGGTCAGCGGCCATGGTCCGCTTGTCGTAGCCGTCTCGGGGCTTGGTCGAGGCGCCGGCGCCGCGGTAGTCGGGGGCGATGACGCGGTAGCCGGCCTGTGCCAGCGGGGTGAGGACCTTGCGCCAGGCGTGCCGGGTCTGCGGGGCGCCGTGGACGAGCACCACGGTCTTCGGCGCCGCGCGCTCGGGCAGCGGGGAAGGTTCGGCGAGGGTGTAGCCGATGCGGACACCGGCGTCGTGGTCGATCCAGGCGCGCCCGTGGGTGACCCGGACATTGGCGTGGTCGGGGCCGGTGGCTGCTGTGTGGTGCGCGTTCATCCTGGTGCGCCTTTCGTCGTACGGCTGCGGGCGGTGGTGGAGGGTCCGGCTGTGGGGCCACCGGCGGCTGGGGCTGACTGCTGGGGGCAGCTCGGGTCAGGCTGTCCGACAGTCCGGCGGCGCCGGTCGTGCCGGGGCGGCGTGGGTGTCGGTGAGCATCGCTTCCCTCTCCTTCACCGCTGTGTGCAGGGGCCTGGAGTGCTGGAGAAGGTGCTGGGGGACCGCTGCTCCGGCCAGGCTGGTGATCACCGTGCGGGCGGCGGCCTGCAGGCTCTCCCGGGTGGGGGTGGTGTGCGTGCTCATCGGTTCGGCTTCTGTGCGGGGCCGGGGCAGGCAGCGCAGTTGCCCGGGCCACCGGCCGGTGACAGAGCCAGGGGTACGGCGTTGTCACCGGTCGGCGGATTCTGTCGCCAGGTCAGGCCGCGGAGGCGTCGAAGTCGGCCGACTTCGTCAGCGCCTCGTTCGCGCGGATCTCGGCGAGCATCGACTCCAGCTGCTCGATCGCCATGCCGTACGCCGGAGCGCCCAGCAGCAGACGCTGGGGGTGGGTGCCGGAGGCGAGGGCCGTGATGATCGCGCGGGCGGCGGCGTGGGGGTCGCCGGGCTCCTTGCCGGTGTCCGCCCGGAATCCGGCACGCGCCGCGCCGACCGTGTCGGCGTAGTCGGCGATCTCCCGCTCGGGCAGCGTCTCGTTGGCGGACCGGCCGGCCCAGTCGGTGCGGAAGGGCCCGGGCTCCACGAGCAGCGTGGTGATGCCCAGCGGGGCGACCTCCTGGCGCAGGGCGTCGGTCAGGCCCTCGACGGCAAACTTGGTGGCGGCGTAGTAGCCGACGGCCGGGAAGGCGCGGAGCCCTCCGATGGAGGAGAAGTTCACGATCGTCCCCGAGCGGCGTGCGCGCATGCCCGGCAGGACGGCACGGATGACGTCGGACAGACCGAACACGTTGATGTCGAAGATCCGGCGGATCTCCTCATCCGTGCTCTCCTCCACGGCGGCGAAGTAGCCGATGCCGGCGTTGTTGACCAGCACATCGATGCCGCCGAAGTGCTTCTCCGCAGTCTCGATGGCCTCCCTGACCTGCGTGGCGTCGGTGACGTCGAGGGGCAGGGCGAGCGCCTGGTCGTTGCCCTCGACGAGATCCTGGACCTGGGCGACGTTGCGAGCGGTGACGACCGCCTTGTGACCGGCGGCGAGGACCTCCTGGGCCAGGGCACGGCCGAAGCCGGTCGAGCAGCCGGTGATGAACCAGACCTTCTGCTGAACAGTCACGATGCGGATCTTCCTCGGAACGGGCGCACCCCTCCCACGGCGATCACCACGGGTGACGGCGAAGGGGGCGCTGTGTACGGGGGAAGCGGCGCCCGCCCCGGCCTGTGCCACGCACACGGCAGGCGGGCCGCGGACCCTTTGAAGGTCGCTGCGATGGCCGCCCCACCATTCATGCACGCCGTAACGTGGCAGACCAAGCGGTGAACGGGGGCCATTGCTGCCGGGGAAAGACCTTCCCCCCCACGCCAGTGGAACCGCTCCGCGAGCCGGGGAACACTGGAGGCCATGGCGAACAATGCCGAGGAGATCAAGAAGTTCCTGCGCACCCGGCGTGACGCGGTCCGCCCCTCCCAGGTCGGCCTGGCGAACTACCCAGGCCGGCGGGTACCCGGCCTACGCCGCGAAGAGGTCGCGCAGCTCGCCGGGGTCAGCGTGGACTACTACACCCGCCTGGAGCAGGGACGGCTCACCAGCGCCTCCGAAGGCGTCATCCTCTCCATCGCCGAGGCCCTGCAGCTCACCCACGCCGAGACCCAGTACCTCCGCGACCTGCTGCGCCCCCAGCCCCGCCGCAACGCGCAGCAGGCACCGCCCCAGCAGGTACGGCCCGACCTGCTGCGCATGCTGAACGGGCTGCACGACCAGCCCGCCTTCGTCCTCGGCCGCCGCAACGAGGTCCTGGCCTCCAACGACCTGCTCGACGCCCTGCTCACCCCCTTCAACCACCGCCCAGCAGGCGAACGCAACCTGCTGCGCTGGATGCTCCTCGACCCCGCCGCCCGCTCCCTCTACCTCGACTGGGCGCAGATCACCTCCGAGGTCGTCGGCGTGCTGCGCGCCGAGGCCGGCCGCAACCCCAACGACCCTCAGATCGCCGAGCTCGTCGCCGAATTGCGCTCGGTGTCCCCTGAGTTCCGCACCTGGTGGGCCGAGCGGACCGTGGTCGAACGCACCTGGGGCAGCAAACGGTTCAACCACCCCGTCGTCGGCCGCCTCGACATCACCTACGAAGCCCTGACCTTGCCCGGCGACCCCGACCAGATCCTCTTCGTCTACGCCGGCAAAACCGACGACGACCTCGAGAAACTGCGCATCCTCGCCAGCTGGTACGCCCAGTCCGCCCCGCACCCCGCCGCTGCGGGCGAGCACACTGCCCAGCCGCATCGGCAGGGGACGGACGAACAAGATCCCCGCCACGCGTAGGCCCGCCGCGGCGACCTGCCCGGCCTGGCGTCCCCTCCTCCTTTCCTCCCCGCCCCAGCTCAGAGACAAGGAATGATCATGTCTGCCACGCCTGTGAACCGGCCCCTCGCCTTCGTCACCGGCGCCTCGAACGGCATCGGCACCGAGATCGCCCGCCAGCTCGCCTCCCGTGGCTACGACATCATCGGCACCGGCCGCGGCGACGCCATCGACACTGTCGCCGAACAGCTACGGGCCATGGGCGCCACCGTCCATCCGCTCCGTGCCGACCTCGCTACCTACGATGGCGTCGAAGACCTGTGGAAGCAGGTGCAGGAGATCGGCCGCCCCCTCGACATCGCCGTCCTCAACGCCGGCCGGAGCATCGGCGGTGCCTTCGCCACCGACACCGACCTCCACGACGAACTCGAGTTGATCGCGCTCAATGTCAACGCGGTCGTACACCTCGCCAAGCGGGTCGTACCCGGCATGCTGGCCCGCGGCAAGGGACGCATCCTGATCACCTCCTCCATCTCCGCCACCATGCCCACCCCCTACGAGACCGTCTACGGGCCCTCGAAGGCGTTCGGCTACTCCTTCGCCGAGTCCCTGCGCGAAGAACTCCGCGGCAGCGGCGTCACCGTCACCGCGCTCCTGCCCGGTGCCACCGACAGCGACTTCCACGCCCGCGCCGGCATGGGACAGACCGCCATCGGCAAGGGGCAGAAGAACGACAAGCGTCTCGTCGCCAAGCAAGGAGTCGACGCCCTCCTCGCCGGCAAGGACCACGTCGTCGGCGGTGACAAAGCCACCAAACGACAGGCATTCCTCAACCGGTTCATCCCCGAGCACGTCAAGGCCCGCCGCCAGGGAGCCAACGCCAAGCCGTAGATCCGTATGGACGACATCGCGCGTGAGGTGGGAGCGCGCCGCCGTGGTGCAGCCGCGAGGAGCTTTCCCGGGTGCTCCGTGCGCGTGGTTTCCCAGAGGAAACCGTCGCGCGGACGCGAAGTGGCGCGGTTGTCGCGCGACGCTCAGCAGGCCCGCTCTGCTCCGCACACCCTATGCAGTGAGGCCACAACGTGCGTCTGCACCACGTCACCGCAGGCTCCGGGGACAAGGCCGCCGTGCTCATCCACGGGGCACCACAGACCTGGTACGCCTGGCGCCACACCATCCACCCTCTCGTCCGCGACCACCTGGAGGGTGCATGCACCGATCACGCTCGTCGGACACGACATCGGCATGATGGTCACCCAGACATACGCCCTGCGCTACCCCCGCTCCCGACGTCGTCGAAGCGCGCTTCCCCCACGTCCCCCTGAAATCCGAACTCGGGGACCGGACGCCGCTGCTGTCGAACCAGGCAGTCAAGAAACACCTGGGCTTTCGCCCCCGCCACAGCTGGCGCGACCACGTCCCCGACGGAAACTGACCCTTGACCCCACCCGCAGGACCGGCCCTACGGCACGACACACCATCCGCCCCAACTGCGATGTCGGGGCGGTGACCAGGCTGGCGTGCCACCAATGCCGAGGTCCGCGCCCGTGTGGAACACGTGTTCTCACGAATGAAGAACTACAAGATCCTCCGCGACTGCCGGCAGCGCGGCGACGGCCTCCGCCACGCCGTACAGGCCGTCGCCCGCATGCACGATCTCGCCCTCGCCGCATGAGCGCACAGACGGACCGACCGCTTCAGGCCGCCTGATCACGGCCTTCTGCAACACCCCTCCCGCGTAGGCCCACCGCGGCGTCGCGGCCGGGCCGCCATGGGCAAGACCCTCATCCGCAAGGGTCAGAAGTGCGACAGACATCTGGTCGCGAGGCCCCCTGACCACTTGCCTCCGCCTACCACCGTCAATGAAGCAAGGACACCGTCACCGGTCCGAACCCGATCACCGATCGGGCCCCGTCCAGCGCCCATATCACCTGAACTCGGCCGTGCTCCACGACGAGCTCGGTGACCGCCTCTTCCAGCGAGACCGGCTCGGCGGTCAGGGTGGCCAGGCTGACGTGCACCGTGGTGCCCCCGGCCTGCCCGGTGAGCCGGGGTATCCGGGCCCACCGGGCGTAGGCCGTGCCCTGCGGGGCGCGGAGCGGCTCGCAGGCGTCGTCCCAGCCGTGCAGACCGTGCAGCGCCGAGACGACGGAACCGTCGGGGCTGGTGGCCCAACCCGTATGGCTGACACGGGAGTCGGCCGGTGCGCCGACCACCCGGTGGACGCGCACTTCGTACGGGCCCCTGGCCACCGTGATGCTCTCCACCCGCAGTCCCGGGGCCATGGGCGGACCCGCGGTGAAGACCGGCCGGTGCCAGGAGGCGGCCCAGCCCCAGCCGTCGCCGCCGCCCGCCCCCAGCGGGTGGATGCGACGCCGTACGCTGCCCCGTCCGCCGACCTCGACGGACAGGTGGTTGTCGGCGGCGTTCCCGCTAGCGGTCGGTCCGGTGTGTGTCGAGTACGCCTGCCGACCGTAGAGCGGATCGTCGGCCGTCGTTTCGCCTTCATGGGGCCGTACGTGGTCACTGCCGTGGTTGTGCAGTCGTACGATCCCGTCGGCGCGCGTCGACTGGATCAACAGCCCGGGTGCAGGCAGGGCCAGGACACGGTCGGCCGTCTCGGTCGGCGCCGGCTCCTCGGGGTCGGTCCACAGCGGATGGTCCGCCGGAGCGAGAAGGGCTACGAACGCCTTCGAGGACCAATACGGGGAGGACGGGCCGGAGTAGGTCTGCAGGGTCGCCTCGTGCGGGCCGTACCAGCCAGGGCTCAGCAGGCCGTCCTCGGTGAGGGCGTCCCGCTCCAGGAAGTGACGCAGGCAACCGCTGATCAGGCGGCGGGAAGTGCCGGGGGACAACGGAGTGTGGCCGGTGACGGCGCCCAGGCCGACGGCCGCGGAGCCGGCGAATCGGTACGTCAGTGAACGGCCGTAGTACACGGGCGCACCGTCCGCGGCGAACATCAGGCCGAAGCCTTCAAGGTGCTCGCGCAGCCGGGTGCCGTACGGCTCCGCGTCCGCCGCCGCGAGGTGGGCGTCGAGGACCGGATACAGGTGCAGGGCCCAGCCGTTGTAGTGGTCGAAGGCGCGTCCGTCGCCGTCGCTGTACCAGCCGTCGCCTACGTACCAGCCCTCCAGCAGTTCCCGTGCGCGCTGCCGTACGGCGGCTGTCTCGGCGTCGCCGCGGCCCACCGACTCCAGGAACCCGGCGACGGCGTAGGGGAAGAGGTACCAGTTGTTCGGCGCGGGCGTGTGCCGCAGCGCGCCGCGCAGCCATTCCTCCGTGCGGTCCTGCACGTCGGCGTCGAGGTTCTTCCACAGCCACGGTGCGGTCAGCCGCAGGCCGAGCGCCACGGACGCCGACTCGACCATGGGCTGACCCGCGACCAGGTGGTCGAGGATCAGCGGCCAGGACTCGGTGTCGTCACGGCCGGGGGTGCGGGTGCCTGCGGCGAGACCGCTCGCGTAACGCTCCAGCCAGCCGTGCGGGTCGTCGCCGCCGGCACCTGCCACACGGAACGCGGCGGCGAGGAACGTACGGGCGAAACCCTCCAGACCGTCGGAGCGCACGCCCGCTGCGGAAGGGCGGCCGGGCAGGTCGAGCAGGGCGCCGCCCGGGGTGCTCCAGCGCCAGGCGGAGGCCAGCAGACCGTCGGCGACCGCCTCCCAGTGGGCCCGGCTCCAACCGGTGTGAGGACTCGACTCCCTGTCTTCCGGAGGGAGTTGGAAGGGGGCCTTCATGCCGAGTACGCCAGCCTCTCGCGTCGTACGGGATGCAGGAAGCCGGCGCCGGAGGTCCAGCGGGCGATCTCGGCGACGGCGTGTTCGGCCAGGCGGCCCCATTCGTTGCCCTGTGAGCCGGCGAGGTGGGGGGTGATGAGAACGTTGTCGCAGTCCCACAACGGGTGCTCGGGCGGCAGGACTTCGGGGTCGGTGACGTCGAGGACGGCCCGGATGCGGCCGGCCCGGGCGGCGTCGGTGAGTGCGTCCTGGTCGATGACCGCGCCCCGAGCCGTGTTGATCAGTACGGCGCCCGGACGCATCGACTCGATCAGGGAGCGGCTGACCAGGCCGCGGGTGGCGGGCAGCAACGGCGTGTGCACGCTCACGGTGTCGCTGCGGGTGAACAACTCCGTCAACTCAACTCGCGTGGCGCCGAGTTCGGCTGCCTCGGAGTCGGTGACGAACGGGTCGTGGAGGAGGACCTCCACGTCGTGCTCACGCAGCAGTTCGATGACCCGTCGGCCGATGAGTGACGCGGACAGGATGCCGATGGTGCGGTGGTGGTTGCCGATGGTGCGCGGAATCCGCACCAGGCGTTCGAGGGTTCGGGTGGCGCGGAGAAGGTGGGCGCGTTCGAGAGCCTGTTTGCCGGTGAGCAGGATCATGGCGAGGGTGTACTCGGCGACCGGCAGGGCGTTGGGGACCGCGGCCGAGGACACCTCGATGCCGCGCTCCCAGCAGGCCTCGGTGATGTGCCCGCGCACGCTGCCCGCGGCGTGTACCACCGCGCGCAGACGCGGCGCGGCCGCGAGGACGTCCGCGTCCAGGGGCGGGCAGCGCCAACTGGTGACCAGCAGGTCGACCTCGGCGAGGATCTCACGGGCCCTGGGTGTGCCGAGGTCGTCCAGGACGGGGAGCGGGGCGAGGTCGCAGACGGTGTTGAGCCGGGCGAGGGCGTCGGGGGCGAACACGACGGTGGCCGCGTCCTGGGACATGGCCAGGGCAGCCCTGGGGCGGAGCTTGGAGTCGGTCATCAGGGTGCGGGAACTCCTCAACGAAGCGGTGGAGACGGCTGGTTGACGGCCGGTTTGCCGATGAGCCGCTGCGCTTGTTCGATTGTTGGAAATCCTGATGCCCGGGGTTCAAACAGTCAAGATGTCGATCAGAAGTAATTCAAACGTTCAAATGCTCATGAGGTGGAGCGTGTGGACCCTCGCACGGTCAGCCTCGGCAGCAGCTCGACGCGCTGCACCGGCTGCGCATCCGCCTCGCCCGCATCCTCGATGCGGCGCAGCAGCAGCTGGGCGGCGAGCTGGCCGACCGCGCCCTTGGGCGGCGAGACAGCCGTCAGGGGCGGGGTGCCGAGGCCCGCGACCACGTCGTCGTAGGCGACGACGGAGCAGTTCTCCGGAACCCGCACGCCGTTCTCGGCGAGCTGCTGCACCAGCATCAGAGCCTCCACGTCGCCGTGCAGGACGGCGCCCGTCGCCCCCACCTCGCGCAGCACCGTCGTCAGGTCCGCCACGTCGGCGGGCTCCCGGTCGGTGCCGGCGCGGGAGGAGCTGAGCGTCCAGGCCCACTTCTCCACCAGTGGATGTGCCTCGGCGATCTCCGACAGCGCGGAGCGCAGGGTGCGCGCGGTCGGGCTGTCGTCGCGGGTTGCGAACACCAGCCGCCGGTGGCCGAGCCGCACAAGGTGCTCGACGGCGAGCTGGGCGCCGTACCAGTGGTCCGAGCAGACGGAGTCCAAGGCGTGCAGCGCACTGCCTCTGGGCGGTCGGCGCTCCATCAGAGCAGCCGGCACCTCCAGTGTGGCCAGCCAGCCGTAGTCGGCTTCCTCGGCATCCGGGCTGCGCCACCGCGGCGCGAGCAGCACACCGCAAGCGCCGTCGGCCAGCGCACGTTCCACCTGTGGGCGTTCGGCGCCGGGGCCTGGCGGAGCGATGTGCAGGGCGACGCGGACGCCCGCGGCGTCGAACACGGCGCGCGCCCTGTGCAGGGCCTCGTTCAGGTAGGAGTGCCGCTCCGGCACCACCACGGCAACAGTGTCACCGTCCCTGATACCACCACCCTCCCGCGCCTCCTGCTGCGCATCCTGCGCCGACAGTGGCGAACTCACCACCCCGTGCCCGCGCCGCAGCTTGCCCTCCTGGGCCAGTTCCTCGATGTCCCGGCGGATCGTCACCCCCGACACCTGCAGCTCGGCGGCGAGATCCCGGACGCGCGCGAGCCCGCGCTCCTGCACTGCGGCGAGAATCCGCTGGCGCCTGACATCGACCGGCTCACGCATGTTGGTTCCCACCCTGGATGTTCATTTGAGCGATCAGGGTGGTCAGCATACGATCGTTCGAAGTGTGGCGACAATGGTCAGCGAAGGCGGCCCTGGGCTCAGCGGGGGTACAGACCGCCGTCGAGCGTGATCACCTTGTTGGTCGGGTGGCCGTTGGTGACCATCGAGACGGCCATGGCGGCGACCTCGTCCGGCGTGCCGAGACGTCCGACCGGGATCGGCGCGGGCAGCTTCCCTCCCTCGCCGACATCGGCGGGCCGGATCCGGGTACCTCCGATGAGTGCGGGAGCGAGGGCGTCAAGCTGGAGCGTCGCCATGCCGGAGCTGCGGCGCATGGTGCTCGGCGCCGACTTCGGTATGGACCAGCTCCGGCAGGAGATCGCTCGCGCGGTGGCCACGCTTCCTTCGGCGGGTCCGCGCGGCGGTCCCTGATGTTCAGGTGAGAGCGGATGCCGGACTATTCGCTCTCGGCCGGAGTGATGAGCATCCGTATGAAGGGCTCCATCAGGCGCAGCGGATCCTGTGAAGGGTCGAGAAGGGCCTGAATCCTCAGTCCGTCCATCATGGCGAGCACCATGACCGTCTTGTCGTCACCGGTCAGATTCGTACGCGTCTGTGCGGCAGGCGCCGAATCGTCCCGCAACCGCCTGCGCAACCGCTCGCCGCGGCGGGCGAAGTACTCGTGCGCCGGATGGGCGGGGTTCGTCGCCGCGATGGAAAGAGCGAGCCAATGGCGCAGGTAATCGGGGTCCGCGAACTCGTCGGCCAGGACCTGGCCGAGTACGGCGGCTCCGGAGGTCCCCGCCGCGAGGATGCGGTCAGCCTGCTCTTCGTCGAGCTCCTCCCGCCGGGCGAGGGCGGTGAGGAGAAGTTCCTCCTTGCCGGAGAAGTGACGCAGGAGCGCGGCGTGCGTGACGCCCGCACGCGCGGCGATGTCACGGAGTGAGGCTCGCTCGAACCCGTGCTCGGCGAAGCTCGCGAGCGCGGCGCGGACGATCTGCGCCCTCCGGGCCGGCGTGGTGGCATACGGACCCCGGCGCCGAGCGGCGGCGTTGTCGCTCATGGTGCTTCCTCTGCCCTGACTGTCGATCCGACGACGACCGAAGGCCGGCTCTCCGCCCCGAACGGAAGTCTAGCCACGCCGCTGCCGGCCCCGCCGGGCGCACGGCAAGGACATCGACTTTCAGAGCATAGTTCTAGTACTGTGTTCTAGCGTTGGGGTGGACCGACGTGGTCTGGCCAATTGCCAACCTGCGCTTCGACGATGGGGATGTCCTGTGTCGGCACCGAGTCCAGCCAGCACTCCCGGATCCGCTTGGGTGGCCCTGTGGGTCGTCCTGGTCGGCGGCTACTGCGCGATCCTCAACATCACCGTGATCAGCGTGGCGTTGCCGGACATCGAGGCAGACCTGGGCGGGAGCATCGACGTCGACTGGGTCGCCACGGCGTTCCTCGTCGGCGTCGTCTTCGGGCTGCCGGCCACGGGGTGGCTGGCCGACCGTTTCGGCCGGAAGACCGTCTACTCGGCCTGCGTCGTGGTCTTCGGCATCGGCTCGCTGCTGTGCGCCTGGGCGCCCGACATGCCGCTCCTGGTCGGTGGCCGTTTCGTGCAGGGGACGGGCGGTGGCGCGCTGATTCCCGTCGGCATGACGATCGTCCTGGAGGCCTTCCCGCCGGAGAAACGGGGCACGGCGATGGGCCTGTGGGGCATCGGCACCGCCGGCGCACCGGCCGCGGGACCGGTTGTGGGTGGCTGGCTGGTCACGTCTGTGGGCTGGCGGTCGATCTTCGTGGTCTTCGTGGCGCTGGCCGCCGTGGCGCTGGTCTTCGCGCTCGCGCTGCTGCCGTCGTCCGGCTACCGGCAACGCCGTCGGTTCGACGCGCTCGGCTGGTCCGTGGCTTCCGGAGTCGCTGTTCTCGCCGTGATCGCGGTCCGCCAGGCTCCTTCGCTGGGTGGCACGTCCCCAGTTCTCTGGGCCATGACCGCAGCCGTGGTCGTGTTGTCCCTCTGGCTTGTCGTGCGGTCGCTCAAGGTCAGCGACCCGATCATCGATTTCCGGATGTTCGGGAACTGGACCTTCAATCTCACGGTCACGCTGACCGCGTTCATCAACGTGGCGCAGTACGCGCGGGTGAACTTCCTGGCCGTGGAACTGCAGACGGTACGCGGCTTCGACGCGCAGTACGTGGGACTGCTCCTCGCGCCGGCCGCCATAGGCGTCGCCCTCACCGGCCCGCTCGGCGGCCGGCTGACCGACCGGGTGGGCGCCCGGACACCGGTGATCTGCGGGCTCGTCGCCATCGTCGTCAGTATGTGGATGTTCGCGACCCTGCGCACCGACACTCCCTCGTGGGAGATCGCGGTCGCCCTCGTACTCCAGGGCTGCGGCATCGGACTCGCCAACATGCCGGTCACCGTCGCTTCGATGAACAGCCTTCCCCAGCGGTACGTCGCGCAGGGCAGCGCCATCACCAATCTCACCGGACAGTTCTCGGCGGCGGCGGGCGCGGCGGTGTTCGGTGCGTTGCTGGTGGCCCAGATCGGCAACGCGACCGGCGAAGGCGTGCCGGCCGGCACGGCCCAGGAAGCCTTCAACAACCTTTTCCTGACGGCGTTCTGGGTCGCTGCCGTCGGGTTGCTGGTGGCGTTTCTCCTTCCCGGGAAACGCCGGTACGCCGTACTCAGCCGACTCCGTGCCGACGAGGCTGCGGCCGAGACTCCTTCACGGAGCTGAGACCGACGGGGACGGCCCTGGGCGGGCGGCCGCTTCATCTGGCGACTGGCACGCAAGGGACGACACGACACAACACAAACGACACAGACGCGGTGCCGGTCATATCGACCGGCACCGCGTCGTTTGTGGTCTTCCACAGGTGCTGTCAGGGACGTTCGGCCGCCAGTACCAGCGAGGCCGCGGTGGAGAACATGCCGCCGACCCCCTGGGCGAAGCTCAGCTCGACGTCCGGAACGGGCACGGCGGCGGTGCCCCGCACCTGCCGTACCGCCTCCTGTATGGCGAACATGCCGTACATGCCGGTGTGCGTGTACGAGAGACCGCCGCCGTTGGTGTTCATGGGCAGGACGCCACCCGGTTCGGTGTTGCCCTCCGCGACGAACGCCGCCGCCTCGCCGGGCTTGACGAAGCCGAGGTCCTGCAGCCCGTACAGGGGGACGTGGGCGAACGCGTCGTAGACCATCAGGTGGTCGATGTCGGCCGGACCGACGCCGGCCTCGCGGAACGCGTCGGCGCTGGAGTCGCGGAAGGCCCGTGACGTGGTGAAGTCCTCCATCTGCGACACCATCGAGTGCGTCGTGCTCTCGCCGGTGCCGAGGATGTACACCGGCCGTGAGGGGAGGTCGGCGGCCCGCTCGGCGGAGGTCACGATGAGGGCGCCGCCGCCGTCGGTCACCACGCAGCACTCGGGCTGGTGGAAGGGGTACGCGATCGTCTTCGACGCGAGCACGTCCTCGACGGTGATGAGGTCGCGGCGGAACGCCCGTTCGTTGGGATGGGCCCACTTGCGCTGCGCGACCGCGACGCCGGCCAGTTGCTCGTGGGTGACGCCGAACTCCTTCATGAACCGCAACGCGGGCACCGTGAACATGGTGACGAAGCCCGCGGTCCCGTAGGGCATCTCGAACTGGCCCATTCCGCTGCTGGGCGAGAAGTTCAGCCCGGGTTCGCCCACCCGGGAGCGGCCGGACTCGCCGTGCGTGATGAGGACGGCCGAGGCCATGCCTGCGGTGATCGCGGCGGCCGCGTGGCGCACATGCAGGAAGTAGGAGCATCCGCCGACGCTGGTGGAGTCGACCCATCGCGTACGGATTCCGAGGGCCTCGGCGACTTCACCGGTCGCGAACCCGGTGCTCGCGATCCCGTCGATGTCGGCCGGTGTCATGCCGGCGTCGTGCAGGGCGTTGCGGGCCGCCTCGATGTTGAGGTTGAGCGCGGAGTGGTCGGGCAGGACGCCGAGACGGTCGGTCTCGGCAGCTCCCACGATCGCGATCGAACCGGGCTTCACGCGGTCACCTCCGCCGGCGCGAAAACGGGCACGACCACCCCGTCGCGTTCCTGGAACCTGACCTTCAGCGGCATGTCAAGGACCAGGTTCTCGGGAGTGTTCTCGATGCCGACGATGTTCGTCATCATCCGCGGCCCCTCGGCGAGCTCGACGACGGCGATCGCGTACGGCGCCTCGTCCTCGAAGCCCCAGGCCGGACGGTGGTTGATGTTGTACGAGTGGAGTGTGGCGTCACCGGACACCTTGACCCATTCCACCGCGCCGTCGAAGACGTAGGGCGAACAGGGCCGGGGATGGAAGAAGAACCTGCCGGTGGTGACGCAGCGCTGGATGTGGAGTTCGCCCTGAGCGGCGGCGTCCCAGAACGGCTGCGTCTCAGGAGTGGGTTTCGGCAGGAATTTGGTCTTGGGCATGGAGCCCTCCGGATCACGTCGACAGTCGGCCCACTTTTAGAACCTCGCTCTGATATTGGCATGCGGCGACGACGGTTGACTAGAGTTGCATTCTAGTATTCAATTCTGCAAGGGCGGCAGGATCGATGCGCCCGCCGTATGACGTCGCCGCAGGCGGCTGTCCTTGGGCGTCGGCGGCAGTGACTCCGTCAAGTACCCGCCCGTCCCGCTCGACCTGGAGTGAGAGGCAACCTATGTCCAGCAGTTTGGAAGGCCGGGTCGTCGTCGTGACCGGCTCCGGGCGCGGGCTCGGCCGGGAGCACGCGCTCCTGCTCGCCCGTGCCGGAGCCTCGGTGGTCGTCAACGACCTCGACGAGGACGGCAAGGGACCCGCGCACGACGTCGTGGACGAGATCCACGCGCTCGGCGGCAAGGCGGTCGCCGACTCGCACTCCGTGACGACCTGGGACTCGGCGGCACAGATCGTCGAGACCGCAACCTCCGCCTTCGGCCGACTCGACGGGATCGTGTGCAACGCGGGATTCCTGCGCGACCGCATGCTGGTCAACATGTCCGAGGCCGAGTGGGACGACATCATCAAGGTCCACCAGTACGGCACCTTCTACATCCTGCGGCACGCCGCCGCGTACTGGCGCGGCCTGCAGAAGGCCGGTCAGAAGGTCGACGCCTCGGTGGTCACCACCACCGCCATCTCCGGCCTCCACAGCAACGTGGGACAGGTCAACTACGGAGCCGCCAAGGCGGCCATCGCGCTGATGACCGTCTCCATGTCCCGCGAACTCGAACGGTACGGCGTCCGGGTCAACGCCATCTCGCCCGTGGCCATGACCCGGCTGACCATGGCCGGCCTCGGCAGCGGCGACCATGTCGCGGAGCTGGAGGACGCACTCGCGCCGCGCCATGTCTCCCCTCTCGTCGCCTGGCTGCTCAGCCCGGAATGCACCTCCAACGCGCAGGTGTACGGCGTGTTCGGGCGCGAGATCCACCGTTACACGGGCTGGACGCCGGCCGAGTCCGCCGTCGTCGACGAGGACTGGACCATCGACTCGGTGGCTCAGGCGCTGCGCGGCTGGCCCGACCACTACGATCCGGGCTTCATCCCCGGCATCCCGCAGCAGACAGTGGGGGGCTGACCCGTGCCGATCAACGACGAACTCATCGGGCGGCGGCTGGGTGTCGTCGAGACGAGCTGGACCAGCCGGGACACCCGGCTGTACGCGCTGGCCGTGGGCGCCGGCGGCGGCGACCCCGAGCAGGAGCTGCAGTTCACCACCGAGAACAGCGCCGGGATCACCCAGCGCGTACTGCCCACCTTCGGGGTGATCGACGGCGGCAGGGTCGGAGTCGGCGGCCTGTTGAGGGAACTCGACGACGTGGACCTGTCGCGCATGCTGCACGGGGCTCAGGAGGTGGAGCAGCACCGGGAACTGCCGGCGTCGGCCGAGGCGGTCACGTCCGGGCGGGTCACCGCGGTGTGGGACAAGGGCAAAGCCGCGGTCATAGAGACCGAGTCGGTCACCTCCGACGCGGTCTCCGGTGAGCGCTACGTCACCTGCCGCCAGACCCTGTTCTTCCGTGGCTACGGCGGCTGGGGCGGCGAACGGGGGCCCGGCGCCGGAAGTCCGGTGCCCGAGGCCGAGCTGGACCGCTCCCTGAAGACCACCACGCGCCTCGACCAGGCGCTGCTCTACCGGCTCACCGGTGACGCCAACCCGCTGCACTCGGACCCGGCCTACGCTCGCAGGGCGGGCTTCCCCAGGCCGATTCTGCACGGCATGTGCGTCTACGGCATCGTCGGACGGCTGCTGCTGAACGAGTTCGCCGGCGGCGACCCGGCCGCCTTCCACAGCCTCCGGGGCCGGTTCTCGGCTCCGACGTACCCCGGCGACGACCTCGTCGTCTCGGTGTCGGGCCGAGGTCCCGAGCACCGGTTCGTCGTGGACAACCAACGAGGCGAGCGGATCCTGTCCGACGGCTGTTTCGCCATCGGCTGACCGCCCGGAATCCGAACAACACCATTGATCTCAGCTGAATGGAGGAGCCGCCATGGCTGGGTCCCTGCCTTCCGTGGTCGACGCCGCGGTGATCCGGGGCGTCGACGAACCGTTCGCGCGGGAAGCGCTCAACCTCGGCCCGCTCGGCCCCCGTGACGTCCTGGTGCGGATCGCCGGCGTCGGTGTCTGCCACACCGATCTGGCCCTGCGCGGCCCGGCCGGACAGGAAGTGCACCCCGTCGTACTCGGCCATGAGGGCTCCGGAACCGTCGCGGCCACAGGAGCGGAGGTCGACGACGTCGCGGTCGGCGACTCCGTCGTCCTGAGCTACGACAGCTGCGGGCACTGTGCCAGGTGCCGCACAGGACGGCCGTACTTCTGCGCGACCTGGTTCGACCTGAATTCCGGGACGGCCGAGTCCAGAACGCACGCCACGCTGACCGATGCCACGGGCGCGGCCGTCAACAACACCTGGTTCGGGCAGTCGAGCTTCGCGAACTACTCGGTCGCGACGGCCCACAACGTGGTGAAGGTCAGCCCCGACCTGCCCCTGGAGATCCTGGGCCCGCTCGGCTGTGGCCTGCAGACCGGTGCCGGCGCCGTCGTCAACGTGCTGGGGCTGCGCCCCGGTCAGTCCCTCGTGGTCTTCGGGGTGGGCGCGGTCGGTCTCGCCGCGGTGATGGCCGCTCGGATCTCCGGCGCGGGAGCCATCGTTGCCGTCGACGTCGTGCCCGAGCGCCGCGAGCTGGCGCTCACACTCGGTGCCACGCACGCGGTCGACGGGGCATCACCCGAACTGTCCGTGCAGCTCCAGAGCATCACCGGCGGTGCTGATTTCGCCTTCGACACCACCGGCAGGTCGGCGGTGGTCGCCACGGCGATCGACGCGCTGGCACAGGGCGGCACATGCGCTCTGGCCGCCCCGGGGGAGGAACTGCGGCTTCCCGCCCAGCAGATCGTTTTCGGCCGTCGGCTGACCGGAGTCCTCGAAGGCGATGCCGTCCCCGGCGTCTTCATCCCGCAGATGATCGAGTGGTGGCAGTCCGGACTGTTCCCCTTCGACAAGCTCGTCGAGCGCTTCCCCCTGCATGAGATCAACACCGCTGTCGACGCGGCCGCCTCCGGCCGGGTGGTCAAGCCGGTGCTCATTCCGTAGCCGCACGCCCCGCAGCCGGTCGTCGGCGGTATGCGACCGGCACCGGCGCCGCTCGTCCACAACCAACCTCGAAAGCGGGTGCGCCATGCGCCAATCGCTCATGACCATCGACGGTGAGGCCGTCGGCGGAGACGAATCGTTCGAGATCATCAACCCGGCCACAGGCGCGCCCGTGGGACGCGCACCGCAGTGTTCCCCGGCTCAGCTGGACGCGGCCATGAACGCCGCGCAGCGGGCGTTCGGCACGTGGCGGCAGGACGCGGCCGCACGGCGCGAGGTTCTGCACCGCGCGGCGGCCGTGGTCCGCAAGTCCGCCCAGGAGCTCGGCCCGCTGTTCACCGAGGAGCAGGGACGTCCGCTGGTCGCGTCGATCGGTGAGATCACGTACTCCGCCGACTGGCTGGACTACTACGCCGACCTGGAGATGCCCGACGAGGGCGTCGTGACCTACCCGGACCGCACCCTGGAGATCTCGCGGCGGCCCGTCGGTGTGGTCGGCGCGATGACGCCGTGGAACGCGCCGATCCTGCTCGCGATGTGGAAGATCGCTCCTGCCCTGGCGGCCGGCAACACCGTGGTCCTCAAGCCGTCCCCCTTCACCCCCCTGACGACCCTCGCCCTCGGCCGGATCCTGGCCGACACCCTGCCGCCCGGCGTGCTCAACGTGCTCAGCGGCCTGGAGCCGCTCGGCCGCGACCTCGTGGCACACCCGACCCCGCGCAAGATCAGCTTTACCGGCTCGGTGCCGACCGGGAAGCTCGTCGCGGCGGCAGCCGCCCAGGACCTCAAGCTCATCACCCTCGAACTCGGCGGCAACGACGCGGCGATCCTGCTCGACGACGTCGACATCGACGCGATCGTGGAGCCGCTGTTCTTCTCCGCCTTCGCCAACACGGGACAGATCTGCGAAGCGACCAAGCGCGTCTACGTGCCCCGCGGCCTCTACGGAAAGGTGCTCGACGCCCTGGCCGACCGAGCGCGCGCCGCACGGGTCGGGAACGGTCTGGAACCCGACGTCGAACTCGGCCCGCTCACCACGCCGTTCCAGCGCGACCACATCGAGGAACTCGTCGACGACGCCCGTGCCGCCGGCGCCACGATCGCCGCCGGAGGACGGCGGCTGCCGGGCGACGGGTACTTCTTCGAGCCGACCGTCGTCGGTGGCGTCGAGGACGGCACCCGGCTCGTCGACGAGGAGCAGTTCGGTCCGGCACTTCCGGTCATCCCGTACACCGACCTGGACGAGGCGATCCGCAGGGCCAACCGGTCCCCGTACGGGCTCGGCGGTTCGGTCTGGACCAGGGATCTGGACCGTGCACGAGCGGTGGCCCGCCGGCTCGACACCGGGCGGGTCCGTATCAACACGGCCGGTCAGGTCCCACCCCCGGAAGCCCCCTTCGGCGGAGTGAAGTGGAGCGGGATCGGTGTGGAGAACGGTCCCTGGGGGCTGGCCGCATTCACCGAACTCCACGTCACCGAGATCGCGAACCCCTGAAACCGGGGGAGCGACGTGTCGAACCCCGCGCGAGGTGTGCGGGTGCCGGACGACGAGCTCCGTGGAACGGATCCCCGGAGCCGACTGCTAAGGAGAGACAACCATGGGTGACTGGCTCAAGGACCGAGTGGCTGTTGTTACCGGGGGTGGTCGCGGTATCGGAGCCGCCATTGCCACGATGTACGCCGCCGAGGGCGCGGCGGTGCTGGTCAACGACCTCGGCGGGTCCGGCGCGGGCGAGGGCAACGACACCGGGCCTGCCGACCTGCTGGTCCGCGGGATCACCGAGTCCGGTGGTACCGCCATCGCCGACTACACCGACATCAGCGACCACGAGGCCACGGCGGCGATGGTCAACCGCGCGATAGAGGAGTTCGGTCGCCTGGACATCCTCGTGAACACCGCGGGCATCCTCCGCGACAAGATGATCTTCAATCTGGAGGAGAAGGACTGGGACGCGGTCATCGCGGTGCACCTCAAGGGGCACTACAACACGATCAAGCCGGCCGCCCAGTACTGGCGCAAGCAGCGCGACGAGAACGCCCACAACCGGATCATCAACTTCACCTCCATCGCCGGCCTGCACGGCTCGGCCGGTCAGCCGAACTACGCCTCGGCCAAGATGGGCATCGTCGGTCTGACCTACTCCTGCGCGAACGCGCTGAGCCGTTATGGAGTGACCACGAACGCGATCTCTCCGGGCGCCGCGTCCCGGCTGGTCGCGACGGTTCCCACGGAGCGGCTCCACGACGACGCCAAGGACGTCATGCACGGCCCGGAGTACCTGGGCCCGATCGCGACCTACCTGGCCAGTGAGCGGTCCGCCTGGCTCAACGGCCGGGTCATCGGCGCCCGCGGAACCGAGGTCGAGCTGTACAACATCCCCGAACCGATCCGTTCGGTGGCCACGCACGAACTCTGGGACATGGACACTCTCGCGAAGCAGGTCGAGACGCACTTCCGGGGCCCGGCCAAGGCGCCGTTGGTCGCGCCGTGGTTCACCGACTAGTACTCCGGCAAGTGCTTCGCGGCTCGACCTGGGGAAACGTCGAGCGGTGGGAGTGCAGCGGGCAGGATGCCGTCACGCACGGCTTCTGCCCGCACACCCCTCGAAGGAGTGCCCACGACGGCGGTAGTGGCAGCGGCTGGTCACCGCTGGGCGTCGTCGGACTTCGCCTTCTCGTCCGCGGGGGCGAGGCGCTCCAGCTCCGTCTCGGTCGACTTGAGCAGGTGGTTCCAGGACGCCTCGAACTTCTCGACGCCCTCGTCCTCCAGCAGCTGTACGACCTCGTCGTACGAGATGCCGAGCTTCTCGACGGCGTCGAGGTCGGCGCGGGCCTGCTCGTATGTGCCGGTGACGGCGTCGCCTGCGATGTCGCCGTGGTCCTCGACCGCGAGGAGGGTGGCGTCCGGCATGGTGTTCACCGTGTTCGGCGCCACCAGGTCGACGACGTACAGGGTGTCCTTGTACGCCGGGTCCTTCACGCCGGTCGAGGCCCACAGCGGACGCTGCTTGTTCGCGCCGGCGTTCTCCAGCTTCGCCCAGCGCTCGCCGGAGAAGACCTCCTCGTACGCCTGGTACGCGAGTCGGGCGTTGGCCACGCCGGCCTTGCCGCGGGCGGCCTTGGCCTCGTCGGTGCCGAGCGCGTCGATGCGCTTGTCGATCTCGGTGTCGACGCGGGACACGAAGAAGGACGCCACGGAGTGGATCTGCGACAGGTCCAGGCCGCGCTCCCTGGCCTTCTCCAGGCCGGTCAGGTAGGCGTCCATGACCTTGCGGTAGCGCTCGAGCGAGAAGATCAGCGTGACGTTGACGCTGATGCCGTTGCCGATGACCTCGGTGATGGCCGGCAGGCCCGCCTCGGTGGCCGGGATCTTGATGAGCGTGTTGGGGCGGTCGACCAGCCAGGCGAGCTGCTTGGCCTCGGCGACGGTCGCCTTGGTGTTGTGCGCGAGGCGCGGGTCGACCTCGATCGACACCCGGCCGTCCTGGCCGCCGGTGGCGTCGAAGACCGGGCGCAGGATGTCGGCGGCGTCGCGGACGTCCGCCGTCGTGATCATGCGGAGGGCCTCTTCGACGGTCACCTTGCGGGCGGCGAGGTCCGAGACCTGCTGTTGGTAGCCGTCGCCCGAAGAGATCGCCTTCTGGAAGATCGTCGGGTTGGTGGTGACGCCCACGACGTGCTGCTGGTCGATCAGCTCGGCAAGGTTGCCGGACGTGATCCGCTTGCGCGACAGGTCGTCCAGCCAGATCGCCACGCCTTCCTCGGAGAGGCGCTTGAGTGCGTCTGTCATGACGTGACCCCCTGCCGTAGGGATGCGCAGGCTGCCGATACGACCTTCTCAGCAGTGAAGCCGAACTCGCGGAAGAGGACCTTGCCGTCGGCGGAAGCACCGAAGTGCTGCAGGGAAACGATGCGACCGGCGTCGCCGACGTACTTGTGCCAGGTCAGACCGATCCCGGCCTCGACCGCGACACGCGCCTTGACGGCGGGCGGCAGGACGCTGTCCCGGTACCCCTGGTCCTGCTCCTCGAACCACTCCACGGACGGCATGGACACCACCCGCGTCGGCACGCCGTCGGCCTCCAGCGCCTCGCGCGCCTCGACGGCGACGTGCACCTCGGAACCGGTGGCGATCAGGACGACCTCCGGGGCGCCGTTCGACGCCTCGAAGAGCACGTAACCACCCTTGGCGGCGTCCTCGTCGGGCTCGTACGTCGGCACGCCCTGGCGGGTCAGCGCCAGACCGTGCGGGGCGCCCTTGCCGTAGACCTTGGTGTAGCGGCGCAGGATCTCGCGCCAGGCGATGGCGGTCTCGTTGGCGTCGGCCGGGCGGACCACGTTCAGACCCGGGATGGCGCGCAGCGAGGCGAGGTGCTCGACCGGCTGGTGGGTCGGGCCGTCCTCGCCCAGGCCGATGGAGTCGTGCGTCCACACGTATGTCACCGGCAGGTGCATCAGCGCGGAGAGGCGTACGGCGTTGCGCATGTAGTCGGAGAAGACGAGGAACGTGCCGCCGTAGATGCGGGTGTTGCCGTGCAGCGCGATGCCGTTCATCTCCGCGGCCATGGAGTGCTCGCGGATACCGAAGTGGATCGTGCGGCCGTACGGGCTCGCCTCCGGCAGCGGGTTGTCCGCCGGCAGGAACGAACTCGTCTTGTCGATGGTGGTGTTGTTGGAGTCGGCGAGGTCGGCCGAGCCGCCCCACAGCTCGGGGACGACCGCGCCGAGCGCCTGGAGCACCTTGCCGGACGCGGCACGCGTGGCGAGGTCCTTGCCGGCCTCGAACACGGGCAGGTGCGACTCCCAGCCCTCGGGCAGTTCGCCCGCGTCGATGCGGTCGAACTCGGCGGCGCGCCCGGGGTTGCCGGCGCGCCACTCCTGGAACCGCTTCTCCCACTGGGCACGGCCCTCATGGCCGCGCTCGCCCAACTCGCGGGCGTGGGCGAGGACATCGTCCGCCACCTCGAAGTGCTGCTCCGGGTCGAAGCCGAGGACGCGCTTGGTGGCCGCGACCTCGTCCTCGCCGAGCGCCGAGCCGTGGGCGGCCTCGGTGTTCTGCGCGTTCGGGGCGGGCCAGGCGATGATCGAGCGCATCGCGATGAAGGACGGCTTGTCCGTGACCGCCTTGGCCTTCTGGATCGCCTCGTACAGCGCGGCCGGGTCGAGGTCGCCGTTCTCCTTCGGCTCCACCCGCTGCACGTGCCAGCCGTACGCCGCGTACCGTGCGACGACGTCCTCGGAGACCGCCGTCCGGGTGTCGCCCTCGATCGAGATGTGGTTGTCGTCCCACAGCAGGACGAGGTTGCCGAGCTTCTGGTGACCGGCCAGCGAGGACGCCTCGGCGGAGATGCCCTCCTGGAGGCAGCCGTCACCCGCGAGCACGAAGACGTGGTGGTCGAACGGAGAGGTACCGGGAGCAGCGTCCGGGTCGAACAGGCCGCGCTCGTAGCGGGCGGCCATCGCCATGCCCACCGCGTTGGCGACGCCTTGGCCCAGGGGACCGGTCGTCGTCTCGACGCCCTTGGTGTGTCCGTACTCGGGGTGGCCCGGCGTCTTGGAGCCCCAGGTGCGGAAGGCCTTCAAGTCGTCCAGTTCCAGGCCGAATCCGCCTAGGTAGAGCTGGGTGTAGAGGGTCAGGGAGGAGTGGCCCGCGGACAGCACGAAGCGGTCACGGCCGGTCCAGTCCGGGTCGGCAGGGTCATGCCGCATCACCTTCTGGAAGAGGGTGTAGGCGGCGGGCGCCAGACTCATGGCCGTACCCGGATGGCCGTTGCCCACCTTCTGTACGGCGTCGGCTGCCAGGACGCGGGCGGTGTCGACGGCTCGCCTGTCCAACTCGGTCCACGCGAGGTCGGACGGGGGCACATGCATGGGGATTCCATTCTGCGGTTCATGGCCGCATCGCAGCGGAGAGGGCCGCCGTTGGGGCACCGTTCCCCGGGGCGGTGGTCGGACGCGTGCGGGGGCCGGCGCCGGTCTGGGGACCGAGGCCGCTCCCCGAGGGGCCGGCGGCGGGTCACTGACGCGCCTCAGCGGAGGGAGGCCCAGCTGCCGGGGTGGGATGGGCAGGTTCGATCACGGTGTGTCGGAGTCGTCCAAGGGAGTCTTCTGCTCGTATCCGGAGATTGCCGCGACCTTGGCCGCAGAGGCGGAGCTCGCGTCGAAGCGGTAGTCGAGCCATTCGCGAGCAAGACGGCGGGCGAGTTCCAGGCCCACGACACGCTGGCCGAAGCACAACACCTGGGCGTCGTTGGAAAGCACGGCACGCTCCACCGAGAAGCTGTCGTGAGCGGTCACGGCCCGAACGCCCGGCACCTTGTTGGCGGATATCGCCATACCGAGCCCGGTGCCACAGACGAGGAGTGCCCGCTCTGCCTCCCCTGCCGCGACAAGCTTGGCCGCGGTAACCGCCACATGCGGATACGCGGTGGTCTCGCCGGGGTTCACTCCCACGTCTATGACCTCGGCGATCCGGTCGTCTGCCTGCAGGTCGGCCTTGAGAGCCTCCTTGTACTCCAGGCCCGCGTCGTCGCAGCCGACGACCAGTCGCAGGGGCTGCCGTGCGGTCATTCGGCGTGCTCCTTCGTGCGTACGGAAAGGACTGATCGGACACACAGGGCGTAGGACGTCGCGCCGGCATCGGGTGTGCCCATGCTGCGTGCCGCCAACGGGCGTGCCCGGCCTGTCTTCGGAACCAGGTTCGCGGTCGCCAGGGCAGCGGTGTGGGCCACGGCCGCCGCCTCGTCCCACGCGGTCACCAGGTCCGCGCCGCGGCCGATGGCGGTCTCCAGGGCATCAGCGAACGGCAGGGCCGCGTCCAGCAGAGTCTTGTCACCAGGAGCCGCCTTGCCCAGGGCGACGATGGTGTTCAGCCCTTGCCGAAGGGCGTCCGAGACATCCTCGGCGGTGATGATGGACGCGGTGTCGCTCAGGCGTGCCCCGGCCGCACGCATCCCGGCACCCCACAGGGCACCGGAGGTACCACCCGCTTTCGCGGCCCAGGCGTCGCCCGCGCCGATCAGCACGGTGGACACGCCTGCCCCCCGCTCGGCAAGAGTCGTGGCCGCCTCGACGGCGGCGGTCACGCCCTTGACCATGCCCCGTCCGTGGTCTCCGTCTCCGGCGACCGCGTCGATGCGGCCCAGTTCGTCGGCGGAGCCGATCAGAGCGGTCCGCATGCTGCTCAGAGCCGCGACGACAGCGGCAGCGGCTTGCCGGCCCGCAGGCGTCGCCCGCGGGATCTGTGCCGCCTCGATGGATGAGCCACCCTGCGCTGGGGAGCGCCGTCGGCTCCCGCCTTCATCCTGGACAAGGCGGGCGAGCCCCTTGCGGTAGGCGGGGGTGTCCGCCGGTGCGCGCCACAGTGACTCCAGTTCCTCGTCGAGGAACGTCACCGTGAGGGAGACACCGGCCATGTCGAGGCTGGTCACCAACTCGCCCACCTCTGGTTCGACGACGGTGAGGCCTCGCCCGGCGAGGAGCCGCGAGACCGTGGCCCACACGACGAAGAGTTCCTCGTACTTGGTGGTGCCGAGACCGTTGAGGATCACCGCGATCCGCCCCGAGCAGTCGGCGGGTCGCTCGGCAAGAACACCGCCGACGAGCCGGGCGGCCAGTTCGGAGGCGGACGGCATGTCGGCCTCCGACACTCCGGGCTCACCGTGGATCCCCAGCCCTACGCCCATGCGTCCCTCGGGCACGGTGAACAGAGGCGTCCGAGCACCTGGCAGGGTGCAGCCGGAGAAGGCCACCCCGAGGGTGCGGGTACGGTCGTTGGCGCGGCTCGCTGCTCCTTCGACCGCGTCGAGGTCGTAGCCGGCCTCGGCCGCGGCACCCGCCACGCGGAAGACCACGAAGTCCCCGGCGACCCCACGGCGGCGCTCGGTTTCGGTGCCGGGTGCACTCGCGAGATCGTCGGTGACGAACAGCACCCGAGCCTGCGTGCCCTCAGCGGTCAGTCGCTGTGCGGCGCTGGTGAAGTTCAGGACGTCGCCCGCGTAGTTCCCGGAGAGGATCAGCACCCCTGCGTCACCGCTGGCGGCCTTCGCCACGGTGTACGCCTCCTGGGCGGAGGGCGAGGTGAAGATGTTCCCGACGACGGCACCATCGGCGAAGCCGCGGCCGACGACGCCGCAGAAGGCGGGGTAGTGCCCGGAACCGCCTCCGACGACGACGGCGACCTTGCCCCGCGGGGTCTCCTGAGCGCGGACCACGCCCCCGGGCACGCCGGTGACGTAGTCGGAGTTGGCGTCGAGGAATCCGGCGAGCATGTCCTCTGTGAAGGTCGCCGGGTCGTTGAACAAGTGGGTCATCGGTCGTTCTCCATGCTTGACGCGGCATCATCTGCATTCGCGCGTCCGGTTCCCGGGGCGGGCCCGGTGGCGCGGTACGTGGTGATGACGCGAGAGTCGTCGGCGCGGCCGAGACCGGCAGTCGCGGCGGCACGGAACCTGCTTGCCGCCGCGGTGAGCAGCGGTGCGTCGAATCCGACTGCGCCGGCCGCCTCGGCGACCAAGGTCGCGTCCTTGACGAAGATGTCGATGGCGGAGCGGACCGGCGGGTCCTCGGCGAGCATGCGAGGGCCGCGGTCGGACAGCATCCACGAGCCGGCCGCACCGCCCTTGACGATCTCGAGCACGGTGTCCGGTTCCAGGCCGAGAGCCTCCGCGAAGGCCAGAGCCTCGGCGGCCGCGGCCAAGTGGACGCTGCACAGTAGTTGGTTGACCAGTTTGACCGCCTGGCCGTCGCCCACGGCCGGGCCGCACAGGACGAGCCGACCCATGGGTGTCAGGAGGTTCGTGTGCCGGGTCAGCAGTTCCATGTCGCCGCCGGCCAGTAGCGTCAGCGTGCCGGTCTCCGCTCGCGCCACTCCACCGGTGACGGGTACGTCCAGGACCCCGACCCCGCGATCGACGAGGGCCTCGGCGACCGCGCGCACACCGTCGACACCGACGGTGCTCATGATCACGCAGCATGTCCCCGCGGCGATCCCCTCGGCCACTCCCCCCTCTCCGAGGATCGCGTCGTGCAACTGCTGAGGCGTCGCCACCATCACCAGGACGGCGTCGGCGTCCTTGGCCGCTTCCCTGGCGCCGGCTGCCGGGAGCATCCCCGCTGCCGCGGCCTCGTCCAGCCGCGCCGGGGACGCGTCGAAGGCGACGACGTCGAATCCGGCGGTGACCAGATGCTTGGCCATGGGCAGTCCGATGGCCCCGACCCCGACGAATCCCACGCGTGTCATTGGTCCTCCCGGCTGTCGTGTCCGCTTTCGGAGGCTGCGAGGAACATGGCGGACAGCGCTGCCGCCACCTCATCGTCCTTGCTGGTGTACGGGCTGTTGTGGGTCTCCAACTCCAGAACGTAGGAGCCGTGGTAGCCGGCGGATTCCGAGGCGCCGAAGAACCGGGCGAAATCAATGTCTCCGTGGCCGACAGCGCGGCGTATGTCACCGGGGACCGCGTCTCTCAACTGCACGTGCACGATCTGGTGGGCTCGCTGGGGGAACTCCTCCGCGGGGTCGAATCCGCCTGCGGCGACATGCGAGGTGTCGAACACGAGCGGTAGTTGCGAACCCAGTTGGTCGGCCAGCTCGAGAGTGCGGGCCAGCCGGAGGTAGTGCGGCGCCTCGACGGCGACCCTCACTCCGTAGCGCTGCCCGACGGCCGCCGCCAGGAGGGAGCCTTCGATCACCTGGGCAAGCCGATCGCTGACGCCACTGGCCGCAGTGCCGTTGCCGCCGGGGTGCAGGGCAGCACCGCCGGGAAGGATGAGCAGAGGTGCACCGACGGTGGCGCAGAATTCAGCCAGTCTCTCCACGCGGTTCAGCACCACGGCGAAGTCCCTCTCGTCGAAGGACTCCGGATCCGCGTTCAGCGCCAGCGGCTTCAGACCGCTGGCCCCGACCGCGGCTGCGGCCTTCCGCAGCTGACCGGATTCGCCGTCGGGAGAGATGTGCTCGCACAGTCCGCGCAGCGCTACGAGGTCGACGGCGTCGGCGCCCAGTGAGGCGATCCGTTCCAAGGCGGGGGCCAGCTCAAGGTGCCGGAAGCAGACGGTGGAGACACCGATACGCTCGGCTATGGTGCGCCCGTTGGGCGCGACGACAGACATGACAGGTCCTTCCGGACAGGTGTGCTGATGGGGAGGTGAGAGAAAGGGCCGTGTTATGCCCGGGCGGCCGTGAAGAAGGAGCGGAAGTGCCCCGCGAGTTGCTCTGGCTGCTCGTCGGGGACCCAGTGCCCGCACTCGTCGATCACTACCTCCGTGACGTCCTTGGCCATCGTTCGGCAGGAGATGGCCACTTCGGTCCCTCGTCCCCAGCTGGTGCCGCCCCCAACGGCCAGGACCGGCAGGTCCAGTGGCGGCAGCCCGGTGTTGTCCGCGACGTCCTGGGTGACGCTTCGGTAGTAGGCGAACCCGGCGCGAGTGGCGCCTGCGGAGGTGTACACGCGGAGGTACTCGGCGATGTGCGCGGGGTCGATGGCGTCGGGCCGGTGGCCGTAGTTCCGCCAGAACCAGCCGAGGTAGTGGTGCTCGCGTCCTTCGATGAGCGCCTCGGGCAGGTCGAGGGTCTGCAGGAAGCGATGGTGCCAACGGCGTCCGCCCTGGCCGATGTCGGGGGCGCCGTCGCCGGGGATGGCGACGTCGACGACGGCCAGTCGGCTGACGGCGTCGCGGTGGTCGGCGGCCAGCCGGAAGGCGACGACTCCGCCCCAGTCGTGTCCGGCCAGATGGAACGTCTCGATACCGAGCCGGTCGTGGACGAGCTCCCACACATCTGCCGCGACGGTCTTCTTGTCGTACCCGCCGGCCGGGCGGGAGGTGTCCCCCAGCCCGCGCAGGTCAGGCATGATCACCCGAAAGCGGTCGGTGAGGAACGGCAGGGTTTTCTCCCAGCACAACCAGGTCTGCGGGTAACCGTGGAGCAGCACCAGCGGCTCACCCGCGCCGGCGACCGCGTAGTGCATCTGCACCTCGGACAGGTGCGCATAGTGGTGTTCGAGGTGTGTCATGGCCTGGCCCTCCTGCTGCCGTGGCGCCGAGAACATGGCTGTGGATCGGACGTGGTGACGACGCTCATGCAGGCGCTCCGTCGACCTTGGGCCGGGGCGGCCGGTCGCGGCGGCTCGTGGTGGCCCGCAATTCGTCCACGGTCAGCGGTGCGTGGTGGTAGTGGCCTTCGTGGGCCACCACCGGGGACCTGGGGGCCGAGAGTTCCGGGTAGCGCTCTTCGAGGTTGCTGCGCTGCTCCAGTGCCCGGCGCCAGCCGGTGACGACCTCCCGGTTGCCCCGGTGGGTGCCGAGCCAGGTCGTCGGGGCCTCGTGGCTGCTCGGCGGCAGGCTCGCGGTGCCCGTCAGGCAGGCCCCGGCGGCCGGCCGACGCCGGGTCTCCGTCCCGCATGCCGGGCACGCGGGGTGAGGTGAACTCCAACGGGGGACCAGTGCCTCGAAACGGTGTCCGTGGCTGCACTCGTAGTCATAGATCGGCATGGGGGTCTCCTACGGGCCGGGCGGCGGAATCGGTGCCGGTGCGGTCACGTGTAGTAGTCCGGGGCGGACCGCATGAGCTTCGCCTGTTCGGCGTCGTGGCCGAAGATCACGGTCGCGTCGGTGCGTTCGGCGATTCCCCTGATCTTCTCGACCGATGCCAGCCACTTCTGGCTGTCGTACACGGTGCCCGGCGTGACGACCGGCGGGCCGAAGTTGTCGCCCAGGAAGATGGCGTCGGAGGTGAAGATCATGGTCCCGGTGTCCGGCAGATCCACCTGGAGCGACATCGTTCCCCAGGTGTGCCCGGGGGTCTGGAGCAGCGTCACGCCGGGCAGGATCTCGGTGTCCTCATGGACGGTCTCGAAGGGCAGCTCGCCGTAGTCGCTGCGGATGAAGGGGCCGTCGCAGTAGCCCTCGAAGCCGAACGCGCCCTCGTACTCCGCCTGGCTGCACACGACCTTGGCATCGGTGCCGTTGAACATCCAGCCGTTGCCCGCGTGGTCCCAGTGCAGGTGGGAGAAGACCAGGAAGTCGATGTCGCCGGTCTCCACTCCGACCTGTTTCAGACGGGAGTCGAACCACTCCTGCTCCTCGGCGACGACCGGCCAGTAATCGGTCAGCCCGGTCGGCGCCCACTTGGTCTCCCAGTCACGCGGCAGCCCGGTGTCCCAGAGAAGATTGCCCTCGGGGTGCTGGATCAGCACGGAATGAACGGGCACGTCCACCCATGGTGCCGCCTTGTGAGGTTCCTGACGGGTGCCGACCACGCGTGCGGGGTCGAACACCAGCCAGCTCAGACTGGCCTCGAACTTGCCCACCGGCATGACGGTGAGCTTGATCTCGCCGCTGCTCATCTTCAGATGCCTCCCTCTGGTCAGATGTACCGGCTCAGGGTTTCTCCGCCGTCGACGCTCAGCAGGTGTCCGGTGACCATGCTGGATTCGTCGGAAGCGAGATAGACGGCGGCGTTCGCGACGTCGGCTGCTTCACCCCAGCGGCCGAGCGGCAGTCCTTGGGCCAAGGAGCTCTGGAATTCGGTGTCGTCGAATTCGTCACGCGTGAAGGAGGTCTTCACGAAGGTGGGGCAGATTCCGTTGACCCGTATGCCCTTCGGACCGTAGTCGGTCGCCAGGGACATGGTGAGCAGTCGGGTGGCGCCCTTGCTGGTGTTGTACAGCGCCTGGCGCGGATGACCGCGCAAGCCGGAAGTGGAGACGATGTTGATGAGATTGCCGCCGTCCCCCTGGTCCAGGAACACCTTGATGGCTTCCACGGAGCCGAAGTACGTTCCCTTCACGTTGACATCGAGAATCTGGTTCAGATCGTCGTCGCTGTATTCGTGGGCGACCTTTCCGTAGCGGCGGACGGCTGCGTTGTTCACCCACTGGTCGAGCCTGCCGAACCGCTCCACGGCCGCGTGCGCCAGTGCCCGAACTTCGTCATGCGCCGAGACGTCACAGGGGACGAACACGGCCTGACCGCCGCGCTTGACTATCAGGTCGGCCGTCGCCACGTCACCGTCCTCTTCGAAACCCCCCTCCCGCGGGGTCGCGCGCACATCGCTCACGACCACCTTGGCGCCTTCCTCGGCGAACCGTAGGGCGATGGCACGGCCGATGCCCGAGCTGGAGCCGGTGATCACGGCCACCCTGCCCTGCAACCTGTTCATGACTGCTCCTTTTCCTGGTCAGGCCTTCGCGTCGGTACGCAGAGTGCACAGGGAGATACGTACCGGAATTGCGATCAGGTGCCCGGTGACGCGGTCGTAATCGGCGACGTGCGGGGACTCGAGATGCCGCTCGAAACAGTCCCTGGATTCCCACTCCTCGTAGAAGAGGAAGTGATCAGGATTGTCCAGGTCCTGGAGTATGTCGTAGCTGATGTTCCCGGCCTCTTTCCGGGTGGGCTCCACCAGCTCGGCCAGGTTCCGCCAGAGTTCTTCGGCCTGGCCCGGATGCGCCGTTACCTCGGCGACGATTCGAATCGGCTGACTAGGCACGCAGTACCCCTTTCACTTCATGGGAACTCCGTGGTTCCCCTCTTACAGTCAAGAGACCTTGGCCCGTCGGCGCGCGCTGAGAGAGTCGAAGGAAACCGCGATGAGAATGATGGAACCGATGACCACCTGGTGCCAGAACGTGTTGACGTTCAGCAGGTTCAGGCCGTTACGCACCACTGCCATCAGGGCCGCGCCGATCGCTGTGCCGGCCAGGGATGCCTTGCCGCCGTTGAGGCTGGTGCCGCCGATCACGACGGCGGCGATGACATCCAGTTCGTAATTGGTCGCCGCCTCCGGCATCGCGGCTTCGAGCCGGGAGGTCAACAACAGCCCTGCCAGCGCGGCGGCGAATCCTGTCATCACATACACCGACACCTGAATCCGCGATATGCCGATCCCCACCAGTCGCGCGGCTTCCCGGTTGCTGCCGATGGACAGCACATAGCGGCCGTACTTGGTGCGGTACAGCAGGTACCAGCAGACAGCGAAGACGAGGACCATCGCCAGCACCGGTACGGGAATCCCGGCAACGGAGCCCTGGCCGAACCACTGGAACTCGGGGAAGGCGAGGCCGGTCATCGGGACTCCCTGGCTGTACACCATGATCACCCCTCGGAGGATGATCATGGCTGCCAGGGTGCAGATGAACGGCGAGATGCCGAGTCGGTCGATGAGCAAGCCGTTGACGAGGCCAATCAGGCAGCCCAGCAGCAGGCCGGCGAGCACGGCGAGGTAGATGTTGACGCCCTGCAGTATCAAGTCGGCCATGAACAGACCGGTCAGGGCGGTGGTGGCGCCCACCGAGAGGTCGATGCCACCCATGCCGATCACGAACGTCGCCGCGAAGGCGATGACGGACACGAAGACCATCTGCCGCAGGACGTTGGTGATGTTGTCGACGGTGAGGAAGTCGTTCGCCGTCAGGCTCAGCGCCGCGACGATCAGCACGAAGACGGGAAGGATCCGCCCCGCGCTGCTGCCGAGGAGTGCCGATCTGAAGCCCACCGCTCGGGGCGGGCGGATGGCGGTCGCGGCCTGTGGTGCGGAGGAGGCTCCGGAAGCCGCGGGTGTCTGGGGGTACGTCTTGCTGTCACTCATCTGCGGCCTCTTCGGCACGTTGGACGGAATAGTGAGCGATAAGTTCCTGGGTGGCCTCGCCGGCGTCCAGGACCGCCGCGACGCGGCCTTCGTACATGACGAGAACGCGGTGGCAGATACCGAGCAGTTCGGGGCTCTCGGAGGAGACCACGACGAAGGACTTCCCGCGCTGCGCGTAGTCGGCGATGTGCCGGTAGACGTCGGCCTTGGCCGACACGTCGATGCCGCGCGTCGGCTCCTCGAGGATGAAGACCTCCGGATCGACCGTGAGCCAGCGGGCGAGCAGGACCTTCTGTTGGTTTCCACCGCTGAGCAGGGTGATCTCCTGCTCGCCGGACGTGGCCTTGACGCCCAGTTCACTCGTGTAGCGGTTGGTCACCTGCCGTTCCTGCGCGCGGTGCAGGCGTAGCCGTGAGGTACGCCGCAAGCCCGCGATGGTCAGGTTCCAGCGGATGGAGTGCCCGCTGAACACTCCCTCCGTCTTGCGCTCGGCCGGCAGGAAGGCCAGGCCGCATGCCGTTGCGTCCTTGGGACTGCGGATCGTGACCTGCCGCCCGGCGACTGCCACGGTTCCCTCGTCCGGTGGCCGGATTCCGTAGACAGATCTGACGAGCGCGCTCTTGCCCGATCCGTTCAGCCCGGCGATGCCGAGGATCTCGCCGCGCCTCACGGCGAAACTGACCTTCTCGAAGTTCCGTGCCAGGGTGAGGTCTTCCACCTGGAGAACGGTCTCCTCGGCCGGTGGTGGCAGCGTTGGATACTGCTGTTCGAGGGAGCCGCCGATCATCAGCGAGATGATGGTGGCGACGTCCATCTGGTCCTTCGGAGCCGTCGACACGTGCCTTCCGTCGCGCAGCACGGTGATGCGGTCACAGAGGCCGACGACCTGGTCGAGCTGGTGCGACACGTAGATGACGGACTTGCCGGCGTCTCTGAGTCTGCGCACAGTGGCGAACAGTCGTTCGCGTTCTTCGGCCTCCAGCGCCTCGGTCGGCTCGTCCATGATGATGATGTCCGCACGGGAGTGCAGCGCCCGTGCGATCTCGATGAGCTGTTTCTCCGCCAGGCTCAGCCTGCTGACCGGAACATCGACGTCGATGACGACTCCGAGATCCTCCCGGAAGAGGTCGAGTGTCCGATCGCGCATGGCGCTGCGGTCAAGAGGGCTCAGGATCCACGGACGTCCGCTCCGGCACTTCTCACGCCGGACAAAGATGTTCTCCACGGCCGTGAGGTCAGGGAAGAGCGACAGCTCCTGGTAGATGATCGCGATGCCCAGCTCCTGCGCGTGCGCGGGTCCGCGGAGATCCACCGCCTTGCCCTGGATGCGGATTTCGCCGTCGTCCTTGCTGTACGCGCCGGAGAGGATCTTCATGATGGTCGACTTGCCGGCGCCGTTCTCCCCGACGAGGCCGAGGACTTCACCCGGAAAGAGGGTGAGATCGACATCGCGCAGAGCGTGCGTGGCGCCGAAGCGCTTGGTGATGCCGCGCATGTCAAGAACGGGGCTCCGGGCGGAGGGTCCTCGCTCACTCGCGTGGCTGCGTGCTGAAGTGGTCATCACCGATCACTTCTTCTTCGCCGGGGGCACGTAGACGTAGTCGTCGGGATTGAACGTGTCGATGTTCGTCTTGTCGTAGACCGTGACCTTGCCGAACACCGTCCGAGGCACGCGCTGGCCGTCGGCCACGTACTTCTCGATGGTGCTGATGATGTTGCGGCCTTCTTGCTTGGCGCCGGTGTCCACGGTCGCGGCGAAGTCACCCTTCTTGATCGCGGCGTTGGCCTCGCTCATGTTCTCGTAGCCGACGACCGCGACCTTTCCCTGCAGGTTGCGCGCCTTGAGCGCCTCCAGGCCCCCGAGTGCCATTTCGTCGTAGAGCGCGACCAGAACGTCGATGTCGGGATGGGCGGTGAGGATGTTCTCCGTCACGCTGAGACCCTGGGCCCGGGTCCAGCCGGCCGGCTGGGAGGCCACCACCTTGATGTTGGGGTACTTGGAGATCACCGAGTTGAAGCCGCGCATACGCTCCGAGGTGTGCGGGCCCGGCAGCCCTTCGAGCATGGCGATCTTCACGGTGCCCTTGTTCTTGTAGTGGTCGACGATCCACTGCGCCTGGGCCCGGCCGCCTTCGCTCTGGTCGTAGCCGATGTTGCTGACGTAGTACGGGCTGCACACCACCGGCGAGTTGAAGGTGAAGATGGGAATGCCCTTCTCCGACGCCTTCTTGAACAGCGGTTCCAGGGCGTTCTCGTTGTAGAGGGCGACGGCGATGGCGTCGTAACCCTGCGAGATCCACGCCTCCACGCTGCGGACCTGGTCGTCGGTGGCCGACTGGCTGGAAGGTGCCTGGACGTCCAGCTTGACCTTGGACGTGCCGCCTGCGGCGTCGATGCCCTCGTGTACGCCGGCCAGGACCCGCTTGTAGTACGTGTCCATCGCCGTCGGGCTGAAGCCGATCCGCAACTGGCCCTTCTTCTTGGTGGGAGGAGCCTCCAGTCCCGAGGACTTGACGTTCCCCTCCTTGGTGACGTCGCACTTGGCGGCGACGCCCGCCTTCTTGTCGCCGGATGACGACGAGGCCTGGTTGGAGGTAGCACAACCGGCGGAGACGAAGGAGAGGGCGGCTACGAAGGCCGCGGCCTTCAGCCGTGTACGTCTTCTGGAGCGTTGGGTTTGCGTCATGGCTTCGACTGCCTTTCTTATGCGGACACGCGAAGCGGAGCTTTGGAGTGGGGCGGTGCGCGGCGGGAAGAAGCGCGCCCCGCTGGGGTGAAGGGAGCAGCAGTGACAGGAGGATCGGTTGTCGCAGATGTGACGTCTGCGTCACCGGCGCGTGTCGCGGCGGTCACCGTTGCAACGAAGGTAGGTACCGGTGCGGACGCTGTCAACGAATTGGTCTAACAAATTTTGAGTGCAGGCCCGTCCGCCCTGGACTCGCGCCCGTTCCGGCGACATAGCGGTGCCGGCCCGGATCAGTCCGGCTCTCGCCGCGCTTCGGGCACGTCGAAAAGCCCGCGCGCCGAGGGCGCACGGGCATGTCGCTTCAGGGAGGGGTGTTCGGAGGTCCCGGCCGCTGCTCAGTCCGAGGTCTTGCCGGTGATGTGCCGCCAGACCTCGTAGTGGTGCTTCACGGCGAGCGTCGCGGCATCAGGGTCGTTGGCGGCGATCGCGTCCGCGATCTCCTCGTGGACCGCATCCGTCGCCCGGCGGCGCGGCGTGCCGCCGACCTTCAGGTCTTCGGCCTGCCAGGCGGAGCGGCGACGATCGTGCAGCAGCCCGCGCAGTGCTGCTGACAGGCCGTCCGTGAGGAGGTCCAGCACCGGGTTGTCGGCGATCCGGTAGAGCAAGCGGTGAAATTCGTAGTCTGCGCTGTCACCACGTTCGACGTCGTCGGCTGATGAGGCCGCGTACATCTCGTCGATCTGGGCACGCAGCCTGCCCACGTCCTGAGTGGTCGCGCGTTCTGCCGCACTGCGCACGACCGCCGTCTCCAGCATCTCCCTGGCGCGCTCCAGTTCGGGAGTGGAGATCTGGCCGAACCTCACGGCCAGGTTGAAGTACAGCCTGGCGAAGGCCGGATCGGGCGCCTCAAGATAGGTGCCGCTGCCCTGTCTGCGCCGCACCATGCCCATGGCCTCCAGGGTCGCGAGCCGCTCACGCAAAGTGCCGCGACTCACGCCCAGGCGGGCCCCGAGTTCACGCTCCGTGGGCAGTCGGCCGGAGTTCTCGTCCGTGGTTGCCTGGGTCAACAGGTTCACCAGAAGTTCGGTCTCCGCGTCCATACCAACCCCTCCTCGCCCTCGTGGGGCCCTGTCGCTGCACTCCCTGACCGTGCCGGAAGCACAGCGTTCGCACACCTGCGGGTGTGAGAACGCGCGCGCCGCCTCGGCTGGGGCACGCTTCACTCCCTGATCGTCGCATGGCAAATATTTGTTGGACCAATATATCGCTCGATCGACCGGAGGAGGGTAGCTTTGACGGCGATGAGGATTGGTCCAACGAATCAGAGAGATCGTCCAGGGGGCCTGGAGCCCGCCTGGTTCTCGCACCCGCGACCGAAGGAAGATCGCAGTCGCAAGCGCTCCCTGGAGTCACCTTGCTCTTTACACCATCGAAGCGATCGGCCCCACCGGGCTGCGTCAAGCGCCGGGGGCCTTGTGGTGAGCCGGATCGCCCGCAAGCGTGTTGGCCGTTCCGTCCTGCGGCGGCGCTCGGAGAGGGAGTCCGGCTGACGTTCGCGCCCCCGGCATGACGATCGGGGCGTTCGGCCGTCGGAGCCCCTGTGCCGCCTTGTCCGGCTGGTCCTGCACCCCGGGCTCCACGGCGATCTCCTCCCTCATCCGCTGGATACTGCCGGACAAGGGCGTCGGACGAGAACGCCTCCGAGTCGGCTGCGATCCTGTGCCCGACGCCACCCCCAGGACACCTGCACCGCAGAAATGGTCGGCGAACCGGCCATGAAACGTGAGTACTTTCGCCGTCGGTGGGCCGACCGCAAGGTCCTCGATCGACCCTTCGAACACAAGCCCTGCCGCCATCCGGTCGTCGGATCCCTGACCATCGACCACCAGGCCTTCACCTCGCCCGGCGACGAAGTCCAGACCCGCTTTCTCCCGTGCCCGCCAACGAGCGGGCTTCCAAGGACTGGGCTTCCGGCCACACCCATAGGAGCACACCATGAACAGCGTCCCCTCCCGCCGACCGCTGGCACTGGTGACCGGCGCCTCCGCCGGCATCGGCTACGAACTCGCCCTGCTCTTCGCCCGTAACGGTTACGACCTCATCGCCACCGGTCGCAGCGACAACATCCACAAAGTCGCGGCCGACTTCGAACAGGACGGTGCCCAGACCATCCCGGTTCAGGCCGATCTTGCCGACCGCCAGGGGGTGGAGAACGTCTGGCAGGCTGTCGCGACGACCGGTAGGCCGCTGGAGGCAGCCGTCCTCAACGCCGGCCGCAGCATCGGAGGAGCCTTCCTCGACACCGACCTGGACGACGAGCTGGGCCTGATCGCGCTGAACATCACCTCCGTCGTCCACCTCGCCAAACACGTGGCCCGGCACATGGCCGAACGTCGCCGCGGCCGTATCCTGGTCACCTCTTCGATCTCCGCCACGATGCCCACGCCTTACGAGACCATCTACGGCCCCTCCCGGGCATTCACCTTCATGTTCGCTGAGTCACTGCGGCACGAGCTCAAGGAACACGGCGTCAGCGTCACAGCCCTGTTGCCCGGCGCCACCGACACCGACTTCCACTCCCGAGCCGGCATGGACAACACCGCGCTCGGCCCCGGAGCCAAGAAGAACAGCCGACGCGTGGTCGCACAGCAGGGATATGACGCACTCATGGCCGGTAAGGACCATGTCGTCGGAGGCGACCGTGCCACCAAGCGCATGGCCTTGATCAACCGCGTACTGCCCGAACCTGTCAAGGCCGCCCGCCAGGAACGCTTCACCAAACCCTGCGCCTGAACCACCGGCCCCGCCTCCCTGTGGAAAACGGCCTGGCCCACAAGCCTGGTGTGCCCGGCGCCAGACCGTCGTGCTGCTGACGGCCGCCGGATGCTGCCTCGTTATCCCGTTATGAGTTACGCGGCAGGGATCTCAGGCTCGTCGCGGATTCGGTGAGCCGGGCTGCCTGGGCGCGTATCGAGTCGTGAGCAAGCTGTCGATTGGCCCTCGCCGTGAGACGGACGCTGAGTGGGGGTTCATCGAGCCGTACCTGCTGATCGGCGAGTGCGGCCTGTATCCCTGCGGCAGCAGATCGAGGGGGTGACCGGCGGGCAATGGCGTGAGATGCCGGAGGAGTTCGCAAAAGGGGCAGCTCGAAGAACAAGGCGGACGGGACGCCGAGATCGATCCTGAGCGGGCAGAGCCACGACGCATCCGGCGTCGGCGAAAACCGGCAGGCCAGGTCGCGGACGGCCCGCACTTCATCCCCTGGCTGGGGAGGATTCGGGTCCGCGGGCCTGTCGGCCGCCCCCGCACCCGGGCTGGCCGGACGCGGTCACCGGGGACAGGGTCTGTTCCTCCTGCGGAAGAAGAAGGGCTCCCCGGACGGTCTACCCGTCAGCCACGACGCCGACCTGTACAGAGAGGAACGCCTCGGAGCGCTCGATCTACAGGCTCAAGGCCTGGCGGGGCATCGCCACCCGCTCTGACAAGACCCCGGACAGCTACGTGGCCGGCCGCCACCTGCGCGCCTCGGTCATCTGGATCAAGGACCTCACCCAGATCACCCAACCGGACACCGTGACTGACGTGGGGTCACCACCCATTCGGGTGGTGACCCCACGTCAGTCACGGTGTCCGCGAGGTCGCCTCAGGGGATGTGCACGGGGAGCCGACGCATCGCGTTGAAGCGCTCGTTCGGGGTGAAGAACTCGGGCTCTCCCACCTCCATGTCCGGCAGCTTGGTGAGGAACTGCCGGAACAGGGCGCGAAGCTGCGCCTTGGCGACCGCGTTGCCGAGGCAGTAGTGGATGCCGCCGCCGCCGAATCCCAGGTGTGCGGTCCGGCCACGCGTCAGGTCGAACTTCCAGGGATCGGGGAAGGCCGTCTCGTCGCGGTTGCCCGAGCAGTAGTACATGCCTACCTTGTCGTGCTTCGCGAGGGACTTGCCTCCCAGCACTGTGTCTTCGAGGACCGTGCGCGCGAACAAGGTGACCGGGGAGGTGTGCCGGACGAACTCCTCGATGGCTCCCGCGATGCGGTTGTCGTAGTCCTCGGCGAGCCAGGCCTTCTGCTCGGGATGTGTCCAGAGCTGGTGAGTGGCCCACGACGTCGTCTGCTTGGTCGTGTCGTTCCCCGCGGCGCTGAGCAGCAGCGTCACTCCGCCGATCTCCATGTCGGTCAGGGTCCGGCCGTCGAATCTCGCCTGGCCGAGAGCTGTCGCCAGGTCGTCCCCGGGATGCTTACGGCGGTAGTTGACCACCTCCACGCCGATGGGCAGGAGGACGTCGAACTGCTGCTGGACGAACTCGGGGACGCTCACCCCTTCGGGCCGAACGGTCGGGTCGGGGGCATTGGCGAAACGGTCCCCGGCTTCGACGAACTCCTTGAGGAAATGATCCGGGATGCCGAACATGTCCGCGATGGTCAGCATGGGCAGCCGGGACGACACTTCGTCGACGAAGTTGATGTCGCCGGCGCCGACCACCCGGTCCACGATCTCCTCGGCCCGCTCATTGATCTTCTCGATGAGCCGGTTGACGGCCTTGGGAGTGAATGCGGAACTGATCATCTTCCGGTACCGGCCATGTTCCGGCGGGTCAGATGTCAGCATGCTCGGCTCGGGCAGGAACGTGGGGCGTACGTCGACGGCGAACGCCGAACTGAAGATCTCCGTGTGCTCGCTGACATACCGGATGTCGTCCGCCTTCACGACGGCCCAGAAGCCGGCTTCCCGGTTCGGGTAGCCGTGTGCGTCCATGGGCGGGTGCCAGCTGACGGGAGCGTTCGCCCTCAGCCAGGCGAAGGACTCGTCCCGTACACGCCACGGCTGCGTCCAGAAGGCATCGCTCGAGATGTCCACGTCGGTGTCGAAGGGGTGTTCCTTCGTGTACAGCTCCTGCGGCTCATGATGCCGAACAGTCATCTCTCCTCCTTTGGAGTCGACTTCGACAAATTAGAAGCACACTCTAATGTAAGAGGCGGTAACTGGCCGGTCAACCCGAAAGGGTCGTGCACTATTACGAGGTCAATGCGTTGTAACTAGAGCAACCTTCTAGTATTGTCCTCGGTCGTGAATGCATATACAGCACGTGTGGGGCAAGGGTGAGCGGCGAGCGGGGCGCCTTCGTGGTCGTCGGCGCGTCGCTTGCCGGGCTCCGCGCCGTCGAGGCCGCCCGCGCCGAGGGTTACCAGGGCCGGATCGTCCTCATCGGCGCGGAGCCCCATCTGCCGTACGACCGTCCACCACTGTCGAAGGACTACCTGCTGGCGGGTGCGGCGCCCGATTTCCTTTCGACGGAGACCGAGCTGCGCGAGGTCCTCGATGTCGACCTGAGGTTGTCGAGCACGGCGACAGCGCTGAACGCCGACGACCGGACGGTCACCGTCGACGGTGCCGAGATCCCGTACGGCAAGCTGCTCATCGCCACGGGCGCCACGCCGAGGAGACTTCCCCAACTCGCGCCGCTGAGGGGTGTGCACGAGCTGCGCACGCTGGACGACGCGCAGCGTGTGCGGAAGGAGATCTCCGCCGGTTGTCGTGTGGTCGTCATCGGCGCGGGCTTCATCGGTGCGGAGACCGCCTCCTCGGCGAAGCACCTGGGCGCGGATGTCGTCCTTCTCGAAGCGGCTGAGGCGCCGCTGGTGCGTGCGCTCGGTGAGACCGTCGGCAGCGCGGCCTCCGCGCTCCACGAGCGACACGGTGTGCGGCTCGTCCTGTCCGCCCGGGTCGAGGGCTTCGCGGGACAGGACGTCGTGCGCGGGGTCCGGCTCGCCGGCGGGGAGGTCCTTCCTGCCGACGTGGTGGTCGTCGGCGTGGGCGTCGCTCCGGCCACCAAGTGGCTGGAGGGCAGCGGTGTCGAGCTGCATCCTCGTGACGGCGGAGTCCAGTGCGACGCGATGTTGCGCACGTCGTTGCCGGATGTCTACGCGGCCGGTGACGTGGTCCACTGGCCGAACGCGATCATGGATTCCGCGATGCGGTTGGAGAACTGGACGAACGCGGCCGAGATGGGTCGTCATGCCGCGCGCAACGCCCTGTGGCCCGAGACGGAAGCACCGTACTCGACCGTGCCGTACTTCTGGAGCGACTGGTACGGGCAGCGGCTTCAGTTCGTCGGAACCGCCGACGCCGACCACGTCGAGTTCGTGTCGGGCGATCCGAAAGCCGACAGATGGGTCGCCCTGTACCGTCACGCAGGCCGGCTCGTCGGCGCGGCGGCTCTCAACGAGCGCCGCAGAATCATGAAGTACCGGCGGATGATCGGTGAGAGGCTGCCATGGGAGGAAGCTCTCACGCGGTTTCCGCCGGACTCCCCAGGGCACATCGGAAGCGCGGCTGCACCATGACGGCCTCCGCTCTGATCTGGACATTGAAGGAGTCGTTCACCGCCTACGTCCGTTCCTTCGGCGCGATCGAGCTCATACCGCCTGCGGAGGAGACCGCCGAGGGCTTCCGTTTCCCGTTCGCGACGCTGGAGGGGGACGTACTGAAGTTCGTCGGTACGACGAGTTTCCGTGCGCACGCCGGGCTGCTCGATGTCGTCGTGGCCGATCCCTGGTTGCACATGTCCGGCACCGGATGGTTCATCTCGGTCGCGGACGTCCCGTGGCAGGCAGACGCACGTATCCGGATCGCTTCTCTGCCCGGTCCACCGGCCGCCGTTCTCGGAGCGCACGAGGCTGTTCTGACGCGCGACGGCACCCCGTTGTTCGACCACCGGTACCGCACGGGCGAACCGCTGGCGCCCGTGCGCGTCGAATGACGTCACGTCTCACGTCATGGCCTCTGGCCGGCGCATCGCGGCGACGAACTGTTCGAGTTGCCTCGCCACGCCGTCGTCGTCATTGGACGCGGTGCGGTGGCGAGCGGCCGCCAGCACGGCCGGGTGGGCGTTGGCCATGGCATAGGAGTTGCCGACCGCGGTGAGCATGGGCAGGTCGTTGGGCATGTCCCCGAAGGCGGCGATGTCATCCCTGCCGATACCGAGCCCGTCGGCCCACGCGGTCAGGGTGCTGGCCTTGGTGACGCCGGGCGCGCTGAACTCCACCAGGGACAGACCAGTGGAGTGGGTGGTCTCCGCATGTCCGTGCGCGGCGTGCCGCGCCCGGTCGTGGAAGACGTCGAGGGGCAGCGTCCGGTGATGGGCGAGGATCTTCGCCACCGGGTGGCCCGGGGGCCGGAGCAGGAGTTCCTCGGCCGAACCGATCAGGTCGACGGTGTCCTCCGCGTACGACCAGCTCGGATAGGCCGGCTCGTGCGCGAAGTGGTGGTCGTACTCGAAGGCGAAGGACACGCCGGGCACCGCCGCCCGCACCCGCGCCACCAAGTCGGCCGCCTCGTCGGCCTGGACCGGCCAGGTCCGCAGCGCGGATCCGTCCGGTGCGTATACGGCGGCTCCGTTGGCGGCGATCACGCAGTACCGCCCGATGGTCGCCAGCAGGCCGGGTACGGCCCGTGGCGGGCGTCCGGTGACGAGCACGATGCCGATGCCGGCGTGCTCGGCGGCCGCCAGTGCGGCACGGGTGCGGGGGGACAGGGTGCCGTCACTGCGCAGCAGCGTCCCGTCCAGATCGGTCGCCACGAGCTTCACATGCGGCGGGGCGAGGTCGCCGGGCGTCGTTGCCACGGTGGCCGCTTTCAGTGCTCGACCGGGACGGCGGGGGTGATGGCGAAGTTGCTCCGGAAGACGTTCTCCGGGTCGTAGGCGGCCTTGGCCTTCCGCAGCCGTTCCAGGGTGGCCGGCGGGAACGCCTTGGTCAGCGCCGCCGCATGGTCGTGCGTCTCGAAGCTCAGATAGAGGCCGGACGCCGGCAGCTTCCGCCACTCGTGGTCGGCCTGCTCCTCATGGCGGCGCCGGATGACGGCGGTGAGGGAGAAGTTCTGGGTGCGATGGGCGTACGCGGTGGCGTCGGCGGGCATGTCGTTGACCGCTCCGCCCACCGAGCGGATCTGGACGTAACCGGCGTCCCCCCGGTCCAACAGGCCCGCCAGGACAGCCGCGGTTTCGGCGTCGAGGTGATCCACCAGCCCGCTCCGGCTGCGGAACAGGGACTGGGCCCCGTCGTGCGGGGTGTTCACCGGCGCCACGACCGCGGCGTACGGCAGGAGCCGCGCGGTCTGCTGGAGGACCGGAGCGATGGGCAGAAAACGTTCCAGATCCCGTGCCGCCCGCTCCGTGTCGTCGCCTGCCCAGACGGCGTACGTCTGCGCCACCCGCCGCCCGCCCTGCTGCACCACCTGGAGGAACGGGGTCAGCTCACGCGGGGACGCCTCCACCAACTCGCCCCAGCTCCCGAGGAAGTCGGCGGTGTCGGTGGCGTCGTGCAGGATCTGGGCGAAGACGACGTCGCCGAGTTCGGTGGCCTCGATGTCGAACGAGGTGACGATGCCCATGTTGGCGCCGGCACCGCGCAGGGCCCAGAACAGGTCGGGGTGGTGCTCGGCGTCCGCGCGCACGACGGAGCCGTCCGCGAGTACCACCTCCGCGCCCCTGACATGGTCGATCGTCAGGCCGTACGAACGGCCGAGCAGGCCCTGTCCGCCGGTGGTCGCGAGCCCGCCCACGCCCACGTCGCCGCTGTCGCCGGAGCCGATCGCGAGTCCGTGCGGGGCGAGTGCGGCCGCGACGTCTCCCCAGCGGGCGCCGGGACCGATCCGCACCAGGCGCCGCTCGCGGTCGAGGATCTCGACGCTGTTCAGGGCGCCGAGGTCGATGACGGTGCCGCCGTCGTTGGTGGAACGGCTGCTGATGCCGTGGCCGCCGCTGCGTACCGACATCGGCAGGTCCTGCGCGCGGGCGTAGCGCAGCGCGTCGGAGACCTCCTGGGCCGTGGTGGGGCGGAGCACGAGTCCGGGGGAGCCCGGCCAGAGGTAGGTGGAGCGCACCTTGGAGTAGTCGCGGTCGCCGGGCTCGACGGCCCGCTCGGCGAGACTTGGGGGAACGCCGTCGTAGTCGACGCCGTCGCGCCGCTTGGCCAGGACGGAGGCCGGGCGGACGCGGCCGGTGCGGGTGCCCGCGGATTCGCGCTCGGCGGCGACCTGTTCGCGCAGGGCCGGCGCCACTTCCTGGGCGAAGGTCTGCAGGGACACCGGGTCGTCGGAGCCGAAGACGAAGGTGCTGAAGCCGTGCTCCAGCACGAGCGGCAGAAGCTGCTCCACCCACTGCTCGGGAGGCCCCTGGAACTGCTGGGTGGACGTGCCGAAGGTGCCCGAGACGTTGAGCAGCCGGCGGATCTCGCGCGGGTCGCGGCCGTACCGCTCGGCGGCCTCGTCGATGATCGCGTTGGCCTCGGGCACGGTCGGGGAGGACACGTACCCGAGGCTGGGCAGCCAGCCGTCGGCCTTCTCGCCGATCAGCCGCAGCATGCGGGGTTTGTAGGCGCCCAGCCAGATGGGCACGTCGTGCGCCGGTGCGGGCCCCCGCTTGGCGCCCTTGACCTGGTAGTAGGTGCCGTCGACACGCAGTGCGCCACGCTCGTCGGCCGCCCAGACGCCGCGCAGGACGTCGATGGCCTCACTCAGCGCCTGGACACTCTCGCCCGGCGACAGCCGGCGCGCGCCCATCGCCTCGATGGCGTCCCAGAAGGCGCCCGCACCCAGCCCGAGATCGACCCGGCCACCCGACAGCAGGTCGAGACTGGCCACGGATCGGGCCAGGACCGCGGGGGGCCGCAGCGGCAGGTTGGTGACATTTCCCGACAGGTGGATGCGATCGGTGCGGGCGGCGACCCAGCTCATCAGCGTCCAGGCGTCGAGGAAGGCCGGCTGGTAGGGGTGGTCCTGGAAGGTCACCAGGTCCAGACCCGCCCGCTCCGACAGGACCGCCAGGTCCACCACGGCCTGCGGATCCTTGTTCTGGGGGGTGAGGAACGACCCGAAGCGCAGGTCGTGGCCGTAGTCGGTCATCGCGTGACTCCCGTCTCGAACGCGCCGTACAGACGGCTCCGGCCCTCGCGGGGCTCCGTCTTTCGTGGACGCTAGCAGATCATTGAACATCACCAACGATCTGTTCATTCCCATCATTGTCACCGATTGATAGAATCGTGAAGTGATCATCGACCGCATCAGCTTCGCTCTGGCTCACTCCGGCAAGGTCGTCGAGACGGCGATCCGGCAGGTCCTCGCCGAGCAGGGGCTCAAGCTCAGTCACGCGCATGTGCTGGGCCTGCTGGCCGATCGCGAGCGGTTGAGTCAGCAGGCGCTGATCGAGGAACTGCGCGTCGATCCCAGTGTGTTGGTCACGCTGCTCAATGTCCTCGAGGGGGACGGGCTGGTCGCCCGTCGCCGCGATCCCTCCGACCGGCGCCGGCACGTCGTGGAGATCTCCGAGCGCGGGACGGCCCTGGTCGTCCAGGTCGACCGTGCCGTACAGGCTGCCGAGGTGGAGCTGTTCGGCGGCCTCGACGAACAGGAACTGGCCACCCTGCGACGGCTGCTCGACCGCGTGAAGGGTGCGAGGACGGACGCCTGCGCGGACTGAGGCGACAGGCCCGCCATCAGTTCGACGCGTGGCGATCACGCATGCCCGCAACAGGTTCGCATGCCTCGTCAGCCGCTGTTCGCGGCCCTCTCCCGTCACCTCGGCGATGCTGGAACGGAGATTCACATTAGAGCGTCCTTCTAGTACGCTCCTCTGGTATGACGGCTGACAGCAGTGCAAGGATCGTTGTCGATCGCGACCGGTGTACCGGAATCGGGATCTGCGAGTCGATCGCCGACGACTACTTCGAGGTCGGAGACGACGGGACGCTGGAGCTGGTGCGTGATCAGGTTCCGCACGGCGATCTCGAGCGGTTGCGCGAGGCGGTGCGTGGATGCCCGGCCCGTGCGCTGACGCTGACAGAGCAGGCGTGAGTCCTGCGACGGACCGCACTTCTCAAGGGAGAGAAGCAGATGGCCGCAAGCGACGAAGTCACCCGGGGAATGCTGGGCGACGTGCGAGTTCTCGACCTGGCGGAAGGGGGAGCCGGTTCGCTGGCAGCAGCGATCCTCGGTGACTACGGCGCCGAAGTCCTCAAGGTCGTGGCGAGGGACCCCCGCCGGGAGCCAACCGATGCGCTCCCCGCCTGGCTGGTTCGGAATCGATCGAAGACCCTTGTCCACGCGGACGCCTCTGCCGCGGCCGACCGCGCCGAGATCGGGCGGCTCGCGGATTCCGCCGACGTGGTTGTCGTAGACACGCTGGACAGGCTCACGGCGTTCGGTGTCGACGCCGACAGCCTGGGCACGCGGCGGCCTGTCGTCCTCACACCTCCCTACTTGCCCGACGGCGCGCCATGGTCCGGGGACGGCGAGTCGGCGGAGCTGCTCAGCGCGATATTCGGACTGTCGGCCTACCAGGCTTCATATCCGGGCAGTCCGGTCGACGCCGTCTATCCCTACCTCGTGCAGGCACACGGCGTGTGGACGGCGACGTGCGTCGTGGCCGCCCTGGTGGAGTACCGGTACACCGGCCTCGGGCAGCTTCTGACCGTGAGCGGGTTCAACGCGGCGGCCGTCTTCGGTGACCCCGTCATCACACGGCCCGATGACGAACCCGACCCCGACCGGGGTATCGGCCCCGAGGGCCTCAACCCGATGTACACGCGGTACCAGGCGGCCGACGGGGAATGGGTCTTCGTCGGCGGGCTCGGCCCGAAGTTCAGCAACCTTGTGGTCGACATCGTCGGTCTGCGTGAGCTCCTGGACGATCCGCGCATCGGCGGGAGGATCGAGCGCCTGTGGCACATCGACAACAGCCGGTGGGTGATGAAGGCGTTCCAGGAGCGGTTCGCGACCCGTCCGGCCGCGGAGTGGGTCGAACTGCTCGAACGCAGTGACGTTCCCTGCGTCCAGCTCGCCCACCGCGAGGAATGGTTCCGGTCCGAGCAGATGAAGGCGATGGACCAGCGGATCAACCTCTTCGATCCTGTGCTGGGCGGGATCCACATGACCGGTGCCGTCGTGGACTCGGTGACGGTGCCCGCTGCCGTCTCGGCCACGTCCGGCGCCATCACCGTCGCCGACGCGCGGTGGCATGTCACCCCGGGCAGTCCCGCCACAGCCCGGCCCGCGGCCGACGGGGGTCAGGGTCCGCTGGCCGGCTACCGAGCCGCCGTTTCCGGCTCCTACGTCGCCGGGCCCTACGTCGGCCGTCTCCTGGCCGAGCTGGGTGTCGACGTCATCAAGGTCGAACCGCTGGTCGGTGATCCATGGCGCATGCAGGGCTTCAGCCTCAACCGTGGTTACAGGTCCATCGCGATCGACCTGTCCGGCCAGGACGGAAAGCAGGCGCTGGGCCGGGTGCTCACCTCCTGCGACGTGGTCGTCGACAACTTCCGACTCGGTGTCACCAAGCGACTCGGCATGAGCCATGAGGACCTCGCCGAGGACAGGAAGGACATCGTCACGGTCTCGGTGACGGCCTACGGCGAGCGGGGACCGTTGGCCCACAAGCCCGGCTACGACGTCGTCATCCAGGCGGCGGCCGGGATGATGCTCGCTCAGGGCGGCGACGACGAGCCCGTCCCCTACTCGGTCCCCCCGAACGACATGACGACCGGTGTGTGCGGGACTCTCGCCTCGGTGCTCGGTATCTACCACCGGGCGATGACCGGGGAGGGACAGCACCTGTCGACCTCGCTCGCGACGACGTCCGTGTTCCTGCAGTCGGCGGATCTCGTCGAGTACACGGATCGCCCGGCGGGCCGGTGGGGCGGGCGGGACTTCGCCGGACCAGGGCCCACGGACCGCTTCTATCCCGTGAGGGACGGTTATGTTCGCCTGCAGACAGCGGTGCTGGAGCCCGACAAGTGGCGGGCGGCCGGAATCGACCTGGACGACACGGCACTGCGATCGGACCCGGTGACAGAGATATCCCGGGTGCTCGCGTCATGCACCCGCGAGAGCGCGGTCGCGAAGCTCACCGCCGCAGGCGTTCCGGCCGCGCCGGCGCGGCGCGCGTCGGAAGTGGCGACAGACCCCGGGCTGCACGCCCGACACCTCCTTGGCACGTTCACCGCCCTGGACGGGCGCCGCTTCGTCACCAACGACCGGCTCGCGGACTTCGCCCGCACCACCGTGGACACGTACTTCATGGCGCCCGGTCTCGGCGAACACTCCGTCGAACTGCTGGCGGAGAGCGGCGCGACCGCCGAGGAGACAGAGACCCTGATCCGTTCCGGCGTCGTCATCGACGGTTCCCCGATCGACATCACCTACCTGCCTCCCTACCGATGAGGCGGCGTGTGTAGGTGTTCATTGAACGAACAATCCGCACTCGTCCACAGCCTCGAAGCACAGGATCTAAGGGCGACGACCTCGCGGCACAGGGCGCTCCATGAGGCTGCGCAGCGCTCCGGCATTGTTCGAACGCCGACCAAGGAGACATGAGCCATGGCTGGACGACTGGCGGGCAGGACCGCCGTTGTGACCGGAGGCAGTACCGGCATCGGGCAGGAGATCGCCCGGAGGCTCGCGGCGGAGGGAGCGGACATCGCGATCGCGGACGTCAACCCGGCGGACGAGACGCGGGAACTGGTCGCGGAGACAGGCCGTCGGTTCTTCAGCGACAAGGTCGACGTCTCGGACGAGGAGGCGATCAACGGGTTTGCCGCGAGGGTCCGCAGCGAACTGGGCTCCGCCGACATCCTGGTGAACAATGCGGCGGTGGTTCTGCTGGCCGACGCAGACCATGTGACGTACGACGAGTGGCGACGCACCTTCGCTGTCAACGTGGACGGTCCCTTCCTGGCCTCCAAAGCCTTCCTTCCGGACCTGAAGGAGTCCGGGTCGGGACGGATCATCAACATCACCTCGTCGAGCTACTGGACCGCGCCGCCTCCGTTCGTCTCCTACGTCTCCGCCAAAGGTGCGCTGAACGGCCTCACCTCCGTCCTGGCCGCCAACCTCGCCGCTCACGACATCACCGTCAACGGCGTCGCGGCGGGTCTGGTCCGGACCGCCGCGGCCCTGGAGAACACCGGCGAGGCCTTCTTCGAACAGGCCGTGCAGGTGCAGAACATCAAGCGGGTGCAGATGCCGGACGACGTCTCGGGTGTCGTGGCGTTCCTCGCCTCCGACGACGCCGCGTTCATCACGGGCCAGATCATCGTCGCGGACGGCGGCAGCACACGCCGCTGAGACGATGTCCGCGCGGTGTACCGGGCAGGCCGCCGGGTCCGCTGACCCGCACTCGACTCTGCGCGCTACGAAAGGCCGCAGCACATATGCGCACGACCCGCCGCGCAGCCCTCATAGGCATGTCGGCCCAGCCCCTCGTCCTGGTGCAGGGGGTGGCCCATGCCACGCCGAGTTCGGGAGTCTCGTCAACCCCCCTCTACGAGAGGACACGCCCCCAACCCCGGCTACGGCTTCCAGTGACCGGACATATCTGTAGGTTCGGGCGTGGCACGTCTGCTCGCCCTGCCGGTGAGGGCGGCCGATGGCCGGTGGTTCAGTGCCAACTCTGCTTCGGAGGCTGCTCCTGCAGGGCCGAGGCCGGGTCGAACAGGCACAGGAGCAGATCGATGAAGTAGTCCGCGACCCGCTTGGCGGTCCGGCGGTTCTCGACCTGCACGATCTGCAGAGCCGCCGCGTGGAGCAGCCCGGTCACCGCGAATGCGGTCGAGTCCGGCAGCGGCGGGGTGCCGATGGTGAGACCTTCCGTGCCGTGCTTGAACCGCTCCAGCGCCTCCCGCCGCATGGGAGAGAATCCCGCCGGCCCGTCATCGCCGATGATGATGCGGGTGATGCTGCGTTCTTTCCATGTGCTCATGAGGTAGGCATGCGCCCCCGCGAGATAGATGGTGACGGGGCTGGCCGATTCGGCCCCGGCGGCCCGTTTCGCGGCGCGGGCCGAGGCGGCGGCGTGGATGCCCGACAGCTCGTTCGCCAGAGCGGTGAACACCTCCAGTTTGCCGCCGAACTGGTGGTAGATACTGCCGACGCTCACGCCCGACGTCTGAACGATGTCGTTGATGCTGGTGTTCTCGTAGCCGCGCTCGGAGAACAGTGTCCGCGCTGCGTCCAGCACCGCGCGCTGCGTTGTCGCAGACCGGGGCCAGTGGGTCGAGCGGCCCCTTCGACCTCGCGGTCCGATGGCTGGTTCTTCGGCGTGGCTGACGTCGGAAGTCATCCGCTTCGCACTCTTCTCGTCGACACAACTGCTGATGGGGGGCGTGCCGGTCCAGTCTAGACTCTAGAGCGAGCTTCTAGAGCGTGTTTTGCGGCTCCCGGGTCGACCGCGCGAACTGCCGGTCGCTTGTTCGTCCAACGAACATGTCCATTGAGCGTGACGGCGGTCACTTCCTACCTTGTCGCTGCTCGGCAGGTCGGTCACCAGGCCGGGCGACCTGAGTCAGGGTTGGTCGCAGAGCCACGCGGAGGCGGTCCGCGCGGGCCCCCGGGGCGGTTCGGCAGCGGTGTCTCCGCATGGCCGTACACAAGCACCCCCAGCAAGGTCCGGCTGCACACGCCGGTTCCGACAGCAGCGCGCGCCGCGCGCAAGGAGTCGTCCATGGTCCAGATCGATTCACCCGCCGAGGCAAGCGGGGAGAGCGCCAGATACACCCTGAGGCCGGGCACGCTGGCCGCGGTGGTGCTCGCCGTGTGCCTCTCGCAGATGGCCCTTTCCGTCCCCTCGCTCATCACCGGCCTGATCCAGCAGGATCTCGCGCCGTCCTCGGCGCAGCTGACGTGGATCGTCGACGCCTTCTTCATCCCCGTCGCCGCGCTGGAGCTGGGCTTCGGCGTGTTCGGTGACCTCTTCGGCCGCAAGCGTCTGCTCGTCGGGGGCGCCGCGCTCATCGTCGTGGGCTCGGCGGTGGCCGTCCTGGTGCCGGGTGCGGGGTCGTCGACGGACACCCGGGTGACGTTGCTGATCATCGGCCAGCTTCTCAGCGGCATCGGAGCCGCGGCCATCTTCCCGACGAGCCTCGCCATGGTGGCGGCCGGCACGCACACCGTCGCCACCCGCGCGCGGGGCGTGGCGGTCTGGGCCGCCGCGCTGTCGATCGGCGGCTTCCTCGGACCGCTGCTGGCAGGCGTCGCAGCCAAGATCCACACCGGCTGGGACGGGACCGGGAACTGGCGCTGGGCCTACGTCGGTGTCCTGGTCATCGCCGCGGTCAGCGCGCTGCTGTCGCTCACCCTCGCCCAGAACTCCGCCGCGCCCGAGGGCCGCTCCCTCGACTGGCCGGGGCAGATCACCGCCGCGCTCGGCCTGTTCGCTCTGCTGTACGCCGTGATCCAGGGCCCCGAGAGCGGCTGGGGCAGCCCGCAGATCGTCGTCGCGTTCATCGCCGCGGGCGTCTTCCTCGTGCTGTTCGTCCTCGCGGAGGGCCGCGTCGCCCAGCCGCTCCTCCTCCTGAGCGCGTTCAAGAACCGGGCGTTCGCCGTCAACTCGGTGGTCACCCTGGTCGGCATGTTCGGCTTCCTCGCGATCATGTACTCCACCAGCATCCGCCTGACAACCGTCCAGGGATTCAGTCCGCTGAAGAGCTCCATCGCCTACCTTTTCTTCGGCGGCATCGGCTTCGTCCTGTTGCCGCTCACGTCGAAGCTGCTGGAGCGCTACAACCCCCGGTGGGTTCTCTTCGCGGGCCTGACCCTCATCGGGGTCGGCGGGCTGTGGTTCGCCGGGGTTCCGGCGAGCGACCGGGCGCTGAGCTCCATCGTCGGGCCGCTGATCCTCGCGGGTATCGGCTCGGGACTCGCCTTCGCAGCCATGAGCGCGGTCGCGGTCAATTCGCTGCCCAACCACCTCGCCGGGATGGCGAGCGGTGCCACGAGCACGTTCCGGGACCTCGGGTTCGCCTTCGGCCCCGCGATCGCGGGCGCCGTCGCGCTGGGCCAGGCCGCCAAGGAGATGGCCCGCGAGGTGGCCGCCAACCCCGGCCTGAGCAAGGCGTACGCGGCTTTCCAGGCCGCCCCGGCACACGCTCCCGCGGACCAGAGACCGCAGCTGGAGGCCGCGGTGCACGCCGTGGCCTCGGGACCGCTCGGCGCCAACTCGGTGCCGGCGAACGTCACTTCGCCGGACGGTCGGGTCATCCCCTTCAACCCGCTCAAGGACGTCGCGTTCCACGCCCTCGGCAACAGTTACTCCCACGCGTACGTGCTCGGCGGCGTGGCCGCTCTCGTAGCGGCGGCACTCACCCTCGCCGGCGGGCGCGGCGGTCCGGGAGAGACGCATCTCGACGACGGTCCGCACACCCTCGACGACTGACCGCCCGGCGAACCGGGCGGTGCCGGACCTAGGCAGCAGGCCGGCCAGGAACGCCGGAGCGCCCGCCGCGACTCCTCCCCGCGAGAGGTCGCGGCGGGCGACGCCGTACCACGCAGAACGCTCACACATCCCACACGGACAGGAGTCGGACCATGACCACCACACAGTCGGCGCCGGGCAGCAAGGACGACGTCCGCAGGCCGGACACGGTCTCCCAGGCGGAGGCAGCGTGGCTCGTCGCGATCACGAAAGGGGAGGAGGAGCAGCGTGCCCTCATGCTCCCCGACTGCGTGATCGTCCACGGGCCGGTCGGGAACGTCCACGACCGCGAGCGCTTCCTCGCCTACAACGCGTCGATGGGAGCCACCCTCGAAGCCGAGACCAGCGAGGTGACCTGCCGGGAGCGAGGGGGACGGGCCATCGTGACGTGCTATCAGAAGATGAGCATCCGGCGCGTGCCCGACCTGCCGCCGTTCCTGGTGCAGGCGGTGGCCACCCGGGTGTGGTTCGCGACCGACGAGGGCTGGCGGCTCGGCCACATGCAGCTCTCCCGGCGGCAACCTGCGGTATGACGCCCCGGTTTCCCTGCCGCGCGCGAGGTCACGACGTACGAATGGGAATGCCCGGCCGCCAGCCAAGACTCCGGGACAGCCCCAGCCCGCTGGCCACCAGCGAGGGAACGGCCGCCTGCAGTTTGATCGACCCTGCGGCCACCACGACGGACAATGCCGCGACGACCTTGCCGCGGCCGTCGACGATGCGTGTCGCCACCGACTCGGCGCCTTCGCTGAGCTCCTCCTTGACGACAACCGTTCCGGTCGAACGACAGGACGCCAGTTCACGACGGAGTTCGGCCGGGTCCACGATCGTCTTGGGAGTGAAGCGCCGCAGCCTGCCCGCCAGCACCTCGTCGATGAACTCCGGACTGCTGTGGCTCAGCAGCACCTTGCCCACCCCTGAGCAGTGCAGTGGCAGATGGCCGCCGACCTGCGAGGTGAGACCGACGGCGTTCACCGCCGAGAGGCGTTCGATGATCACGGCCTGGTCGCCCTGGAGGACGGCCAGCTGCACATGCTGGCGCAGAGCCGTGTACAGGTCTTCCACGAATGGCTGGGCGGCGCTGCGGAGCGTCTCGGCACGCGGTGCGAGCGTGCCGAGACGCCACAGCCGCAGGCCCACCGCGAACCGGTTGTCGCTGGTGCGCTCCAACGCACCGGCCTCCACGAGTTCGAGCGTGAGGCGCCGCGCGGTGGCATGCGGCATACCGGTACGTCTCACCAGATCGGCCAGGGTCAGCTCGGTGTGGTCGGGGTCGAAGGCGAACAGCAGGTCCCACAGTCGAGAGCTGACGGTCCGGCCGGGCTCGTTCGCGCGAGGCATGGGCCTCTCCTTCATCGTTCCTGACTCGGCCACTCTACCGCTCATGTTCGTTGGATGGATATAGGTGTTCTAACAACGCGCAGTCTGTCGGACTCTTGCACGGAGCCAGTCACCGCCTCGCTTCGAGGTCCACGGGAGGGAAAGACCATGAGTACTGATACCGGCCCCAAGATCGCGATCCTCGGTGGTGGCATCGGGGGCCTCGCCGCTGCGGCCTTCCTGCGCGACCAGGGCTTCGACAGTGATGTCTACGAGCAGGCGTCCGCCCTGACCGAGGTCGGCGCCGGCCTGGTGATCGCGCCCAACGCCGCCCGCCTGCTGCGACGTCTCGGCGTGCTGGACCGGTTCATCAAACGCGCGGTCCGGATGGAGATCGGCTGGGAGTTCCGGCGCTGGCAGAACGGCACCGTTCTGTCTGCGGAGAACCTTCAGGAGGGGTGCATACGCCTGTACGGCGAGCACACCTACACCGCCCACCGCGCCGACCTGCTGGACGCTCTGAGGTCGGCCGTCCCCGAGCGCTCCATCCACCTCGGCAGGCGCTGCGTCTCCGTCGAGTTCGAAGGCGAACAGGCTGTTCTGCGGTTCGAGGACGGCGAGACGGTCCGCCCGGACATCCTCATCGGCGCCGACGGGGTCCACTCCCGTGTGCGCGGCGCCATCGTCGGCCCGACTCAGACGCGGGAGTCGGGCATCTGCGCCTTCCGGGCCCTCGTACCGGCGCACAAGGCACCCGACTTCGCCAAGCGGCGAGCCCAGACCCTCTGGATCGGCCCCGACCACCACCTCGTGCACTACCCGGTCTCCGGAGAGGACTACGTCAACCTCGTCGCCTTCGCACCGGCCGGCGCCGACAGCGTGGAGTCCTGGACGGCCACCGCGACGGTCCAGGAACTGCTCGACGAGTTCGCCGGCTGGGATCCCCGCCTGGTGGAGCTGATCAAGTCGGCCGAGACGCCTGGGCGCTGGGCATTGCTCGACCGTGAGCCCCTCGACCGCTGGAACCATGGCAACGCGACCCTGCTGGGCGACGCGGCCCACCCGATGTTCCCGTTCTTCGCCCAGGGCGCAGCCCAGGCGATCGAGGACGGCGCCGTACTGTCCCTGTGCCTCGCGGCGGCCCGGGACAACCCGGTCGCGGCGCTGGGCCGCTACGAGGAACTGCGTCGGCGCCGCACGGCCCGCCTCCAGGAGGTGTCGCACGGAAGGTCGCACATCAACCACCTGCCGGACGGCCCCGAGCAGCAGGCACGCGACGTGCAGTACTCGCAGGCCGATCCACTCAGGGAGAACGGCTGGATCTACGAGTACGACCCGGAGGTCGCCGTTTCATGAAGATCACTGCGGCGGTGTCGCGCGAGAGCGGTACTGTCCCCGGCCTTGAGCAGGTCGACCTCGGTGAACCGAGGCCGGACGAGGTCCTGGTGCGCATCGTGGCGACCGGCATCTGCCACACCGACGTCAATGCGCACAGCGGCCGTGGGGTTCCCGTTCCTCGTCCGATCGTGCTCGGGCACGAGGGCGCGGGCGTCGTGGAGGCGGTCGGGGCCGGGGTGACGCGCCTCGTGCCCGGCGACCACGTGGTGCTCTCGGGCAACTCCTGCGGTGTGTGTCCCCGCTGTCTCGACGCGCGGCCCACCTACTGCCGGGAGGCCATGCGGGTGGCCTTCGGCGGCGCGCGACTCGACGGCAGCTCACCGATCACCCAGGACGGTGACCGGATCGCGGCCATGTTCTTCGGGCAGTCCTCCTTCGCGACGTACGCGCTGGCGCCCGCACGGAGCGCGGTCCTCCTCCCGAAGGACGTCCCGCTGCACCTGATGGGACCGCTCGGCTGCGGTGTCATCACGGGGGCGGGCTCGGTCCTGGAGTCCTTCCGGCTCCGCCCCGGACAGTCGATCACGGTGTTCGGCACCGGAGGCGTGGGACTCGCGGCCATCATGGCGGCCCGTCTCGCAGGTGCCCGGCACATCGTCGCCGTCGACATCAACCGACCCCGGCTCGATCTCGCCCGGGAGCTGGGAGCGACGGACACCGTGCTGGGCGGCGCCGGAGCCGAACAGGCGCTGCGGGACATCGACCCCGACGGCTTCGACTTCGCGTACGTCACCGCGGACGCACCATCCGTCTACGCCACCGCGACGACGTGCCTCGCTGTCGAAGGCACCCTTGGCTACGTGGTGGCACCCGCGGGCGAATGGGTCCCGGACACCGGTTTTCTCCTCGCCGGGGGCCGCAGGCTCCAAGGGATCATCGGAGGCTCGGCCAACCCCCACGTGCTGATCCCCCAACTCGTCGAGTACTGGCGGGCCGGTCGGTTCCCCTTCGACCGGATGATCGAGGAGTTCCCGTTCAGCGACTTCGCCCGAGCGTGGACGGAGACCGGCTCCGGGCGGGTGATCAAGGGCGTACTCAGGATGCCGGCAACCTGACATCGCTTCCGCGAACATCCCGGTCGGCGGGGTCACGACCGCGCGATGCCGATCAAGACGTTGGCCGTCCAACGAACACAGCCATTGTCGTACCCCACGACCCCACCCAGACTGCGGCGCGGGCGGCCCGAGACGCGGCCCGGCCTCAGCGCCCCTTGTCGAAACCCGGAGTACGTCCAGAGAGGCGGACCATCGCATGGCAACCGCAACCGGTAGTGGGCTCGTCGTCAGAACGCTGCGGCGAGCCGGGGTCGACGTGGCCTTCGGCCTGCCCGGAGCGCACATCGACGGCATCCTCCAGGACGCCCTGGACGCCAAGCTGCGGGTCGTCGACGTACGGCACGAGATGAACGCCGGCCACGCGGCCGAGGGATACGCACGGGTCACCGGGGAGCTGGGCGTCGCCGTCGTCACGGCCGGGGGCGGCTTCACCAATGTCCTGACCTCGGTCGCCAACGCCTACCTGGACCGGACCCCCGTCCTCTACATCGCGGGCTCGGTCCCGCTGGAGATGGACCAGGCCAATGACCAGCAGGCCGGGTTCGACCAGGTCGCCATGGCGGCCCCGGTGACCAAGTTCGCGCACCGCGTCACCCGTACCGAGCTGATCCCGCGTCTGGTCGCCCAGGCGATCCGTATCGCGCAGTCGGAGCCCAAAGGGCCGGTGCTCCTGGACATTCCCTGGGACGTCCTGCGCCAGTCGGTGGTCGTCGACGATGTCGACGACCACCGCGTCGAGGTCGACGGCACCGGTCTATCCCCAGCCGGTGCCGTCGACCGCATCATCGAGGCGCTGAGCACCGCCCGGCGCCCGGTCGCGCTGGTCGGCAAGTCCTTCGTCACCACCGAGGCACGGACGCAGCTGCACGAGTTCGCCGCCCGTACCGGAGTGCCCCTCCTCTCCGACTGGGAAGGCCTCGGGGCGATCGCGGGCTCCGCACAGCACGTCGGCCTCCTGCAGACCCTGGCCACCGTCGCCGAGGACGAGCGTCCCGACCTGGTCCTCATGCTCGGCCTGCGCTTCGGAATGGCCACACAGTTCGGCACGGGGCGACTGCTCCCGAAAAGCGCGCGGATCTTCCAGATCGACCCCGACGGCCGTGAACTGGGCCGGCTGCAGGATGTCGAACTCGGCATCCAGGCCGATCCCGTCGGCACGATCGGCCTGCTGAACGAGCGGCTGGGCGACAGCGGCGTGCCTTCGGGACGCGAGGACTGGCTCACGGCCCTGCGGGACATCTCCGCCACCCGGCGCTCCGCACTCGCCGACGAGACCGTGCAGGACGAGGACGCCGCGATCCACCCCTATCTTGCGGTCCGCACGATCGCCGAGAGCGTCCCCGACCAGGCCACCGTCGTCGTCGACGGAGCCCTGACCGAGCTGTGGCTCTCCGAGACGATCGCGCTCGCGCCGCTGTCCCACTACCTCGGCCACGGATACCTCAGTGCGATGGGGAGCAACTTCGGTGTGGCGCTGGGAGCGCAGTACGCACATCCCGACAAGGCGACGATCCTCGTCACCGGCGACGGCGCGGTCGGCTACAGCCTCGCCGAGTTCGACTCGCTCGTCAGGGCGGGACTCCCGGTCGTCGTGATCGTGCTGAACAACCGGGCCTGGGGCGCCACCCTGCACACCCAGCAGTTCATCTTCGGACAGGACCGCGTCACCAACAACCGCCTGGAGAACGGCTCCTACAGCGGCGTGGCACGAGCCCTCGGCGCGGACGGCGTCGACGTCACCGAGCTGGACCAGCTGCGACCCGCGATCGAAGCGGCCCTCGCGGCCCGCCGACCGACCTGCATCGACGTACGCGTGAGTCTTGCACCCATTCCGCCGGAGGAGCGCGTCCTGAACGGCGGAGCGCCGTTCGGCGGAGTCGAGATCGACGCGTGAGCCACCTTTCGGCGCGACCAGAAGGAGCGTCATGAACGACACGACCGGCCTGGGACGTCCCGAACCGGCCGTCGGGGACCGGCGGCAGCGCTTTCTCGGCAAGACCTGCCTCGTCACCGGCGGCAGCAGAGGACTGGGCCTGGCAGCCGCACAGGCCTTCGCGCGTGAGGGCGCGCGCGTGGTCATCATCGCGCGGGACCCGGACCAGCTGAAGGTCGCGAGCGGTGTCATCGGTGACGGCACGATCACCGTCGCGGCCGACCTCTCCTCGGTGGCCGGCATCAATGCCGCCCTGAGCGAGGTCGCCGCGGAGGCCGACCACGTGGACGCCGCCTACATCAACGCGGGGCATGCCGGCATGAAGCGCCTCGATGACATGGACGAAGCCACCTGGGACAGGGTGTTCGACACCAACGTCAAGGGCTCGTTCTTCCTCATGCAGGGACTCAGGCCCCTGCTCGCACCCGGCGGGGCCGTCGTCTTCTGCGGCTCGGCGGCCGGCCGGAGGGCCAGCGCGGGAACCGCCGCCTACGGAGCCAGCAAGGCCGCGCTGGAACACCTGACGCGCATTCTCGCCGCCGAGGTCATCGCTGACGGTATCCGCGTCAACATCGTCATTCCGGCCGGCATGAACACCGACATCGCCTCCCGTACGACGGGCCTGGCGCCCGGGGGAGCGGACGCCTTCCGAGAGCGGATCAGGCTCAGCACTCCCATGCTCAGGGAAGGGGAACCGGAGGAACTCGCCGACGCAGTGCTCTTCCTGGCCTCGTCCGAAGCCGCTTACATCACCGGTACGGCCCTCGTGGTGGACGGCGGCCTCACCAGCTTCATCCGCCCGCAGGCCTAGAGAGGACGATCACCGTGGAGTTTCCCTTCGGCCAGCCGACCGAGGCCGTCGTCCAGTTCGCGTACGCGGTCCCCGACCTCGACGCCGGAATGCGCTGGTGGACCGACCAACTCGGCGTCGGCCCCTGGTTCGTGAACCAGAGGATCGGCGGCGCGGGGTCCACCTACCGCGGTGAGCCGGGGAAGGCGGAGTTCACCCTCGCGCTCGCCTTCTCGGGGCACATGATGATCGAGCTCGTCCAGACCCTCGACGACGAGCCTTCCATCTACAAGGACGCCTACGAACGCCATGGCTACGGCTTCCACCACGTCGCCAAGGTCGTGCCGGACGTCAAGGCAGAGGTCGAACGCCGCGAGGCGAGCGGGGCAGTGGTGCGGTTCCACGATCTGGCCCCGGGGGGCGCTGTCTTCTTCCTGGACGGCGGCGACGACGCCCCGGGGATGATCGAGCTGGTCCAGGACAACGAGATCACGCGGCAGATGTTCACAGCCGTCTGGCGGGCATCCGTCGACTGGGACGGGTCGCGACCGGTACGCGAGTTCGCGGAGTTGCTGCCGGGCTGACCATTCGGCCATCACCGGCACAGGGGCGGTCCGGCCGGACCGCCCCTGTGCCACGTGTCGGGATCACACGCCCGTGGGAGCGAGGACGATGTCGAAGCGCACCCGGCTCCACGTACCGTCGACGACACGCCCGTCGGGTGTCGGCGTGCCCGCGGGCTGCCGCTCGAAGCGCTTGATCAGCGAGTCCTTGACGCCGAAGACGGTGTCCTTGCGGCCGATGGGATCGCCCTCGGGGAAGATGTGCGTCACCAGCGTGCGCGCGCCCTCGTGGGACACCATGAAGTGCAGGTGGGCGGCGCGCAGCGGCGAGCGGCCGACCGCGTCGAGCATCTTGCCGACCGGTCCGTCATCGGGGATCGGGTACGGGGTCGGGGTGAGGCCCCAGAAGCGGTAACCGCCGTCGGCCGCGGAGAACAGGTGCGCCCGGCCGGCGCGCTTGCCGGCGTCGTACTGGACGTCGTAGAGCCCGTCCTCGTCGGCCTCCCAGACCTCGATCCGCGCGCCGGCGAGCGGGCGGCCGTCGGTGTCGGTGACGGTGCCCTCGACCCAGCAGGGCTCGCCGGGGGCGCCGAAGGCCATGTCCTCGCCGAGCTCGATCCGTGGGGCGTCCTCGACGAAGAACGGACCGAAGACGGTCGCCTCGGTGGCGCCCTTGTAGGCCTGGTTGTTGACGTTGATCGTCTGCATGCTCGCGCCGAGGGTGTCGGACAGCAGGATGAACTCCTGCCGGACGTCGTCGGTGATGTGGCCGGCCTTGGTGAGGAAGTCGATCGCCGTTCCCCACTCCTCCTCGGTCAGCCGGACCTCACGGATGAAGGAGTGCAGGTGCTTGACCAGACCGACCACGAGTTCCTTCAGCCGTGCGTTGTCGCAGGCGTCGAAGGAGGCGATGACATCGTCCACCAGCCGCTGCTCGACTGCCTGTTGCTCCGGCGACACCTCGCGGTAGATCGTGCCGGCGCCGTCGGTCCGGGCCGAGTCGGGGTTGACGTAGGTAGCCATGGCGGCCTCTTTCAGCTGATCGGTTCGCCGGCCCACGCCGCCTGCAGCAGCAGGGTCAGGTTCGCGTAGGTGACGGGAGTGGGGTTGTTGGCCGGGATCGCCTTCACGATCGGCCCCAGCGCCTTGGCGATGCCGTCCTCGGGCATGCCGTAGTCACGCAGTGCCCGCGGCGCGCCCAGCACCTCGTACAGGGCGGCGAGCCCGGCGCTCGCCGTGCGGGTGCCGCAGTCCGTGCCGAGCGCCTGGGCGATCCGAGCCTCCGCCTCCGGGGCGTGCGGGGCGTTGAAGGCCAGTACGTAGGGCAGGACGACCGCGTGGGTCTGGGCGTGGGGGAGGTTGAACATGCCGCCGAGGACGTGGCAGATCTTGTGGTGCATGCCGGAGCCGGCCGAGGCGAACGCGACGGCGGCGAGGTAGGCGCCGTACAACGTCTGCTCGATGCCCTGGACGCTCGTCGAGCCCACCGTGACCGCGGGCAGGCCGGCCGCCAGGGCGCGGATGCCCTCCTGTGCCAGCGCCCGGTCGATCGGGTCGGCGCGCGGCCCCCACATCGAGTCCACGCAGTGGGCCATCGCGTTCAGACCGCTGGCCACGGTCATCCCGCCGGGCAATGTGGTCAGCAGGACGGCGTCGTACACCACCGAGGCGGGCAGCACCTTGTCGTCCACCCCGGTGGTCTTGGTCTCGCCTTCGGTCAGGCCCCAGACGTTGGTCGCCTCGGAGCCCGCGTAGGTGGTGGGTACCGCGACGATCGGCAGCCCGGTGGTCATCGCCACCGCCTTGGCCAGGCCCGTGGTCGAGCCGCCCCCGACGCTGACCAGGATGTCCGCGCCCGCGTCGGTCGCGGCCCGACGGGCTCGCTCCGCCACCTCGACCGGTACGTGCATCACGACCTCCTCGTGACGCAGTACGACCGGGATCTCCTTGGCGATCGGGTCGGCCAGTTCCTTCTCGCGGTCCGACGCGATCAGCATGACCTTGGTACCGCCGAGCGACTCGACCTCCGCCGCCACGGCGGCAGGCGATCTCCCCGCCGCGAACACCACCCGCTGGGGAAGGGTCTCGTGGGTGAACCGCATCAGGCTTCCGTCAGCCACTGCTTGCCTTCCGAGTAGAGCTGCTCGACTGCTGGGCCGGTGAGGCCGGGGAGCCCTTGCTTCACGGTGAAACCCGCCTTCGTCTGCAGGTAGGCCAGGTGCCGGTAACCGGCCGGGAACCGGTTCAGGAGGTCGGGGTCCAGCGTCAGTGAGGCAGCGGGGTCGACGACGTCGAGCCGGTCCTTCTCGTAGATCGGCTGCCTGCGTACGAGGCTCCAGCGTCCCTCATGGCGGGAGAGGAAGTCGTAGAAGCGGCCGGTGCAGACGACATCGACCTCGACGCCGTCGATGCTCGCGCGCTGGTTGATGGTCATCTTGGTCTGGGCGATGGCCCGGTCGCCGACGATGTCCGCGGTGTGGCCGCCGAGGAAGTGGAGGATGCTGACGCCGTTCTCGAAGCCCTCACGGCTGGCTTTGATGAAGTCGGTGGCGCTGCCCTGGAACCAGGTGGCGCTCATCCAGCCGTCGCGCGGATGCCAGACCGTGGCGAAGCGGTCCCAGTCCCCGGCGTCGCGCCACAGCGCCCAGTTCTCGACGAGCTGCCGGATCTCGTGGCGATCCTTGTCGCTCTGCGACATTGCTGACTCCTTGGAGGGGGCGGAGATCCCGGTACAGGGGTCTCGTCAGAGAGACCGGAAGAACTCCTCCAGTTCCCGGTCGAGCTGTTGGGAGGCTTCCGTCTCCCCGGCGTCCGCCAGCCATGCCGCTCCCAGCGCCGGGCTGAACGCCGCGGCAAGGAACCACAGCCGGGGGAGCAGTGGCCGCGGGCGGGGCGCACGCCGAGTGACGTGCCCCCCGCGGCCTTGTCGCATCATCAGATGGGGTAGTGGCGGGATCCGGACTGGATGGTGATCCAGCGCAGCTCCGTGAACTCCTCCAGCGCGGCCCGGGAGCCGAAGCGGCCCCAGCCGCTGGCGCCGACGCCGCCGAAGGGCATCTGGGGCTCGTCGTGCACGGTGGCGCCGTTGATGTGACAGATGCCGGACCTGATCCGGCGGGCCACGTCCAGTGCCGCGGCCGCGTCCTTGCCGAAGACCGCCGCGGAGAGCCCGTACTCGGTGTCGTTGGCGACCGTGACGGCCTCGTCGGTCGAATCGACCTCGATGATCGAGACCACCGGCCCGAAGGTCTCCTCGCTGTAGATACGCATGTCCGGGGTGACTCCGCGCAGCACGGTGGGCTTCACGAACAGGCCGTCGGCCGTGCCACCGGTCAGGACCTGGGCACCCCTGTCACGCGCGTCCTCGATCAGCGCGATCACGTGGTCGCGGGCGGCGGTGTGGACCAGCGGGCCGATCTGTGAGCCGGGGTCGCTCGGGGGGCCGACGACCAGCTTGGCGGCACGCTCGGCCAGCCGGGTGGACAGCTCGTCGGCCACGGTCCGGTCGACGATGACGCGCTCGGTGGACATGCAGATCTCGCCCTGGTTCATGAAGGCACCGAAGCTCGCCGCTGCGGCGGCCTCCTCCAGATCCGCGTCGGGAAGCACCAGGAAGGGCGCCTTGCCGCCGAGTTCGAGGACCACACGGGTCAGGTGGCGACCGCCGAGTTCGCCGATGATGCGGCCGACCCTGCTGGATCCGGTGAAGTTCACGCGGGTCACGGCGGGGTGGGCGATCAGGGCCTCGACGACGGCCGGACCGTCCTGGGGCGCGTTGCTGATGAGGTTGACCGCTCCGGCGGGCACGCCGGCGTCGTGCAGTACCTCGACGATGGCGGCCTGCGTGAGCGGCGTCTGTTCGGAGGACTTCAGCACCACGGTGTTGCCCCACACCAGCGGCCACACGATGGCGCGCACGCCGAGGATCAGCGGGGCGTTCCACGGTGCGATACCGACGACGACACCGACCGGCTGACGTACGCCGAGGGCGGTCAGGCCGGGCACGTCCGACGGGATCACCTCGCCGACGGCCGCGTACGCCTGGGCCGCCGCCTCGACGAGCATGCCCTTGGCGACGTGCACGTTGAAGCCGCACCAGGGGAGGGTGGCACCCATCTCGCGGCTCATGGTGGCGACGATGTCATCGGTGCGTTCGCCGAGCAGCACGGCCGCCCGCTCCAGGACCGACCGACGGGCGGCGGGCGGGAGGCCCGACCACTCCGGAAGGGCGGCAGCGGCCGCGTCCACCGCGAGGTTGACGTCCTCGACGGAGGCCGCGGCGACCCGGGCGATCGGTTCGCCGGTCAGGGCCTCGGTCGTCTCGTAGTAGCGGCCGTCCCTGGCCGCGACGTGCTCGCCCGCGATGAGGAGGTCGCTGGTCCGGACCGCGCCGGATGCGGGTGCCTCGGTCTCAGTGGCTGACATGTGTTGCCTCATCTCCACGACAGCGGCTCACTGCCGCACGAACCCTGCATGTCGAACTCTCTTCGGCCGACGGCCTGTCCTGAACCCTCCTGTCCGTTCATCGAACAGCGGTGTGAGGACACGGCCGCCTGCCGTTCGGGGGTCAGACCGGCGGCATGCGCTTGGCCTGGTGCATGTGCGCCAGGCGCCAGCCCTCGGAGGTCTCCTGCCACACGCGCGTCACGGCCTCCTGCACGGGAAACGGCGGGAGGCTCTCGTCGAAGACGATGTGCATCTCCTGCAGACACGTCGTGATCGCGGTGTTGCCGCGCACGGTGATGCTGAGCTCCTCGGCCTTGGCGAAGACGTGGCGGCGCCGGGTCCAGGTGAAGTGGGCGAAGGTCCTGCCGTCGTCGATCTTCCCCACCGGGCCGTGGACCGCCCGGCTGTCGTCGAGCATGAGGGCCGTCATGGCCTCTTCGCCCTCGGTGAGTGCCACGAGCCAGGCGGCCTCCGCCTGCTCGATCGCCTGAACTGCCGTGGTGGTTGCGGTGGACACGGTCGTCATAGGTCCAGCTCCAGAATCGGTGAGTGTGATCGCGACGAGCACGTGGTGAACAGGCCGTCGGCGCGCTCACGGTCGGTCAGGATGTCGTCGCGGTGGTCGGGCTCTCCCGCGAGGACACGCACGATGCACTCGCCGCAGATCCCCTGCTGACAGGAGTAGGGGGCGTCGACGCCCTCCGCGAGCAGGACGTCGAGGACGCTCTCGCCCTCCTTGATCTCGTAATCGCCACCGGACTTGGCGAGCCGCACCGTGAACGCGCCGCCCTCCGTGTGCGCGTCGGCGTCCTGCACGGGCGCGAAGCGCTCCTTGTGGATCACTTCGGCGGGCCACCCCGCTCCCTGCGCGGAGGAGATCACGAAGTCCATGAAGCCTCCGGGCCCGCACACGTAGATCGCCGTGTCGGGGGAGGCCGGGCCGAGGTCGCCGATGCTGAACCGCTGGTCGTCCGGGCCGTCGTCGAAGTGCAGCCGTACGCGGGGGTTGCGTGCCAATTCGTCGAGGAAGGCCGCGTCCGCGCGGCTGCGGGCGCAGTAGTGCAACTCGTACTCGGCGCCCGTGACCTGGAGCGCGTGCGCCATGGCCAGCAGGGGAGTGACACCGATACCGCCCGCCACCAGCAGATGGCGACGGGCCCGGTCCGAGACCCCGAACCTGTTGCGCGGACGCGAGATCCGCAGTCTGTCACCTGCGCGGAGCCGGTGCATTGCGAGGGAGCCGCCGCGCGACGCCGTCTCGGCCAGCACAGCCAGCTGGTACCGGCTGCGGTCGTGCGGCGGCCCGCACAGCGAATACTGGCGGACCAGTCCGGCGGCGCCGTCACCCTCCAGGAGTACGTCGACATGGGCGCCGGCGGCGAACTCCGGGAGCTCGGCTCCGTCGGGACTGATCAGGTCGAGCACCACGATCCGCGCGGTCGCGTCGTGCCGGGCGATCACGATGGTGTCGAGCCACTCGTTGCTCATGGTGCTCGCTCAGATTCCGGCCGTGGCGTCGGCGTCGGCGTCGTCCGCCGGGCGTTTACCGATGGTGAACAGGCCGGACTGGGTGTGGTGGACCTCCGACGCGTCGCGGATGATGTTGATCGGGTCGCGTCCGGCCTCGACATCGTCGGCCATCGTCAGAAGCATGCGACGCAGCATGACGACGCCGCGGTCCCCGGTGGCCAGGGTCTCCTCGGAGTCCAGGGTGATCGCTCCCTGCGACCCCTGGGCCTCCGCGTCGCCTGGGAACTTCTGGCGCTCCTCGTCGGTGAGCTCGTGGTTCTGCTTGCCGTTCTGTGTGATGCCGATGACGAAGCGGACCATGCGCTCGGGGTCGTTCGTGCGGATGGAGAAGAAGAGGCGGTGGCTGGTGTCGTCGGAGGGCACGACCCACAGCAGCTGGTCCGGCCGCGCGTCAGGGGTCACCTTCACGAAGTCCGGCAGGCCGAAGACGTTGGGAAGGTGCTGATCGACCGCGAAGCCGTACTCGGTGACCTCGCCGTCCTCGCCCTCCATCTCGAACCGCTGGGTGTACTTCACGCCGTGGTCGGTGCGCTCGTACGTCAGGCGCTCGGCGATGGTGGCCGGGTCGAAGAAGTTCTCCGGGTAGCCGAAGGTGCCGGTGCCCAGCATCTGGTAGCCGCTGTGCGTGGAGTGGAGCCAGGTGACGTGGGTCGGGTCGGCGGAGTTCTCGTAGATGTTGAGCCAGCTGAAGTCCGACGGCATGCCGAGGACCGCCGCGTGGGGGACCGGCCAGCTGGCGAAGTACTTCTCGTCCTCGGCGGGGTTCTCCAGTGCGTCGTAGCGGGGGAGTTCGGGCTTGAGCTCGGGCGGCCCCATGTAGACGAAGACCAGGCCGTAGCGCTCCGCGACGGGGTACCACGGCTGCCGGGCGGCGTCGCGCCGGCGTCCCAGGCCCGGCTCGCAGGCCTGCTCGATGCAGTGGCCCTGGACGTCGAACTTCCAGCCGTGGTAGCAGCAGCGGATGCCGTCGTCCTCGACGCGGCCGTAGAAGAGGCTGGCGCCACGGTGGGTGCAGCGCTCGATCACGACGCCGGGGTTGCCCTGTCCGTCCCGGAACACGACCAGGTCCTCGCCCAGCACGCGGGTCTTCTGCGGCAGGGCGCCGGCGACGAGCGTCTCCGAACTGGCGATGGGGTGCCAGTAGCGGCGCAGCGCCTCGCCCATGGGCGTACCGGGCCCGACTTCGCGCAGGCGGGCGTTGTACGAGGGCTTCGGGCGGCCGTAGGCCGTGCCGGTGTCGATCTCTGACGTGGTGGTCATCGCGCTGTCTCCCGTGCGGCTCGGGGGCACAGTCGGTGGCCCGTGCAGGGCTGCGGGGGGATCACCTGCGAGGGCACGGTCCTGTGCGACCCTCAAACTGATAAGTTGATTCACATTCGCATTTTGCGTGGCGAGGCGTCAAGGGGCAGTTCCGGTGCCGCCTTGATCGCGGGTCGCGGAGCTGTCGGGGCGCATGTCGGCTCCGTATACGGTGGTCGGGTGACTACCGAACCGTCGCTCGATCTGCCGCAGCCCCAGCAGGCGCGCAGTCGGCGGACCCAGCAGCGGATCCTGGAAGCGGGCACGGCCCTCCTCGAAGAGGGCGGCACCGAGGCGCTCACCATCGCGGCCGTCGCCGCTCGGGCGGGCGTCTCCGTGGGCAGCGTCTATCGGCGTTTCGGTGGCAAGGACCGTCTGATCGCGGGCCTGCAGCACGCCATGATCGAACAGTTCCGCGCCGACATCATTCGCCGCTTCGCTCCGCTGCGCACCGATCCGGTCACTCTGGTCGCCTCGGCGGTCGCCGGGCTCACCGAGACGTTCGAGGCGCACGCACGTCTGATGCGTGTCTTCATCACCGCGGGCACCACTGATCCCGGGGTGGCTCAGGTGGGGTCCGCGGCCAGTATCGACGCCGGTCGGGTTTTCCGGCGGTTCCTGGAGCCGGTCGCGCCGATGATCGCCGCGCCGGAGCCCGAACTGCGCCTGGATATCGCCTTCCGTCTGGTGTATGCGGCTTGCATGAACCGCCTGCTGCACGGCGAACACTTCGAGTCCGAGCGGTCGCTGACGTGGCGTCAGCTCACCGATGAACTGATCAACGCCGTCTGCCTGTACCTGCTCGGCGCTGCGCCGCAGTGAGTCCGGCGGTAGATCTCCCAATGTGAATGTGATTCTATCTTCATATTCACATCTGGCGGCAGCACACCGGCCCGACCGCGAAGACCGCCGGTCGACCGTTTGCCCGACAAGGGAAGGAACCGCTCCATGCGAGAGCCGCTCAGCTACGAGATCGCGCACGGCGCCGCACTCGCCGCTCTGGAAGCAGGAAGGGCCGAGGGGCACAAGGTGTGCGCCGTCGTGGTCAACCGAAGCGGCGTCACCAAGGTTCTGCTCAGCGACGACGGCGTCGGCCTTCTCGGCGTGGAGACCGCGCGACGCAAGGCGTACACCTCAGCCGTGAGCGGTGTCCCGACCGCCAAGTTCGCGGCCTTCGCCGCGTCCCCCCAGATGCAGGTGGCGCCTCCCCACCTGGTCGATTCCAACCTGCTGCCGGTCGCCGGGGGAGTGCCGATCGTGACGGCCGACGGCGAGGTCATCGGCGCCATCGGCGTGGGCGGGGCGGACGACACCACGGACGACCGGATCGCAAAACAGGCTCGTGACTCCGTCGCGAAGATCGTCGCGTAGGCCCTTTCCCTGATGAGTCAGGGACAACCGGGGGGCGTCGCGGGAGGCCTGCGGTCCCTGATTTTCAGATCACCGCCCGGATGATCCCGACGGTGCGCATCAAATGGGGCTCGTGGCGGTCGGCGCGGTGGGCGACGGCCAGCTCCACGCGTGCGTTGGACCCGACCAGCGGTAGATAGGCCACTCCGTGGAGCGTCAGGGCGGTGACCGGCTCGGGTACGACGGCGACGCCGAGGCCGCCGGCCACGAGGGTGACCAGCGTCGAGGTCTCGCCGACCTCGTGGCGGATGCGCGGTTCGACGCCGGCGTCGCGCAGCAGGCCCAGGACGAGGTCGTACATCACGGAGCGGCGGTCGGCGGAGTGCACGATCAGGTCGGCACCGGCGAGGTCCGCGGCGCGCAGGCGTTTGCGGCGGGCGAGGGGGTGGTCGACCGGTACGGCGACGACGAGCCGGTCCCGGCGCAGGGTGTGCACGGTGAGGGAGAGGTCGGCCGCCACGGGGCGCAGCAGTGCGACGTCGATGGCGCCGGTGCGCAGTGCCTCGGCCTGGTCGGGGGCGAGCATCTCGCCGCGGAAGGAGAAGTCGACGCCGGGCAGTTCCTCCGTGAGCCGCCGTGAGAGCGAGGGCAGGAGGCTGTACGTCGCCGAGCCCACGCACCCGATCGCGAGGTGGCCCACCGAGCCGGCGGCGACGAGCCGTGCGTGGTGGGCGGCCTCGTCGACGCCGGCGAGGATCGCGCGCGCCCGCTCCAGGTAGGCCCGGCCGGCCTCGGTGAGGTCGACGCGGCGTGTGGTGCGGTGCAGCAGCTCGACGCCGAGCTCGGTTTCGAGCTGGCGGATCTGCTGGGAGAGCGGGGGCTGGGCCATGTGGAGCCGCTCGGCGGCACGACCGAAGTGGCGTTCCTCGGCCACCGCCACGAAGTACCGGAGGTGACGCAGATCCATATGTCGTCCATATCAATCAGCTGGAATATGCATACTTCAGAATATCGTGGCTCGGGGCTAGCGTCGTTGCCATGAGTGCTTTCCTCTACGCCGCGACCCGCACGCCGTTCGGCCGCTTCAACGGCGCGCTGGCCGGGGTGCGCCCCGACGACCTCGCCGCCGCCGCGATCACCTCGACGCTCGCCCGGGTGCCGGACCTCGACCCCGCCGCGATCGGCGACGTGGTGTGGGGCAACGCGAACGGCGCCGGCGAGGAGAACCGCAACGTCGGCCGCATGGCGGCGCTGCTCGCCGGGCTTCCGGTGAGCGTGCCCGGCATCACGGTCAACCGGCTGTGCGGCTCCAGCCTCGACGCGGCGATGACGGCCAGCCGCACGATCGAGTCCGGCGATGCCGAGGTGGTGCTGACCGGCGGCGTGGAGTCGATGACACGGGCGCCGTGGGTGCTGCCCAAGTCGGCGAAACCGTTCCCGGCCGGTGACGTCACCGCCGTCTCGACCACGCTCGGCTGGCGGCTGGTCAACCCGCGGATGCCGAAGGAGTGGACGGTCAGCCTCGGCGAGGCCAACGAGCAGTTGCGGGAGCGCTTCGGGATCTCCCGGCAGCGGCAGGACGAGTTCGCCGCCCGTTCCCACCAACTCGCCGACCACGCTTGGGAGTCGGGTTTCTACGACGACCTGGTGGTGCCGGTCGAGGGCGTCGACCTGACCCGCGACGAGGGCATCCGCCCCGGCTCCACACCGGAGGTGCTGGCCGGGCTCAAGCCTGCCTTCCGCACAGCGGAGCAGGGCGGCACGATTACCGCGGGCAACTCCAGCCCGCTCAACGACGGTGCCTCCGCGGTGCTGCTGGGCAGCGAGAAGGCCGCGGCCGCGATCGGGGCTGATCCGCTCGCTCGCATCGCCGGACGCGGCGTCATGGCGTTGGAGCCGCAGGCCTTCGGCTACGCCCCGGTCGAGGCCGCCAACCGTGCGCTGGCCCGGGCCGGGATCGGCTGGGACCAGGTCGGGGCGGTCGAGCTCAACGAGGCCTTCGCCGTGCAGTCGCTCGCCTGCCTGGACGCGTGGAAGATCGACCCCGCCATCGTCAACCAGAAGGGCGGCGCCATCGCGATCGGCCACCCGCTGGGCGCCTCGGGCGGCCGCATCCTGGCCACGCTGGCCAAGGTGCTGCGCGAGACCAGGCAGCGTTACGGCGTCGCCGCGATCTGCATCGGGGTCGGCCAGGGCCTGGCCGTCGTCCTGGAGAACTGCGCTGTCACGGGGTCGGACCGATGAGCCGGGCGGAGATCCTCGAGAGCACCGACGCCGCGGTTGCCGGGATCGAGGACGGCTCCACGATCCTCGTCGGCGGGTTCGGCCTGGCCGGGATGCCGTTCGATCTGATCGACGCGCTCATCCGGCAGGGTGCGAAGGACCTCACGATCGTGTCCAACAACGCCGGCAACGGCGACGTCGGGCTGGCGGCTCTGCTGGCCGCGGGCCGGGTGCGCAAGGTGCTGTGCTCCTTTCCGCGCCAGGTCGACTCCTGGGTCTTCGACGGCCTCTACCGCGAGGGCAAGATCGAGCTGGAAGTGGTGCCGCAGGGCAATCTCGCCGAGCGGATGCGCGCGGCCGGTGCCGGTATCGGCGCGTTCTACTGCCCGACCGCGGTGGGCACGCCGCTGGCCGAGGGCAGGGAGGAGCGCGAGATCGACGGCCGGAAGTACCTGCTGGAGTACCCGATCAAGGGCGACTACGCGCTGATCGGCGCGCACACCGCGGATGCGCTGGGCAACCTCGTCTACCGCAGGACCGCCCGCAACTTCGGACCGGTCATGGCCACGGCCGCGACGACGACCATCGTCCAGGTCGACGAGGTGGTCGAGCCCGGCAGGCTCGATCCCGAGTCCGTCGTCACCCCGTCCATCTACGTCGACCGGGTCGTCCAGGTGGCGGCCCGTCACTACACCGTGCAGGGGGCACGATGACCACCACGCCGAGCGATCAGGTGCGCGTCGACCACCGGCTCTCGATGGACGAGCTGGCCGCCGTGATCGCCCGCGACATCCCGGCCGGTTCCTTCGTCAACCTCGGCATCGGGCAGCCCACGAAGATCGCCGACCACTTGGCGGCCGGCTCCGGGGTGGTGCTGCACACCGAGAACGGCATGCTCAACATGGGCCCCAAGGCCGAGGGCGACGCGGTCGATCCCGACCTGACCAACGCCGGGAAGGTCCCGGTGACCGAGCTGCCGGGCGCGGCGTACTTCCACCACGCCGACTCCTTCGCCATGATGCGCGGCGGGCACCTCGACGTCTGCGTCCTGGGGGCCTACCAGGTCGCCTTCGACGGCGACCTCGCCAACTGGACCACCGGCAAGCCCGAGGACATCCCCGCCGTCGGGGGCGCCATGGACCTCGCCATCGGCGCCAAGGACGTCTACGTGATGATGACGCTCTTCACCCGCTCCGGCGAGCCCAAGCTCGTGCCCCAGTGCACCTATCCGCTCACCGGCCTCGGCTGCGTCAGCCGCGTCTACACCGACCACGGCGTCTTCGACGTCGGCCCCGACGGCGTACGCATCCGGGAGACGTACGGCGTCACCGCCGACGAACTCGCGGAGCGACTCGGCATCACGCTGGCTTAGCGTTTTCCGCGCAGCCCCGTACCTGCCGACGGCCTCGATGCCACCCCGAGGGGGGCGGCGTCGAGGCCGTCGGCTGATCGGCGCTACTTTCCGCTGGTGATTTCGACGTAGGTGGTGCCGGTGACCTTGCTGTGGTCGTAGGTGCCGGCGACCTTGGCGCTGCCTTCATAGCCGGGTGTCGGGACCAGCAGTTCCTGGTTCTTGGCGTAGACGGTGACGTTCAGCTTGGCGTGCTCGCCGGGGATGCTGACCTTCCAGCGCGTGGGGTAGCTCTTGCCGGTGGTCGGGCTGGTCCAGCGGGTGGACTCGTCGGGCGTGAGGGTCGCCTCGGTGAGGGTCTGGGTGCCGTCGGGCTTCAGGATGGTCGCGAAGTTGTTCTTCTTGCCGTCGTACTGCTGGTTCCAGATGCTGACCTTGTCGCCGTTGGACAGGTTGAGGTTCATCCAGGACCAGGAGGCGCGACCCGTGGAGAGGTCGGGGAGCGGTCCCCACTGGCGGTCCAGCCAGGACTGCCCGCGGACCTTCTCGGCACGGCCGTTGACGGTCAGGGTCCCGGAGGTGTCCACCGTGGGCAGGGCGTACTCGTAGTTCGAGTACTTAGCGTCACCGAACATCGGGAAGTAGCCCGTGCCCATGTTGTAGAGGACGTTGCCGCGGGGGCGGAGCGTGACGTCGATGGTCCCCTCGGGGACCTTGGCGCGCAGCTTCATCTCCTTGGCGTCGCCGGTCCAGGTGATGTTGTCGGTGTGGATGTCCACGCCCTGCTTGTCGGAAAGACCGGTCCCGAGCGGGAGGGGGATCTCCGACCTTGTGTACCAGCCGGTGTCCTCGTTGACCACCGACACCTTCGAGATGGCGCTTCCCTGCTTGCCGAAGCCGGCGTTGAGGTAGTGGACCAGGAAGCCGTACCGGTGGCCCCCGGCGGTCACGTGCGCGGTCACGTACCAGGACTGGTTGGCCTGGTCGGGGTCGTAGGTGAGCCCTGCGGCGGGGTCGACGAGGGCCGGGACGCTGGTCTGGGACAACCCCTTCTGGGAGGCGGAGGGGTGCGCCGCGGTCGAGCCGGCGGTCGTCGCGGTGGCTGTCCCTCCCGCGGCAAGGGTGAGAGAGGCGACGAGAGCGGAGGCGACGGCGACTGCGCCGACGGTGGTCTTACGCATGGATGGCTCCTTGTGCGGTTCCCTGTGCTGGCACTCTCCGAGGTGTACGAAACTGTTTCGTACTATCTCGGGTCGCGATGCTGGGCGAGGAGAACCTGCAGTGTGGACAAATGGATGCTCCGCCCACCGGTGCGGGCGGCTTCGCTCGGGTGTCCTGTGAGCGACCCGAATTAAATCCTACATATGTAGGATTATCTTTTGCCTGCTCCGTGTCAAGCGAAGCTCACACAGGGGCCGCTGCGCCGGATCCGGGACCGGGTGCTGACCTGAGACAGTGCTCAAACGTGAAGATCGGGACGGCTACGCTGGTCCGACTGGCGGGCAGCCGCCCGCACAGCCGACTGAGGAGGATGTTTGGGAGACAAGCCGAGTACCACCCGACGCCCCGGCCGCCCCAAGGCGGATTCCACCGAGGTGCCCGCCGAGCGGGACGTCCTGCTCCGGGGCCTGGAGGCGTTCGCGACGCTCGGATACGACCGGGCGTCGGCGCGGGAGCTCGCCCGCCGTCTCGGGGTCGGCCCCACCTTCATCAACGACCGCTACGGCTCCAAGGCGGCCTACTGGCGGGCCGTGGTGGATGCCGCGCTCGGGGCTCAACTCGAAGGCATGGTGCCCCCTGCCCCTGGGAGCGACGACGAGGGCGTGGTGCGGCAGTTCGTCATGGAGTTCTACCGCGTCAGCATCGGCCAGCCGTACCTCGCCATGCTGATGGCGGATGAGTCCGCACGGGACACCGAACGGCTGGACTACCTCTACCAGCGTTACATCGAGCCGACGCTCTCCCGCGTCGTGCCCAGCATCGAGAGGCTGATGGCCTCCGGTGGCATGACCCGGGTCCCGATGGACGTCGTGTTCTTCGCCATCATCGCTCCCGTCTCCGGACTGGTCCATGAACCTCTCGCCCGGCGTCTGGGGAGCCCCGAACGCATGCAGCAAGCGGACCGTCACGCCAGGGCGGAGGCCTTGGCCGGACTGGTGGTGGACGGCCTGCTGGCAACAAGGCACCAGTGACCCGCTGGACATGAGGTGGAAGAACCGTGCGTGGGGCGATCGGTGAACTGATCGCCCGGGCGCCCTGTGTCGACGTCGTCGTCCGCCCCGGTTTGCTCCGTTGATCCTGCCGCCGGACTGATGTACGGGGCGGGTTCGCTTCTGTCAGCTCGGCGCCCCGGTCGAACGTCATCCGCGTGCGAGCTGCTCAGGACAATGCCGCAGCTTGGTCACCGTCTCCGGTCCATCAGGTTCTGCCCGTACGTTGCTGAACCGGCCCGCAGACTGGCTACCCACGCAGTACACGCAGCTTCTCACCGAAGCGCCGCCTCCACCCGCCGCGCCCCACGGCGAACCGCCCCGGGAACGGCGCTCCGCCGCCCAACTCCACATGGCCGCCAACGCGACCGTCGACGGCTGCATGGTCGCCCTCACCCTTCGGTCGGCAACCAGCGGCTACCCCACCGTCGCCCTCGCTCACGTCAGCCGCCTCGACGACGCCGACCCCGATGCGAAAGCTGACGCCTCACTCCATGCACTCAGCGAGTGGCTCACCGACAACGAGGCCGCCGACGCCGACATCCACACCACTGTGGAGAAGGTGCGCGCCGCGCGCCTTGAGGAGAACGTCTTCGTCTCCCGATCGGTGGAGACCCTCGCCGAAGAACTCCGACACACCCAGGAAGTCATCACCCAACGCGTCGGCGGAGCCCTCGACAACATCACCACGGCACTGGACCAACTGAACCGCGACGCCGGCCTCTTCGGCGCAAACCTGCACTACCAGATCGACCCGCCAACGGACACCGACCACAGCTGGCGCTGCTCCGTCACACCACGGTGGCGACGCAACGCCAACGGCCCGATGCTCGCCTACGACACCGTCACCAACACCGCCCAGGAAAGGCTCTTCTCCATCCACCTCGTTCTCGCAGTCCTCCTGGCAGCCCCTCACGCCCAAGGCCGAGCGCTCGTCCTGGACGAACTAGGCGACTCCCTGGGCCAAGAACACCGACGCGAAGTGCTCGGCGCGATCACCAAAGTCGCCACCGCCCACGGCATCACCGTCCTGGGCAGGTGCCAAGACACACTCATGCGAGACGTTCCGGTCCGGAGGTGCGATTACCCTCCGTGATGTTCGGCGTCCGCCGTAGGTGCTGACGCCCCAAGGTTCAGCAAGTCCGTTGGCCCGCAGCGGGGAGAACCGGCCGACGCGGAGCACATCTCATTCTCCCCAGATTCTCCCCAGCGGCCTTGGGCGGTCCTTCTGGCGGCTGCCTCGGCTCCCGTGAGGCCCTGGCGCAGGCCCTCGCCGACCGGTTACTCAGAGCCAGTCCTTGCGCTTGAAGATGAAGTACAAACTGGTGCATACGACTGCCATCAGGACGATAGCGAAGGGGTATCCCAACACCCAGTGCAACTCCGGCATCTCCCGGAAGTTCATCCCGTAGATCGTCCCGACCAGGGTCGGGGCGAACAGAATGGCCGCCCAAGAAGAGATCTTCTTGATCTCCTCGTTCTGTTCGAACCCCGCCTCCGCCAACGCCCGCATCTCCGCGTTCTGTTCCTGGGTGACCAGGGTCGCGTTGACCGTGAGGATTTCCGTGAGGGCCTGGCGGAAGCCGTCCACGCGTTCGCTGATGTGGGTGACGTGGTCGGCGACGTCGCGGAGGTAGCGCTGGAGCTCCTCGTCGGTCTCGTACTTGGTGAAGCCGGCCATCAGGCCGTGCAGCATGCCGACGAGGGGGCGGGTCGCGCGCTGGAACTCGACCATCTCGCGGGAGAGTTCGTAGATGCGGCGGGATACGGACGGGTCGCCGCGGAAAACCTCGGTCTCGATCTCGTCGATGTCGTTCTGGACGCCCTCGACGACCGGGGCGTAGCCGTCGACCACGGCGTCGAGTATCGCGTAGAGGACGGCCTCCGGGCCGAGTTTGAGCAGGTCGGGGGAGTCCTCCATGCGGCGGCGGACCGCCGAGAGGTCCGGGGCCGCGCCGTGCCGGACCGTGATCACGAAGTCGGGGCCGACGAACACGTGCAGCTCGGCGAAGTCGACCTCCTCGGGCGCGTCCAGATAGCGGGCGGCGCGCAGGACCACGAAGAGCGTGTCGCCGTACCGCTCCAGCTTCGGCCGCTGGTGTGCCTCCATCGCGTCCTCGACCGCGAGCGGGTGCAGGTCGAACTCGCTGGCCAGGGAGAGGAGTTCGTCCGAGGTGGGACGGGCCAGGCCGATCCACGCCATGCCCGAGGGCGTGTCGCGCAGTTCCCGGTACGTCTCCGCGAGGGTCGCCGGTGTCGACACCCGCACCCCGTCGCTGTACAGCGCCGCCTCCACGATGCTCGGCGGCTCGGCGGGCTCTCCGCCCGACCCTCGCTCCGGCGGCTCGGCCGTGGCGTCCCGCTCCTGCGGCAGGGCGCGGCGCCAGACGGACCTTCTGGTGCCCCGGCCGTTCCTGCCGTTCGCGGCGTTCTTCGAGACCGGGCTGGGGCGTCGCTCGGACATCGCGGCCGCCTCTCGGTGGAGCCTGCATCGGCGTGAGCTGTGTGATCCGCGTGGTCCGGGTGATCACGCGTGATCGGTGAGTCTCGTCGCAGGATATACGGGGCATACGGGCCCGGCGGAGGGAATCGAGGACGGGATTCGGTGAGAGATGCGGACAGGATCTGTCCTCGTTCGGCGTTAGCGTGCCGGGTATGACGAAGCAGCCGTCCGGCCCGGTCCTCGGCACCCGCGCCCTCAACCGCGCCACCCTCGACCGCCAGCTCCTGCTGCGCCGCTCACCGCGGTCGGTGAAGGAGGCCGTGGCGCACCTCGTCGGCCTCCAGGCGCAGAACGTCAAGCCGCCGTACTACGCCCTCGCCGCCCGCCTCGACGGCTTCGCTCCCGAGCGGCTCTCCCGGCTGATGGCCGACCGGGAGGTGGTCCGGATCGTCACCCTGCGGTCGACCATCCACACCCACACCGCCGCAGACGCGCTGACCGTGCGCCCGCTGGTCCAGCCCGCCCGGAGACGCGAACTGACCGCCTTCCGCAAGGGGCTGGCCGGCGTCGACCTGGACCGGCTCGCCGCGCTCGCCCGGGGCCTGGTCGAGGCCGAGCCGCGCACCATGGCCGGGCTGCGGGAGGCGCTGAGCGCCGAGTGGCCGGACGCCGACCCGCAGTCCCTCGCCGTCGCCGCCCGCTGCACGCTGCCCCTCGTCCAGGTCACCCCGCGCGGGCTGTGGGGCCGGTCCGGCCAGGTCGCCCTCACCACCGCCGAGCACTGGCTCGGCCGCCCCGCCGAGCCGGCGTCCGCCCCCGACGCCACGGCCGCCACCGCCGCCGTGGACACCGCGGTCCTGCGCTACCTCGCCGCCTTCGGGCCGGCCTCCGTCAGGGACATGCAGACCTGGGCCGGGCTGACCCGGCTCCGCGCGGCCTTCGAACGGCTGCGGCCCCGCCTCCTCTCCTTCCGGGACGAGACCGGCGCCGAGCTCTTCGACCTCCCCGACGCGCCCCGCCCCGACCCCGGGACCCCCTCCCCGCCCCGCTTCCTCCCCGAGTTCGACAACCTCCTCCTCTCCCACGCCGACCGCACCCGTGTCGTCCCGCCCGAGTACCGGGGGCGCGTCTGGCAGGGCAACCAGGCCCACCGCACCCTGCTCGTGGACGGTTTCCTGGCCGGTGTGTGGAAGCTGGCGGAGGATGCCCTGGTCATCGAGACCTTCGGGCCGTCGGCCGGCGGGGCGGCGGAGCGGGCCGCGATCATGGAGGAGGGCGAGCGGATGCTGGCCACCCTGCACCCCGGTGAGCGCTACGACATCCGGTTCGGGACCGTCGTGGCCCAAGCACGGTGATGAGCGGCGGCGAATCCGCCCGCCCGGCGCTCCGCCGGAGGCGCCGCGACATGCCGTCCGCCGACTGCGGCGCCGTCGGGGCTGGTCGCGCCCACGCGGCGGAGCCGCACATGGATACAGCCTCGCGCCCCTTCGGGGCGCGGCCGCACTGCAGCGGTTTCGCGGGACCCGCCTAGAGTCGGCGTCATGGAACTGCGGCAGCTCAGCTACTTCGTCGCCGTCGCCGAGGAACTGCACTTCGGGCGGGCCGCCGAGCGCCTGCACATCGTGCAGTCGGCCGTCAGCCAGCAGATACAGCGCCTCGAACGGGAACTGGGCGCCGAACTGTTCGACCGCTCGCCGCGCCGGGTCCGGCTCACCGGCGCGGGGGAGCGGCTGCTGCCCGAGGCGCGGGCGGTGCTGGCGGCGGCCGAGCGGGCCCGGGCCGCGGTCGCCGCACCGGCCGGGCTGCGGATCGGCACCAGTACGGGGCTCGGTGCGCATCTGGACCGGGTGCTGGACGCGTTCGCGCGCCGCGCGCCCGACGTGCCGGTCGAGTTGTTCTCGCTGCCCGCCGCGGAACGCCTTGCCCGGGTCGCGGGCGGCCGCCTGGACGCCGCGTTCGTCCGGGCCGTCGAGCCCGTGCCCGGTGTCCGGGTCCGGCCGCTGTGGCCCGACCCCCTGGTGGCCGCCCTCCCCGCCACGCACCCCCTCGCCGGCCGCGCCGAGATCGGCGTCGAAGAACTGGCAGGCCTCCCCCTCGCGCTCACCGAGCGCCGCACCAACCCCGCCCTCGTCGACCTGGTCGTCGGCGCCTGTCGCGAGGCCGGCTTCGAGCCGCTGCCCGGACCGTCGCCCGGCTCCCTCCAGGACACCCTCGCCAGCATCGGCACCCGCCCGCTCTGGACGGTCGTGTACGCGTCCCACGCGCGCGTGCTGCACAGCCCCCGGGTCGCCTTCGTTCCGTTCCGGGCGCCGGGCCTGGCCCTCGCGACGGGCCTAGCCGTGCCCGCGGTCGCCCCCTCCCCACACCTGGCCGCCCTGCTGCTGGCCTGCGACGATCACGAAGGCTGATCGCTGCGGTCGGGATCTGCTTCTTGGTCGCGGACGTCCCGTGCGATGGACTGGACCCACCGAACAGAACACCCACTCGGAGGAGTTCAGCGATGCCGATCGTCACCGTCCAGCAGGGCCCCCGCGACCCCGAACTCAAGCGGGACCTCGTCAGGCGCGTCACCGACGCGTTCGTCGACGCGTACAAGATCCCCGCCGAGACCGTGCAGGTCTGGATCCACGAGGTCCCGGCCGACAGCTGGGGCGCCGCCGGGAAGCTCACCGCCGACAAGTAGCGGGCATGGATAGGGGGCGCTGCGGGCTGCTCGTGGAAGCCCGCAACGCCCCCTGGTCACTCACCCGAGGGATACTCGGGAGACCTTCTGGTTACGAGTTGACCTGCGCGGTCACCAGGTCCGAGAAGGTGGTCAGCCGGGTGTAGACACCCGGGTAACCCGCCTCCGCGCACCCCTCTCCCCAGGAAGTGATCCCTGCCAGGACGCCCCCGATGAGCAGGGGACCGCCGCTGTCGCCCTGGCAGGTGTCTACGCCGCCGGACGTGTATCCGGCGCAAACCATGTCGGTCTGGACGAAGTCCGAACCGTAGGAGCTCTTGCAGCTGGAGTCGGACACGATCGGGACGGTCGCGGTCCGCAGCTGGTTGGAGGAGCTGCCGTTCTCCGAGGTGGTGCCCCAGCCGAGGATGCGGGCCGTGGTGCCGGCCGCGTACAGACCCGTCTGGGAGGACGTCACGTACGACGCCGGGGTGTACGACATCGACGTCGACAGCGTCAGGACGGCCACGTCGTCGCCGTTGGTGGCATCCGTGTAGTCCGGGTTGATCCAGATCTTGCTGACCTTGCTGACCGTGCCGTTGGTGCCGTTGAGGTACGTGCGGCCGCCGACCACGCGGACGCTGCTCGTGGACTCGCCCTCCATGCAGTGCGCGGCGGTCACCACCTTGGTGGCCGACACCAGGGTCCCGCCGCAGAACTGGCTGCCGGACGCGTCCGTGATCTGCATCATGAACGGGTACGCCGTCGTGGTCGTCGTGGTACCGCCGACGATCGGCTGGGGGGCGGCTGACGCGGTGGGGGACGCGATCAGCGCGGTCGCCGCGGCGGCGGCGGTGGCCACCAGGACTGCGGCGGACTTTCTTGCGCGGTGGTGCCCGAACATGAGTCTCCTCAGTGGGGGTTGCCGGTGGGGGTCGCGCGGGTGTGGGGGGTGCAGCACGGGGGTCGCGGGACCGACCCCCGTATGCCCGGGCGAGCGGCACATCCATAAGCTAGGACCCGGAACCCCACCCTCCCAATGAGGGAACCCCCTAGGGGGATGCGGGAGGGAAAACCCTCGGTCCGCCTCAGTTAACCGGGAGGGCTCTCACTTCGCGCGTCGCCCCGCGGCCAAACGGACTATGTCCACGCGCGATCGGATGCCCAGCTTGCGGTAGACCCGGGTGAGCGTGGCCTCCACCGTCTTGACGCTGATGAACAGCCGGGCGGCGATCTCCCGGTTGGTGGCGCCCTCCATGACCAGCGCGGCGACCTGACGCTCCATCGCGGCCAGCCCGTCCAGGGCGTCGAGCGCGGCGGGCGCCTCGACCGGCGGCTCCGGCGCGGAGACAGCCTCGTCCACCTGCCGCAGCCACGGCAGCGCCCGGCACCGCCGGAACAGCCGGGTGGCCTCGTCGAACGCCGTGGGGGAGCGCCTCTCGCGCAGCGCGGCCAGCGTGAACGCGGCCCGCGCCTCCTCCAGGCCGTAGCCCAGTTTGGCGAACCGGTCCTGAGCCGAGGTCAGCAGGGTGACGGCCGTGTCGCGTTCCCCGTGCGCGGCCCGGACCAGCGCCTCGGCCCGGTCGAGCGCGGCGAGAACACTCTCCCGGCCGAGCCGGAGCGCGTGCTCCCGGGTGACGTCGATGACGTCCTGCGCCTCGGCGGGTTCCCCCACCCGGACGAGTGCCTCGGCGAGGTCGCCCTGCCAGCGGCCGCGGGCCGGGTCGGTGATGCCGAGGCTCTGCTCCAGTTCCCGCACCCGGCGCAGCGAGCGGACCGTGCCCGCCGGGTCGCCGGCCACCAACTGGGCGTATCCGAGGGCGCCCAGGGCCCGGGACAGGTACATCGTGTCGCCGTCCTGCTCTGCGTGCTCCACCGCCTCCCGGGCCAGCGCCAGGCCCCGGTCCACGTCGCCGCCGGACGCCTCGGCCAGTGAGGTGAGCATCGCGGAGGCGGTCTCGCCGATCCCGGAGTCGTGGGCGAGGTGCAGGCCCTCCCGGGCCAGGTCGAGGGCCCGGCCGCAGTGCCCGGAGCGCAGTTCGGTCTCGGCGAGCCCGCGCAGGAAGTGCACCTCGCTCTCCACCTGCCCGCGTCGGCGCACCTCGCGCAGCAGCGCGGTGACGGTGGTGCGCGCCTCGGCCAGCTGGTCGCCCATCACCAGCCAGCGGAACCTGGCGCTGCCCGCCCCGTTGTGGTGGCAGGCCACGTTCGGGTCCTGGGGCTCCTTCAGGGCGCGCTTGATGGTGGCGGGTGCCGCCGGATGGCCCATCAGGGTTTCGACCTGGGCCTGGAGGGACAGTGCGAGGAGTTCGGTGCGCCGGTCGCCGCCCACGGCCGCGAGGTCCGCGGAGTGCGCCGCCGCCTGCCGGGCCTCGGTGAAGTCGCCGCCCACGATCAGCGCCCGCCAGGCCAGCTGGTAGTGGACCTTGCCGAGCAGCCGCGGGTCGTCCCCGGCGTCGGCGAGGGCGTGCGGGAAGGCCGCGTCCACCTCGGTCATGGTGTGGCCGGCCGAGTCGATCACCAGGATCCAGGCCCGCACCCGGTCCGCCGGACGGGTGGCGTGGGTGAGCACCTCGCGGGCGATGTCCTGGGCGAGGTCGATCTCGCCCGCGCTGGTCGCGTCCTCGGCCGCCTGAAGCCGGCGCTCGTCCGGGGTGGGCGCGTTGTCGCCGGGGGTGTGCCGGGCGGCGAGCAGGCCGATCTGCGCGGCCACCGAGGGCGCGCCCCGGTCCCGGGCCTCGGTCGCGGCCTCGGCGAGCCGGTCGGCGACCTCCGGGTCGGTGCCGGTGGTGGCCAGGGCCAGGTGCCGGGCCCGCTCGATCGGGTCGGAGGCGGCCGTGGACAGCGCCGCGTGCGCGGCCCGGCGCTCCTGCGCGGGTGCTTCCGCGTACAGCGCGGCGGAGATGAGGGGATGCGCGAACCGTACGGCGGGGCCCTCGGGCTCGGTGGCCAGCAGCCCGAGTTCGGCCGCCTGGGCGCACTCGGCCTCGGCGTTCTCCCGGCCGGCCGCGTGCAGCAGGGCCTGGGTGGGGCGGGCGCCGGCGCTGGCCACCAGCAGGGTGCGGCGGGCCTCGACGGAGAGCATGTCGAGCCGGCTGAGCACCAGGGCGCGCAGCGAGGTCGGCACCGGCAGCGGCTCGCCGGGGCGGGGCGGGGTCGGGTTCTCGGCGAGGGCGCGGCCGAGCTCCAGGGCGAACAGCGGGTTGCCGCCGCTGGTGCGGTGGATCTCCCGGACCGTGGACCGGCTCAGCCCGGTGTGGCCGCGGTGGTCGAGGAGTTCGGAGATCTGCCTGCGGTTGAGCGCGCCGAGGCGGACGGCGACGGTGTCCGGGGGCGACGCGCGTAGGTGACGGTCGTACTCCTGGCCCTCCGTACGGACCGCGCTGAGCAGTTGGACCGGGGTGCCGCCGAGGCGGCGGGCGGCGAAGCCGAGGAGTTCGGCGCTGGCCGGATCCAGCCACTGGAGGTCGTCGGCGACGATCAGTACGGGCCCCTCGGCGGCCAGCACGCGCAGCGTGGAGAGCACCGCGAGGCGCAGGGCGAGGCCGTCGCGCTGGAGGGTGGATTCGCCGCGGCCGGTGAGCGCCGACTCCAGGGCGGTGCGCTGGGCGCCGGGCAGGTGGGCGGAGACGTCGTCGAGGACCAGGCCGAAGAGGTCGGCGAGGGCGAGGAACGGAAGATGGGATTCGGACTCGGTGGCCGAGCAGCGCAACACGGTGCGGGCGGTGCCGGCGTATTCCGCGTCCAGCGCCCGCAGGACGGTCGATTTACCTATTCCGGCGGGCCCGTGCAGGAGGACGCTGCCCCCCGAGGAGAGCTGCTCCCGGGCGGCCGCGAACAGCTCCGCCCGGCCGATGACCAGGTCGGGGCGGCATCTGGCAGGCTCCTGGAAGTCCCGTCGCACGGTCACCGCTCCCCTCGTGTGTCGTGTCCCAGCCAAATTCTAGGCAATGAACCCTGAAATCCGGCCGAACGGCATGGTGAGGGAAATAACAGGGGCTTCGCATATGGCAATTCACTGCGCGTCCGCATGAATGGAATGGGTCCCCTCCGGCTATGGCAACACCCCCGTCCGACGAGCCGTCGACACCGCCTCCCCCCGGGTGTGCGCGCCCAGCTTCCGCATCGCCGAGCGCAGGTAGCCCTTGACCGTCTCGGGCCGCAGCCCCAGCCGCTCGGCCACCGCCGCGTTGGTCGCCCCGGCCGCCACCCACGCCAGCACGTCCAGTTCCCGCGGCGCCAGCACCGCCTGGGCCGGCGGAACCGGCGCCGGCGCGGTCAGCAGCCCGCAGGCGGCGAGCAGTTCGGCGCGCAGTTCCGGGTCGGCGATCCGCGGTGCCAGGGCCCGCAGCGCGGCATGCGCCTCCCGCACCTGCTCCCGGGCGGCCCCCGGATCCCCCACGGCGGCCGGTTCCGGCCGCGCCGACGCCAGCAGCTCCCTGGCCTCGTCCTGCACGACCAGCGCCTGCTCCACGTCCCGGGCCGCCGCCACCGCCGCGCCCAGCGTGCGGTCGCCCAGCGGCTGGGCGGTGCGCAGCGCGCCGTACAGCACGCCCCGCACCCGGCGTCGTACCACCACCGGTACCGCGAGCACCGAGCGCAGGCCCTCGGCGGCCACCGGGATGTCGTACTCGTGGCTGATCTGCCGGGAGGCCGAGTAGTCGACGACCGCGCAGGGGCGGGCCCGTTCGACCGCCTTGCCGCCCAGGCCGTTCCCGGAGGTGACCGCGAGCGAGCGCAGCGACGCCGTGCTGGTGCCGGTCAGCTCGCTGATCCGGACCTGTGTCCGGCCCGCCTCGACCAGCCCGCCGAAGGCGATCGGAAGCCCGGTGGCGCGCCGGAGTCTGGCCAGCGCACCACGTATCTCCACCGCCCCCGTGACCTCTGCTGCCACCTGTCCTGCCCCTTCGACCCCGGCCTCGTGCTGTCCACACCCCCGTTCGGGGGTAGTGAGACCTGCATCACGGATTACACGATGCCAGAGAGCCGCCCGGCAATGGTCCGGTACCGAAGGAGACGCGTATGACGAGTGCGACGGAGGACTTCCGCAGGGCACGGGACTTCCTGCTGGAACACCGTGTGGACTACGCCACCGCCTACGAGGGCTTCGCCTGGCCGCGTCCGGACCACTTCAACTGGGCGCTGGACTGGTTCGACGTCATCGCCGAGGGCAACGACCGCACCGCCCTGCACATCGTCGAGGAGGACGGCTCGGAGACCAAGCTGTCCTTCGCCGAGCTGTCCGAGCGCTCCGACCGGGTCGCGAACCACCTGCGCGCGCGGGGCGTCGAGCCGGAGGACCGCATCCTGGTCATGCTCGGCAACCAGGCCGAGCTGTGGGAGACCGCGCTGGCCGCGATGAAGCTGCGGGCCGTGGTCATCCCGGCCACCCCGCTGCTCGGCCCGGCCGACCTGCGCGACCGCGTCGACCGGGGCCGGGTGAAGCACGTGCTCGTGCGCGCCGAGGACGCGGCCAAGTTCGCCGAGGTGCCGGGCACGTACACCCGGATCGCGGTGGGCGGGCTGCCGGCGTCGGAGGCCGGGCCCTGGGAGCCGTACCAGGACGCGTACACCGCCTCGGCCGACTTCGTGCCCGACGGCCCGACGCTGGCCGACGACCCGCTGATGCTCTACTTCACCTCGGGCACCACCGCCCGCCCCAAGCTGGTCGAGCACACCCACACCTCGTACCCGATCGGGCACCTGGCGACCATGTACTGGATCGGCCTGAAACCCGGTGACGTGCACCTGAACATCTCCTCGCCGGGGTGGGCGAAGCACGCCTGGTCGAACCTCTTCGCCCCCTGGAACGCCGAGGCGACGGTCTTCATCCACAACTACGCGCGCTTCGACGCGGGCCGGCTGATGGCCGAGATGGACCGGCACGGCGTGACGTCCTTCTGTGCCCCGCCGACGGTGTGGCGCATGCTCATCCAGGCGGATCTGAGTCAGCTGGCGACCCCGCCCCGCGAGGTCGTCGCGGCGGGCGAGCCGCTCAACCCCGAGGTGATCGAACAGGTGCGGCGGGCCTGGGGCGTGACCATCCGGGACGGGTTCGGGCAGACCGAGACGGCCGTGCAGGTCTCCAACAGCCCCGGGCAGCCGCTGAAGACCGGGTCGATGGGCCGTCCGAGCCCGGGGTACCGGGTGGAGCTGCTGGACCCGGTCAGCGGTGCCCCCGGCGCGACGGAGGGCGAGATCGCGCTCGACCTGGCAGCGCGGCCGGTGGGCCTGATGACCGGCTACCACGGGGACGCCGACCGTACGGCGGAGGCGATGGCCGGCGGCTACTACCGCACCGGGGACATCGGCTCCCGGGACGAGGACGGCTACATCACCTACGTCGGCCGCGCGGACGACGTGTTCAAGGCGTCCGACTACAAGATCAGCCCGTTCGAGCTGGAGAGCGCGCTCCTCGAACACGAGGCGGTGGCCGAGGCGGCCGTCGTGCCCGCGCCGGACGACCTGCGGCTCGCCGTGCCGAAGGCGTACATCGTGCTTGCGGCGGGCTGGGAGCCGGGCCCGGACACCGCGAAGGTGCTCTTCGAGCACTCGCGGCAGGTGCTGGCGCCGTACAAGCGGGTCCGGCGGCTGGAGTTCGCCCCGCTGCCGAAGACCGTGTCCGGGAAGATCCGCCGGATCGAGCTGCGCGAGGCCACGGCCGCCGGCTCGGCCGACGAGTACCGCGAGGAGGACTTCCGGTGAGCTCGTCGTACACGCACGGCACGAGCACCACCACGCTGCTCGGCGACACCATCGGGGCCAACCTGGACCGGGCCGTCGCGGCCTGGCCGGACCGCGAGGCGCTGGTGGACGTACCGACCGGCAGGCGCTGGACCTACACCGAATTCGCCGCCGACGTCGACCGGTTGGCGTACGCGCTGCTGGCCAGCGGGGTCGCCAAGGGCGACCGGGTGGGCATCTGGGCGGTCAACTGCGCCGAGTGGGTGCTGGTGCAGTACGCCACCGCCCGGATCGGCGCGATCATGGTCAACATCAACCCGGCCTACCGCACCCACGAGGTCGAGTACGTCCTGAACCAGGCCGGGATCTCCCTGCTGTTCGCCTCGCTGCGGCACAAGACCAGCGACTACCGGGCGTTGGTGGAGGAAGTGCGGGGCAGGTGCCCGCAGTTGCGGGAGACGGTCTACATCGGGGACCCGAGCTGGGAGGCGCTGACCGCCCGCGGAACGGCCGAGCGGGGTGCCGAGCTGGCGGCCCGAGCGGCCGAGTTGTCCTGCGACGACCCCATCAACATCCAGTACACCTCGGGCACGACCGGCTTCCCGAAGGGGGCCACGCTCTCCCACCACAACATCCTCAACAACGGCTACTTCGTGGGTGAGTCGATCGCCTACACCGAGCAGGACCGGATCTGCATCCCGGTGCCCTTCTACCACTGCTTCGGCATGGTGATGGGCAACCTGGCCGCCACCTCGCACGGCGCCTGCATGGTGATCCCGGCCCCGTCCTTCGACCCGAAGGCCACCCTGGAGGCGGTCCAGCAGGAGCGCTGCACCTCGCTCTACGGCGTCCCGACCATGTTCATCGCGGAGCTGAACCTCCCCGGCTTCGCCTCGTACGACCTCTCCACCCTGCGCACGGGCATCATGGCGGGCTCGCCCTGCCCGGTCGAGGTGATGAAGCGGGTGGTCGCCGAGATGCACATGGCGGAGGTCTCCATCTGCTACGGCATGACGGAGACCTCCCCGGTCTCGCTCCAGACCCGGATCGAGGACGACCTGGAACACCGCACCGGCACGGTCGGCCGGGTGCTGCCGCACCTGGAGGTCAAGGTCGTCGACCCGGCCACCGGGGTCACCCAACCCCGCGGCACCGCAGGTGAGTTGTGCACCCGCGGCTACAGCGTGATGCTCGGCTACTGGAACGAGCCCGAGAAGACGGCGGAGGCCGTCGACCCGGGGCGCTGGATGCACACCGGGGACCTGGCGATGATGCGCGAGGACGGGTACGTCGAGATCGTCGGCCGCATCAAGGACATGATCATCCGGGGCGGCGAGAACGTCTACCCGCGCGAGGTCGAGGAGTTCCTCTACGCCCACCCCAAGATCCGGGACGTCCAGGTGGTCGGGGTGCCGCACGAGAGGTACGGCGAGGAGGTCCTCGCCTGCGTCATCCCGCACGACCCTGCCGCCCCGCCCACCCTGGACGAACTCCGCGCCTTCTGCGAGGGCCGCCTGGCCCACTACAAGGTGCCGAGCCGGCTGCAGATCCTGGACGACTTCCCGATGACGGTCTCGGGCAAGGTCCGCAAGATCGAACTGAGGGAGCAATACAGCGCCCCGTAAGGGGCGCCGGGGGTACCCCCGGCCGAAGGCCGGGGGAGGAACTGCGCGACCAGCCACCACCGGCCCGCAGTCAGGTCACCCACCCGCGGCGCGCAGCTCATCCGCGGGCCCGTTGACCGGCTGCGGCGTCCCCGTGAAGTCCAGCACGAACAACGGCACCCCCAGAGCGTCGGCCCGCTCCCGCGCCTCCTCGGCGTACCCGGCAAGGGAGAAGTACACGCACCCCGAATCCTCCGTCATCGCCGTCAGCCACAGACACTCCACGTCCCGCCGCGAGGCCGGCTGCACGGTCGGGTCCACCTGGGCCAGCAGCCCCCGGGCGGCCAGCCCGATGCCGGACGGCGGCTGCTGGTCGGCGCGGCGGATGTCCCGGTAGCCGAGCCAGCGCAGATAGAGCGCGGCCGCGGTGACCGCGTCCCGGGCGGTGCGGATCGTCACGGGATGGAAGGCGGTCCGGGGTTCGGGCTCGGGCTCCGCCGGCGGCGCGGACACGCCGCCGGCGACCGCGATGCGCAGGAGCGCCCCGCACGGGCAGCCCAGCTCCGGCTGCGGCCACTGGTCCCGGCGGCCGCAGGAGCCGCAGCTCACCGTCACCCAGTCCGCGTCCCAGGCGCGGTGTGCCACCGCGGTCGGTCCGGCCGTGCCGTCGAGGCTCGGGGTGACCGGCGCGCCACAGGCGCACGGGTACGACGGCGCGGTGTAGACGTGCTCGCGCCGACAGGCCGGACAGCGCACCGGCACGCTCTCGGACATGGCCCCCACCTCAGGCGTCGCGTCGGTTCAGCCGTCCCATGGTGCTCCCGCCGGGGCCCGGTTGTCCGTCCCTTGACGACGTTCGTCACCGCACCTACATTGATTTCAGATAGTAGAAGTTAGTTTCCGTAATACGGAAAACTGAAGACGATGCTCACCGCGGGGCGCGACGGGAGCAGGCATCCGACAGCCGAAAGCAGGAGTTCTCGATGGCTCGTATGACCGCTGCCCGCGCGGCAGTTGAGATCCTCAAGCGCGAGGGCGTCACCGATGCGTTCGGTGTGCCCGGCGCGGCGATCAACCCCTTCTACGCGGCGCTCAAGGCCTCCGGCGGCATCCACCACACCCTCGCCCGCCATGTCGAGGGCGCCTCGCACATGGCCGAGGGCTACACCCGTACGCACCCCGGGAACATCGGCGTCTGCATCGGCACCTCCGGCCCGGCCGGCACCGACATGATCACCGGTCTGTACTCGGCCACCGGCGACTCCGTCCCGATCCTCTGCATCACCGGCCAGGCCCCGACCGCGGTGATCCACAAGGAGGACTTCCAGGCCGTCGACATCGCCTCCATCGCCAGGCCCGTCACGAAGATGGCGGTCACCGTGCTGGAGGCCGCGCAGGTCCCGGGCGTCTTCCAGCAGGCCTTCCACCTGATGCGCTCCGGCCGCCCGGGCCCGGTCCTGATCGACCTGCCGATCGACGTGCAGCTCACCGAGATCGAGTTCGACCCGGAGACGTACGAGCCGCTCCCCGTCTACAGGCCGGCCGCCACCCGCGCCCAGATCGAGAAGGCGATCGGGATGCTGAACGCGTCCGAGCGTCCGCTGATCGTCGCGGGCGGCGGGGTCATCAACGCGGACGCCGCCGAACTCCTCGTCGAGTTCGCCGAGTTGACCGGCACCCCGGTCGTCCCGACCCTGATGGGCTGGGGCGTCCTGCCCGACGACCACGAGCTGAACGCCGGCATGGTGGGTCTGCAGACCTCGCACCGCTACGGCAACGCGACCTTCCTGGAGTCCGACTTCGTCCTCGGCATCGGCAACCGCTGGGCCAACCGCCACACCGGGAAGCTGGACGTCTACACGGCCGGCCGCACCTTCGTCCACGTGGACATCGAGCCCACCCAGATCGGCAGGATCTTCGCCCCCGACTACGGCATCGCCTCCGACGCGAAGGCGGCACTGGAACTGCTCGTCGAGGTGGCACTGGAGTTGATGGCGACCGGCGGGCTGCCCGACCGCTCGGCCTGGGCGGGCTCGGCGCAGGAGCGGAAGGCGACCCTCCAGCGCCGCACCCACTTCGACGACATCCCGATCAAGCCGCAGCGCGTCTACGAGGAGATGAACAAGGCGTTCGGCCCGGAGACCCGGTACGTCTCCACGATCGGCCTCTCGCAGATCGCCGGCGCCCAGATGCTGCACGTCTTCAAGCCCCGGCACTGGATCAACTGCGGCCAGGCCGGCCCGCTCGGCTGGACGATCCCGGCCGCGCTGGGCGTGGCCAAGGCCGACCCGGAGGCGTCCGTCGTCGCCCTCTCCGGCGACTACGACTTCCAGTTCATGCTGGAGGAACTCGCGGTCGGCGCGCAGCACAAGATCCCGTACATCCACGTCCTGGTCAACAACTCCTACCTGGGCCTGATCCGCCAGGCGCAGCGGGCGTTCGACATCGACTTCCAGGTCAAGCTGGAGTTCGAGAACATCAACTCGCCCGAACTGGGCGTCTACGGCGTCGACCACGTCAAGGTCGCCGAGGGCCTGGGCTGCAAGGCGATCCGGGTGACGGACCCGGCGGAACTGGGCGCGGCCTTCGAGAAGGCCAAGAAGCTGGCCGCCGAGCACCAGGTGCCGGTCGTCGTGGAGGCGATCCTGGAACGGGTCACCAACATCTCCATGTCGACCACCAACGACATCTCGAACGTCGTCGAGTTCGAGGAGATGGCGACCGAGCCGGGGCACGCCCCGACGTCGATCAGGGCACTGAAGGTCTGAGCCGGCGAAGACGAGAGCGGGCGGTCCATCCCGGGGATGGACCGCCCGCTTCGCGTCGTAGACGACTCGGTGCCCGCCGCCCCCGTGCCGGCGGGCACCGTGTGACGCGAATATGCCCCCTGACTGGGGCGGTTGAAGCATGTTGAACGCAGTTCAGAGCTTTATTTGAGGATCGGCCGGTACGTTCGTCCGGGTACATCAGCTTTCGGGATGTTCGGTCAGGCCCGGCCAGTCGTCCGGGCCGCCGCCCTGCCACTCGATGAGGTCGCTCTCCTCGACCTCGATCCGGTCCAGGTCGGCCATCCGCAGGATCTCGATCACGTCGTCGAGGTGGGAGGCGATCCCGAGGGTGACGTCGCCCTCGGTGACCCGCCGGGAGCCGTCCAGGGCCGGGGCGTGCACGACGATGCGCGGGAACTGGGTCGGTGGATGTGCAGTCATGCCACAAGGCTCCTGCGGCGGGGGTGGAAACGCACGCCGAAGCGCCGGATGCGGGCGGTTCCGCATCCGGCGCTCGACGAGTCCGTGGCGCTCTCCCCGGCTGTGGCCGTCCGACGGCGCGAGGCTGGGCGCGACAGGACGTTCGCGCCGCCGGACGGGGTCCAGGGTGTGGCTGGGACCGCGGCGGGTGCGACGGAGCCGGGGGCGTCCTTCCCTCTGGTCGAGAAGAGCGCTCGGTTCCTTCACCACCGCACTGGCTCGCACGCCGCCGCGGTCCTCGCCCCGCCCGCGCGCCGACACCGATCGGCCACCCCTCATCCGGGCCGGTCGGCCGCCGCGGGCCGCCTGTGGGGTCAGTCCTCGCGCAGGGCGCGGACCGTCTCCGCCACGCGCCTGCCGTACTCCGGGTCGGCGGCGTGGAAGTGGGCCAGGTTCTTCTCGATCATGTCGTCGCGAGTGACCTGCGAGAGGCCGCCGGCGATGTTCGCCACCAGCCGCTGCCGCTCCTCCGCGGACATCAGGCGGTACAGCTCGCCCGCCTGGAAGAAGTCGTCGTCCTTGGTGTGGAGCGGGGCCTCGTGGGTGCCCGTGTGGCCGGTCACGGCGAGGGGCGCCGACAGGGGGCGGCCGGTCTCCACCGGGCCGTCGTAGGAGTTCGGCTCGTAGTTCTTCGCGTGCCGGCCCTGGGCGTCGGCGGCCATCAAGCCGTCCCGGCCGTGGTTCTGCGCGGTCGTCGCCTTCGGGGCGTTGACGGCCAGCGGCGTGTGGTTGACGCCCAGGCGGTAGCGGTGCGCGTCCGCGTAGGCGAACAGACGGCCCTGGAGCATCTTGTCGGGGGAGGGGCCGATGCCCGGCACGAAGTTGTTCGGGGAGAACGTGGCCTGCTCGACCTCGGTGAACACGTTGTCCTGGTTGAGGTCCAGGACCAGGCGGCCCACCCGCTGGAGCGGGTGGTCCCGGTGCGGCCACACCTTGGTCAGGCCGAAGGGGTTGAAGCGGTTGTCCGCCGCCTCGGCCGCCGGCGTGATCTGGACGTACAGGGTCCAGGACGGGTTGACGCCCCGCTCGATGGCCTGGAGCAGGTCCGTCTGGTGCGAGTTCGGGTCCTTGCCCGCCGGCTTGGCGGCCTGCTCGCTGCTCAAAGAGCGGACGCCCTGGTTGGTCTTGAAGTGGTACTCGACGAAGAAGGCCTCGCCCTCGGCGTTCGTCCACTGGTAGGTGCGCGAGCCGTAGCCGTTCATGTGGCGGTACGACGCCGGGATGCCCCGGTCGGCCATCAGCCAGGTCACCTGGTGGGTGGCCTCGGGGGCGTGCGCCCAGAAGTCCCGGACGTTGTGCGGCTCCCGACGGCCCGTGAAGGGGTCGCGCTTCTGCGAGTGGATGAAGTCCGGGAACTTGATGGGGTCCTTGACGAAGAACACCGGGGTGTTGTTGCCGACGAGGTCGTCATTGCCCTCCGCCGTATAGAACTTGACCGCGAAGCCGCGCGGGTCCCGTACGGCGTCGGCGCCGCCCGGCGAGTCGGCGACCGTCGAGAAGCGCACGAACGCCTCGGTCCGCTCGCCGACCGAGGCGAGGAAGTCGGCACAGGTGAACCCCGTGGCGTCGTCGGTCACCTCGAAGTAGCCGTACGCGCCGCTGCCCCGGGCGTGCATCACCCTCCCCCACTGCCTTAAGGGCGTGGGAGGTGCCCCCACCGGTATGCGCTCGCGGTTGAAGCGCGCGAGCTTCTCCAGCAGGTGCTGGTCCTGGAGGAGGAGCGGGCCGCCGATGCCGGCGGAGGCGGAGTTCCGGTTGTCGGCGACCGGGGCGCCGGACTCGGTGGTGAGCACGCGCTTGGACATCGTGGGCCTTCCGTGCGGGTGTCAGCGGAAATTCATTTCCGCTTCGTGGAGCCTAGGATCGGGCCGGCCGAGGCGTCAACAGTTTGTTGAAGTGGTTTCCGGGCGGCGCCGGCGCCTGGGCGCGACAGGACAGGTGTCGGCACCGCCACCGCCCGGAAGTCATGCGGTCCGGCTCAGACCTGCGCGCCGGACAGGCGCTCCACCGCGCGCAGCAGCGCGGAGTGGTCGAGGCCGCCGTCGCCCTGCGCGCGCAGGGACGCGACCAGTTGGGCCACCACGGCGCCGACGGGCAGGGCGGCGCCGACGTTGCGGGCCGCGTCCGTGACGATGCCCATGTCCTTGTGGTGCAGGTCGATCCGGAAGCCCGGCCGGAAGTCGCGGCTGAGGAAGTTGTCCTTCTTCCGAGTCAGCACGGTCGAGCCGGCCAGGCCGCCGTTCAGCACGTCCAGCGCGGCCGTCAGGTCCACACCGGACTTCTCCAGGAAGACCACGGCCTCGGCGCACGCCTGGATGTTCACGGCGACGATCAGCTGGTTGGCGGCCTTCACGGTCTGGCCCGAGCCGTGCGGACCGCACAGCACGATGGTCCTGCCCAGCGCCTCGAAGACCGGCCTCGCGGCGTCGAAGTCGGCCTGCTCACCGCCGACCATGATGGACAGCACGGCCTCGACGGCACCGGCCTCACCGCCGGACACGGGCGCGTCGAGCACGCGGATGCCCTTGTCCCGCGCCGCCTTCGCCAGGTCGACGGAGGTCTGCGGGGTGATGGACGACATGTCGATGAGGAGCGCGCCGGACCGCGCGTTCGCCAGGATGCCGTCCGGGCCGTACGCGATGGCCTCGACCTGTGGCGACGCGGGGACCATGGTGATGACCACGTCCGCGTCCCGCACCGCCTCGGCGATGGAGGCGGCCGCGGTGCCGCCGGCGGCGGCCAGCCGGTCCAGCTTGTCCTGCTCCAGCGTGAAGCCGGTGACGTCGTAGCCCGCCTTGACCAGATTCTCGGACATGGGGGAGCCCATGATGCCGAGGCCTATCCAGGCGATCTTGGGGAGTGTGTTGCTCATAGGGGGTGCCTCTCTGGATACGTCGATCACACAGCCCGTCTGGGGATCCCCCTCCGGGGGAGTTCGAGGACGAGGCCGAAGGCCGAAGCGGGGGTCCGGGGGCGGCAGCCCCCGGGGGCGGTCACATCAACGGGCGGCGCGCTGTGCCACCGGCAGCCAGCCGAAGGCGTCCGCACTCGGGCGGTCGCCCGCCTTGTACTCCAGGCCCACCCAGCCGTCGTACCCGGCCTTCCTCAGCCCGTCGAGGAGGTCCGCCAGCGGCAGCGACCCCGTGCCCGGGGCGCCGCGGCCCGGGGTGTCGGCGATCTGGACGTGGCCGGTCTTCGAGGCATACCGCTCGATCACCGACGGCAGGTCCTCGCCGTTCATCGCCAGGTGGTAGAGGTCCATCAGGAAGCGGGCGTTGCCGAGGCCCGTGGCCTCGTTGACCCTGTCGACGACCTCGACCGCGGCCGGGGCCGACACCAGCGGGTACCGCGGTGACTCGGGGGCGTTGAGCGCCTCGATCAGCAGGACCGCGCCGATCCGGTCGGCCGCGCGCGCCGCGAGCGTCAGGTTCTCCAGTGCCAGCGCGTCCTGCTCGGCCGGGTCCACGCCGTCGACGCGGTTGCCGTACAGCGCGTTGAGCGCCGTGCAGCCGAGCGACCGGGCGAAGTCGGCCGCCACGTCGATGTTGGCGCGGAACCTCTCCGACTCCGCGCCCGGGACCGACAGGGCGCCACGGTCGGGTCCGGGCAGCCGGCCGGCGTAGAAGTTCAGGCCGGTCAGCCGGACGCCCGCGTCCTCGATCGCCTTCCTCAGCGCGTCGAGCCCGGAGCGCTCGGGGGTGGGGGAGTCGGCCCAGGGCCACCACAGCTCGACCGCCGGGAAGCCGGCCGCGGCGGCGGCCGCGGGGCGCTCCAGGAGCGGGAGTTCCGTGAAGAGGATCGACAGGTTGACGGTGAAGCGCTGCTCTGCGAATCCCATGGGGGTCGGCGCTCCCTTCCACTCTCTATGTTTCCGTATTGCGGAAGTTGATTTCTGCTTAATGGAAGACTGCCTCTGGGCAGGGAAGGCTGTCAAGAGCGCCCGCGCACATCCCGCGCCCTACCCTGGAGGTGTGGCCCGTTCCAACGACGAGGTCGCCGCGCTGTTCCAGGAGTACGCGGACCTCATCTCGATCACCGGCGGCGACGCCTTCAGGGCACGTGTCTACGAGAAGGCCGCCCGGTCCGTCGGCGGCCACCACGCCGATGTCGCCACGCTCGACCTCAAGGGGCTCCAGGACATCCCGAACGTCGGGAAGTCGATCGCCCGGAAGGTCCTCGAATACCTCGACAGCGGCAGCGTCTCCGCCGTCGACGAACTGCGCGCGAAGATCCCCGCCGGGGTCCGGCGGCTGACGGCCGTGCCCACCCTCGGTCCGAAGAAGGCGATGACGGTCTACGAGGAGCTCGGCATCTCCTCCGTCGAGGAACTCGCCGACGCCATCCACCAGGAGCGGCTGCGCGACCTCAAGGGCTTCGGGCCGAAGACCGAGGAGAACATCCTCCACGGCATCGCGCTGCTCCGGTCCGCCGGCGGCCGGGTGCAGCTCGACCTGGCCACGGACCTCGCGGAGGACATCGTCGGCGCCCTGTCCGCGGTGACCGGCTGCGAGCGGTGCGCGTACGCCGGATCACTGCGCCGGATGCGGGAGACGATCGGCGACATCGACATCCTCGCGGCGGCGAAGAAGTCGGCGCCGCTCATGAAGGCGTTCACCGGGTTGCCGTACGTCACCGAGGTCATCGGGCAGGGCGGGACCAAGACGTCCGTGCGCACCAGCAAGGGCCTCAACGTCGACCTGCGGGTCGTACCGCCGGACTCGTGGGGAGCCGCGCTGCAGTACTTCACCGGCTCCCGGGCCCACAACATCCGCACCCGTGAGATCGCGGTGCACCAGAAGCTCAAGCTCTCCGAGTACGGCCTCTTCGACGTCGAGAGCGGCGAGAAGATCGTCTCGGAGACCGAGGAGGAGGTGTACGCCCGGCTCGGCCTGCCCTGGATCCCGCCGACGTTGCGCGAGGACCGCGGGGAGATCGAGGCCGGGCTGCGCGGCGAGCTGCCCGAGCTGGTCACCGAGGCCGACCTGCGCGGCGACCTGCACACCCACACCGACCTCACCGACGGGCTCGCCCCGCTGGAGGAGATGGCCGAGGCGGCCGCCCGGCGCGGCTACGCCTACTACGCGATCACGGACCACGCCCCCGACATGGCGATGCAGCGCATGACCGACGAGCGGATGCTGGCCCAGCGGGAACGGGTGCGCGAGCTGGACGGCAGGTACCCCACCAAGGGCCGGCGCGGCGGGCTGCGGCTGCTGCACGGCACCGAGCTGAACATCGGGCCCGACGGCGGGGTGGACTGGCCCGACGACTTCCTCGCCGGCTTCGACCTGTGCGTGGCGTCCGTGCACTCGCACTTCAACCAGAGCCGCGAGCAGCTGACCAGGCGCCTCGTCCGGGCCTGCGAGAACCCGCACGTCAACGTCATCGGCCACCCCACCACCCGTCTCATCGGCAAGCGGCCCGGCATCGACGCCGACCTCGACGCGGTCTTCGCCGCCTGCGCCCGCACCGGCACGGCCCTGGAGATCAACGCCCACCCGGACCGCCTCGACCTGCGCGACGAGGACATCCTGCGGGCCCGCCGGCACGGCGTGAGGTTCGCCGTGAACAGCGACGCCCACGCCGTCCCGCACCTTGCCAACATGCGGTACGGCATCGGCACCGCCCAGCGTGGCTGGCTCACCGGTGACGACGTGATCAACACCTGGCCGGAGCGGCGGCTGCGGGGCTTCCTGCGCAAGGAGCGCGGATGAGCCCGGTGCGCTGTGCTCCGGCGGCTTGGCTGCGTGGCGGGCGGAGGACGGCCATGGTCCGTTAGGGTCGCCTCGTGGCGGCCGGAGTGGGTCCGTCGCGGCCGGGTCAGGGACGTGTTCTGGGGGCGCAATGCGATTGAGAGTGGAGTTCACCACCGAGCCCTTCGACCTCGACGAGGCCCCCGCGCACGCGCTGGTCGCCCGTGAGGTCGTCGAGGCGGCCGCGCTGGACGCGGTGGACGTCGGGCCGTTCGGGAACACGGCGGAGGGCGGCTCCGACGCCGTGCTCACCGCCGTGGACGCACTGCTGCGCAGGGCCCTGGAGGCCGGGGCCACCCGGATCTCGCTCCAGGTCAACGTGGTGGGGGAGGGTGACGACAAGTGACCCGAAGCGGGGACGAACCCTTCATCACCGCCGTGAAGCCGCTGGTCGACGCCATGGGCGGGGAGATGCTCCCGCCCGACGAGGCCGGCGCCGACGACGTCGTGCTCGCGTGGGAGGGCGTGGACGTGGTCGCCGTACGGCTGCCGCAGCTCGCGGACTCCCTCGATCACATCCTGGCCGCCATGGAGCGCAAGCAGGGCAAACCGCTGGCCGACCTGGACCGCAAGGCGAAGCAGGAGGTCGTGCGCATACTGGAGGCGCGAGGCGCCTTCTCCGTACGGCACGGCGTGGAGACCGTGGCGAGCGCGCTCGGGGTGAGCCGCTTCACCGTCTACAACTACCTGAACCGCGAAAAGAGCTGACCCGCGAGGAGCGCCCCGGGAGTGACCTGCGGGGCGCGGTCGAGGGTTGTTACGCGGAATTTTCAACAAAGTGTTGACGCTGGGTTCCGGAGGGCGTTAGCTAACGGCAGCCCGTTCAGCACGAAGGCCGCACACGGCCACGGAGGCTCCCGTGACGTCGACTTCCACGCCCCCGGGTCTGGCCCGGTTCAACGACCTGGAGGAGCACGCGGCACTCGCCGTCCTCCACGAGGCGTGCGCCTCCACGGCCTGGGCCCGGCGCCTGCTCGCCGCCCGCCCCTACGCCACCCCCGAGGCCCTCTACTCCGCCAGCGACGCCGCCATGGCCGAGCTGGGCGAGGCCGACCTGGCTCAGGCCATGGCCGGGCACCCGCCGATCGGCCGCCCCGAGCCGGGCGACCCCACCTCGGCCCGGGAGCAGTCCGGCATGGCCGGCGCCGCGGACGGCCTCAAGGCGGAGATGCTCGAACTCAACCTCGCCTACCAGGAGCGGTTCGGCCATGTCTTCCTGATCTGCGCCACCGGCCGCACCGGCGAGGAGATGCGGGACGCGGTCAAGGAGCGGATCGGCAACCCGCCGGAGCGGGAGCGGGAGATCGTCCGCACCGAGCTGGGCAGGATCAACCGCATCCGGCTCGCCCGCATCGTCGAAGAGGACTGACAGCAGCATGAGCACCAGCACCACCGCCTCCGTGTCCACCCACATCCTGGACACCAGCATCGGCCGCCCCGCCGCGGGCGTCGCCGTCCGGCTCTCCGCCCGCGGCGGCCGGGAGGCGGACTGGCAGGCGCTCGGCGGTTCCGCGACCGACGCCGACGGCCGGTGCAAGGACCTTCCGGACCTGCCGGAGGGGACGACACACGTGCGGCTCGACTTCGCCGTCGAGCCGTATTTCGAAGAGAAGACCGCGAAGAAGCAAGCCGATGCGCAGCAGGACGCCCCCGCGAATCGGGACAGCGGACCGGCCGTGTTCTTCCCGGAGGTGGCGATCACGTTCGCCGTCGTACCGGGTGAGCACTACCACGTACCGCTGCTGCTCAACCCGTTCGGCTACTCCGTTTACCGAGGGAGCTAGCTCATGCCCACCATTCTGGGACAGAACCAGTACGGCAAGGCCGAGAACCGGGTCGTGAAGATCACGCGGGACGGTGCCACCCACCACATCAAGGACCTCAACGTCTCGGTGTCGCTCTCCGGTGACATGGACGAGGTCCACTACTCCGGCTCCAACGCCAACGTCCTGCCGACCGACACCACCAAGAACACGGTGTTCGCGTTCGCCAAGGAACACGGCATCGACTCCGCCGAGCAGTTCGGCATCCACCTCGCCCGCCACTTCGTGACCTCGCAGGAGCCGATCCACCGGGCCCGGATCCGCATCGAGGAGTACGCCTGGGAGCGCATCGAGGCCTCGGACGCCAACTCCAAGTTCATCGGCGCGGACGAGGTCAAGCACTCGTTCGTGCGCAAGGGCCAGGAGACCCGGCTGACGCAGATCACGTACGACGGCGCGTCATGGGAGGTCGTCTCCGGCCTGAAGGACCTGGTCGTGATGAACTCGACCAACTCCGAGTTCTGGGGCTACGTCAAGGACAAGTACACGACGCTCCCCGAGGCGTACGACCGCATTCTGGCCACCCAGGTCTCCAGCCGCTGGCGGTTCAACTGGACCGACGACGAGCAGCAGATGCCCAACTGGGAGAAGTCCTACGAGCAGACGAAGAAGCACATGCTCCAGGCCTTCGCCGAGACGTACTCCCTCTCGCTGCAGCAGACGCTGTACCAGATGGGTTCGCGCATCATCGACAACCGCGGCGAGATCGACGAGGTCCGCTTCTCGCTGCCCAACAAGCACCACTTCCTGGTCGACCTGGAGCCGTTCGGTCTCAAGAACGCCACCGAGGACGGTGCCGTGTACTACGCCGCCGACCGGCCCTACGGCCTGATCGAGGCGACCATCCTGCGGGACGGCTGCGAGGCGAGGATCCCGGTGGACCTCACCAACCTCTGACCATCCCCTTTTTCGGCACCCTCGGCCGGGGCGGCGACTTGTCCGGCTCCCCGGCCGAGGCACTCAAATCCCCGGGGTCCTGCCGTGCCCTCCCCACAAGTCCACTGAGCGAAAAGGACGAACCATGGCAGCAGACCAGCGCATCGTCATCGAGAACTGCTCGATCGCGACCGTCGACGCCCACGACACCGAGTACGCGAACGGGTACGTCGTCATCGCCGGCAACCGGATCGAGTCGCTCGGCGCGGGCCGTGCTCCCGAGGGACTGGAGAACGTCGTACGGCGGATCGACGCCACCGGCCACCTGGTGACCCCTGGCCTGGTCAACACCCACCACCACTACTACCAGTGGATCACCCGGGGCCTGGCCACCGACCACAACCTCTTCAACTGGCTGGTCGCGCTCTACCCGACCTGGGCGCGCATCGACGAGCCCATGGTGTACGTGGCCGCGCAGGGCTCGCTCGCCATGATGGCCCGCGGCGGTGTCACCACCGCGATGGACCACCACTACGTCTACCCGAAGGACTCCGGCGACCTGTCCGGCGCGATCATCCGCGCCGCCCGCGAGACGGGCGTCCGCTTCACCCTCGCCCGCGGCTCCATGGACCGCAGCGAGAAGGACGGCGGGCTGCCCCCGGACTTCGCCGTCGAGACCCTCGAAGGAGCCCTCACCGCCACCGAGGCGACCGTCGAGGAGCACCACGACGCCTCCTTCGACGCGATGACCCAGGTGGCTGTCGCCCCCTGCTCGCCGTTCTCCGTCTCCACCGAACTCCTGCGACAGGGCGCGGAGTTGGCCCGCCGACTGGGAGTGCGCCTGCACACCCACGGCTCGGAGACCGTCGAGGAGGAGCAGTTCTGCAAGGAGCTGTTCGGGATGGGCCCGACCGACTACTTCGAGTCCACGGGCTGGCTCGGCGAGGACGTGTGGATGGCGCACTGCGTCCACATGAACGACTCCGACATCGCCGCGTTCGCCCGCACGAGGACCGGCGTCGCCCACTGCCCGTCCTCCAACGCCCGCCTCGCGGCCGGCATCGCCCGCGTCCCCGACATGCTCGCCGCCGGCGTCCCGGTCGGCCTCGGTGTCGACGGCACCGCGTCCAACGAGTCCGGCGAACTCCACACCGAACTGCGCAACGCGCTGCTGATCAACCGCCTCGGCGCGCACCGGGAAGCGGCCCTGAACGCCCGCCAGGCGCTGCGCCTGGGCACCCACGGCGGCGCCCAGGTGCTGGGCCGCGGGAGCCAGATCGGCTCCCTCGAACCCGGCAAGCTCGCCGACCTGGTCCTCTGGCGGCTGGACACCCTCGCCCACGCCTCCATCGCCGACCCGGTGACCGCCCTGGTCTTCGGCGCGGCCGCCCCGGTCACCGCCTCCTTCGTGAACGGCCGTCAGATTGTCGAGGACAACCGTCTGCTGCACGTCGACGAGGACGCCATCGCCCGCGCCACGCGGACCGAGGCCCAGCGGCTGGCGCAGCTCGCCGGGCGGTAACTCTCGTTCTCCGCAAGGCATGTGAGCTCCGGTCGGGAGGGACGGCTCCCGGCCGGTGGCCGTGGACCCCGGACGGGTCCACGGCGGCCGTCTCCCGGGCGCGCGCTGCCATGCGCGCGCCCGGGACCGGTCACCGTCCTCCTCTCGGGTCCCGCACGACCTGGATCACGCACCACCTCCCTGAAACCCGCGCCAGAGCCGCCGCGTAACCGACCGGAGGAGAGCCGCAGTGCAAGAAGTGCATCCCGTCGACGAGAAACTCCCGCCCCTGAAAATGGCGACCACCGGCCTGCAGCACGTGGCCGCCATGTACGCCGGAGTGGTCGCCCCGCCCCTGATCGTCGGCGCGGCCATCGGCCTCACCGGCGCCGAACTGACCTTCCTGACCGCCGCCTGCCTCTTCACCGCCGGCCTCGCCACCTTCCTCCAGACCCTCGGCGTCTGGAGGATCGGCGCCCGGCTGCCCTTCGTCAACGGCGTCACCTTCGCCGGGGTCGCCCCGATGACCGCGATAGCCGCGTCCACCCACGACAGGTCCGACGCCCTGCCGGTCATCTTCGGCGCGGTGATCGTCGCCGGCCTCCTCGGCTTCCTCGCCGCCCCCTTCTTCAGCAAGGCCATCCGCTTCTTCCCGCCCGTCGTCACCGGCACGGTCATCACGCTCATCGGCGTCTCGCTGCTCCCGGTCGCCTTCGGCTGGGCGCAGGGCCCCGACCCGGCGGCGAAGGACTACGGTTCGGTCAAGTACTTGGAGCTGGCCGCCGCGACTCTCGTCCTGGTCCTGCTCCTTCGCCGCTTCACGCACGGCTTCGTCAAGCAGATCGCCGTGCTGATCGGCCTGGTCGCCGGCACGGTCGTCGCGATCCCGTTCGGCGCCACCGACTTCGGCCCGGTCGCGGACGCGGACGTGATCGGCTTCCCGACGCCCTTCCACTTCGGCGCCCCGCAGTTCCAGATCGCCGCGATCCTCTCCATGTGCGTGGTGATGGTGGTCTCGATGACCGAGTCGACCGCGGACATGCTGGCGCTGGGCGAGATCGTCGAACGGCCCGCCGACGAGCGGACGATCGCGGCGGGGCTGCGCGCCGACACCCTCGGCTCGGCGATCAGCCCACTGTTCAACGGGTTCATGTGCAGCGCGTTCGCGCAGAACATCGGCCTGGTCGCGATGACCCGGATCCGCAGCCGGTTCGTGGTCGCGGTCGGCGGCGGCTTCCTGGTCCTGATGGGGCTGTGCCCGATGGCCGCCTCGCTGATCGCCGTCGTACCCCGTCCGGTCCTGGGCGGCGCGGGTGTGGTCCTGTTCGGCTCGGTGGCGGCCAGCGGCATCCAGACCCTGGTCAGGGCCGGCCTGGAGAAGGACGAGAACGTCCTGGTCGTCGCCGTCTCCCTCGCCGTCGGCATCATCCCGATCACCGAGCCGGACTTCTACCACGCCTTCCCGGAGACCGCCCAGATCGTCCTCGACTCGGGCATCTCGACGGGATGTGTGGCGGCGGTGGTGCTGAACCTGGTCTTCAACCACCTGGGCCGGCAGCGCGCGGGAGCGAGGGGCACGACGGAGGCCGCCGTACCGCTCGCGGCACCTCAGTCGATCCCGTGACGCCGGCTCCGGGGCGCGGGATGCGGTAGGAAGTCCCTGTGAGCCGACGGGGGAGTGCGTCATGAACGAGTCGGGCCGTGTGGAGGCCTTCAGCGACGGGGTCTTCGCCATCGCCGTCACCCTGCTCGTCCTGGACATCAAGGTGCCGAAGACCGCCGAGGGCGGCAGCCTCTGGCAGGCGCTGGGCGCCCAGTGGCCGTCCTACGCGGCCTACGTGGTGAGCTTCCTGGTCGTCGGGATCATGTGGGTCAACCACCATCAGCTGTTCAGCTATGTCGCCAGGGTCGACCGGAAGCTGATGTTCCTGAACCTGCTGGTGCTGATGGTGGTGTCCGCGGTGCCCTGGCCGACGGCGATGCTCGCCGAGTACCTGCGGGAGGACGCGTCCTCGCACGCGGCGGCGGCCGTCTACAGCCTGGTGATGGTCCTGATGGCGGCCGCCTTCCAGGCCCTGTGGTGGCATCTCACCCGGACCGGCCATCTCTTCGACGCCCGCGTGGACGTCGAGGCCGCGCGTGCCACCCGTGCCCGCTTCGCGCTCGGCTCACTCGGCTACCCGGTCACCGTCGGCCTGGCCTTCGTCTCGGCCCCGCTCACGTTGGCCGCACACGGCCTGCTGGCCCTCTACTACGGCTTCAACCAGGTACCGGTCCCGACCCGCCCGGACCCGGACACGCCGTGAGCGTCGCGGGCGGCCACGCCTGCTCGACGGGCCGGGGCCCCGGCTTCAGCCGCGCCGGATCGCCTGGCAGGGACTGGGCGCGGGGAGCCGTTCGGTCACGTACCAGCGGGGCGGGACGCCCATCAGGGCGCGGAAGTCGGCCGTCATGTGCGACTGGTCGAAGTAGCCGGTGGCGGCCGCCAGTTCGGACCAGCCGACGCTGCCCGCCCGGGCGGCGACCGTGCGGACGCGGTCGATACGGGCGTAGTGCTTCGGGGAGACACCGACGCCCTCGGTGAACAGGTTCCGCAACTGGCGCTCGCTGACCGCCAGTTCGCGGGCCACGTCGCGTACCTGCGCGGGTGCCCGGTCCAGCCGCACGGACAGTGCGTCCACGCCCGCCCGCAGCAACGCCGTCCGGCCCGGATCCGTCCGCTCCGACAGCAGTCCGGGCAGCACCTCGGCGATCCGCGGCAGCGCCTCCAGCGGGTCCAGCCACCGCACCTCACGCGCGAACCGGCGTGCCGTCCCGCCCGGCAGCCCGTCGACCGGCACCACCCGGCCGACCAGCCCTGCGGCCGGCACACCCAGCAGGGGCCGGACGGCACCCGGTGCGAGGACCAGTTCCACGCACGAGATGTGCGGCTTCCCTTCGTGGTAGGCGGCCCGCACCCGCGGCCCGACCGCCAGGACGTCACGCTGTCCGTCCGCCGTCACCCGCAGCACCACTTTGGTCAGCGCGTCCGGCAGCTGGACGAACGTACCCGCGGGGGGCTCGGCGAAGGACATGGTCCGCACCCCGGCGACCCAGGGGCGCAGCACGTCGGGGATGGGCGCGAGCGGCTCGGCGATGGTCATCGGCACCCCTCCACCGTAAGCGGCCCGCGCCGCCGTCCGGGCGGCCCGGCCGTGCCGGAATTTCCAAGAGAAGGGCGCCCCGGCCGGCCCACCGTGGACCGCATGATTCTGGTGACGGGTGCCACGGGCACCATCGGAAGTGACGTCGTACGACAGCTGGCCGAGCACGGCGCGAAGGTGCGCGCGCTCACCCGCGACCCGGCGAAGGCGCGGGTGCCCGCCGGGGTGGAGGTGGTGCGCGGCGACTACACGGACCCCGCGTCCCTGGAGGCCGCTTCGGCCGGTGCGACGGCCGCGTTCCTGCTCCGGCCGCCCGGCCCCGACGAGGGACAGGACGCGGCGCTGGTCGCCGCGGCCCGGGCCGCCGGCGTGCAGCGGGTGGTGAAGCTCTCCGCCATCGCCACCGGTGACGCCGGCTCCGGCCCCTCCTCGCAGTGGCACGTGGCCGGTGAGCGGGCCGTGCGGGACAGCGGGCTCGCCTGGACGGTACTGCGGCCGTCGTCGTTCGCCTCCAACACGCTGACCTGGCTCGAGGCCCTGCGTGCGGGCGAGCCGGTGCCCAACATGACCGGGGACGGCGCCTCGGGCGTGATCGACCCGCGCGACATCGCCGAGGTGGCGGTACGGGCCCTGCTGGACGCCGGGCACGCGGCGCGGACGTACACCCTGACCGGACCCGAGGCGATCACCGTCCTCGGTCAGGCCGCCGTGCTCGCCGAGGTCCTGGGCCGCCCGGTACCGACCCGGGACCTGTCCCCGGAGGAGACCCGCGACTTCCTCCGCACGGCCTGGGGCATGGAGGGGGCTCAGGCGGACGGCGTCCTGACCGGCCTCGCGTTCGTCCGCTCCGGCGGGAACGCGGTGGTCACCGAGGACGCCCGGGAGGTGCTCGGGCGGCCGGCCCGGACGTACCGGGAGTGGGCCGAGGACCACAGGGGGGCGTTCACCGAATCCTGAGAACCGGCCCCGCCCGACCCGGGCGCGCCGGCCCTGTCCCGTTCAGCCGCGCCGGGGCCGCAGCGTGACCGCCGCCAGCGACAGGGCCCCCGCCGCGATCACCGCGGCCACCCGGAACGCCAGCCGATAGCCCTCCGCCGTGGCCGGCACCAGCTCCGCGCCGGCGTGCAGCAGGCCGTCGGTACGGCTCGCCGCGAGGGTGGACAGGGCGGCCAGGCCCAGCGAACCGCCCACCACCTGCGTGGTGTTGAAGAGCCCGGAGGCCAGTCCCGCGTCCTCCTCGCGGACGCCGGCCATGGCGAGGCCGGTGAGCGGGGGCATCGCCGCGGCGAAGCCGGCCGCCATGAGCAGCATCGGGGGCAGCACGTCGGCCGCGTACGACCCGTCGGCGGGCGCCCGGCTCAGCAGGGCCATCCCGACGGTGATGAGGACCAGCCCGGCGAGGAGCACGCGGTACGCGCCGAAGCGGCCGGTCATGCGCGCCGACAGCCCCAGCATCAGGGCGCCGATCGCGAGCGGTGCCGGCAGGAAGGCGAGACCGGTGTGCAACTCGCCGTAGCCCAGCACGCGTTGCAGGTACAGCGCGCCGAGGAACTGGAAGCCGTACATCGTCGCGATCATCAGGATCTGTACGCCGTTCGCGCCGCTCAGCGCCCGGGAGCGCAGTAGCCGCAGCCGCAGCAGCGGGTGCTCGGCCCGGGCCTGGCGGACGGTGAACGCCACGAGGAGGGCGAGGGCGAGCGCGGCCAGGAGCACGGTGGCGGCCGGACCCCGGTCGCCGGAGCCGACGATGACGTAGACGGTGAGCATCAGCGAGCCGGTGACCAGGGCCGCCCCCGGACCGTCGGCGTCCCCGCGGAGCCCCGCGCCGGGCTCGCGGGCCAGGATCCGTACCGCGGCCAGCCAGGCCGCCACCCCGATCGGCAGATTGATCAGGAAGATCCAGTGCCAGCTCAGCGCCTGCGTCAGCGCTCCGCCGAGGAAGGTGCCCAGGGTGGCGCCCACCGACCCCACCGCGCTGAACACCGCGATGGCACGGGCCTGTTCGCGCGGCTCGGGGAAGAGCGACACCAGCATGCCGAGCACGACGGCCGAGGTCATCGCGCCGCCCGCGCCCTGCACCGCACGCGCCGCGATCAGCGCGCCCTGACTCGTCGCCAGCCCGCACCCCACGGAGGCCGCGGTGAACACGGCGAGCCCGGCCGTGAACATCCGTTTCCGGCCCACCAGATCACCCAGACGGCCGAACAGCAGGAGCAGTCCGCCGAACGGGATCAGATAGGCGTTCACCACCCAGGCCAGCCCCGGACCGCTGAAGCCCAGGTCGCGTTGGACGGCCGGCATCGCCACGGTGACGATGGTGCCGTCCAGGATCGTCATCAGCGCGCCCGCGCACAGGACGGCGAGGGATGCCCGACGCGGGTATGTTCGGGAGAGAGTCACCGGTGCGGCCGGTGTGCCGGTCGTGGTCGACATGGTCTTCTGGCCTCCGCAGTCGCCGTAGCTCGTCAGGGACATCAACAGGAACCGATCGTGCGCAAGGGGCACGACTTGTAACGGGGTTCATGGTGAGTGACCATGAGAGGACGGCGTAAGGAGGCAGTTCGATGTCCCAGAGGAACACCGGTGTTACCAGCCAGGTCGTGAACGCGCACGCCTGCCCCGTCCGCGAGGTTCTTGACAGGGTGGCCGGCAAATGGAGCGTGCAGATCCTGGTGGCGGCCTCGCACGGGCCCATCCGCTTCACGGAACTGGAGCGCGGCATCGAGGGCATCAGTCGCCGGATGCTGACCCTCACCCTGCGCAACCTGGAGCGCGACGGCCTGGTGACCCGCACCGTGTACCCGACGGTGCCTCCGCGCGTGGAGTACGAACTCACCCCGGTGGCGATGGAGTTGCACGAGACCTTGCAGCGGCTGACCGACTGGGCCGAGCGCAACCGCCACTACATCGCACAGGCCCGGGCGGTCTACGACGCCGAGCACCAGCCGGAACTGCTCGACGTGTAGACGGCGCGGACCGCGTCATAACCCGAACAGCGCAGGGTCCGAGGCGAGTTCCTTGAAGACCTCGCGCGGATCGGCGACCAGCTTCCGGGCCTTCAGGTCCAGCAGCCCGCCGACCGCGTCGACCTCGGCGGCCAGCGTGCCGTCCGCCTTGGTGATCTTCTGGAGTATCCGGAACGTCTTGCCACCGCCCCACTCGAACGCGCAGGTCACGTCGACCTCGTCACCGGCGAGCAGCTCCCGCCTGTAACGGATGGTCGTCTCCAGTCCCACCGGGCCCACGCCCCGCCCGATCAGCTCGGCCTGCGTGACCCCGGCCGCCTGGAGCAGCGACCAGCGGGCGTGCTCGGCGTAGTTGATGTACACCGCCTGGTTCAGATGGCCCTGCACATCGGTCTCGTAGCCACGGACGGTCACCCGGACGGAATACGGTTCGCTCACGACTTCCCCTTCTCGTGTACGACGCACTGATCCTCTGTCGGCATCCTGACACGCCCGTCACACCCGGCGCGGCGATGCCAGCAGATAGCGCGTTCTGGTACGGGGCTCCGTGTACTCGCCGGTCTGCCAGCCCGCCCGCTCCAGGGATGCGGCGCACGCCCGCAAGGGCTCGCCCTCCGGCGCGTACACCGCGACCGCCTCCGGCTGCGGGGTCGCCCGCACCCGGTAGCCGGGGGTGCCCGGCCCCTCGGGCGGCTGCCCGGCCGCCTCCAGGGCGAGCGCGGCGGCCCGCGCCAGATGCGCACGCTCCCAGCCGCACGGCCGGTCGGTGGCGCCGTCGGGATTGGTCATCCGGCGCAGTTCGAGCAGCCCCTGCCAGGCGCTGTGCACCTCACGCGCCCGGGCGGGTCCTGCGTCGGCCGACTCCTCCCCGCCGACGCGTGCGGCGAACCCCCCGGCCGGCTCGGGTTCCTGCGCGGCCCGGGACTCCGTCGCGGCCCGGGGTTCCGTCGCGGTCAGGGCCTCCGGAGCCTCCCGTATCCGGTGCCCGGCCGGCGTCAGGAAGTGGTCGTGCGGCGGGCGCGGGTGCCGGAAGGCGAGCCCGCGCCTCACCAGTGCCGCCAGCTGCGCCTCGGTACCCCGCAGCCGCCCGGTGACCGGGTCGGCGGCGTCGATGACCCGCCACTGCGCGGCGGTGGGCGGTCGGGTCACGATGCTCCTCCCCGGTGGTCCGCGGTCCGGAACCGCCTGGTGAGCGGTCCATTCGAAGACTACGACCAGGCACTGACAACGCGGTCCCGCTACCCGCTGGGCCGGATGTTCCAGCCCGCGATCACCGGCCGGTCGTGCTCCGTGCCCAGTCGGCACAGCGTCCCGGTCGCCAGCTGGAACAGGGCCCCGGCGGACGGCGCCAGGCCGAGTCGGCGGGCGGTCAGGACGCGCAGGAAGTGACCGTGGGCGACCAGCAGCACGACCCCCTCCGTGTTGGCGAGGGCCGCCTCGACCTTGGAGAGCATGCGGTCGGCCCGCTCCCCGACCTGCTCCGGGCTCTCCCCGGGGTGGTCCGGCGGGCCGGGCGCGACCCCGTCCGTGAACAGGAACCAGCCGGGCCGGGTGCGCTGGATCTCCACGGTGGTGACGCCCTCGTAGCCGCCGTAGTCCCACTCCCGCAGGTCGGTGTCGACCCGTGCGTCGGGCACCCCGATCAGCTCGGCGGTCTCGCGGGCCCGCTGGAGCGGGCTGACGAACGCGGCACCGATGCGGTGCGAGCGGATCAGCGGCACCAGCCGGCGCGCCTCGTCCCTGCCGTGCTCGGTGAGCGGCACGTCGGTCCACCCGGTATGCCGTCCGGACCGCGACCACTCGGTCTCACCGTGCCGGACGAGGAAGACATCAGCCATACGTCAGAGGCTAAGAGCCCAGCGCTCCAGTTCGGTGAAGTCACGCGCCCGCAGGCCGTGCCGCGCATCCACCGGAAGGAGCAGTGCGGGCCCTTCGTGGTGCTCGGCGACATGGCGGACGTCGAGTTCGGTGACCATGTCGTCGACCCACACGAACGGCCGTCCGGCCGCCCACGCCACGACGGTCCGCGTCTTCCAGTACAGGCCGTCCGGATCCTTCGCGAACAGCTCCGGCCACTCGATGACGGGCAGTTCGGGCAGCCCGACGACCGGGCCGATCATCTCGTTGGCCTGGTGCGTCCAGGTGGTGGCCCAGGCCAGTTCGTACGGCAGCGCGAGCAGCCGGGCCCCGTGTCCCGGATGCAGCCGCACCCGCAGCCCCCGGCGCAGCCTGCGGGAGTCCGGCCGCTGGCGGGCGGACCAGCCGGCGGGGTGCAGCCTGCGGGTCACGTACCCGCGGTGCCGCAGGAACCGGGCCCGGAAGGGGTTCAGTGGGCCGTCGACGTCGAGGAGGAGCAGAGGCCGCTGGGTCATGGGAACGGCATACCCGGACGGCCCCCGATGACTACCGCATGACTACCGCATGACCACGGCACGACTACTGCCGATAGCCGCTCAGGAACCGCCCGATCCGGCCGATCGCCGTCTCCAGGGTCTCCGCGTGGGGGAGGGTGAGGATGCGGAAGTGGTCGGTGGCGGGCCAGTTGAAGCCGGTGCCCTGGACGACCTGGATCTTCTCCTGGAGCAGCAGGTCCAGGACGAACCTCTCGTCGTCGTGGATCGGGTGGACCTTGGGGTCGATGCGGGCGAAGGCGTAGAGGGCGCCCTTCGGCTTGACGCACGAGACGCCGGGGATCTCGTTGAGCTTCTCCCAGGCCACGTTGCGCTGCTCGTGCAGCCTGCCGCCGGGGGTGACGAGTTCCCGGATCGACTGGCGGCCGCCGAGCGCGGCCTGGATCGCGTACTGGGCGGGGGCGTTGGCGCACAGCCGCATGGAGGCCAGCATGGTGAGGCCCTCCAGGTAGTCCTTGGCGTGCTGCTTCGGGCCGGTGACGACCAGCCAGCCCGAGCGGAAGCCGGCCACCCGGTACGTCTTGGACAGGCCGCAGAAGGTGAGGACCACCAGGTCGGGGGCGAGGGCCGCGGTGGAGTGGTGGACGGCGTCGTCGTACAGGATCTGGTCGTAGATCTCGTCCGCGAAGACCATCAGGCCGTGCCGGCGGGCCAGGTCGAGGATGCCCTCCAGGATCTCCTTGGGGTACACCGCGCCGGTCGGGTTGTTCGGGTTGATGATGACCACGGCCTTGGTGCGGTCCGTGATCTTCGACTCCATGTCGGCCAGGTCCGGGTACCAGTCGGCCTGTTCGTCGCAGAGGTAGTGCACCGCCTTGCCGCCGGCGAGGGTGGTCACCGCGGTCCAGAGCGGGAAGTCGGGGGCGGGGATGAGGATCTCGTCGCCGTCCTCGACCAGCGCCTGTACGGCCATGGAGACCAGCTCCGAGACGCCGTTGCCGAGGAACACGTCGTCGACGCCCACCTCCAGGCCCAGCGTCTGGTAGCGCCCGGCCACCGCACGGCGGGCGGAGAGGATGCCGCGCGAGTCGGTGTAGCCGTGTGCCTGCGGGAGCATCCGGATCATGTCCTGGAGGATCTCCTCAGGGGCTTCGAAGCCGAAGAGTGCCGGATTGCCGGTGTTCAGGCGCAGCACGCTGTGGCCCGCCTCCTCCAGCGCGTTGGCGTGCTCGATCACCGGTCCGCGGATCTCGTAACAGACCTCGCTGAGCTTGTTGGACTGCCGGAACTCCATGCGCCCCTCCGGAAACTCGTGTTGCTTGGTTTTACCAAGTAGGAGCTTGGAAAGTCCAACATCTTGTCTAGACTGCGTCGCATGTCACCTCGCCGAAGCTACGACCAGTACTGTTCCGCGGCCCGCGCCCTCGACGTCGTCGGCGACCGCTGGACCCTGCTGATCGTCCGGGAGCTGTTCGCCGGTCCCCGCCGCTACACGGACCTGCACGCGGATCTGCCGGGGGTCAGCACGGACGTCCTCGCCTCCCGGCTGAAGGACATGGAGCGGGACGGGCTCACCACCCGGCGGCGGCTGCCCCCGCCGGGTGCGGCGTACGTCTACGAACTCACGCCCCGCGGGCGGGAGTTGCTGCCGGTACTCCAGGCTCTGGGCAAGTGGGGCGAGTCCGAACTGGGGGAGCGCCGGCCGACCGACGCGGTGCGCGCCCACTGGTTCGCGCTGCCGCTGCTGCGGGCCCTGACGGGCGAGGGGCTTGTCGAAGTCCGTCTGGGGGAGGGGGACTTCCACCTGTACGTCGGGGCGGAGGAGGGACCGGTGTACGGCGACGGCCCGGCTCCGGCCGAGCCCGACGCCCGGCTCGTACTCGACGCCGGGACGGGTACGGCTCTGGCCCGGGGCGAGTTGGGGCTGGCGGAGGCGGTGCGGGGCGGGCGGATCACGGTGACGGGGGACGGGGCGCTGGCCAAGGAGCTGCGGGAGGCCTGAAACGACGACTGGGCCGCCGCGAACGGGGCCCAGTCACCAGGTTCTGTACAGGATCACGCGCCCGGCGGTACCCGCGACGGCCGGCCCGACCCCCGCGTCAGCGCATATCCGCCGATCCCCGCCAGCGCGGCCAGCACGCCGCCGATCCCGGTCCACACCCAGCGGTCGCTCCACCAGCCGGAGGACCAGCCGCCGTCGGGCTCGATGCTGGACAGGACCGCCGACTTAGAGGTCGAAGAACCGTCGTCGGACGAGGAACCGTCGTCGGACGAGGAACCGTCGGCGGCCGACTCGGCCTTGACCGCGATCCCCGGTACCAGCGGCTCGGCCAGCGAACCGTCCACCGCCGCCGAGCCGCCGATGTCCTTGGAGTCCACCTTCACCTCGGCGCTCACCGGCTGACCGAGGTCGGCCGAGGTCAGGTCCACCACGGTCAGCCGGATGTAGTACGTGCCGGGCAGCGGATCGTCGGCCCACGGCTCCGACCAGGCGCGCACGGTACGCATCACGCAGGCCAGCTCCACCGACGTGGCGCCCTGCGCGGCCGTGCGGGTCTGCGCGCCGTACTGGCAGGCCTGCCGGCGCCGCAGACCGTCGTACACGTCGAGCTGCCAGGTCTGCCCCGCGTGCGCGTCGGGCAGCTTCACCGTCGCCTTGACGTCCGGGCGCTGGCCGGCGTCGGCCGGGAACGACCAGTACAGGTAGTCGCCGGTGGACCCGCTGGCCGTCGCCCGCTGCCCCTGGTCGATCTCGGCCGCCGTACGGAAGGACGTGCCCGCCTGGGTGGGCGCGCCGCTGTCCTCCGAGGCGCTGGGGGAGGGGGAGGAATCCGCCACCGCCGGACCGGCCGCCAGGCCCACCGCCAGCATGGCGGCGCTCAACACACGTGTGATCGACATCAGTTGGTCCTCCAGACCGCGACCCGCCAGCGCGACACCCAGCCCCACACCAGACCCGCGAGGAAGCCGGTCAGCACCAGCGCGCCGAGCAGCCACCAGCCGCGGCCGAGACCGAAGGAGGCGACATCGCTCGCCTTCGACGGCCCGTCCACCACGTCGACCGTCAGCTCGACCGGCAGGCCGGGGCTGGTCTTCACCCCGGACGCGGCCGAGAAGGAGTTGGTCACCTGGAGACAGACGGTCTCCGGCGTGGTGTCGTCGTCGCTCTCGGCCTTCGGGTACCGCAGCCCGGTCGAGATGACGTCCGTTCGCCCGAGGCCCGACGCCTCGCCGCGCACTATCTCCCGCCCGTGCACGGTCACCGCGCGCAGCAGCACACCGTAGTCGGCGTTGACGGCCCGGTCGGCCGCGACGCTCACCGAAGCGCGCAGCTCCTGGCCCGGGTTGACGTCGACCTTGTACCAGCGCTGCTGCCCGAACTCCTCACGGTCGGTGTACAGCCCCGACTTCAGCGCGGGCGCGGACGAGCACTGGTCCGTCCCCTCGGTCGCCACCGGCGTGACCACGGGGTCCGCCGCCCGGTCCACCAACTGGCCGACCCGGTCGGTCAGTTCCTCCTTGTGCTGGACGGAGGTGTACGTGCCGCCGGTCGCGTCCGCGATGCAGCTGAGCTGGTCGCGGGTCTTGGCGTCCGGCACCAGGCCGAGCGTGTCGATGGTCAGCCCGACGCCCTTGGCGGCGATCGAGCGGGCCACCTCGCACGGGTCCAGCGGCTGGCAGGTGTCCTCGCCGTCGCTGATCAGGACGATACGGCGGGTCCCGTCACCGCCCTGGAGGTCGTCGGCCGCCTTGAGCAGCGCGGGGCCGATCGGGGTCCAGCCGGTCGGCGAGAGCGTGGCGACGGCGGTCTTCGCCTCGGTGCGGTCGAGCGTGCCGACCGGGTACAGCTGCGCGGTGTCCTTGCAGCCCTCCTTGCGGTCGTTGCCGCGGTAGTTGGCGCCCAGCGTGCGGATGCCGAGCTGGACCCCCTCGGGCGTCGCGTCCAGCACCTCGTTGAACGCCTGCTTGGCCGCGGCCATGCGCGTCCCGCCGTCGATGTCCGCCGTCCGCATGGAACCGCTGACGTCCAGCACGAGCTCCACCTTGGGAGCGGCCTGTTCGGTCTCGTCGGCGACCGCATGGCCGGGGAACGCGATCCCGGCCGCCAGGGCGGCGAGCAGAGCACAGACTCCTGCCGCCGGCCGATGTGTTCTGATCATCGGCGGATCCTATTGATCAAAGGCGCCGGGCTCCAAAACGAGGTCCGGACCGGTGAACAAGAGTGACCGGCAGGTCAACGCAGGGCGGCGAGCGGGTTCGGCAGGGCCGTCCACTGGTCGCCGGGCACCTCCGGGGAGAGCCGCATCAGAGTCAACGCCTTGGTGGGCAGCGGGCCTTCGAGGAGTGCCGTCAGGTCGGGGGTGGCGGGCAGGTGCCGTACGGCCGCCTCCAGGGCCGTCGCCAGGACCGGTCCCGAACCCGCCGTGCCCGCGAGGGCGCCCGCGACCAGGGAGCCGAACAGCTTGCGGCGCAGGGTCGTCTCGTCGTCCGTGACCAGGCGGCCCGTCAGGTCGGGCGGGGTGATGCCGTGCCGGCGGAGGCGGGCGGGACTGAGACGGATGTCGGCCAGGTCGCGGTAGACCAGGCGGAGCGGGGCGCCGGTCCCGGAGAGCACGACCAGGAGGTTCTGGCCGTGCGCCTCCAGGGCCACGCCCAGATCCAGCAGCCGCAGACCCACCGTCAGCGCGAGCCGGGTGAACCCGGCCAGCCACGACGGCGATTCGGGGAGCGTCGTGGTGGCCAGGGCCGCCACCGGGAGGACGCGCTCGCCCGGTGCCGCGTACGCCTGCGGCGACTCGCGCAACAGCGCCGCCAGGTCGGGGGAGCCGGCGGTCACCGCGCCCAGCGTGCGGGTGATGTGCAGGAGCCCGTCCGTGCGGTCCGCCAGGTCCGTGGCGAACGACGACAACGTCACCGCCGCGCCGACCGAGTACGCCGAGATGTCCCGCACGGACGAGGTCAGCCGGGCACTGAGGGCGGTCTTCACATGGGTGTCGTCGGCAAGGGCGAGCGTGCGCAGGGACATCAGCGGGTGCGCGTCCCGCCACGGCCCGGCGGAGCCGCCCTTGAGGACATGGGTGTGCTGCCAGGGGTGCACGGGAACCAGCAGACGGCCACCGTCCCGGAGTTCGTCCGGCCAGTCGCCGGTCAGCAGGCAGTCCCCGGCCGCGACCGGGACCGTCTCCAGCCGTACGACCGGCCGGTGCTCCGGCCCGTAGGCGAGCTGCTCCGCCGCCGAGAAACCGGGCCGGGAACGGCAGTTGGGGTGGAAGGGATGCCCGTCGACGACCCGCTGCTCCCACTGCCAGTCGCTCCCCCAGGCTTCGGCCGGAGAGACCCCCACCGGCCACTCCTCGGGGTCCCTCTCCTCCGGGCCCTTCGCGGAGAACTCCCGGTTCGCTCGCGAGAGCGCCAACGACGCGACGCTGTGCCCGAGTTCGGCGGCGAAACCGGCCGAGTGCGGCCACCCCAGGTCCGTCGTCAACCGCGCCGGATCGTCGTACACCTCCCCGTCCAGACGCACGGCGGTCACGTACGCGTCCGTGGCGTACGGATCCGCCCGCGGCCCGTGCAGCGCCCGCCCGTCGGCCAGCCACAGGGCGAGGCTGTGCGCCCCGCGCACCCGGCGCGCCACCCACGGCAGCGGCTCGTGCGCCAGCGCCCGCCACAGCCGGGTCAGCACCGCCGCCCGCGCACCGGGCAGCTCGGCCGCGTACCGGTCGACGAGGTCCGGCCGGGCCTCGGCCAGCTCCGCGGCGAGCCGGGTCTCGATGGGGGAGGGACGATGCACGGGAGGGCTCCTCGGAGAGGGGTACGACGGTCATGATGACCGGTGGTGAGCGACATACTGATCAGGATCGGACTGTGTGGACGTAGCGAACGAATGGAACGCGTGGACCTCATCCCCCTCAGCGACGCGGTCGGCGAACGCGCCGACGCGTACGCTGCCGCGCCCCTGCTCAACTGCCTGCTGCGGGAGGTGGCCCAGCCGCTCCCGGACACCGGGGAAGGGCCGTCACGGGTCTACCGGCTGCCCGGCGGCGGACGGCTGCTGCGGGTGCGCGGCGGACGCCGGCCGACCGCTCCCGAGGTGTACGCGGACGGCACCTGGCACCGCGTCGGCCACCCCGAACTGGTGAAACTCGTCGCCGAGGAACTGCGCAGACACACCGGGCTGTCCAACGGCGACCTGCCGACCGAGATGATCGACAGCCGGGACGCGGTCGCCGCGCTGCTCACGGCACGCGCCCGGGCGACGGCGCCCGACGACCCGTATCTGCGTTCGGAGCAGTCCCTCATCACCGGCCATCCCTACCACCCCGCCCCCAAGGCCCGTGGCGGCGGCCCGGTCACCGCCTGGCTGCCGTACGCCCCCGAGGCGCACGCCCGGTTCCCGCTGGCGCTGCTCGCGGTCCGGGAGGACGAGGTGGTGGAGGAGGGCGACACGGCCGCGCTGGACGCCCTGGCCGCCGTACCGCCGGGCTACCGGCTGCTGCCCGCCCACCCCTGGCAGCTCGACCTGGTCGCCCGCGACCTCGCTCCCGCCTTCGCGGACGGGCGGCTGCTGCGTCTCGGCGAGACCGGCTTCACGACCTGGCCGACCGCCGCGATCCGCACGGTGTACGAGCCGGAGCGGGACCTCTTCCTGAAGTTCAGCCTGGACGTCCGGATCACCAACGACATCCGCCGCCTCTGGGCGCACGACCTGCGCAGACTGCGCCGTACGGACGCGGCCGCGACCGCAGCGTTCACGGCCATGGACGGGCCCGCCGGCTGGCTCGGCGACCGCGGCTACCGCACCGCCCGCTTCGCCTTCGAGGAGCTGGCCGTACTGGTCCGGGACGGGCTGCGCGGGCCGCTGCTGCCGGGAGCCACCCCGCTGCTCGCCGCCGGCCTGGTGGAGGGCTTCGACGGCGACCCGCTGGCCGCGGCGGCGGACCCCGGTGCCTGGTGGGAGGCGTATCTGCGGGCGGTCGTACCCCCGGCCCTGACCGCCTTCGCCGAGCACGGCGTCGTCCTCGAAGCGCATCTGCAGAACACCCTGGTCGCCGTCGACGCCGACGGCATGCCGGTGCAGGCGCTGTACCGGGACGCCGAAGGGGTCAAGCTGCTGGCCGACGTGGACCGGGCCGCCGGCTGGGAGCGGCTCGTGTACTGCCTCGTCGTCAACCACCTGACCGAGGTCGCCGCCGCGCTCGCCGAGCGGCACCCCGGGTTCGACCCGTGGCCGGCGGCGCGGCGGGAGCTGGCACGGCAGCCGCTCCCGGAGGTGACCGGCCTGCTGGCCTCCCCGACCCTGCCCGGCAAGACCAACCTCCTGCTGCGCTGGACCGGCGCGGACGGGGCCGACGCGCGCTATCTGCCGTTGCCGAATCCCCTGGTCTGAGACGGCGGGGCGCCGGCTGTGCCGCTCGGCCGCCGTCGGCCACGGGAGCCGGGGCGTGCGGGCCGGCACGGTGTGCCCGAGGTGTTCCCGCCGGGCACGGCAGAGGCCGGCCGGCGGACCTCGCCTCCGGCGACCTCGCGTGCCCTCGCCCGAACACCCTCGGCCGCGCTCGCACCGCGGTGGCCGGGAGGCCGGTGCGCCGGGTGGTACGCCCGCGATCCACCTTCCCGCGGCGGTCCGGCATACCCTACGGTGCGGATGCAGTAGCGCCCCGGTCGAGCCGGGGCGGGGCGGGGAGGAAGAATGCGCGAGCAGCCCGGCGGTCACGGCGCTGTGGCGGACGTCGGGACGGCGGCCGGCGGGATGGTCGTGGTCGAGGACCTGCGCCGCACCTACGGCAGCGGCGACACCGCCGTCCACGCCCTGCGCGGTGTCTCCTTCAACGTGCCGCGCGGCGAACTCGTCGCCCTCAGAGGCCGTTCCGGCTCGGGCAAGACCACCGTGCTCAACCTGGTCGGCGGTCTCGACACTCCGGACGGCGGCCGGATCATCCTGGACGGCACCGACCTGGCCGGCCTCGGCGCCGACGACCTGCTGGCGCTGCGCCGCGACCGAGTCGGCTTCGTCTTCCAGTCCTTCGGCCTCATCCCGGTCCTGACCGCTGCCGAGAACGTCGGGGTTCCGTTGCGCCTGCGGAAGGTCCCGGCCCGCGAGCGCGAGGCCCGCGTCCGTCTTCTGCTCTCGCTCGTCGGCCTCTCCGACCATGCCGACCAGCGTCCCGGCGAGCTCTCCGGCGGCCAGCAGCAGCGGGTCGCGATCGCCCGGGCGCTTGCCAACAGTCCGGCCCTGATCATCGCCGACGAACCCACCGGCCAGCTGGACGCCGACACCGGGCTCACCGTGATGAACCTGCTGCGCGCCGTCGTCCGCAGCGAATCCGTCACCGCCCTCGTCGCCACCCACGACACCCAACTCCTCGCGCTGGCCGACCGCGTGCTCGAACTCCGGGACGGCCGCATCGTCGAGGACGACTGACGGCACCGCCGCGGACCGGCGACGAAAGCCCGGGCGGGGCGGTCCTTGAGGCGCCGGCACCCGACCGTCCGGGACGGAACCGGCGTGCCGCCGCCGACCTGCCGGATCCCGCCCCTCGCACACACTTCCGCATTACTCTGGCGACTGCCTGACAGCGTTGCCCGCAGACCTCACCTCCTCGGGGGACCGTGTGCCAGTTCACGAACAGCCCACCGGGGCACCGGACTTGGCCGAGCTGCGCCGGCGGGCCGCGGCGGCCGCCGCCCCGCGGCGCGAGGCGGGGCTGGTCGTCTGCGAGAACCTAGTGCGCATCTACCGGACCGAGGGTGTCGAGGTACAGGCCCTCCAGGGCCTCGACCTGACCGTGGCCGAAGGCGAGATGATCGCGGTGATCGGGGCCTCCGGCTCCGGCAAGTCCACGCTGCTGGGCATACTTTCCGGCCAGGACGTGCCCACCGCGGGCGCCGCCGAGGTCGCCGGACACGACCTCCTGGCGATGAAGCGCCGCGAGCGGCTCGGCTACCGGCGCGGCACGGTGGGCTTCGTCTGGCAGCAGACCTCCCGCAATCTGCTGCCCTACCTCTCCGCGGCCGAGAACGTGATGCTTCCGATGACGTACACCGGGATCAAGCGCTCCCGGCGCCGGGCCCGGGCGGAGGAACTGCTCGACCTGCTGTCCGTCGGCCACTGCCGGGACCGCACCCCGGACACGCTCTCCGGCGGCGAGCAGCAGCGGGTCGCCATCGCCGTCGCCAACGCCAACGAGCCGCGGGTGCTGCTCGCCGACGAACCCACCGGCGAACTCGACACCGCCACCAGCGACGAGGTCTTCGCCGCGCTGCGCCGGGCCAACGAGGACCTGGGTGTCACCGTGATCGTGGTGACCCACGACGCGCTGGTGTCCGAGCAGGTGCAGCGCACCGTGGGGATCCGCGACGGCCGTACCTCGACCGAGGTGCTGCGCCGGGTCGCCACCGACGAGGACGGCGTCGAGGTGCTCACCGCCGAGGAGTACGCGGTACTGGACGGCAGCGGTCGGCTGCAGCTGCCGGGCGAGTTCACCGAGCGCCTGCACCTGCGCAAGCGGGTGCGGCTGGTCCTGGAGAGCGACCACGTCGGCGTGTGGCCCGACGAGGCCGCGCGCCGGGCCAGGTCCGACGCGCAGGACGCGGCGGGCGGCGGCCCCGAACGCTGAGCACGCCGAGGGCAAGCCGTCACGCGAGGCGCAGTACGGCTCCCAGGCCGCGGCGGCGGGCGAGGACGGACTCGGTGACCGCGGCGGCCAGGATCAGCGCGGTCACGCCGGCGACGAGGGCGACGGTCAGCGAGTAGTCGGTGTGCAGCGCCGGTTGGGCGGGACCGCCGGTGAACTGCCGCAGGTCCAGTGTCCGCGCCATGAGCCGCGGTTCGAGCAGCCCCAGCAGGGTGCCGCCCACCGCCGAGGCGACCGCCAGCGGCAGCAGTTGCAGGAAGTGCAGCGCCCCGGCTTCCCTTGCGCCGAGTCCGAGCGTGCGCAGGAACGAGGTGGTTCGGCTGCGCTCGTGGGAGGTGAGGGTCAGTTCCAGGAGAAGCGCGAGCAGGCCCGACAGGGCGGCCAGGATCGAGCCGGTGGTGTAGATCGTGGCGAGTCCCCGCGTCAGGCCGTCCGAGCGCAGGGCACTGACCGTCTCGGAGCGGACGCGGATCCGGGCCAGAGGACCGAGCGCCTTGGCCGCCGCCGACCGCAGTGCCGCGGGTGCGGCGGTGGCGGGGCTGTCGCCCCTGAGGAGCAGGACGGTGCTTCCCGAGGGCTGCGGGGGCAGCAGATGCTCGGCTCCTGCGGTGGTGATCAGCAACGGCGTACCGGCGGTGAGCTGCGCGGTGACCGGCCCGAGGAGCGGGTCGCGCAGTTCCGCGGCGGTGAGGGTGCTGACCGGCTTGAAGACGAGGTCCACCGGCCGCTGCCCGTCGGGTACGACCGTGGCGGTGAAGCCGCCGGTGCGCTCGCTCGCCCGCAGGCCGGGCGAGAGGAAGCAGGGCAGCGGGGCGTTCGCGCCGGCCCGGGCTCCCGCCGGGGCCGCCAGCCGGGACAGCAGCGCGCCGGCCAGGGGCGACTTCGGGGCGACGGCGGCCAGTTGCCGGGGATTCACGGTGATCACGGCGACCGGCGAGATCACCGCGCCGTCGGCCTGCCCTGCCAGGTCGAGGGTGTACAGATGCTGGAGGGCGGTCCGTGTCCCGGTGGTGCCGGTACCCGATGCGGAAGTCACGGTTCCGGCCACGGTCGCGCTCGCCTCGGCGCCGGTGCTCCAGGCCGCACCCGCGGCCAGGCCGTCGTCGATCGTACGGTGCACGAGGCCGCCGAACACGGCCGTTCCCAGGGTCAGCACCAGGACGAACAGGGCCAGCCCGGTCGCCGGGGCGTCGTGGGCGGCCCGGGCGGCCCCGACGAAGCCCACCGCTCCCCGGCCGCGCCGGGTCCGCCGCAGCACCAGGCGCAGCACGAGCGGGTAGCACCGCAGCAGGACGAGTACGACGGTCAGCGCCACCAGCACCGGCACCGCGCCCAGGATCCCGTCGGGGCCCTGCGAGCGCAGCGCGATCACACCCGCCGCCGTCGTGACCAGCACCGTCAGCTCCAGAACCACGCGCCGGCCGAGGGCGATGTTCCGGCGTGAGTGCCGCAGCCGGCCGGGTCTGCGCGGCTCGCGGACCGCGAGCCAGGTCATCAGCGGCACCGTCAGCGCCACCACCGAGGCGGCGAGCGCGGCGGTCATCGGCTGCGGCGCTCCGGACGTGCCGGTGGGGGCGAGCGCCCCTCCGGCCGCCCAGCCGAGCAGTGCTGCGATCACCACCACCGGCCAGGCCACGGTGCAGCGCAGCAGCACCAGCCGCGTGGTGGACGCGCCCCGCGCGCGCTGCAACCGCAGGTGGGCCTGCCTTCGGCGCAGCAGCAGCCGTACCGCGACGGTGACGGTGGCCAGCGCGACCGCGGCCAGCGCGTCGACGGCGAACATCGCCAGGTCCCTGGCCTGTTGGTCCTGAGCGGTGAAGGCGGCGAGCAGCGGTGTCAGGGAGTCGGTCACCAACAGGGGCCCGGTGGCCTGGCCTTCGACGAGGCAGCTGAGGTCGCCGGTGATCGGGTCGGTCCCCTGGCACAGGGCGGCGCTGAGGTCCTGGCTGTAATGGGACAGCGGTCCGGTCAGGGTGCGGGCCCGGTCGAGCGCCGCCCCGGACAGATCGGCGCGCAGCTGCCAGGTCACCCGCGGGCCACCCACCCCGCGGCCGGCCAGCAGGTCGGCGGCGTCGAGGCCGACGAGGCCGCGGACGGCGAGCACCGTGCCGGCGGAGTGCTCGGCCGGGTAGCGTGACGGCTGGTCCAGCGTCTCCCGGCCCGACCAGAAGCCGTCGGTGGCGGCCGTGGTGCGGTAGATCCCGCTCACCAGCAGCACTGCGCGGGGCGGTGCGTTCTGCACCCCGAGGGTTTTGGCGAACTCAAGGGTCAGCCGGCTGCCGGCCCGGATGCCCAGCGCCTGCGCGGTGGCCTGCGACAACCCGATCTGGGGCGCGGTGCCCAGCGGCGTGTGGTCGGCCGGCGCGTGGCCGCTGACGTAGTGCAGGTGGGCCCGCGCGGACGGCAGATGGCTGACCGTCAGCTCGGTGCTGGTGATGGCCGGCCCCGGCGGCTGCGGTGAGATCAGGGACGCCTGGTTGTAGTCGTAGTCGCCGCCGGTGATGGTCACATGCCGGGCGGCGGGACCGCTGAGCCGCTCGATGAGGGTGCGGCCGGCGCCGAGCAGGGTGGCCATGTCCACGGCGGGCGGCTCGGTGCCGAAGACCTCAGGTGTGGTGCTCAGGCTGATCGGGGGCGCCTGGGCCCGCGTGGCGTCGACACGCTGCCGCAGTGCCCGGTCCTCCTGGCCCCCCGCGAAGGCGGGGCCCCAGGCGCACAGCGCCGTCAGCACCAGGACCAACACCGCCAGGCAGGCCAGCAGCGGCAGGTCGCCGAGGGTCTCCTTGCGTATCAGGCGCCGCGTCACCGCCGCGCCCGTACCCACGGTTCGCGTCACCGTCCGTCCTTTCCGGTCGTGTCCGGCCGCCCGGCTCAACGGTCGTCCCCCGCTCGCAGCACACGGACCAGGTCCACCCGGGCCAGCAGCCGGGCGAGCGCCAGCACGACGGCGCTGACGGCCACGGCGGTCGCCACCGCGGTGAGCGCCACGGTGCACCAGGGGATGACCAGCGGCAGCGGCGGATAGGGGGTCTGTCCGCTGTCGTCCACGGTGACCAGCGGCAGCACCGCCGATGCCAGGGCCATGCCCATCAGCGCCCCGGGGACCACCGCGAACAGCGCCAGACCGAGTTGCTCGGCGCCCAGCAGCGCGGACAGGCTTCTGGCCCGGACGCCCACCGCCCGCAGTAGGGCGAACTCCTTGCGGCGCTGCCGGGTGGAGACCACCGCGTGCACGGTGAAGGCGATGACCGCGAAGCCGGGGGCCAGATACCGGACCAGTTCCAGCACCCGGCGCAGTCCGCTGCGGAACGGGTCGGCCCGAAGGGACGCGGCGGTGCGCGCCGTGGTGGTGACGCGGCCCAGCGCGGGCTGCGCCTCGGTGGCGGCGGCCGTTCGAGCGCTGTCGGTGCTGCTGAGCCACCAGAACGCGGGATCCTCCTGGCCGGCACCGGTCCGCGTCGTCGCGGTGGCGAGTTGGCGCTGGTCGGCGATCAGATGCCCCTGTCCGCGGCCCAGTCCGGGCAGCGAGTCGACTCGGCCCACAATCTTGACGGTGACCTCAGCGCCGCCCAGATTCAGCGTGACGGTGCTGCCCACGCCCAGGCGCACCTCGCTCAGCGCCGAGGCGTCGGCGCGCACCGGCAGCGGCCCCGGCGCGCCGGCCGGGCCCGCGACGAGTCGCAGCCGGCTGCCCGGCCGGGTCTCGTAGTCGCTGCCGGCCAGGACGCCGAACGCGTCCTCGCTTGCCCGGGAGGCCCGGATGCCGGTGCTGATGGTGGTGCGGAGGACCTCGGGGCCACCACGATCGACCGAGCACACCCCGGGGGTGCCGGGACCGTAGGCGCCGGTGGGATTTCCCCGGCATGCCCCCGCGGTGGAGTCGGCGGCGTGGTCCGTGCCGTCGGCCCAGACCTGCCCCCCGGGCAGCCCGGTGATCCAGGTGTCCGCGGTGCCGCGCGCGCCCACCCGGATCAGTTCCAGGTCCAGCCGCGCGGGGCGCACATTCGGCTGCGGCAGGACGCTGACGGCGGTCACCGTCAGCGGATAACTCCGCGGGTGGCCGCCGCTCAGCGCCACGTCGAGGGGGACCACGACGGTGTGCCTGGCCCCGTCGGCGGCGGGCAGCCGGGCCGTCACCGTACTGACGACGCCGAACGCGTCCTGCACGGTCAGTCCAAGGTCCGGGGCCGCGCGGCTGCCGTCGCTGCTCAGCCGCTCGTCCACCAGCAGCGCGGTCGGACGCCCCGGGAGCCGTATCCCGGGGACGACCGGTGACGGCGGGCGGGGAGCGGGCCCGCCGATCGTGCCCACCAGCTCTTCGGTGGCTCCGCCGGGCAGGTTCACCGTCGACCGCGTCACTGGTGTCGCGGAGGTCACCGCCGGCAGGGCGCGATAGGCGGTGCCCAGGACGGAGGAGGGGTAACTGTCGTCTGCGGAGGGGGAGATCCGCACGTCTGCGCCGACCGTGAACGCGGCCTCCTCGGACGCCAGGCCGCCCAGGCAGGCCAGCGCGGTGGTGGCGAAGGCGCTCACCGACACGGCCAGGCACATCAGCATCACCGGTCCCGCGTTGCGCGCGGCCCGCCGACTCAACTGCCAGCCGGCCAGCGCGAGGACGAGGCCCCGGCTGCGCCGGGCGCACATGTCCAGCAGGAGGGAGGTCAGCGGCAGCAGCCGTAACAGCAGGAGCGCGGCGGCGCCGGCCACCAGGGTCGGTACCACGACCAGCACGGGGTCGGCGGACGCGCCGCCGGTGCCCAGGCCGGCGAGCAGCGAGTGGTGCCGCCGCAACTCCAGATATCCCAGGGCCGCGACGGCCAGCAGCGCCAGGTCGGCGCCCAGCCGCTGCGCGGCGCCGGCCCGCGCGCCGCGGGCCGGCCGCGACCGCGCCGACGGCAGCACGGGCAGCAGCACCGCCGCGGCGTGCACCAGCAGGGTCAGACCCACCGCCGCCCACGCGCCGGTGCTCCGGGTGCCGGGGTGCAGCAGCCCGGCCAGGAAGGGCGCGGCGACGGCGGCCGGGACGCCGGTGAGCGCCCACTCGGCCGCCGCGCCGCGCAGCAACCGCAGGGTGCCTGCGCCCCTGGCCCGTTGGAGAGCCAGTTCGCTGCGCCGACGTACCGTCAACTGACGAGCGGCCAGCACCAGGGTGGCCAGGGCGAGGGACGCGAGCATCACGCTCGGCAGGTACAGCGAGGACCGGGCCGCCACCATCGGCACTGACAGGTCGTCGATCGCCCCCGGCAGACCGGAGACCACGGTCAGGTCGTTCAACGACGGCCGCCGCCCTCCGAACACCGACACGCGGCTCTGGCTGCCGGAGAAGGCGCGCAGCCGGTCGTGGAGCCCGGCGAGGCTGCCCGGGGCGAGACGGGAGAAGTCCGGCTGCACACTCCAGTGGGCCGCCAGCTGCCCGTTCAGGACGGCGCTGCCGTTGAGGGCCGAGGCCGGGACCACCAGCAGGTCCTGGTCGGCGGTCTCCCCCTCGGTCAGGTCGCCGGCCATCGCGGGCCAGAACCCGACGGCACCGGACGCCCGGAAGACCCCGGTGACCCGTAGGGTCATGGCGCGCCCGAAGGCGTCCCGAACCTGCAGGCGGGAACCGGGTGCGACGCCCAGACGCCTGGCCAGCGCGGCGGGTACCGCCGTGTCGACCGGGGCGGTGGACCCGGTGGCGACCCGGACCTCGGGCAGCGAGGTGAACGCGCCGGCCGGGGCGTCGCCCGCGCCGACGGGCCACCGCCCGGCGACCAACCGCCCGAACCGGCCCGCGTCCTGCACCGCGACCGGGTGCAGACCGCTGCCGCCGGGACCGCGCGGCGGGCCCGTGACCCCGTCGATCCCTGTTACCGAGACCGGCGACATGCCCAGCAGCCCCACATAGGTCCGCTGCGGCACCCCGGCGAACACCCGGTCGGCGGCGGCCCGTACGTCCCGGTCGGCCGCGGCCATTCCCCCGGCCCGGAAGGACGCGTTGACGCTCACCTGCGCGTCGGGGTCGGCGGCCAGCCGCCGCACGGCCCCGGCCTGCACCGAACTCCCGGCCAGCGTCGCGAGCGCGGCCAGCGCCGTCGCACACAGCAGTACGGTCACTGCGACCGCGGCCGACGCCAGCCCGTGCTGCCTGGCTCTCCTGACGACGGCGGGAAGCCGCTGCCAGGCCTGGCGCGGAGTATCCGGGCGTCGCCGTGGCGAAGACGTCAAGGCCGTGGCGACCACATGACCCCCGCAGAATCGAACATGTGACGGTGACGGCGCGTCACAGTCCTACCAGGCATCCCTCAACCACACAAGAATCACTGATCTTTTCCGGACGGGCACCGGCGAACCGCCTGTGCGAATCCGCCGACGGCGGTTGCGCGGGCACCGGCCGACGATCGTCCCACCGTCACGGCAGCGGAGGGAGTTCACGATCCGTGCATGTCAATCACGGCATCGGCAAGTCTCTGTATCCTCGCCCGGGATGCGTGACGCGATCATGGCATGGGGGCCCGATGGGTACGCTGAACGGCAGGACGGCTCTGGTCACCGGCGCCGGGCGGGGGATCGGCCGGGCCATCGCCCGCCGTCTCGCGGCGGACGGCGCGCTCGTCGCCGTGCACTACGGCCGTGACGAGTCCTCGGCCCGTGAGAGCGTCGCGCTGATCACCGACGCCGGCGGGCGCGCCTTTCCCGTGCGCGGTCCGCTCGACGCTCCCGACGGCATCCGAACGGTGTACGAGCGACTCGATGCCGGTCTGCGCGGACTGGGCCAGCCGACCGTGCTGGACATCCTGGTCAACAACGCCGGCTTCAACATCGGGGGCGGGGTCCGCGAGGTGACCCCACAGGACTTCGACCGGCTCATGGCCGTCCATGCCAGGGCACCGCTGTTTCTCGTGCAGGAAGGACTGCCGCTCCTGCGCGAGGGCGGCCGCATCATCAACATCAGTTCGGCGGCCACCCGCGTCGCCCTCCCGTCCGCCCTCGCCTACACCATGGCCAAGGCGGCCCTGGAAGCTCTCACCCACACGCTCGCCAAGGAACTGGGGAGCAGGCAGATCACGGTGAACTGTGTGGCACCGGGCTTCGTCAGGACGGATCTGAACCGGAAGCGCTGGGCGACGCCCGAGGCAGAGGCCCGGCACGCCGCGCTCTCCGCGTTCGGCAGGATGGGGGAGCCCGCGGACGTCGCGGACATCGTGGCCTTCCTCGCCTCCGCGGACTCCCGCTGGGTGACGGGGCAGTGCATCGATGCGTCCGGCGGGTCGGCCCTGTGACGGGAGGACTCCACGGCACCGGCTCAGACGGGCGGCGTGGGCCGGTCCAGGGCGTCCCGTCCGGCGCGGGTGAAAAGCCGTAGCCGGTCCTGGGCTTCGTTGAAGCGCCGGTCCATCTCCACGGCGTCGCCCTGGCTCAGCGGTCCCGCCACGGACCTCGCCTCCTGCTCCTCGGCGCAGGTCAGCAGGTCCCGCAGGCTGGATATGCAGTCGCCCACCCGTGCGGCCACCTCGTCGGGGCCCTGCAACTCGACCGCGTAGGACGTCTTCAGAGCTTCCCGGTACGCCATTCTGCCGCGCAGCCGGATCTCCTCCCGCTGCTCGGCTTCCGGAGCACCGGGCAGACAGGCCCGGTGGTAGTCGAGCGCCGCGATCCGGGCCGTCTGCGACTTCTCCACGAACTCCTCGTAGATCGCCTTGCGGTGCTCACGACGCCAGCGATGGTGCTCCAGGCGGAGATCCAGTTCCTGGAGCCTCTCCCGGTGCCGTGACTGGCGCTCCTCCTGTTGTTCCAGGGCGTGCTGTTTGGCGCGCTCGGACCGCAGGGCGAGGAAACCCGTCATACCGCTGCCGATCAGGGTTCCGATCATTCCCATGAGCGAGAGGAGCAGAGAACCGGCCACATCCACTGTCTGCGCAGGCGGACCTGTGATCACTCCTGCCCGGCTGTCACGCTTGGATACTAAGCTCACCTCAAGGAGCTCGTTCCGGGTCGCAGTGCCTGGGAGCCGTTCGTGGAATGTAAGGTAAGCAACTTGTTGGGCCTTGGAAGATGCTGAGAGAGGTAGTAGCAACCCGCTATATCAAACCTCTGCGGACCGGCGGCTCTGTGCCGGGCATCGTCGAGGCCGACGATCTCGGCACCTACGTCGTGAAGTTCACCGGTTCCGCGCAGGGGCGCAAGGCGCTCGTCGCCGAGGTGATCGTGGGGGAGCTGGCGCGGGCGCTCGGGCTGCGGTTCCCCGAGCTGGTCCTGGTGCACTTCGACCCGGCGATCGCCGGGGGCGAGCCGCACCAGGAGGTGCGCGACCTGCACGCGGCCAGCGGCGGAGTGAACCTCGGGATGGACTTCCTGCCCGGTGCGGAGGACTTCACCCCGCGGATCGCCGAGGTCTTCCCGGTGGACCCGCTGGAGGCGGGCCGGATCGTCTGGCTGGACGCACTCACCGTCAACGTCGACCGTACGGTGCACAGCTCCAACCTCATGGTCTGGCCGACCCTCGGCATCGCACCCCCGCGCCTGTGGCTCATCGACCACGGCGCCGCGCTCGTCTTCCACCACCGCTGGGACACCTCGGCCCCCGGGAAGGCGTACGACTTCCGTCATCACGCCCTCGGCCGGTACGGCCCCGACACCCGGGCCGCCGACGCCGAACTCGCGCCCGAAGTGACCGAGAAGCTGCTCCGGCACGTCCTCGCCGAGGTCCCGGATGCGTGGCTCACCGACTTCGGTACGCCCGACGAGATGCGCGAGGCCTACGTCGGCTATCTGCTGGCCCGGGTGCGGGCCTCCGCCGAGTGGCTCCCCACCGATTTCCCGGGCCGCGACCAGCTCGCGGCCGAGGAGGCCGCCCGTGCGGCCAGGAACCAGCAGGGACGCCCGGACTGGCTGAAGCGGGTTCCGGACCTGCACGGCAAGCCCGCGGCCCGACAGGATTGGTCGGTGCACCTCGGATGAGCGACAGTCGGCGGGTAGAGATCGAGTACTGCACCCAGTGCCGCTGGCTGCCGCGGGCGGCCTGGCTGGCGCAGGAGCTGCTGACCACCTTCGAGACCGAGCTGACGGAGCTGGCGCTGAAGCCGGGCAAGGGCGGCGTCTTCGTCGTACGGGTCGGTGACGAAGTGGTCTGGGACCGGCGCGAGCAGGGCTTCCCCGAGCCCACGGCCGTGAAGCAGGCCGTACGCGACCGAGTGGCCCCGGAGAGGTCCCTGGGCCACTCGGACAAGGCTGCGCGGGACTAGGTCAGCCGCGCAGCTGCTGGTAGGCGGGCAGCGTGAGGAAGTCCGCGTAGTTCTCGTCGAGGGCGACGGTGAGGAGCAGGTCGTGGGCCTGCTGCCAGTGGCCGGCCGCGAAGGCCTGGTCGCCGGTCTCCGCGCGGATGGCGTCGAGTTCCTCGGCGGCGATCTTGCGTGCCAGCTCCGGCGTGGCCTTCTCGCCGTTCTCGAACTCTACGCCCGCGTTGATCCACTGCCAGATCTGCGACCGCGAGATCTCCGCGGTGGCCGCGTCCTCCATGAGGTTGAAGATGGCCACCGCGCCGAGCCCGCGCAGCCAGGCCTCGATGTAACGGATGCCCACCTGCACGGCGTTGACCAGACCGGCGTAGGTCGGCCTGGCCTTCAGCGAGTCGACCGCGATCAGGTCGGCGGCCTCGACGTGGACGTCCTCGCGCAGCCGGTCCTTCTGGTTCGGCTTGTCGCCGAGGACCCGGTCGAAGGACTCCATGGCGATCGGGACCAGGTCGGGGTGGGCGACCCAGGAGCCGTCGAAACCGTCGTTCGCCTCGCGGTCCTTGTCGGCACGCACCTTCTCGAAGGCGACCTTGTTGACCTCGGGGTCGCGGCGGGACGGGATGAAGGCCGCCATGCCGCCGATCGCGTGCGCGCCGCGCTTGTGGCAGGTGCGGACGAGGAGTTCGGTGTACGCCCGCATGAACGGGGCCGTCATGGTGACCGCGTTGCGGTCCGGGAGGACGAACCGGGGCCCGCCGTCCCGGAAGTTCTTGACGATGGAGAAGAGGTAGTCCCAGCGTCCGGCGTTCAATCCCGAGGCGTGGTCGCGCAGTTCGTAGAGGATCTCCTCCATCTCGTACGCGGCCGTGATCGTCTCGATCAGCACGGTGGCGCGGACGGTGCCCTGCGGGATGCCGACGTAGTCCTGCGCGAAGACGAACACGTCGTTCCAGAGTCGGGCTTCGAGGCGCGACTCGGTCTTCGGGAGGTAGAAGTACGGTCCCTTGCCCAGGTCGAGCAGGCGCTGGGCGTTGTGGAAGAAGTAGAGCCCGAAGTCGACGAAGGCGCCGGGCACCTGCTCGCCGTCGACCTCGACGTGCCGCTCGTTCAGGTGCCAGCCGCGCGGCCGCATGACGACCGTCGCGAGCTCCTCGTCCGGGCGCAGGGCGTACGACTTGCCGCTCGCCGGGTCCGTGAAGTCGATGTTCCGGGTGTAGGCGTCGATCAGGTTCAGCTGGCCCAGGACGACGTTCTCCCAGGTGGGGGCGGAGGCGTCCTCGAAGTCCGCGAGCCAGATCCGGGCGCCCGAGTTGAGGGCGTTGATGGTCATCTTGCGGTCGGTGGGACCGGTGATCTCCACCCGGCGGTCGTTCAGGGCCGCCGGGGAGGGGGCCACCCGCCAGGAGTCGTCCGCGCGGACGGCGGCGGTCTCCGGGAGGAAGTCCAGGGTCGAGGTGCGGGCGATCTCGGCGCGACGCTCGGCGCGGCGGGCGAGGAGTTCGGCTCGGCGCGGCGAGAACCGCCGGTGCAGCTCGGCCACGAAGGCGAGCGCCGCGTCGGTGAGGACCTCCTCCTGCCGGGGCAGGGGCTCGGCGTCGACGATGGCCAGCGGAGACGGCGCTGGTGCGGACATGAGCTGTCACTTCCTTCAGCGGTGGCACCGGGTGCCAGTCGTTCCGGGTAGAGCGAAGCACACCCGATCAGGGGCCGGGCGCTTCTGAACAGTGGATACTAGTTTCCTCATTGTGGAAGTTCAATGGTTTGTTGATGTCGAGATTCTCCGGGTCGAGCCAAGGTGGCGCTCAGTGCCACCCCGTTCACTCAAGGTGGCCCAGGTCCGCCTCCGTGTCGATGTCGTACGGCTCGGCCGCGTCCCCGCACTCGACGAGCGTGATCGCCTCCTCGTGAGCCTTGAGATAGGCGCGGGCGCCCCGGTCCCCGGTCGCGCTCGCGGCGATCCCCGCCCAGTGGGCCGAGCCGAACAGGACGGGATGGCCGCGCACCCCGTCGTACGCGGCCGACACCAGCGAGTTCTGGTCCCGGTACCCGCCGAGCACCCGCGCCACGGCCGCGGCCCCGATCCCGGGCTGGTCCACCAGCGACACCAGCGCGGCCCGCACCCCCGCCCCGGCGAGCGACTCCAGCCCCACCCGCAGCGAGGACCCCATGCCCTCGGCCCAGTCCGGGTTCTCCACGACCACGCAGCCGTCCAGCCCGGCCCGCTCCCGCACGTCGTCCGCCAGGGCCCCGAGGACCACGTGCACCGGCCCGCAGCCGCCCGCCCGCAGCACCCCGACCCCGTGCTCCACCAGTGGCCGCCCCCGGTGCGTCAGCAGGGCCTTGGGGCGTCCGCCGAGCCGTCTGCCACCGCCGGCGGCGAGCAGCAGCCCGGCGATCTGGTCATGCGTGTCCGTCATGCGTCCTGCATACCCGACGCCGAAGCGGGCGGCCGGTTCCGAAGGACTGAAATTCGGTCCGCGCTGTAGCGCTTTCCGCACGGGAGGGCGTTTACTGACCCGCGTCCCCGGGCGCCCGACCACCGTTCAGGGGCGCCTGGCGAGGGGGGAGAGCTGTGTTGCGGAGCTTGGGACAGAGGCCAGTGACCGGCAGCGACGAGGATCCGAGAGTGACGGAACTGCGCGCGGCGGTCTCCCGGCTGCGCCGCGAACTGGCCGCACATCCGGCCGAGTTCCCGGACCGCGCGATAGCCGAGGACGAGCTCGCGGCCCTGGCGGCGATGGCCACGGGCGGCATCCCGGAGATCCCCCGCCTGCGCCGGTCCCTGTTACTGATCGCGGGCGCGATCGGCTCGATGAGCGCCCTGTCACGGGGCCTGTCGGACGTACGCCAGGCGGTGGACCTGTTCGGAGAGCCTAGACGTTGAAACGCCGCAGGGATCGCCGACCTGGGGGCGCGGGGAACCGTGCGACCAGCCCCGCGCACCCGCACCCGCCGACGCTCCTGTCGTCCATCCCTCCTAGGCCCCTGAACTCACCAACGCCCGAGACAACTCCACAGCCACCTGCTGCAGCACCGGCACGATCTTCTCGACCGCCGCCTCCGTCACCCGCCCCGCGGGCCCGGAGATCGAAATGGCGGCCGCGGTCGGCGAGTCCGGCACGGACACCGCAAGGCACCGCACCCCCACCTCCTGCTCGTTGTCGTCCACGGCGTACCCGAGCTCCCGCACCTCCGCGAGGGCGGCCAGGAACCCCTCCGGTGTGGTGATCGTCTTCTCGGTCGCCGCCGGCATCCCGGTCCGGCCCAGCAGCGCCCGCACCTCGGCGTCCGGCACGTTCGCCAGCAACGCCTTCCCCACGCCCGTGGAGTGCGGCAGCACCCGCCGCCCCACCTCGGTGAACATCCTCATCGAGTGCTTCGACGGCACCTGCGCCACGTACACGATCTCGTCCCCGTCGAGCAGCGCCATGTTCGCCGTCTCCCCGGTCTCCTCGACCAGCCGGGCGAGGTACGGCCGCGCCCAGGTGCCGAGCAGCCGGGACGCCGACTCGCCGAGCCGGATCAGCCGCGGCCCGAGCGCGTACCGCCGGTTCGGCTGCTGCCGTACGTAACCACAGGCGACCAGCGTCCGCATCAGCCGGTGGATCGTCGGCAGCGGCAGCCCGCTGCTCGCGGAGAGCTCGCTGAGGCCCACCTCGCCGCCCGCGTCCGCCATCCGCTCCAGCAGATCGAAGGCGCGCTCCAGGGACTGGACGCCGCCGGACTTGGCGGAGTCGGTGGTGCTGGCGCTTGACGTCGGCACGGCGCGTTCCTTTCGGGACTGGCGGGAAGGGCAGAAGCCTACCCGGCAGTCGGTTGACTCCCCGGTCGTGCGTAGCTACGTTCTGCTTGCCGGAAGTTTAATTCCGCTTTGCGGAAACGTCCAGAGTGAGCGCCTGTCGGGTCCCGAGATGCAGTGTGCCCTTGACGGCGCGGGAGCGGGAGTGAAGACTCCTTCAACAGAACGTTGAATTCCGTTACGTGGGTGTAAATCCCGTTTCCCGGAAGTAAAACGGCGGCAGAGAGAGGGGTCCGGGTGTCCGACGCTGAACTGGTGCTGCGCTCGACGCGCGTCATCACCCCGGAGGGGACGCGGGCCGCCTCGGTCGCCGTGTCCGCCGGGACGATCACGGCCGTACTGCCCTATGACGCCTCCGTCCCGGAGGGCGCCCGCCTGGAGGACTTCGGCGACGACGTCCTGCTGCCCGGCCTGGTCGACACCCATGTGCATGTGAACGACCCGGGCCGCACCGAATGGGAGGGCTTCTGGACCGCCACGCGCGCGGCGGCGGCCGGCGGCATCACCACCCTGGTCGACATGCCGCTCAACTCCCTCCCGCCGACCACGACCGTCGAGAACCTCCGCGTCAAGCAGCGGGTCGCGGCCGACAAGGCGCACGTCGACGTCGGCTTCTGGGGCGGCGCGCTGCCCGGCAACGTCAAGGACCTGCGCCCGCTGCACGAGGCCGGGGTCTTCGGCTTCAAGGCGTTCCTGTCGCCGTCCGGCGTGGACGAGTTCCCGCACCTCGACCAGGAGCAGCTGGCCCGGTCGCTGGCGGAGATCGCCTCCTTCGACGGCCTGCTGATCGTGCACGCCGAGGACCCGCACCACCTGGAGGCCGCCCCGCAGCAGGGCGGCCCGAGGTACGCCGACTTCCTCGCCTCCCGTCCGCGCGACGCGGAGGACACGGCGATCGCCCAGCTGATCGCCCAGGCGAAACGCCTGCACGCGCGCGTGCACGTCCTGCACCTGTCCTCCTCCGACGCGCTGCCGGTGATCGCGGCGGCCAGGGCGGACGGTGTCCGCCTCACCGTCGAGACCTGCCCGCACTACCTCACCCTCACCGCCGAGGAGGTCCCGGACGGCGCCAGCGAGTTCAAGTGCTGCCCGCCCATCCGGGAGGCGGCCAACCAGGACCTGCTCTGGCAGGCGCTGGCCGACGGCACCGTCGACTGCGTGGTCACCGACCACTCGCCCGCCACGGCCGACCTCAAGACGAGCGACTTCGCGACCGCCTGGGGCGGCATCTCCGGCCTCCAGCTCAGCCTCGCCGCCGTGTGGACGGAAGCGCGCAGGCGCGGCCACGGTCTCGAGGACGTGGTCCGCTGGATGTCGGCCCGTACGGCCGCGCTCGTCGGCCTCGACGACCGCAAGGGCGCCATCGCCGCGGGCCGGGACGCCGACTTCGCCGTCCTCGCGCCCGACGAGACCTTCACCGTGGACCCGGCGGCCCTGCAACACCGCAACCGGGTCACCGCGTACGCGGGCAAGACCCTGTACGGCGTCGTGAAGTCCACCTGGCTGCGCGGCGAACGCATCGTCTCGGACGGCGAGTTCACGCCCCCGCAGGGCCGCCTCCTCACCCGCACCCCCTGACGACCACTTCCTTCCGCACCCGCAGCGGCCGACACCGAAAGGAACACCTTTGACGGCGATCCCGACCTTCACCGGCGACGCGCACCCCTACTCCGGCGGCGACCCCTACGCGGACTACCGCACCGGCGACTTCCCCTTCACCCGGTACGTCAACCTCGCCGACCGGCAGCTCGGTGCCGGGGTCATCGCCGCCAACGACGAGTTCTTCGCCCAGCGGGAGAACCTGCTGGTGCCGGGGCGGGCCGAGTTCGACCCCGAGCACTTCGGGCACAAGGGCAAGATCATGGACGGCTGGGAGACGCGCCGCCGCCGCGGGGTCTCGGCCGACCACCCCTGGCCCACCGCCGAGGACCACGACTGGGCGCTGGTCCGGCTCGGCGCCGCCGGGGTGGTGCGCGGCATCGTCGTCGACACGGCCCACTTCCGTGGCAACTACCCCCAGGCGGTGTCCGTCGAAGGCACGTCGGTCGCGGGCTCGCCGTCCCCGGCGGAACTGCTCGGCGACGACGTGAAGTGGACGACCCTCGTCCCGCGTACGCCGGTCGGCGGCCACGCGGCGAACGGCTTCGCGGTCTCCCTGGAGCAGCGCTTCACCCACCTCCGCGTCAACCAGCACCCCGACGGCGGCATCGCACGCCTGCGCGTGTACGGCGAGGTCGTGCCCGACCCCGGGTGGCTCGCCGTGCTCGGCACCTTCGACGTGGCCGCCCTGGAGAACGGCGGCCGGGTCGAGGACGCCTCCGACCTCTTCTACTCGCCGGCCACCAACACCGTCCAGCCGGGCCGCTCCCGCAAGATGGACGACGGCTGGGAGACGCGCCGCCGCCGCGATCAGGGCAACGACTGGATCCGGTACCGGCTCGCCGCCCAGTCCCGGATCAGGGCGATCGAGATCGACACGGCGTACCTGAAGGGCAACAGCGCGGGCTGGGCGTCGGTGTCCGTACGGGACGGCGAGGACGGCGACTGGCGCGAGATCCTGCCGCGCACCCGCCTCCAGCCCGACACGAACCACCGCTTCGTCCTGGCCGCCCCGGCGGTGGGCACCCACGCGCGCGTGGACATCTTCCCGGACGGCGGGATCTCCCGCCTGCGGTTGTTCGGCACGCCGACGGAAGCGGGGGCAGCGGCCCTGACGGCAAGGCACCGCGAACTGTCCTGACGCCTGCTTGCCCGCCCACCCGACTCGCCTTCTCGGAAAGCGAAGTCGAAGAGCAACGACAGGGTGGGACTGCCGAGGTGCTCAAGGGTGCCCCAGGAGAGCCGGGTGGCTCTCCGCGCAGCCCCGCCCCACGCGGGAGACCGGTGGGGTCCGGGACGACCGAGTCGGGTGGTGGGTGGGCGGAGGGAACCGCTGAGCCGTCGGCTACGTTCTTCTGCCGTGACCCTTCAGCAAGAAATCGTCGGCAACGCCATGCAGATGGCGGTCGTCAACCTGCACCCCGGCCAGACCGTCTACTGCGAGGCCGGCAAGTTCCTGTTCAAGACGACGAACGTGACCATGGAGACCCGGCTCAGCGGCCCGAACGGCGGGGGCCAGCAGCAGGGCGGCGGCGGTGGCGGCATGGGCGGCATGCTCCGCCAGGCCATGGGCACAGCCATGCAGGTCGGCCAGCGCATGCTCGCGGGCGAGTCGCTGGCGTTCCAGTACTTCACCTCCCAGGGCGGCGAGGGCACCGTCGGCTTCGCGGGCGTGCTCCCCGGCGAGATGCGCGCGCTGGAGCTGAACGGCACGCGCGCGTGGTTCGCCGAGAAGGACGCCTTCGTCGCGGCCGAGTCCACCGTCGAGTTCGGCATCGCCTTCTCCGGCGGCCGCACCGGCATGAGTGGCGGCGAGGGCTTCATCCTGGAGAAGTTCACCGGCCACGGCACGGTGATCATCGCCGGCGCGGGCAACTTCATCGACCTGAACCCCGCCGACTTCGGCGGCCGTATCGAGGTCGACACGGGCTGCGTCGTCGCCTTCGAGGAGGGCATCCAGTACGGCGTCCAGCGCGTCGGCGGCCTCAACCGCCAGGGCCTGATGAACGCCGTCTTCGGCGGCGAGGGTCTCTCCCTGGCCACCCTGGAGGGCAACGGCCGGGTGATCCTGCAGTCCCTCACCATCGAGAGCCTCGCCAACGCCCTGAAGAAGGCCCAGGGCGGCGACAAGCAGGGCCCGACCGGCGGACTGTTCTCGACGCACACGGGGTGAGGGCGCGCCGGGGACCGGCCGGCCGATGAGTTACGGGTGCCACGGGGGTCTGAACCGGCGACAACGGACCGCGCCCCAGGAAGCAGGCACCGCCATGGGCAAGCTCGTCTCCACCATGTTCGTCACACTCGACGGCGTCTACCAGGCGCCCGGCGGCCCCGAGGAGGACCCCAGCGGGGGCTTCACCCACGGCGGCTGGAGCTTCACGTACGGTGACGAGGACTTCGGTCGGTTCGTCGCCGAGGTCTTCGACCGGGCCGGCGCCTTCCTGCTCGGCCGCCACACCTACGACATCTTCGCGTCCTACTGGCCGAAGATCACCGACCCCGGCAACCCGATCGCGGCCAGGCTCAACGCACTCCCGAAGTACGTCCCGTCCGCGACCCTGACCGACCCCGCATGGTCCGGCACCACGGTCCTCGCCGGCGACCTCGCCAAGGAGGTCACGGCCCTCAAGGAGCGCACCGACGGCGAGCTCCAGGTGCACGGCAGCGGCGCCCTGGTCCGCTCCCTGCTGGACCTCGGCCTCGTCGACACCCTCCACCTCGTGACCTTCCCCGTCGTGCTCGGCTCCGGCCGCCGGTTCTTCCAGGAAGGCGCGCCGCCGACGAAGTTCCGGCACACCGGCGGGCGGATCACCACGGCGGGCGTCTCGATCCAGTCGTACGACCTCGCGGGCCGCCCCGACTACGGCTCGTACATCGCCGAGCAGAACGCCTGACCACCTCGTCGCCCGGGTCGGCCCCGCGGCCCGCGCCCGGGTCGAGTGGGTCGGGAGCGGAGCCATCTCGTCGTAGAACCGGCGCGCTCCTGCGGCGGCCTTTCCGCGACGCCACTGTGCGCAGGATGTGCAAGCTCCTCGAGGAACGGCTCGGCTGAGAGGGCGTTTCGCCGACCGTGGGGACGCGGAGCCCGACCACCGTGGTGCCGCCCCCACGGCGTCGGGCGTCATGCGGTGGCGGAGGCTTCAGCTGAGGTAGTCGGCGACCATGGCGGCGAACTCGTCGGAGGTGGAGAGACGGATGCCGAGGGATTCGGCTTTGGCCTGCTTGGATCCCGCGTTCTCTCCGGCGACGACGAGAGTGGTCCTCTTGGAGACACCGGAGGAGGAGCGGCCGCCGGCGCGTTCGATGAGCTCGTTCATCTCGTTGCGGGAGAGCTTCTCCAGAACCCCGGTCATCGCGCCGGTGACGACCACGGTCATCCCTGCCAGCGGGCCGGTCTCCGCTGCGGCGACGGGCGCCTCACCGTCGGTGCTCACCTCGTCGCCGAGGCCGGACGGGGTGGCGCCGGGCTCGGTCATGTTGACGCCCGCGGCGGCGAGTTTGCCGATGAGCGGGGCGAGTTCGGCCAGTTCCGCGACGATCGAGGGGGCCTTCTCCGCGCCGATGCCGTCGACCTGCTGCATCGCCTCGGCGTCGGCGGCACGGATGGTGTCCATGGTGGCGAAGTGGCGGGCGATGCGGCGGGACATGGACCGGCCGGTGCCGCGCACGCCGAGTGCGCACAACACCCGCGACAACGGTTGCTGTTTGGCCGTGGCGATCGCCGTGAGGAGGTTGTCGGTGCTGGTTTCGCCCATCCGGTCCAGGCCGAGCAGCTGCTCACGGGTGAGGGTGAACAGGTCGGCGAGGTCGCTGACGAGACCGGTCTCGACGAGCTGGACGACGCGGGTGGTGCCGAGGCCTTCGATGTCGAGCTGGTCGCGGCCGGCGGCGTAGGAGAGGGAGGCGACCAGGTGGCAGTTGCGGCCCTGGGTGCACCGCCAGCGTTCCTCGGTCCTGTCTATGTCCGATCCGCAGCGCGGGCAGGTCTCGGGGAAGGCGATGGGCAGTTCGTCGCCGGTGCGCAGGTGGGCGGCCGGGGCCTGGATGCGGGGGATGACGTCGCCGGCGCGGTGGACCATGACCCGGTCGCCCAGGCGCAGGCCGCGGCGGGTGATGTCGGCCGGGTTGTGCAGGGTGGCGTAGGTGATGGTGGAGCCGTCGATGGCGACCGGTTCGAGGACGCCGCGCGGGGCGATGATCCCGGTGCGGCCGACGTTCCACTCCACCGCCAGCAGCCGGGTGATCTTCTCCACGGCCGGCAGCTTGTAGGCGATTGCCCATCTGGGGGCGCGGGACCCGGATCCGGCGGCCCGCCGGTCGTCGGCGAGGTCGGCCTTGATGACGATGCCGTCGATCCCGAACGGCAGCCCGGCACGGGCCGCGGCGATCTCCTGCACCCGGGTGAGGACCTGCTCCACGGACTCGGCGACGGCGTCGGGGACCGGGGTGCGGGCGCTGGTGTGCAGCCCGAACTCGGCGGCCAGGTGCATCAGGTCGCTGTGCGCGGACGCGGTCAGCCGCTCGGCCAGTGCCGGGTCGGCGCCGGGAAGCGGGAGGAGCCCGTAGGCGAAGAACGTCATCGGCACCGTGTAGAGCCGCTCGCGGGCCCGCAGCGTGCCCGCGGCGGCGTTGCGCGGGTTGGCGAACGGCAGCCCGCCGTGCTCGGTGCGCACGGTGTTGGCGTACTCGAACTGGGCGGTGGTCATGAGGACTTCGCCGCGCACTTCCACGGTGACCGGCTCGGCCAGCTGCCCGGGCAGGCCTGCGATGGTGCCGATCGCGTGCGAGACGTCCTCCCCGGCCGTTCCGTCGCCGCGGGTGATCAGCCGGGTGAGGCGGCCCTCGGTGTAGCGGGCGGCGACCGCGAGGCCGTCCAGCTTCGGCCCGACGTGGAAGCGGGTGACCTCGTGCCCGATACGGCGGGCCAGGGACTCGGTCCAGGCGGTGAACTCCTCCGCGGAGAACACGTTGTCCAGGCTCAGCATCGCCACCGTGTGCGGGACATCGCCCTCGATCGCGCCGCCGGCCACCTTCCCGGTGGGGGAGTCGGGCAGCACCTGCTCGGGGTGTCCGGCCTCGTACGCGGCGATCCCGCGCACCAGGCGGTCGTAGGCGTCGTCGTCCAGCGGTGACGTGCCGCCCGCGTAGTACGCGGCAGCCGCCCCGACGGCGTCCTGGACGGCCTGTGCGTAGGCGGCCGCATCCGTGATCTCTGCTGCAGGTGTCGTCATGACCGGCATCCTGCCGCCCACCACTGACAACGGTGCCTTCCCGGACGTGCCGAACCGATCAAGGGGCTGAGCGAGTGTCAGGTCCATCATGCCTGCTCGGACGTGGTTTTCGGTAGGACGGAGCGCACCTCCGTTCAGGCTTGTCCCGGGTGGTGACCTGCCCGCAGACTCGTCGTCATCCACTCTCCGACGTCCGTGTCGGCATCCGTTCCCGGGTGCCGACGCGTTCGTCGTGCTGTCTCGTCGCGGGACGGGTGCAGGTGGGGGTGAGGAAACGGAGGGGGACCGATGGATCAGGACATGGTCATGCGGGCGAGGGTCCAGTTGCTCAGTGCCAACCGGCGGGTGGTGCGCGGCACCGAGGGGTTGCGGATCTACCGCCTGCTGACGCAGGTCGAGCCGGAGGTGTACGGGTCGAAACTGGCGTACGTTCTGGTGGAGGCCAGCGCGTCGTCGCTGGTGCGGGAGCTGCCCGAGCAGCGGCTGGCGCTGTTGGACGAGGCGGTTGCGGTGGCGTCGGCGCTGGACGCCGCGAATCCCTACCGCACCACGGTGCTGGCGAAGGCGCTTGCCGCCAGGCGGCAACTCGAGGGGCAGCAGACACACGGGATGTGAGAGGGGTTCGCGTGGGCCACAGGCGCCCCTGCCGACTGTCAGGACTCAGACGCCCGGGGTCCGCACGGTAGGCGAGGCGTCCACGTTGTCGTCGGCGGCGATCGGGCTGTACGCCTCGGGGAATCCTCGGGGCGCGGCCGGCGCCGACGGCCAGTGGCTGTCGACATGCCGGTTCCGGCCGGTGGCCGGGGATCTACCGGGCGGGGCCGAAGCGCGGCGCCTCCCCGGTTGGGCCGGACATGCCTCGCCCCGCGTCCCATGTTGGCGTGGTGGGGGGAACGCGGGGCGAGGACTCCGAGCCGTGCAGACGCAGCTGTCGCTGCTCGCATCGTTGCCGTACGCGGAGCGTAGACGGCACCGACAGGGATACGACACGGCCGGTCCGGCCGGCCGCCGGTATGCGGCCTGTACGGGGGCAGCTGAGCGAGTAAGAGGATCTACCGGGTTCGCGCTGGTCCTTGCACTGCTTCCTCCGGCGGAGTCAGCAGTCGAAGTCGATGAGGTTGAACGTGACGTAGTGGTCGGAGGTGTAGTAGTCCTCCTGGTAGTCCTCGCCCGTGACGATGCGACGTGCACCGCGGGTGGAGGAGCCCGGCGTTATCACGGTGTACTCGTGGTAGTAGCCGGTGGGCTCGCTCGGCAGCACGCCCTCCTGGTTGCGGAAGACGGTCCCGTCCTGCGAGTACGGGAACGGACCGTCCGACGCGATCAGGTCGAGCGTGTCGTACGCCTGCGACGGCAGGTTGCTGTAGCAGATACTGCCGACCGAGCTGGCAGCGGCGTCCGCCGTGACGGCGGAGACGGTGCCGCCCACGAGGAGGGCGGACAGCAGGGCGCCCGCGGCGCCGATGCGGGTGATTCGTGGGGGGAATCTCATGGCTCCATGATGACGCGCGTAGAGTGTGGCATGTCAATGACAAGTCTGAAGAATTTGCCGCCAAGTCCTCTGAGTTTTCACGTAGTTAACCTGCCGCCGGCCGGCCCCCTGAAGCCCGCATCCCGGCAGCCGCCGGGCCTCCACGCCGGACGGACCGTTCGCTGCCGAGGTGAACCGGCGAGACTGGTGCACTGGGCCCGGCCGGCCGAATCCCGGCCGCCCCTCAGCCGGACCTCCGGCTCCCCGCGGCGGCGAACGTGCGCACGCCAGCACGATCAGCGCGACGCTCGCGTAGACGCCGTAGCCGTCGAGGAAGCCGAGCCGTTGCAGAAGGCCCACCGGCCAGTGGGTGAACTCCTGCAGCAGCCCCAGCGCACCCTGCACGAGGGCGACGAACCCGAGCAGTTCCAGCAACCGTTTCACGGTACGACCCTCGTCCCGCGGCCCAGCCCCACACCATCGGCCGTGGGGCGGGCCGTGCCCGCCGGAAGACCCGCCGCACGCGCGCGTGGCACACCGAAAGTCCACACGGGCACAACTTTGGTCGACGATCCCGTGCACGAGTAGGTGTCACGGGCCGGTCCTGCGTAGATTTGTCGACCGTGAGCGGTGACATCTCCATACGGACGTTCGAGGGGCGGCGCTGGCTGTTCCCCTCCGCCGTGATCCATGAACTCGACCCGGACGCCGGCCCGGCCGGCCGGCGGCCCCGGCGCACCGCGCGCGACTGGCTCGTCGACTTCAGCTGTTTCCTGCTGGCCGTCCTCCTGGGTGTGGCGGCCGCCAACACGATGCGCCAGGACCCGAACGTCTCGCACGGCCTCGCCGTCGCCGACCAGCTGGTCGGCGGTCTGGCCTGCGCCGCGGTCTGGCTGCGCCGCCGCTGGCCGACGGGCCTGGCCCTCGCCATGATCCCGGTCGGCTTCGTCTCCGACACCGCGGGCGGCGCCGCCATGGTCGCGCTGTTCACGCTCGCCGTGCACCGCCCGTTCCGGTACGTCGCCTGGATCGCCGGAGCCGACCTCGCGCTGGTCCCGTTCTTCTACTGGCTGCGCCCCGACCCCGACTTGCCCTACCTGGCCGTCGTCATCCTGGTCGTGCTGTTCACCCTCCTGGTCGTCAGCCTCGGCATGTTCGTGCGCTCCAAGCGGCAGCTGATGGTCAGCCTGCGCGACCGGGCCCGGCGGGCCGAGACCGAGGCCGGGCTGCGCGCCGAGCGGGCCCAGCGGCTGGCCCGGGAGGCCATCGCCCGAGAGATGCACGACGTCCTCGCCCACCGGCTGACCCTGCTCAGCGTGCACGCCGGGGCGCTGGAGTTCCGGCCCGACGCGCCCCGGGAGGAGATCGCCCGGGCCGCCGGGGTCATCCGGGAGAGCGCCCACGAGGCCCTCCAGGACCTGCGCGAGATCATCGGCGTGCTGCGCGCCGCCGACGGCGACGAGGCGGGCGGCCGCCCGCAGCCGACCCTGGCCGCGCTGGAGTCGCTGGTCGCCGAGGTACGGGGAGCCGGCATGAAGGTGGTGCTGAACAACCACGTCGGCGACCCGGCCGCCGTCCCCGCCTCCGTCGGCCGCACCGCCTACCGGATCGCCCAGGAGGGTCTCACCAACGCCCGCAAGCACGCCCCCGGCGCCGAGGTCACCGTCCGCGTCACCGGCGCCCCCGGCGACGGCCTGGACATCACCGTGCACAACCCCGCCCCCGCGAACGAGGCCCCGCACGTCCCCGGCTCCGGCCAGGGCCTGATCGGCCTGACCGAACGCGCCACTCTGGCGGGGGGACGACTGGAGCACCGGGCCACCGGCGACGGCGGCTTCGAGGTGCGGGCCTGGCTGCCCTGGGCCGCCGTCCCGGCGGCGTGACGAACGGGAGACGGCCACATGGCGCCGTATCCGCGTGATTACGTAGGGGCCATGACCGCGATCAGACTGCTGCTCGTCGACGACGACCCGCTGGTGCGGGCGGGTCTCGCCCTCATGATGGGCGGCGCCGGGGACATAGAGATCGTCGGGGAGGGCGCCGACGGTGACGAGGTGGAGGCGCTCGTGGACCGAACCCGCCCGGACGTCGTCCTGATGGACATCCGGATGCCGTCAGTGGACGGACTCACCGCCACCGAGCGGCTGCGCGGGCGTGCCGACGCCCCGCAGGTCGTCGTCCTGACCACCTTCCACGCCGACGAACAGGTGTTGCACGCCCTGCGCGCGGGAGCCGCCGGGTTCGTCCTCAAGGACACCCCGCCCGCCGAGATCGTCGCCGCGGTGCGCCGGGTCGCGGCCGGCGACCCCGTGCTGTCGCCCGCCGTCACCCGGCAGCTGATGCGGCACGCGGCCGGTACCCGGGCGGACACCCGGCAGGCACGCGCGCGTGACCGGCTCGCCGCCCTCAACGACCGGGAGCGGGAGGTCGCCCTCGCGGTCGGCCGGGGCCTCGCCAATGCCGAGATCGCCACCGGCCTCTTCATGAGCGTCGCCACCGTCAAGACCCACGTCTCCCGCATCCTGGCCAAGCTCGGCCTCAACAACCGCGTCCAGATCGCCCTGCTGGCGTACGACGCGGGACTGCTGGAGGAATAGGGCGACGGTGGGGCACCTGTGGGGCGGCCCGTGCGTTCTCCGGATACGGGACGGCCTCGGGGACCTCCTGAAGGGGGAGCAGAGCATGCAGGTGACCGACCTCCGCGAGTACGGCGACGGTCTGCGCACGGATCCGCACACGGTGTACGCGCGGCTGCGCGAGAGCGGCCCGGTGCACCGGGTGCGGTGGCCGCTTCCCGACCAGTACCACGAGACCTGGCTGGTCGTGGGGTACGAGGAGGCGCGCGCGGCGCTCGCCGACCCCAGGCTGGCCAAGGACACCGAGAAGGTCGGCTTCAAGTTCCTCGACGAGGAGCTGATCGGCAAGTACCTGCTGCTCGCCGACCCGCCCCAGCACACCAGGCTGCGCGGCCTGATCACGCGCGCGTTCACCGCCCGCCGGCTGGCCGCACTGGAGCCGAGGATCCAGGAGATCACCGACCGGCTGCTCGACGAGATGCTCCCGCGCGGCCGCGCCGACCTCGTCGACGCCCTCGCCTACCCGCTGCCGATCACGGTGATCAGCGAACTGCTCGGCGTCCCGGAGCTGGACCGCGAGCGGTTCCGGAAACTGTCCAACGAGGTGGTCGCGCCCAGCGATCCGGGCAGCGAGTACGACGCCTTCGTCGCGCTCGCCGACTACCTGGCGGAGCTCATCGAGGACAAGCGGTGCGCGGGCCCGAGCGGCGACCTGCTCAGCGACCTGATCCGCACCACCGCCGAGGACGGCGACCGGCTCTCCGCCGCGGAACTGCGCGGCATGGCCTTCGTCCTGCTGATCGCCGGCCACGAGACCACCGTCAACCTCATAGGCAACGGCGTTCTCGCCCTGCTCACCCACCCCGACCAGCTCGCCGCCCTGCGCGCCGACATGAGCCTCCTGGACGGCGCGGTCGAGGAGACCCTGCGCTGGGAGGGCCCGGTGGAGAACGCCACGTACCGGTACGCCGCCGAGCCCCTGCAGATCGCCGGCACCGCCATCGGCCGGGGCGACCCCGTGATGATCAGCCTCGCCGGTGCCGACCGCGACGCTGACCGCTACCCCGAGCCCGACCGGTTCGACATCCGCCGCGACCACCGCGGCCACCTCGCCTTCGGTCACGGCATCCACTACTGCCTGGGCGCACCCCTGGCCCGGCTGGAGGGCCGGACCGCCCTGCGCACCCTCCTGGAGCGCGCCCCGGACCTCGCCCTGGACGGCCCGCACGGCGAGTGGCTGCCGGGCACTCTGATGCGAGGAGTGCGCAGCCTCCCGGTGCGCTGGTAGCCGCACCCCGAGGCCGAGGCAGGCCGGGCAGGCCTGCCCGGTCAGGCAAGCCGGTCCGGGATCTCCGCGAGCGCCACCGGTCTGCGGTCGCGCCGGGAGGTCTCACAGGCCTCCGCGATCCGCAGCGCCTGCAGCGCCTCACGCCCGTCGCAGGGGTTGGCCAGCTGACCCCGCACCACGTCGACGAAGGCGCACAGCTCGGCCTCGTAGGCGGGCCCGAACCGCTCCAGGAAACCGGGCCACGGCTTGTCCGCGGGCGGCGGCCCGGTCGGCTCGGTCGAGGCCACCGGCGTACGGTCGTCCAGGCCGACCACCACGGTGTCCCGCTCGCCGGCCAGTTCCATCCGCACGTCGTACCCGGCGCCGTTCAGCCGGGTCGCCGTCGCCGTGGCCAGCGTGCCGTCGTCCAGGGTGAGCACCGCAGCGCCGGTGTCGACGTCACCGGCCTCGCGGAACATCGCGGGCCCCGCGTCCGAGCCGGTCGCGTACACGTCGACGACCTCGCGGCCGGTCACCCAGCGCAGCACGTCGAAGTCGTGGATCAGCGTGTCCCGGAACAGCCCGCCGGACAGCGGCAGCCACTCCGGCGGGGGCGGGGACTGATCGGAGGTCAGCGCCCGTACGGTGTGCAGCCGCCCGAGCCGGCCCGAGCGCACCGCCTCCCGCGCACCGGCGTACCCCTTGTCGAACCGCCGCTGGAAGCCCATCTGCAGCACGGTCCCGGCCTTCTCCACCTCCGCCAGGGCCTGCAGCGTGCCCGGCAGGTCGAGGGCGATCGGCTTCTCGCAGAAGACCGGCAGCCCGGAGCGGGCCGCGCGGCCGATCAGGTCGGCGTGGGCCGAGGTGGCGGCGGTGATCACCACGGCGTCCACGCCCCACTTGAAGATCTCGTCCGTCCCGGGCGCCGCCGTCTCCCCGAGCCGGTGCGCCAGATCCTGGGCCCGCTGGGGATCCACGTCCGTGAGGATCAGCGATCCGACCTCGCGATTACGGCTGAGCGTGTTCGCGTGAATGGTGCCGATGCGGCCCGTCCCGATGACCCCGATGCGCATGGGAACAAGGTGCTGGTGCACCCTGCGCGCTGTCAATCCGTATGTCCGGACAATCGAACTACACAACTTCCCGTCAACCCGTCACGGGGATACGCTCGGCCCCGTGCCCAAACCAGATGTGGACCCGACCGTGACGCTCGACCTCAGTGTGGACCGGACTTCCCCGGTCCCGTTGTACTTTCAGCTCGCCCAGCAGCTGGAAGCGGCGATCGAGCACGGCTCACTCACCCCCGGCAGCCTGCTGGGCAACGAGATCGAGCTCGCCGCACGGCTCGGTCTGTCCCGGCCGACGGTCCGCCAGGCCATCCAGTCCCTCGTGGACAAGGGCCTGCTCGTCCGCCGCCGGGGTGTCGGCACCCAGGTCGTGCACAGCCAGGTCAAGCGCCCGCTGGAACTCAGCAGCCTCTACGACGACCTGGAGTCGGCCGGTCAGCGCCCGGCGACGAATGTGCTGGTCAACACCGTCGTCCCGGCGTCCGCCGAGGTCGCGGCCGCGCTCGGGGTGGCCGAGGACACCGAGGTGCACCGCATCGAACGCCTGCGGCTGGCGCACGGCGAGCCCATGGCGTACCTGACCAACTACCTGCCCCCCGGCCTGCTCGATCTGGACACCGCCCAGCTGGAGGCGACCGGCCTGTACCGTCTCATGCGGACCGCCGGGATCACCCTGCACAGCGCCCGCCAGTCCATCGGCGCGCGCGGCGCCACGGCCGCCGAGGCGGACCGGCTCGCGGAGCCGGAGGGCGCTCCGCTGCTCACCATGCAGCGCACCACGTACGACGACACGGGCCGCGCCGTCGAGTTCGGCGACCACATCTACCGCCCGACCCGCTACTCCTTCGAGTTCCAGCTGCTCGTGCGGTCCTGAAGGCACACCCGTACAGGTCGTAATGTCCGGACAATGTGACCGATGTGTGGGCCGCCCCGGCAGACGGCGGCCGAAGCGACCCGGACTCCCCACGCCACGAGCTGCAGCGCCCCGAAAGGGGCGCGGGGAACTGCGCAGCCGGCCCCCACGCACCCGCACTCGGCAACGGCGCCGTTCCCTTCCTTATCTCCCCCGAACGGCACTGCACGCACGCGTACGGCAGAATCGAGCCCGATGAGCACCTATCGCGACCTCACCGCCCCCATCGGCTCCCGCCGAGCCCCGGTCCTGCGCACCGTCGGCACCAGGGAGCGCCGGTCCCACCTGACGGCCCCCCGCGTGCCGACGGTCGGCATCGACATCGGCGGCACCAAGGTCATGGCGGGCGTCGTGGACGCCGACGGCAACATCCTGGAGAAGCTCCGCACGGAGACCCCGGACAAGTCCAAGAGCCCGAAGGTCGTCGAGGACACGATCGTCGAGCTGGTCCTGGACCTGTCCGACCGGCACGACGTGCACGCCGTGGGCATCGGCGCCGCCGGCTGGGTCGACGCCGACCGCAACCGCGTGCTGTTCGCCCCCCACCTGTCCTGGCGGAACGAACCGCTGCGCGACCGCCTCTCCGGCCGGCTCTCGGTCCCCGTCCTCGTCGACAACGACGCCAACACGGCGGCCTGGGCGGAGTGGCGCTTCGGCGCCGGCCGCGGCGAGGACCACCTGGTCATGATCACGCTCGGCACCGGCATCGGCGGCGCGATCCTGGAGGACGGCCAGGTCAAGCGCGGCAAGTACGGCGTCGCCGGCGAGTTCGGCCACATGCAGGTGGTGCCCGGCGGCCACCGCTGCCCGTGCGGCAACCGCGGCTGCTGGGAGCAGTACAGCTCCGGCAACGCGCTGGTCCGCGAGGCCAAGGAACTGGCCGCCGCCGACTCCCCGGTGGCCTACGGGATCATCGAGCACGTCAAGGGCAACATCAACGAGATCACCGGCCCGATGATCACCGAGCTGGCCCGCGAGGGCGACGCGATGTGCGTCGAGCTGCTCCAGGACATCGGCCAGTGGCTCGGCGTCGGCATCGCCAACCTCGCCGCCGCCCTCGACCCCTCCTGCTTCGTGATCGGCGGTGGCGTCAGCGCCGCCGACGACCTGCTGATCGGCCCCGCGCGGGACGCGTTCAAGCGCCAGCTGACCGGGCGCGGCTACCGCCCCGAGGCCCGGATCGCCCGCGCCCAGCTGGGCCCCGAGGCCGGCATGGTCGGCGCCGCCGACCTCGCCCGCCTGGTCGCCCGCCGGTTCCGGCGCGCCAAGCGGCGCCGGGTCGAGCGGTACGAGCGCTACGAGCGGTTCGCGGAGGCCCGCCGTACCCGGGACACCGCATGACCGCTGCGCTGCCCCGTCAGGCCGCGTCCCCGGAGGGACCGCAGCGGCCGCCCGAGACCCCGGGGCACAAGGCCAAGCGCCGGGCGCTGACGCTGCTGATCATCGTGCTGCTCATCGGGGTCCCGGCCGGCTATCTGGTGATCTCCGCCGCCCAGAGCCGCAACAGCGGCAAGGACAAGGAGTCCAAGTACTCGGCGATCGGCCTCTCCGAGGGCTGGCCCTCGAAGGTGCAGCGGCGCCTCTACCAGGTGCCGGTCCCGCACCCGGCCGACCGGATCGCGTACTACGAGACGAACAACTGGAAGACCAGCCGTCTCTACGTCCAGTTCCGCACCAACAGCGCCGGACTGGACAGCTTCCTGGAGGGCATGGGCGTCAACCGGGACGCGCTCAGGAAGAACGACATCAGCATCAGCTCCCGCGACCAGAAGATCAGCGGCTGGAAGTTCACCGGCCCCGGGACCTGGTCGGGCCTGACGCACAAGCAGAAGAACCCGGCGCCCACCCAGGACGTGGTCGTGAACACGGCCGACCCCAACTTCCCGATGATCTACGTCGTCTCGCGCACCGTCCCGTAGGCCGCCGCCGGGGCCGGTCGCCGGGACCGACTGTCAGACCCCGCCCGTACAGTCGAAGACGTCTGATCCGACAGGCGGGCGGGAGGTGGCAGAACGTATGAGCGGCACGACGGCCGAGGCCGGCGCGGACGTACCGGTGCGCCTGGCCGCGGTCTACCTGCCCGCCGACCTCCCCCGCCAGGGCCGGATGGCCTTCTGGGACCCCGAGGGCGATCCGCTGCCCGGCACCGCGACCGAGGAGCTCACGGTCGTACGGCGGCACGGCGCCACCGGGGTCCGCCGCCGGCAGGTGCCCGCGCTCACCCTGCCGCTCGCCGCCGCCCTCCCGCATCTCGTCCGGGCCCGCCGCGACCCGGCCGCCCACCCCGCCACCGCCTGCTGGGGCGCCGCCGCCCTGCACGCGCTGCGGCTCGCCGCCCGCGGCCGGCTGCTGCCCGGCCTCACCCCGGCAGGACACGACGCCTGGCGGGCCGGCCCCCTGGAGCCCGCCGACATCGCCCACCTGCGCGCGGTGGCCGACGCCCTGCCCGCCGAGGGCCACGCCGTCCCGCTGCCCGGCCCCGGCCCGCTCCTGCTGCCCCAGCCGGAGGCGCTGGTCCGCTCCTTCCTGGACGCGGTCGCCGACACCCTGCCCCGCACCCCGGCCGCCCCGCACACCGCGGGCCGGCCCTTCGCCGCCCGCGAAGCCCGGCGGCTGCCCGACGCCCAGGAGTGGGCCGCGGAGGTCGCGGCCGGCATGGACGCGGGGGTGCGGATCTCGCTGCGGCTGGACCTGTCGGCGTACGACCTGTTCGACGACGGCGAGGGTGCGCACCGCGCGGGAGCGGCGATCGTCCAGGTGCACAGCCTGGCCGACCCGACGCTGGTGACCGACGCGGCGGCGCTGTGGTCGGGGGCGTCCGACGCCGCCTTCGGTCCCCGCGCGCGCGTGGACGCGGCGCTGGCCGTGCGCCGGGCCGCGCGGGTGTGGCCGCCGCTGGCCCGCCTCGCGGAGCAGGACGTGCCGGACGTCCTCGCGCTCTCCGAGGAGGAGCTCGGACAGCTGCTGGGGGTGGCGGCGACGAGGCTCGCGGCGGCCGGGGTCGCCGTGCACTGGCCCCGGGACCTGGCCCAGGACCTGACCGCGGCGGCCGTGGTGCGGCCCGCCCCCGGCTCGGCCACCGACGGCACCGGCTTCTTCGAGAGCGAGGAACTGCTGCAGTTCCGCTGGCAGCTGGCGCTCGGCGGCGATCCGCTCAGCGACGCCGAGATGGACGCCCTCGCGGAGGCCCATCGCCCGGTCGTACGGCTGCGGGACCGCTGGGTACTCGTCGACCCGGCCCTCGTCCGCAAGGCGCGCAGGCGCGAACTCGGCCTGCTCGACCCGGTCGACGCGCTCTCCGTCGCGCTCACCGGCGAGGCCGAGGTGGACGGCGAGCGGGTCGAGGCCGTCCCCGTCGGTGTCCTCGCGGCCCTGCGCGACCGTCTCACCGCCGGCATCCAGCCGGCCGAGCCGCCCGCCGGCCTGCACGCCACCCTGCGCGACTACCAGCTGCGGGGCCTGGCCTGGCTCGACCTGATGACCGCCCTCGGCCTCGGCGGCTGCCTCGCCGACGACATGGGCCTCGGCAAGACGATCACCGTCATCGCCCTGCACCTCAAGCGGGCCCGCACCGAGCCGACCCTGGTGGTCTGCCCGGCCTCGCTGCTCGGCAACTGGCAGCGGGAGATCGCCCGGTTCGCCCCCGGCGTCCCGGTCCGCCGCTTCCACGGCCCCGACCGCAGCCTCGACGGCCTCGACGGCGGCTTCGTCCTCACCACGTACGGCACCATGCGCGCCACCGCGGGCAGGCTCGCCGAACAGCCCTGGGGCATGGTCGTCGCCGACGAGGCCCAGCACGTCAAGAACCCCTACTCGGCGACCGCGAAAGCCCTGCGCACCATCCCGACCCCCGCGCGCGTGGCCCTCACCGGCACCCCCGTGGAGAACAACCTCTCCGAGCTCTGGGCCCTCCTCGACTGGACGACCCCCGGACTCCTCGGCCCGCTCAAGTCCTTCCGCGCCAGGCACGCGCGCGCCGTCGAGAACGGCGAGGATCAGGAGGCGGTGACCCGACTGGCCCGCCTGGTCCGCCCCTTCCTCCTGCGCCGCAAGAAGTCCGACCCCGGGATCGTCCCCGAACTCCCGCCCAAGACGGAGACCGACCACCCCGTCCCGCTCACCCGCGAGCAGGCCGCGCTGTACGAGGCGGTGGTGCGCGAGTCGCTGCTCGCCATCGAGACGGCGGACGGCATCGCGCGCCGCGGCCTGGTGCTCAAGCTGCTCGGCGCCCTGAAGCAGATCTGCGACCATCCCGGGCTGTATCTCAAGGAGGAGTCCCGCATCGAGGGCCTGGCCGCCCGCTCCGGCAAACTCACCTTGCTCGACGAGCTGCTGGACACCGTGCTCGCCGAGGACGGCTCGGCGCTCGTGTTCACGCAGTACGTCGGCATGGCCCGCATGATCGCCGCACACCTCCAGGCTCGCGCGGTCCCGGTCGACCTGCTGCACGGGGGCACCCCGGTGCCGGAGCGGGAGCGCATGGTGGACCGCTTCCAGAGCGGCGCGACCCCGGTCCTCGTCCTCTCCCTGAAGGCCGCGGGCACCGGTCTCAACCTCACCCGCGCCGGCCATGTCGTGCACTTCGACCGCTGGTGGAACCCGGCGGTGGAGGAACAGGCCACCGACCGCGCGTACCGCATCGGCCAGACCCAGCCGGTCCAGGTGCACCGGCTGGTCACCGAGGGCACGGTCGAGGACCGCATCGCCGAGATGCTGGAGGCGAAGCGGGCCCTCGCCGACGCGATCCTCGGCTCCGGCGAGGCCGCCCTGACCGAACTGACGGACCGCGAGCTGTCCGACCTGGTGTCGTTGCGGAGGACGTCATGAGCGGCGCGGGCGAGGAGCGGCCGGGGGATGCGGCGCGGCGCGCGTTGCGGGCGGCGCGGGGGCGCGAGGCGGAGACCGGGGCCGACGCGGCGGCCGCGGGCGGGGGAGAGGGCGAACGGGCGGAGCGGGTGCCGAGGCCGGGGGATGCCGCGCGTCTGGCACTGCGGGTGGCCGCCGCCGCGAAGGAGGCCGAGAGGCGGGATGCCGAGCCCGAGGCCGAGGAAGGTGTGGCCGCCGAGCCGGCCGAGCCGGCCGAGCAGATCGAGGGGATCGACCGGGCCGACACGGCCGCGTCCGCCGCCGGACGGCCGGGCAGCCGTCCCGGTGACGTCGCGCGGGAGGCGCTGCGTGCGGCGCGCGCGGAGGCGAGGCGGGCCGAGGAGGCGGCTGCGGCGCAGACGTCTGAACAGCCCTCGGCCCGCCCGGTACGGCGACCGCCCTCGCCCTCGCCCTCGCCCTCGCCCTCGGCTTCGCCGGCCCCGGCGTCCGCGGCTCGTGGTCGCACCGCCCGTGACCTGAAGCAGTTCCTGGCGAGCGCGTTCCGGATGCCGAGGGAGGAGTCCGAACCGGACACTCCCGAACCCGCACCCGAACGTGCACCCGAACCCGCACCCGCACTCGAACGTGTACCCGAGCCCGCACCCGGACCCGACCCGGACACGCCTGACTCCCACCCCGCTGCGGTCGCCACCGGCCACCCGGAGCCGACCCTCCGTCTCCCGCGCACCATGGCCACCCCCCACCGCGACTCCGAGCTCCGCCGTACCTTCCCTCCCCTCCCGTCCCGTGTCTCCGCCTCTGCTTCCGAGTTCGCCGAGACCTGGTGGGGAAACGCCTGGGTACGGGCGCTGGAAGAGGGCGCGCTGGACGTGAAGCGGCTGGTGCGCGGGCGAGGTTACGCCGAGCGCGGGCACGTGGACGCCATCACCGTGACCCCGGGGCTGGTCCTGGCGTACGTGCAGGGCAGCCGGCCCCGGCCGTACCGCGTGCAGGTGCGGCTGCGGACCTTCGGCGAGGACGAGTGGGAGCGGCTGCTGGAGGCCGCCGCCGACCGGCCGGCCGACATCGCCGCGCTGCTCGACAAGGAGCTGCCGCAGACCCTCGCCGACAGCGGGGTCCCGTTGCTGCCGGGGCCCGGTGAACTCGAACCCCGGTGCAGCTGCCCGGACTTCGGGCACCCCTGCAAACACGCGGCCGCACTCTGCTACCAGACCGCGCGGCTGCTGGACGCGGACCCGTTCGTGCTGCTCCTGCTGCGCGGCCGCGGGGAGCGCGAGGTGCTGGACGCGCTGTCCCGGCGCAACGCCGCCCGCGCGGCCCGGGAGCGGCAGCCGGCCGCGCTGCCGGGCGTCCGGGCCACCGAGGCCCTCGTACCGCGTCGACTCCCGCCGCTGCCGCCTCCGTTGCCGGCGCCGGCGCACCCCGAGCAGCCGCCGGTGTATCCGGGGGTGCCCGGCGGCCCGGACCCGTTCGCGCTGGACCAGCTGGCCACCGACGCGGCGGCCCGCGCCCACGCCCTGCTCACCACCGGACACGACCCGGTCGGTGAACTGTCCCTCTGGCAGGACGCGGTGCGGCTCGCCGCGGCCCGCCCCGGTTCCGGCCTGACCGCGTCCACCCGGGCCCTCTACGCCACGCTCGCGGACGCCGTGGGCCGGACCCCGGGCGACCTGGCGCGCGCGGTCGCCGCCTGGCGGCAGGGCGGCATGGAGGGGCTGGCCGTCCTCGAAGAGCCCTGGGACCCGCCGGCCGGCCGCTTCGACCGGGCCCGGCCGCTGCTGCTCGCCGCCGACCTCCCGGCCTTCCGGCCGTGGCGCAACCACCTGACCCACCCCGGCGGCCATCTCCAGCTCCGCTTCGGCCGCGACGGCCTGTGGTACGCCTACGAGTCGGAGCCGGGCCACGACGACTGGTGGCCCAGAGGCACCCCCGACCTGGACCCGGTGGGCGCGCTGACCGGCCTCGGCGCATCGGACGACCTGTAGTTCCCCCGCCCCACCGGATGCCTACGACGTCTTCTTCCCGATGTCGTCGTGCCGCGCGACGAACCGGGCCCTGCCGTTCTCGACGTGGTAGAGGAACCACCCACCGTCCTGGCCGGTCTCCAGGTACTGGTTCTGGCTCTCGTAGCTGTACCGGCGGGTGATGCCCTGCCAGGGCCCGCGCAGCAACTCCGCGCGCAGGGACTCGCGTTCGTCGCTGCTGGGCGCCGCGAGGCCGTGGGCGGCGTAGCCGACGGCGTCGTACGCCTCGGCCGCCGACGGACGAGGGGGCGGCGGGCTGGAGCCGCTCCACCTCCGCTACCCCTTCGTCTGCGCGGCCAGGATCGGCCCGACCTGCTCGAACCGTCCGTCGTGGACCTGGTGGACGTAGGTCACACCGGCCATGGCCTTAACTTCGGCGTCGAACTGGTTGTACTGGTTGAAGGTGTAGGTGCGTGCGATGCCCTGGTAGGTGGCCTTGTGGAGCCGCAGGGCGAGTGCGAGCCGGCTGCCCCGTCATCGGCCTCAACGACTCCGGGGGCGCCCGCATCCAGGAGGGCGTCGCCTCCCTCGCCCTCTACGCCGAACTGGTGCGGCGCAACGTCCAGGCGTCCGGGGTGATCCCGCAGATCTCCGTCGTCCTCGGCCCGTGCGCGGGCGGCGCCGCCTACTCACCGGCGATCACCGACGTCACGGTGATGGTCGACCGCACCTCGCACATGTTCGTCGCCGGCCCCGACGTCATCGAGACGGTCACCGCAGAGCGCACCACCGCCGAGGAACTGGGCGGCGCCCGCGTCAGCAACACCGTCAACGGCAACGCCCGCTTCCTCGCCGCCGACGAGGAGGACGCCCTCGCCACCGTACGCGACCTGCTGTCGTACCTGCCCGGCAACAACCTGGAACGGCCCCCCCGAGTACGCGCCCGGGACCGTGCCCGCCGGGACCCCGCTCGACGAAGCGCCGGGCGGGCCGCACGCCCCCGCGCCGGCCCTGTCCGGAGGGGCGGCCGAACCGGTCGCGGTCATCGGCGTCGGGTGCCGGCTGCCCGGCGGGGTGCGCGGGCCCGCCGACTACTGGCGGCTGTTGGTGGACGGGATCGACGCGATCGGCCGGGTTCCGGCGGACCGATGGCGCGATGGCACCGCCTTCCCGCCCGCCGACGTGCCCGCGCACGGCGGATATCTCGACGACATCGCGGGATTCGACGCCGGCTTCTTCCGCATCGCACCGCGCGAGGCCGCCGTGCTCGACCCCCAGCAGCGGATCCTGCTGGAGGTCGTCCACGAGACGCTCGACCATGCCGCCGTGCAGTCAGGCAGCCACACAGCCACACAGCCACACAGCCGGACCCGACCCGGCCCCCGACGTCAGACGTCAGACGTTCTCGACCGACACGGCGACCGGCGTTCCCGCCTCGACCGTGCGGCTGACCGTGCACAGCCGGTCGTGGGAGACGGCGACCGCCCGGGGCAGGATGGTGCGGGCGCGGTCGCCGGCCGGGCCCTCCGGGAAGGTGACGGAGAAGGCGACCGAGAGGTCCGTCATCCGGTTGCCGTCCTCGTCGCTCACCTTGTGGCCGCTGACGGTGACGGTGAACGCGGTCGGCTCCGCGTGACGGCTCGTGGACACGTCGACGTCCGCGGCCGTACAGCCCCCGATCGCGGCGAGCAGCAGTTCGACCGGGGTGAGTTCGGTGCCGTCGCCGGTGCCGAAGGCGATCGTGCCGCCGCGGGCGTTCGTGGCGGTGAAACGGCCGGTGCCGGTGCGCTCGACCGTGACGAGGCGCAAGGAGTCTTCGCTCATGGAGACGAACCTAAGGCAGCCCGGCCGGCGGTGCCGGCACCGCCGTCACTGGAGGATGTTGACGGCCCGCGCCACCACCAGGACCACCGTCACCAGGGAGACCGAGGACTGCAGCATCATCAGCATCTTGGCCCAGTGCGACAACGGCATCACGTCGGTCGGGCTGAACGCGGTGGAGTTGGTGAAGGACAGGTACAGGTAGTCGAGAAAGCCCGGCTCCCAGTCCTGCGGCGCGGTCTCCGGACTCTGCATCTGCACGAAGAGGAAGTCCGCGTACTGGTGCCGGCCGAGGACCCGGGCCATCGGCCCGCCGCGGTCCCACTCCCAGTACCAGAGGGCGAACACGATGACGTTCGTCAGCCAGATGCCCCCGCCGCTCAGCAGCAGCGGCCCGGCGTCACGGCCCTCCGTGCCGTTCACGAGACCCGCGACCAGCCGGACCGCCGACCAGCCGTTGGCCACGCTGATCACCCCCATCAGCACCAGTCCGAGGACCCGTAGCCACCGGGTGCGGGGCTCGACCCGCCGGGGGTTGCCGGCGATGACGCCGGCCAGCAACACCACCTCCAGGACCGGCAGGGCCCAGTACGGCTGGAAGGCGAGCCGGTGCGGCAGCATCAGCTGCAGGGCGATCGCCACCAGTATCACGGCGGTCACCGCCCACCGCGGCTCGCCCTGTGTCGCCCTGCGCCACGCGGGCACCACGTCGTGCTCGCCGCTCTCCAGCAGCCCTTCGATCCTGGCCAGCCGGTTCTCGGCGTCGGACATTCGGTCGCTCATGGCCATGATTGTCCCGAGCCCCCCCGGCCGATCCACGACCGGCTCGGCCCTTGCTCCCCACCGTCGGGTGCGGTAACCGCCCGCCGGCAGGCGAGGCCGGGTGCTCCTGGTCGGTACGCGAGCGGCAACCCGGCGGCACCGGCCCTGCGCCGACACGCTCGGTGCCGCTGTCCCCGGGTGTTTGTGAGGATGCTGTAGGCGACACGTAAGAGTGCTTCCGGCTGCCCGAGCCCCTCCCTAATCTCCGGTTCTCATGACAACAGAACACGCGCAGCAGGCTCGGGAGCACGGCGGGCACAGCCGCAGGCGTTTCCTGGCGGCGGGCGGGGGAGTGGTCGCCGGCGCCGTGGGCGGGGGAGCGGCCGGCGTCTTAGGGGCGGCCGGCAGTGCGGCCGCGGCCGGCTCCGGCAAGCGTGTCGCCGTCCTCGGCGGCGGGGTCTCCGGCCTCAGCGCCGCTCACGAACTCGCCGAACGCGGCTACCGGGTCACGGTCTACGAGTACTACGACGCCCTCGGCGGCAAGGCCCGCTCGATGGACGTCCCCGGGACCGGAACGGGCGGCCGCAAGCCGCTACCCGGCGAGCACGGCTTCCGCTTCTTCCCCGGCTTCTACCGGAACCTGCCGGACACCATGCGCCGCATCCCCTTCCCCGGCAACACGAACGGCGTCCACGGCAACCTCCGAGGCGGCACGGAGGAGCTGTTCGCGCGCGGCTCGGGCCGCCCGGACCTGCACTTCCCGCTCCGCCGGGTCACCACGCCGCCCGCTCCCGGCGACCTCACCCCGTCCTGGATCCGCGACCAGGTCCTGTCGGTGCTGGACCTCGCCACCCACCTGCCCGCCCACGAGGCCGCCTACTTCGCCGACCGCCTCCTGGTCCACCTCACCAGCTGCGACGCCCGCCGCGAGGACCAGTGGGAGAAGGTCGCGTGGTGGGACTTCATCCGGGCCGGCGAGATGAGCCGCGAGTACCAGGTGCTCCTCGGCATCGGCCAGACCCGCAACCTCGTCGCCACCCGCGCCGAGGTCGCCTCCACCCGCACCGTCGGCCGCGTCATCATCGAGGCCCTCATCCTGTGGGGCCTGCTCGGCCGCGGCATGGACGGCGACGCGGACGTCGACCGGGTGCTGAACGCCCCGACCAGCGAGGCGTGGATCGACCCCTGGGAGACACATCTGCGCTCCCTGGGCGTCGAGTTCGTGCTCGGCACCGAGGTCCGTGAGGTGGTGTACGACGGCGTACGGGTGGCCGGCGTACGGGTGGCGGCGCGCGACGGCAGCCGGCCGCGCACCGTCACCGCCGACCACTACGTCTCCGCCCTCCCGGTCGAGCACGCGCGCGTGACCTGGGGCCCGGCCCTGCGCGCCGCCGACCCGCAGCTCGGGCGGTGCGACGAGCTGAAGACGGACTGGATGACCGGCGTGATGTTCTACCTGCGCACCCCCACCCCCGTCGTGCACGGCCACATCAACTGCCTCGACTCACCCTGGGCGGTCACCGGAATCGGCCAGACACAGTTCTGGGACGTACGGGACTTCTCGCGCGACTACGGTGACGGGCAGGCCCACGAGTGCCTGTCCACGATCATCTCCGAGTGGGACAAGCCCGGCATCCTGTACGGCAAGACCGCCCGTGAGTGCACCAAGGACGAGATCGTCGCCGAACTGTGGGCCCAGCTGAAGGACGGGCTGAACGACTCGGGCAAGACGACGCTCAGGGACGAGGACCGGCTCGGCTGGTTCATGGACCCTGCGGTGACGGGCCTCGGCGGCCCCGACCCGCACAACCGCGAACAACTCCTCATCCACCCCACCGGCACGCTCTACCACCGCCCGTCGGCGAGGACGGCGGTGCCGAACTTCTTCCTCGCGGGCGACTACATCCGCACCGACGTGGACCTGGCGACCATGGAGGGCGCCAACGAATCCGCCCGACGCGCCGTCAACGCACTGCTGGACGCGGACGGTTCGGACGCGGAGCGGTGCCACGTCTGGGAGCTGTTCCGGCCACCGGAGCTGGAGCCCCTGAAACGGGTCGACGAGGTGCGCTACCGGCTGGGGTTGCCCAACACCTTCGACCTGGGCTAGGAGCTGTCCGGCGGCGGAGCGGAAAACTCCTGTGCACCGGCTCGCGCACCTCTGCGATCATCCGCGAGTGGCGCACAGTCCCGCATCGCCGGTCATCCGGCACACGCACCGCCTTCCCTCCCCCGAGGGCTCCGCCGGGGAAGGCGCTGTCGCCGCACGGCAGTCGACGCGGCGCTCGCATCCGTGGGTTTCCAGCCCTCGGCGGAGCTGCTGGAGCGGCTGTCCGGGCTGTCCGAGGCCGCGGTCGTGCACACCGCCCGGCGGACGCTGCGCACCGTGAGCGAGGGCAGGTCCGGAGCGACTGCTCCCGGTCGTCCCCCCCCGCATGCCGGTGACGGTGCCGTCGGCGACTGAGGGGGCTCGCTGCGGATACCCGGTCGTGACCACTGACCGGTGTACGAGCGAGGAGGCGGACGGTATGCGCGCTCTGACCTGGCAGGGTCGGCGGGACGTCCGGGTGGAGACGGTCCCCGATCCGGTGATCGAACAGTCTGACGACGTGATCGTGCGGATCACCTCCACGGGTATCTGCGGTTCGGACCTGCACCTGTACGAGGTCCTCGGGCCGTTCCTGGAGCCGGGCGACATCCTGGGACACGAGGCCATGGGTGTCGTCGAGGAGGCCGGACCCGAGGTGCGTGGCCTCGCTCGCGGGGACCGGGTCGTCGTCCCCTTCAACATCTCCTGCGGTACCTGCTTCATGTGCTCCCAGGGCCTGCAGTCGCAGTGCGAGACCACGCAGGTGCACGCGTACGGCTCCGGTGCGGCCCTGTTCGGCTACACCAGGCTGTACGGGCAGGTGCCGGGCGGGCAGGCCCAGTACCTGCGGGTGCCGTTCGGCAGCACTCTGCCGGTCAAGGTGCCCGAGGGACCGCCCGACGACCGCTTCGTCTATCTCTCCGACGTGCTGCCGACCGCCTGGCAGGCCGTCGAGTACGCGGCGGTGCCGCCCGGCGGATCGGTCACCGTGCTCGGCCTCGGCCCGATCGGCGACATGGCCACGCGGATCGCTCAGCACCGGGGCGCCGGGCTGGTCATCGGCGTCGACCTCGTGGACGAACGCCTCGACCGGGCCTCCGCGCACGGGGTGACCTGCCTGGACCTGCGCCGGCACGAGAAGGACCTCGGGGACGCGGTGCGCGAACTGACCGACGGACGCGGCACCGACGCGGTGATCGACGCGGTCGGAATGGAGGCGCACGGCAGCCCGGTGACCAAGGCCGCCCAGTGGGCGACGGGACTGCTGCCCGACGCGCTGGCCCAGCCGCTCATGGAGAAGGCGGGTGTGGACCGGCTCGGCGCTCTGTACACGGCGATCGACCTCGTACGGCGCGGCGGTACCGTCTCGCTGTCCGGGGTGTACGGCGGAGCCATGGACCCCCTGCCGCTGCTGCGCATGTTCGACAAGCAACTCCAGTTCCGGATGGGGCAGGCGAACGTGTGGCGCTGGGTGCCGGAGATCCTGCCCCTGCTCTCCGACGGCGACCCCCTCGGCGTGGACGGCTTCGCCACCCACCACCTGCCCCTGGAGGAGGCGCCACGGGCGTACGCGGACTTCCAGGCCAAGCGTGACGGCATGATCAAAACCCTGCTGCAGCCCTGAGCCGCCTCAGCCCGGACGAGTGGTTTGACGGCCGGTCGGATCACCGTCGGCTGCCGACACGACATGGCTGCCCGACCTCACCGGGGTGGGCGGCATCGTGGCCGTCGCGGATCAGGGCACCGAGATCCTGGACGCCGTGTACTACGACACGGACTACCTGCGCCCGGCCGGTTCCTCGGCCGCCCTCAGGCGAAGGACGGGCGGAACCGACGCGGGCTGGCATCTCAAACTGCCGCTGTCCGGGGACAGCCGGGAAGAGGTACCGGCCCCGCTGTCCGACAGTCTTCCGGAAACACTGCGCGACCTGGCCCTTTCCCGTACCCGGGGAGCGGATGCCTCACGGCGCGATCCGCGCAAGACGCTCAGCTGGACCCGCCGCACCCGGCCGTGAGCCCGGTCAGGGCAGATGCCGCTCCGCAGCGGTGCGGTGGCGTTCGTTGTAGGCACGGGCAGCCCGGTCGTTCAGCGCGCTGCCCACGGAGCGCAGGCGTTCCCCGAGCGTGCGTGGGGCTGCCGGCTCGATGTCGATGCCCGGGCGCAGCTCCGGTTCGCCTTCCGCGGTCGGCAGCAGTGCGGTCGTCGCGTGGCTGAGCCGTGCGGTGAGCGCGGGGGCGAGGCCGTGGGCCTTGTCGGCGACGCGGGCGGCGGGGGTGAGCACGAGACGGAGGCGGCGGCGCTGGACGGCCGTGACGATGCGGTCGGCAGCGCGGCGCGCGTCCATCGATATCAGCGGAGTGCCGGCGAGAGCGGAGAACCAGGCGAACTCGCGTCGCCGGTCACCGCCGAACACGGCGTGCAGATGCGAGCCGGTGCGCATCAGACCCGGATGTACGGCGGTCACGGACACGCCGTCGCGCGCCGACTCCGCGTACAGCCCTTCGGCCAGGGCCCCCACGGCGGCTTTGGCGCACGAGTACGGCAGCAGATGCGGTACGGCGAGCAGACCGCCCACGGAGCCGATCAGAGCCAGCCTTCCGCCGGCTGGGCTCTCGCGCAGGTAGGGGAGTGCTTCGAGGCTGGTGTGGAGCGCGCCGTGGAAGATCGTGCCCATCGCGTCGTCGAATCCGGCCGCGCCGACGGTCTCGGCAGGTGCGACCTGGATGATGCCGGCGTTGGCGATGACCACGTCCACGCCGCCGCAGGCCTCGGCCGTCCGGTGGAAAAGACCAGCGAGGGCCTGCCTGTCCCGCACGTCGGTCACGGCGGTGCGGGCGGAGCCTTCGGGATGCCGCTGCCGAAGCAGCCCGGCGGCCCGCTCGAGTTCGTCGGCGTCTCGCGCGGCGAGCGTGACACGGCAGCCGCGGTCCATCAGCTCGTCGGCGATGAGAAGACCGAGACCGCGGGAGCCGCCGGTGACCACGGCGGACAGGCCGTGAAGGGATTCGGACGCCCGGAACGGCAGTGGTGTCGGCATGGAGATGCCTCCCTGTCTTCGAAGCCCGCGGGAGATGGTGTCCCTGGTGGGACGGCAGGCCGCTGCCAGGCGCTTCTCCGGGAAGGGCGGGATGTCGGTGGTTTGGAAGCAATCGGTGGGACCTGGTGCGCGAGAAGCCGCAGAGATCACTGAGTACCCGTCCTCCGGACAGACAGTCCGATGCCCGCCGAACTCGGCCCCAGAGCGTGACCAGCAGCTGCGGTGCAGGCACGATGCCCGCACCCTGGGAGAAACGGCCCACCGCAGGTGAAGGAGTGCCGGTACGGCTCGGAACAGGCGCGCGGGCAAGGAGCTGGAAAGGGGCGACAAGGTGGCCTGGGAGAGTCACGGCGGACAGGCCGAGGGCGAGGTCGAGAAGAAGATCACCGAGCGCACCGAGGCCGCGGGCCGCACGGTGGATGCGTCCCCGGACGAACCGCAGTACCAGGTGCGCAGCGGCAAGTCCGGCCGGTCCTCAGTGCACAAGCCGTCCGCGCTGAAGAAGAAGTGAGCCGGGGCGGTCGGCCTGGATGCCTGATCCACGGCGAACACGGCGACGTGGAGCTCACGCTTCTGCGCACCATCGAGGGCCGCTCCTCGATGACGAAGAAGCAGTTACTCCCGGCAGGGGGCGGGCACCCGGCGGGTGGACCTCGCCCGCGGCGGCGCCGGCTTCGTCGGCCCGGCCCCGGGCATGAACAGCGAAAGGCGGAGAGACCATGGGACACGGTGGAGACGCGATCGCGGAGCTGATGACCGACCACCGCGAGGTCGAGGAGATGTTCGCCCGGATCCAGGGGATGCCGGGCGGCGGGCAGGCACTGCGTGACGTCGTGGACGAGGTCACCATCGAACTCGTACGGCACTCGATCGCCGAGGAGGAGTACCTCTACCCGGCGGTACGCGAGTACATCGAGGGCGGCGACCGGATCGCGGACAAGGAGATCGCGGACCACGGTCGGGTCGAGGAGCTCCTCAAGCAGCTGGAGAAGGCGGACACCGACGACCCCAAGACGAGCCCGCTGCTGCAGCAGCTCATGGACGAGGTCTCCGCCCACGTCCGGGACGAGGAGGACAACCTCTTCCCCATGCTGCGCCAGACCTGCTCCGCCGACGCTCTGAACAAGCTCGGGGACAAGATCCGCCGGGCCAAGTCCATGGCCCCGACCCGCCCCCACCCCTCCGCGCCGAGCACCCCGCCCGCCAACAAGCTCCTCGCGCCGGGCACGGGTCTGGTGGACCGGGCCCGCGACCTGATCACAGGCCGCGGCAAGTCCTGACCCCCGGGGAGAAGTACCGGGCCGTTCGGCGCCCGCCCGGATTCCCGGTCGGGAACCCGGGCGGCGGCCCGGACTCCTGTGACGCTGCTCATTCCCTCCTCCGGTCCGGCTGCCTACGCTGGTAGGTCACGAGCGGGGCAGCGCGGCCCCGCGTAACAGCTCGCGGGACCGATCTGCCGGACACAGGCGAGCACGTTCCCGAGGGACCGACCGCCGTGACCGACGATCTGACACCTGTCATAGCCGCCTCCACCCGCTGGCTCCTGGCCGCCTACCCCGCCCCCGGTGGTGCGCTCAGCCGGGCGCTGGCCGAGGCGCAGGCCCGGCAGGCGGTCACGCTCGCCGCCGCCCTGCGCTACCCCACCACCCTCGATGTGCAGCTGCTCCACCTGCTCGCACCCAGCGGGTCCCAGCGGCTGGACTGGCTCACCGGATGCGAGCCGCAGCCCGACGGCACCGGCGACGCCGCCTGGCGGACCTGGGTCGACGAAACCGTCGTCAGCTGGGCCGCCTGCCTCCTGGCCGACGCGGCCCTGGCCGCCCACGCCGCCCACCGGGCCGCCGCCATGAGCGAGCACCAGGCCGGCGGCGGCCTGCGGAGGCTGACCGCCCCCGGGAAGTGGGACACGGAGGCTGCGGCTCTGCTGCGCCACCCCGACCTGGTGGAGAACATCGCCGGCCTCCACCGGCTCCAGCTCGTGGAACTGCTCGGTGTCGACACCGCGGAACTGCCCTGATCGCAGCAGTGGCCCCGGCACGACGGCGGGCGGGCTGCTTGCCGGTCTCGATCGAGACCGAGGGACCGGGGCCGGCGGGAGAAGCCGGTGTGGTCAGCCCTTGAAGACGAGTTCGGCCTGATCGCGCCTGGTGGTGTGCAGGTCCCAGTAGACGGGGGAGATGTCCTCGGGCTGGATCACCGGCTGGCCGGGGATGAGGGAGACGGCGATCGACACGTCGATGCCGATGTGGGCGGCCTGGATGCCGGTGCCGTCGAGTTCCTTGTGCAGGTTGACCGCCCAGTTGCGCAGCGCCGCGGCGGCGGCGTTGACGTTGCCGACCACCGGCAGGGGGTCGAGGGAGCCGGCGCCGGTGGTGTAGAGCAGGGTGCCGGTGCCGGCCTCGCGCATCGCGGGCAGGACGGCCTTGGTCGCGGCGATGGCCCCGTAGAGCTGGAACTCGATCTCGTGCTGGATGTGTGAGTAGTCGCTCTCGGCCGGCGTGGCCAGGACGACCTGGCCGAACGCCCCCAGCGGGGAGTACTCCAGGACGTCGATGCCGCCGAAGCGCTCGGCGGCGTCCTTGAGCGCCTGGGTGAGGGCGTCGCGGTCGAGGACGTCGGCGGGGAAGGCGGCGGCGGTGATGCCCTCGGTGGTCAGCTTGCCGACGAGACCGTCCAGCTTCTCGGGGTCCCGGGAGACAAGGGCGACGTCGTAGCCCTGGGTGCCGAAGGTGCGGGCGATGGCCAGGCCCAGCTGGGGGCCGGCCCCGACGATGGCGATGCTGCTCACAGCGATCCTTTCGCAAGGCCTCCGCAAGGGAGGCAGGAATGTGGATAGCCCTTTCCGATTCGCGATCCGGATAGGGCTTGCCGGTTCGGTGTGCTCACCGTACCACGGGAAATGGATAGGCCTTTCCGATTGCTAGACTGCCGGCATGACTCCTGGCTCCCGGCGTCCCGACGGCACTGCCGCCCAGCCGCTGCGCAGCGACGCCGAGCGCAACCGGGGCAGGATCGTCGCGGCGGCGCGCAGGATGTTCGCGCGCGACGGGCTGAACGCCTCCATGGCCTCGGTGGCCCGTGAGGCGGGTGTCGGGATCGCCACGGCCTTCCGTCACTTCCCGGCCAAGGAGGACCTGGTCGCGGCCGTCTTCGCCGACCGTATGGACGCCTACGCCGACGCGGTCGCCGCCGCCCTGGACGATCCCGACCCCTGGCGTGGCTTCGTCGGCTACATCGAGGCCGCGTGTGCGATGCAGGCCGCCGACTACGGCTTCGCCGACGTGCTGACCACGACCTTCCCCACGGCCAGGGAGCTGGAGACGCGTCGCAACGAGGCGTACGAGGGCATGGTCCGGCTGATCGGCCGCGCGCAGGAGGCAGGCCGGTTGCGCGCGGACTTCGACCCCTCCGACCTGGTGCTGCTCCACATGGCGAACGCGGGCGTCGTCAACGCCACCGGTGACGCGGCGCCCGACGCCTGGCGCCGCGTCGTGGCCCTGTTCGTCCAGTCCTTCGAGGCCCCCGCCCGGGGTCCGCTGCCCGCCTCGCCCGAGCACGAGGCTCTCTACAAGGCCATGCTCCGCGCCGCACCGGCAGGCCCCGCGGCCCCCGCCCCGGACGCCGAGAGCTGACCTCGTGACTGCCGGTCCGGCGACTGCCGCCGTGGCCCAAATCGTACGGCCGCGTTTTCACGCACCCGGAAACACGAACTAAATTTCACGTACGCCTTGACGGGCCAGGGGGAGCGTACGACGCTTGAGGAGGCATGTGCGGAGGAGGCGATCATGCTGGAACCGTCCGACGAAGTGCCGTTCGCGGGCGAATGCGGCGGCGACCGCCCGCCCCGGCCGACGACCGCGAGTCTGATGACATCGGCCCGTCCGGACGGCGGTCGAGTGACCGTCACCGTGAGCGGCGAGTTCTGTCTCGACAACAGCCAGGAGCTCCGGCACACCCTGCGCGACGCCCTTGCGAGCTCCGCCGAGGGCGTGGACCTGGATCTCGGCCGGTTGACGTTCGCGGACTGCAGCGCGCTCAACGTACTGCTGGCCGCCCGCGCCCGGGCGGTCGCGGCGGGAAAGACGATCACCGTCACCGCCGTCAGCCCCGCCGTGGAACGCCTGCTGACCTTCACGGACACCTACGGTCTCTTCTCCGCCGCACCCGACGGATCAGTCGCATCCGACGGCACCGATCCGCCCGTGGGGAAATCCGGGCCTCAGGGCGGGAACGCGGACGACGGGGTTCTGCGGACGGAGGTGGTCCAGCTCCGCCGTGCGATGCGCACCCGTCCGGACATCGACCTGGCGCGCGGAGTCCTCATGGCCACGTTCGGTCTGAGCCCGGACGCAGCGTGGGAGGTGCTGGTCACGACATCTCAGCACACCAATACCAAACTGCACCACCTCGCCAGGGACGTGCTGACGACGGTCCATGGGGCAGCGCTGCCGGATGCCGTCCGGAAGCAGCTCACCGCAGCCGTCGCCACGGCCCGCAGGACCGACGGCCGGCCGTCGGGCGCCACCCCCACGGAAGCGGCACGGGAGGCGTGCCAGGGACGGGCATGTGCATGAACGCGGGCTCGGCCCTCTCGCCCCGGCCTTCGGGCCCTCAGCGCCCCGTCAGTCACACAGCAACACGTCTCGGACCGCTCTGACGCGCAGGTCCTCCAGCGTGCTCAGCTGCCGCCCGGCCCGTGCGATCAGGTCGTCGAGCTCCTGTTCGTCGAGGCGGCCGTCCGCCTCGGCCAGGACGCGCAGGGTGCGCCAGCCGAGTTCCTTGCCTTTCACTCCCAGCCGGAGGAACTCGAGTTCGATGACCAGTGTCAGCGGTGAACGCCTGAAGAGGCGCCCGTTGCTCTTGAGACGCCCCAGTCGCTCGGCCGCGGCGGATGCGGCGACCTTGTAGCGGCGCTGCGGCACGCCCAGGCTCCGCATGATGCGCAGCAGGCTCGCCCGGTCCTCGGCGACCTCGCCCGCGAGGTGCCGCAGGGGTTCCGCGAAGGGCGGGTCGCGATGCGATCGGGCCATGAACCGGGAGCGTCCGACTCCGACCGTCGAACCTGCCAGATGGTCGTTGAGGTAGATCCCGAGCAGGTCCGTACGGACCGTGCGGACCTGCGGGCGGGTGCCCGGCATCGGTGTCGTCATGGCTCGTGCCCTCGCTTTCCTCCGCCCGCGTGCGGCGGCTCTGCACGAGTACCCGCCCAGCCCGTCTCAGCCGTGGCGGTCGGGGTGCGGGATCACCTTGGTCCAGCCTTCGTCCCGGTTGTCGAAGTGCTCGTAGGCCGGCGGTGCCTCGTCGAGACCGAGTTCGTGCGAAACGATGAAGCCGGGCTCGGCCCTGCCTCCGGCGATCAGGTCGCGCAGGGCCCGGTTGTACCTCTTCACCGGCGCCTGGCCGGTCGTGAGGGCGGCATCCTCCTGGCCGCTCGGATCGTGAGCCTGGTAACCGACGCATTCACAGCCGTTGTCGGCGCCGAGCCCGAGCGTGGCCTCCTGCACTGCCTCGGCCGGGTCCTGGCTGCTGGTGCCGATCGGGATGGCGCCGGTCTCTCGGCCTTGCGCAGCCGGTCCCGCTGGTGGTCGGCGCCCCACACCCGGCCGGCGCCCCTGAGGATCGCCGAGTGGGCGGCCATGAGCCCGACGGGTCCGGCGCCGTAGACGACGGTCTGGTCCCCCGGGCCCCACGCCGGCCATCTCGGTGGCGTGGTAGCCCGTCGGGAAGACGTCGGCGAGCATCACGTGGTCCGGCCGGCCGGAGGGCGGCTGAGTGTGCTGGTGCTGCCCGTGCCGGGTCCCCGTGCACGATTCCGGCGAAACGGACCAAGGGGGTGTGGTGGTCGCCAGGCCGACCGCGGCATGCAGGTGGCCTGCACGTATGCCGCGGATCCGGCATCCTCCGAGGTCCCGCCGTCCGGCCGCTGGAGCAGCGCGAGACCCCGTCGACGTGACAGTCCCCGCCGGGATCTCTCGTTACGACAGCGGCCCGGGGGTACCCGTGTGACACGACGGGCCGGATGCGGCCCGCCCGCCCCCCCTCTCACCAGCGTGGAGAGCACCCGTGAAAGCCCTCGTCGTCCACCGCACCCTCAGGACATCCCCGCAGCCCTCGGACACGGAGGCCCTGGCCAGAGCCTCCGCGGAGTCGCCCGCGCACTCGCCGGGCGGCCGTTGAAGGCGTCGAGCCGACCAGGGGCACCATGATGGCGACCGAATCCCTCGTCTCCCCGCCCCGGTTCCGCGGCTGGGTCCCGCCGGGCGTCTACCGGCCGCAGACCGACACCGGGCTGCTCGGCCGGGCGCTGCGCCGGGAGCGGATCACCAGCCGGACCGAGGTCCTGGACCTCGGCACCGGCAGCGGTGCCCTCGCGGTGGAGGCGGCCCGGCTCGGCGCGCGGGTGACCGCGGTGGACATCTCCTGGCGCGCGCTCGCCGCCGCCTGGTGCAACGCCCTGCTGAACGGCCAGACGGTGCGGGTGCGCCACGGTGACCTGGCGTCCGCGGTGCCGGGCCGCCGCTTCGACCTCGTGGTCACCAACCCGCCGTACGTCCCGGCCCCGCCCGCCGACCGCCCGCCCCGGGGCCGCGCGCGGGCCTGGGACGCCGGGCCCGACGGCCGGCTGCTCATCGACCGCATCTGCGCGGCGGCACCGGCGGTCCTGCGCCCCGCAGGGAGGCTGCTGATGGTGCACTCCCACCTGAGCGGCGTCGAGGAGACCCTGGCCCGGCTCCACGCGGCCGGGCTGCACGCCCAGGTCGTCGACCGCACCCGGCTGCCCTTCGGCCGCATCCTGCGCTCCCGGTCGGGCTGGCTGCGCGAACGCGGCCTGTTGGCCGACAGCGCCGACCGCACGACGGAGGAGCTGGTGGTGATCCGTGCCGGACACATCTGAACGCCCCCGCCGGATCCGCGTCCAGCGCGACGGTCCGCTCCTGGTGGAGGGACCGGTCGAAGTCGTGGGCGAGGACGGCGAGGTGCATGTGTCGCGGCGCTTCACCGTGGCCATCTGCACCTGCCGCCGTACCCGGACCCCGCCCTGGTGCGACACCAGCCATCGCCGCCGTGCGAAACCGGACGAGGCATCGTGATGACGAACGTACGACTGCCGGAGCCGCGCGGCCCGCTCTCCGCCGCGCTCACCGCCGCACTGAGCGGACCCGGATCCGGGCTGCCACCGGTCCCCTCCGGAACGGACCCCTACGGCGACGACCTCCAACTCGCCCTGTACATCCTCTACGAACTCCACTACCTCGGCTTCGACGGCGTCCCCGACGACCGCGAGTGGGACCCCGGACTCCTCGCCCTGCGCGCCGGGTTGGAGGACCGCTTCCTCGGCGCGCTGCGCGCGGACGTACCGGTCGACGCGTCCGACAGCGCCGCGCGGGCCCTGGACGAGCTCCAGCTCGAACCGGTCGGCGAGGTCGACGGCAGCCTCTCCCACTTCCTGCGTGACCACGGCACTCTCGACCACTTCCGCCAGTACGCCGCGCTGCGCTCGCTCTACCACCTCAAGGAGGCCGACCCGCACGCCTGGGTCATCCCCCGGCTGCGCGGACGGGCCAAGGCGGCGATGGTCGCCGTGGAGTTCGACGAGTTCGGCGCCGGCCGCGCCGACGAGATCCACGCCCGGCTCTTCGCCGACCTGATGGCGGACCTGGGCCTGGACACCTCGTACGGGCACTACGTCGACGCCGCACCGGCCGAGGCACTGGCCACCGCCAACATGATGTCCCTGTTCGGCCTGCACCGGGCCCTGCGCGGAGCGCTCGTCGGCCACTTCGCGACCGTCGAGATCACCTCGTCTCCCGCCTCCCGGCGGCTGTCCGAGGCCCTGCGCCGCATGGGCGCCGGCCCGGCGGCCGTCCGCTTCTACACCGAGCACGTCGAGGCGGACGCGGTGCACGAACAGGTCGTACGGCACGAGGTCGTCGCCGGACTGCTGGCGGACGAGCCGCAGCTGGACGCCGACGTGGTCTTCGGGATCCGTGCCACCGGGCACCTGGAGGACCGCCTGGCCGCGCGCGTGCTGACGGCCTGGTCGGACGGCCGATCCGCGCTGCGCACGCCCCGCACCACCCCGCTGGCCATGGGCCCTGAGGGCTCACGGGTGTGAGCACGCCGGACGCCTCCGCACCGGCCGGACCGGACGGCCACTGCGCCCGTGCGGCCCGCTTCCGGACCGCACGCGGCAGCGCCCCGACGGCGACCTGAAGGGTGCGACCGAGGGGGCAGGCGTGCGTAGTACCGCGGTACGACCCGGCGGGCGTGGATCATGCCCCGGTACCACCGAATCGGGGCGTTTCGACTCCTAGCGTTGTCGGTGAGGCGTCGAGGGGCGACAGACGGGCGCCGGCTCCCATAGGAAGAGACGCGCATGATCGACGCACAGCAGCTGACCAAGAGGTACGGCGAGAAGACGGCCGTCGACGGCCTGGACTTCGCCGTGCAGCCGGGCACGGTGACCGGCTTCCTGGGGCCCAACGGCGCGGGGAAGTCCACGACCATGCGCATGATCGTCGGACTCGACGCCCCGACCGGCGGGTCGGTGACCGTCAACGGACGGCACTACGCCCGCCACCAGGCACCGCTCCAGGAGGTCGGTGCCCTCCTGGAGGCGAAGTCGATCCACCCGGGCCGCTCGGCCTACAACCACCTGCTGGCGCTCGCGCTGACCCACGGCATTCCGCGCCGCCGGGTCGACGAGGTCGTCGAACTGGCCGGCCTCGGCAGCGTGGCGAAGAAGCGGGCCGGCGCGTTCTCCCTCGGCATGGGGCAGCGGCTCGGTATCGCGGCGGCGCTGCTGGGCGATCCGCAGACGGTGATGCTGGACGAGCCGGTCAACGGGCTCGACCCGGAGGGCGTCCTCTGGATCCGCAACCTGCTCAAGGCCCTCGCCGAGGAGGGGCGGACCGTGTTCGTGTCGTCCCACCTGATGAGCGAGATGGCCCTGGTCGCGGACCATCTGATCATCGTGGGGCGCGGGCGGCTGCTGGCCGACACGACCGTGGCGGACCTCGTCCGGGAGGCGGGCGGCGACACGGTGCAGGTGGCCACCCAGGAGCCGGCCCGGCTGCGGGAGGCACTGGCCGGTCCCGGCGTCGACATCACCGGGCGGGCCGGCTCCGAGGAGCTTCAGGTGACCGGGCTGAGTGCCCGCGACATCGGCCTCAAGGCGGCCGAGCACGGGATCGCGCTGTTCGAACTGACCGCGCGCACGGTGTCGTTGGAGGAGGCGTTCATGAACCTGACGAGGGATGCCGTGGAGTACCACGGCTCGACGACCGGCATCGAGGCCCGCGTGACCGAGGGGAGTGCGGCATGAGCACCCTCGCCGCGCCCGTCGAGGCGCCCCCGGCCACCGCCACCCGCCCCGCCTACCGGGTGACCGGACGGCGCGTGCTCGCCTCGGAGTGGGCCAAGCTGTGGTCGCTCCGCTCGACCTGGATCACCCTGGGCCTCGGCCTGCTCTTTCTCGTCGCCTTCGGGCTCATCGCCGCGAACCACTACAAGTCGGGCGTCGGCTCTCCGCACCAGGACCGCGACTTCGCCACCGCGACCGCCGTGAGCCTGTCCCTCTTCGGCACCAACTTCGCCCAGCTCGCCCTCGGCGTGCTCGGCGTGCTGGTCACGGCGGGGGAGTACTCCACCGGGATGATCCGCTCCACGCTCACCGCCGTACCGCGCCGGCTGCCCGTGCTGTGGTCCAAGGCGGCCGTGTTCGGGCTGGTCGCGCTGGTGGTGGCAACGCTGGGCGCTTTCGTCGCCTTCCTGTTCGGCAGCCAGATCGTGTCGGGCACGCCCGCGGCCATGGGCCTCTCGCACGCGGGTGTCGTGCGCAGCCTGCTGGGCGCCGGGCTCTACCTCGGCCTGGTCGGCGTCATCGGCACCGCCCTGGGCGCCCTGCTGCGGTCGGTGGCCGGCGGCATCTCGGTCCTGGTCGCCTCCCTGATGCTGGTCCCGGGCCTGATCTCCCTGCTGCCCAGCTCCTGGCAGGACGACATCAGCCCCTACCTGCCGAGCAACGCGGGCGAGTCGATGTTCGCCCTGACCCACGACAGCACCACCCTGTCGCCGGGCGCCGGGCTGCTGGTCTTCCTCGGCTGGACGGTGCTCGCGCTCGCGGGCGCGGCGTACCGGCTGGTGCGCAGCGACGTCTGACAGCCTGCACCATGGGCAGGTGACCACCTTGACGACGACCGCCTCCGCCGGGGACATCGGCGGAACGGGACCGCTGGCCGCCCGGCTCGCCCGGGCCGGCCAGCGGCTGCGGCACGCGGACCGCGCCCATCCGTGGGTGCTGGACACCGCGGTCGCGGCGCTGGTCTTCTTCATGTTCTGCCTGCCGGACCTCCTGCACCACGGCAGCGCGAGGTACGGGGACGGAGACGGGGACGGCCGGCGCAGGTTCCAGTTCGTCTTCACCCAGCTCCCCCTCGCGGCCATGCTGGCCCTGCAGGCCGGTTTGGTGCTGCCGCTGCTGTGGCGGCGGCGGCGGCCCATGGCGGCCTTCGTCACCATCGCCGCGGTCTTCGTCCTGCAGTGGTCGCTGGATGCCGTGCTGCGCGCGGACGTCGCCCTGTTCGTCGCCCTGTACAGCCTGGCCCTGCACGGGCAGCTGCGCCGCCTGCCGTGGGCCTGCGCGGTCATGGCGGCGGGGATGGTGCTGGTCGCGGTGCGGGTCTCGCCGGCCATGTCGGTCTGGGACGCCCTGTTCTTCCTGCTGAGCACGGCGACCGCGGCCCTGGCCGTGGGCCTGACGGTGCGGACCCGGCGGGCCCAGCTCGCGGGGCTGCGGGAGCGGGCGGCGCGGCTGGAGACGGAACGCGACCAGCGCATCAGACTCGCGACCGCCACGGAGCGCGCCCGGGTGGCCCGTGAGATGCACGACATCGTCGGCCACAACCTGTCCGTCATCATCACCCTCGCCGACGCCGGCGCGTACGCCACCGACACCGCTCCCGAACGCGGCAAGGAGGCCCTCCAGCTCATCGGCGACACCGGCCGCACCGCCCTCGGCGAGCTGCGCCGGGTGCTCGGGGTCCTGCGCGAGGCGTCGGACGGCGCCCGCCAGGCACCCGAACTCAGCCCCCAGCCCGGCCTCGCGGACATCGAGACGCTGTGTGACGGCGTACGCACCGCAGGACTGGAGATCGTCTACCGGACGGTCGGCGAGGTGGACGCCCTGGACCGCGGGATGCAGCTGACGGTCTACCGCATCGTCCAGGAGGCCCTGACGAACACCCTGAAGCACGCCGGTGCCGGCACCCAGGTGAACCTGGCGGTCGTCGTCGAGGACGAACGGCTCGTCATCCGGATCCGGGACGACGGCCCGGCCGGACCCGCCGGACCCGGACCATGGAACGAGGAAGGACACGGACTGGTGGGCATGCGCGAACGAGCGGCGCTGTACGGAGGGACCGTGAGCGCCGGGCCCGCGGCCGACGGGGGGTGGGCCGTGGAGGCCGCCCTCGACCTGACACCGCAGGGAGGCACCCGGTGACCACGGTGCTCGTCGTCGACGACCAGCAGTTGCAGCGCTACGGCTTCCGGGTGCTGCTCGACTCCATGCCCGAGACGGAGGTGGTCGGCGAGGCCTCGAACGGCGCCGAGGCCGTCCGCAGGACCGCCGAACTCCGTCCCGACGTCGTGCTGATGGACGTGCGGATGCCCGGTATGGACGGCATCGAGGCGACCCGCCGGATCGCCGAGGCCGGGGGGCGTTCCCGGGTCCTCGTGCTGACCACCTTCGACGTCGACGAGTACGTGCATGCCGCCCTGCGGGCCGGAGCCAGCGGCTTCCTCCTCAAGGACGCACGCCCCGACGAGCTCCTCGCCGGGATCCGCGCGGTCGCCGGAGGCGACGCGGTGATCGCGCCGGCCCTCACCCGCCGCATCCTGGACGAGTACGCCCGGCACGTGCCCACCAGAAGGGGCGACCCTGCCGAGGACCCGCGCCTGGCCTCCCTGACCGAACGCGAGCGCGAGATCCTCGTCGCCATCGGCAAGGGCTGGACCAACGGCGAGATCGCCGCCCGCTTCGTCGTGTCCGAGTCCACCGTGAAGACGCACGTGGGCCGCGTCCTGGCCAAGATCGGTGCCCGCGACCGCGTCCAGGCCGTGATCTTCGCCTACGACCAGGGAATCGCCCTCCCCGGCGCCGGCTGAAAAGAACGGGCCGACCGAAGGAAAAGAACCGGCTGAAGGGAACGGACGTCTTCTCACCCGCCTCTAACCCTACAAACCGTAGGGTGGGATGTCCTCCTACGGGCTGTAGGAGGTTCCGGCTCCCGGCCGGTTCCGGGGCGTGTGACGAGGAGAGGTGCGAGATGGCCGACGGCCCGAACGCCACGACGACCGGTGCCGCTGGCACCGGCCTCCCGGCGGAGGCCGTCCGGCCGCGGCGTGCGCGGGCCGAGCCCCGGCTCGGGGCGGTCGCGGCCGCCTTCACGCTCGCCCAGCTCGTCCTCGTCCGGCCGGACATCGGTCTCGGCTGGGACGAGACCGTCTACGTCAGCCAGGTCAGCGGTCACGTTCCCGCCGCCTACTTCAGCGCGCCCCGCTCCCGCGGCATCTCGCTCCTCGTCGCGCCGGTCGCGTCGTGGTCCGACTCCACGGTCCTGCTACGGATCTACCTGGCCGTCCTCTCCGGCCTCGCCCTCTACCTCGCCCTGCGCGTCTGGCGGGGCCACCTCGGGCCCGGCGTCCTGGCCCTGGCGGGCGCCCTGTTCGCCTCGCTGTGGGTGACGTTGTTCTACGGCTCCGAGGCCATGCCCAACTACTGGGTCGCCATCGGCGCCCTGGCCTGCGTCGGCTGCTTCCTGCGCGCCCGCGCGAACCCCCGGGACCGGGCGGCCTGGTGGGGTGTGTTCGCGGGCGCGGCGCTGATGGCGTGGATGCGCCCGATGGACGCGGTCTACGTCGTGCTGCCCCTGCTCGCTCTCGCCCTGCGCCGCCCGCGCCGCCCCCGTCTGCTCGCCGTGCTGGCCGCGGGGCTGGTGGCGGGTGGCGGCGAGTGGGTGATCGAGGCGTACACGAGCTACGGAGGCCTGGCGCGGCGCCTGTCCGCCGCCTCCGCCATCCAGGGCGGCCTCGGCCGGCACCTCGCCGTGGTCGACCAACTGCGCAGCCTCGGCGGTCGCACCCTGTGCCGCCCCTGCACCGGAGCGGCCCCCAACCCGGCGGTGACCCTGTGGTGGTTCGCGCTGCCGCTCCTCGCCGTCCTCGGCGCGGTGGTCGCCGTCCGCGCCCGGCGGGCCCTGCCCGTCCTGCTGCCGGGGGCCTGCGCCGCCACGGCCGCGATCCCCTACCTGTTCCTCATCGGTTACGCGGCCCCCCGCTTCCTGCTGCCCGCCTACGCCCTGCTCGCCCTCCCCGTCGCCCTGGGCCTCGTCCACCTGGTGACCGCCCCGTCCCACCGGGCCGGGCGCGCCCTGGCCGTCGGCCTGGTGGCGGTCGGCCTGGCAGGCCATCTGGCCGTGCAGTACGTCGTCCTGGAACACACCGTGCACAGCTCCGCCGCCTCCCGCGCCGACTGGGCCCGCACCGCCGCCGCCCTGCACACACGTGGCGTACGGCCGCCGTGCCTGCTCAGCGGCTACGACGCCGTGCCGATCGCCTTCTACACCGGCTGCGGCTCCGCCCAGACGGCGGGGCACGACGCCAGCACCACCGTGGCCGAGCTGAAACGCGCCGCCCACGGCACGGCCTTCGCCGTCCTCGTTCGGCCGGGGAGCCGTCCACCCGCGTACGCGCGCACCTGGGCCGAGCAGCGGGTCGGCGCTCTCCGGGCGTACATGGATCCCGTCGTACGGCAGGGGAGGTGACCGCCGTGACCGCGGCCGAGAGCCTGGCGGTGACCTCGGGTCGGCGCCTGTACGTCCGACTGGGCATCACCCTGCTGGTGCTGGTGGCCGCCGGCGGGATGCTCGTCGCGCACCGGGCCACGCTGGACAGCGGTACCGACCGGCTGGCCGCCGCCGACGGGGAGTGGCTGGTGCTCGCCTGCCTCGCCGCGGCGGGCACCTGGGTGTGCGCGGCCGTGGCACAGCAGGGGGCGGTGGTCGAACGGCTGCCCAGGGGGCGGCTGGTGGCGGCGCAGTTCGCGGCGGGCGCGGCCAACCACCTCCTTCCGGCGGGTGCCGGTGCGGCGGTGGTCAACCTGCGGTTCCTGACGCGGTGCGGGCTGTCCACCCGGCGCTCGGCGACCGCACTGGCGGTGAAGGCGGCGGTCGGCGGGACGGTCCGGTGCGTGCTCGGGGTGGCCCTGCTGGTCGCCTCGCCCGGCACGGTCCGTCTCTCCGCGCGGGTCCCGCACGGACTGGTCCTGCTGGTGCCGGTGGTGGTCGGAGCCGCCGCGCTGACGGTCGCGCTCCACGGCCGCCTCGGACGAGCGGTGAGCAGGGCCTTCGCCGACGTGCGGGCCGTGCACCGGTGCCGGGCGCGGGCCTGGGCGCTGTGGGGCGGCTCCGTCGGGTTCGCTCTGCTGCATGCCGGGGTGGTCGTCGCCGTGGTCCACGCGATCGGCCTCGGCCTTCCCACGAGCCGTGTCGTCATGGCCTACCTGGTCGCCAGCGGCGCCGCGGCGCTGCTGCCGACGCCGGGCGGACTGGGTTCGCTGGACGCCGCGCTGGCCCTGGCGCTCACGGCGGCCGGCGCACCCGGACCGGCGGCGGTCTCGGCGGTCCTCGGCTACCGCCTGCTGACCGGATGGCTGCCGATGGCCCCCGGGCTGCTGGTCCTGGCGCTGCTGGCCCGCCGCTCGGCCCTGTGAGCCGAACCGGTTCTCGTCCCGCATCTCGGCCGGCAGGGCTGCCCGGGGGACCGCCTCGCCGGCCCGCCCGGCCACCCCGTCCTTCATTTCCCCTTCACCTCAAGGGTGTTGTCGCGTCACGGCCACGCCTTTAGGTTCGGCTGGGTCGTCCCGCTGACCTGGAGAGCAATGAGCCGTCCCTTCCCGAGCCGTCGTACGTCCGTGCTCGGTGCTGTCGCGATCGGCCTCGCTGCACTCGTGGTCTCCGTCCGGCCCTGGGCGGACCGGGCCGGCAACGCGGATGCCGGGCCGGAACGAAGCTGCACCTCCTCCGTTCCGTATGTCTCGGGCGTGGGCGGCTACGGCAGTTACCGCATTCCCGCCGTCGTCCGCACGCGCGCCGGGACCCTGCTCGCCTTCGCCGAAGGCCGGGTCGGGGGCAGGGCGGACCACGGCGACATCGACGTCGTGCTCAGGAGGTCGCAGGACGGCGGATGCACGTGGGGGCGGCTGCAGGTCGTCGCTGAGGGCGACGGGAACACCCGGGGCAACCCGTCCCCGGTCGTCGATCCCCGGACCGGGAACATCGTGCTCGTCACCTCTTACCACAGCGGTGACGTCACCGAAGCGCAGATTCTGCGCGGTGAGGCCACGGGTGAGCAGGGCCGGCGGGTGTTCGTGCAGACGAGCGAGGACGACGGGCGCTCCTTCTCCGCCCCGCGGGAGATCACGTCGGAGGTGAAGAAGCCGGACTGGCGCTGGTACGCCACGGGGCCGGGCCACGCCGTCGCGCTGACGCGGGGTGACCACGCGGGGCGGCTGGTGGTCCCGGCGAACCACTCCTCCGCGCCGCCTCCGGGGTCGCCGGACACCGGCCAGGAGCCCAAGTACTACGGGGCGCACGCCATCTACAGCGACGACGGCGGGAAAACCTGGCACCTCGGCTTCGTCGACGACTCCTACGAGGGTGTGTACAACGCCAACGAGTCGACAGCGGCCCAACTGCCGGACGGACGCCTGTACTTCAGTGCCCGGAACCAGAAGGGCACGAGCTCGGGGAACCGCCTGGACGCCTACTCCGGTGACGGGGGCGCCAGCCTGGACCGGGGCTATGCGGAGCAGCGTTCGCTGAACGACGTGCCCTTGGTGGAGGGAAGCGTGCTGCAACTGGCCGGGAAGGAGGGGAACCTGCTGTTCTCGGGACCCTCCGTGCCGACCGACCGCGCGGCCATGGCGTTGTGGAGCAGCACGGACGGGGGCCGGTCCTTCGGCAAGGCGCTGACCTTGTCCGCGCGGAAGGCCGGGTACTCGGACCTCGTTCAGGTTGACGGCCGGAGCGTGGGAATCCTGTATGAAACGGGCGTTCGGACGGCGTACGAGACGATCGAGTTCCGGCGGGTTCCGGTGACGGATGTGTCGGCGGACGCCCAGTAGGAGTCCCGTGCCCGGCCGGACCCGGGACGCGGACGCCGCACCGGATCGTGCGTGAAAGTGATCACGAAGAAGGTGACGGGCTGGGCCGCGACCCTCGCCGTACCCACTGCGATCACCGGATACTGCGGCCAGAACCTCTGACCGCGCCGGTGCCGGGCACCGGCGCGCAGGCTCCGGAGGCGGGAAAGCACCTGGTCACCCCCGGCTTTTCCGGCCGGTGAGCGGAGTAGTGTGAAGAAACCGGGAGTTCTTCGCGTGCCGGCTCCGCTGCGGGTGCCGTTTCCGGTGATCGACAATGCCGGGCCCACCCACGAGCCCGGGGACAGGTCCGCGCCATGCCCGTGACCATCGACCGTACGACATCGACCAGGCGCGCGCCCCCGCAGTCGGCCCGGCTGTCCCTGTCGCCCGCGCCGGGCGGGCTGGACGGCATGTGGTGGCCTCGGTCCCGTGCCCTCACCCGTGAGCTGCCCACCCTGACGGCCGCACTGGTCGAACATTGGGGCCGCATCACGGGTGTCACCGTGCATCCGGCCTACTGGCCCGTCATCCCGCACTGGGTGTCCGTCGCCGGGCGTACCGTGCAGGTGGGCTGGTCCACCGAGGCCCAGGATCCGCACAGACTTACTCTGTCCCTGCCCGATGGTCGCCGAGACGTGCTGGTGATTCCGCCGGAAACCGGTGCGGAGGCAGCCGCGCAGCTGATGGCGGGCGACGGCATCAAGGCTCCGGCCCTGCCTTCGCCCGCCGGTCGGCGGAGGTGAGAGAGCCATGACTGTCATCGCCGTGGCCGTGCTGCTCCTTCTGATCGCCGTCGGAGTCGCTCTGATCCACCGGCTCAACGCTCAGCATGACGCGCGGATCGCCGCCTTCCACTACGGCGGTGTTCTGCCGGGGACCGGGCGTCGGCCCCGGCGGCCCGGTCGGTCGGCGGTGGATGCGACCGTTCCGACGCGCCCCACCGCGACGGCGACCGCGGATGACATCGACTTCGGTCCGACCGTGGGCAGTAGAGGAAGGCGCGTCATGGCGATATTGCGAGACCGGAAGACGTACCGCGAGAGGATCATGCAGGCTCTGTACCAAGCCGCCGAGGGCAATCGCCTCCTGGGCGTCGATGGGGCGAAGCTCCGCACCGACCTCGGTATCCCTGAGCAGGACATGGCCGCTGCCTGTATGTACCTGGCGGGCGAAGGCTGGGTCGTCGTGGACTGGGGGAGGGGCAACACGCCCGCGATGATCACGCTGACGCACCAGGGGATCCGGCAGATGGAGACGGAAGAGGAAGGGCGTGGCTGAGCAGCCGTGTCGGCTTCTCGGACCGAAGTGAACCTTCGCAGGGACTGCCTGTGCCGGATCAATCCCTTTGGCGTAACGTGGAAACCGGGTCGGCGCACGCTCACGTGCAATGACCCGGAAGGGCGGCTCCGGCGGGTATACGCCGGAGCCGTTGTCTGCTTCCGTAACCGCTCTGCGGCGAAGCGCTCGCGCGAGCATGGTGCGGAGTACCGTGAGGGAGCAGAGCCGTATCGCGGTCGCACGCTCTGCGGTCGCACTGCTCTCTGCGGACGGGCGGACACCATGGCCGACTCAGACACCCCCGACCTCCCCGGGCTCCTGCCGGATGCCGTCCACCGGTCGGTGAAACCCGGAACGGCCCTGCTGCGGCTGGAGACGACACACGCACGCGAGGGGATCCTGGACGGCGCATGGTGGCCGCGGTCCCGGGACATCGGCGCCGAGCTCCCCTCGTTGATCTCCGCGTTGGCCGAGTACCTCGGGCCTGTCACCCGGGTCGGTCTGGACGGCAGCGCCTGGGACGAACTGCCGACCCGGGTGACGGTCGACGGCCGAATCGTCCACATCGACTCCTTCCCGGTCGCTGACGACACCGTCCTCGTCACCCGGGGCGACCGGGACCATTTCTCCCTGATGCTGGTCCCTCCGGACACGTCGCCCGCCGCGGCACGCGCCGCGATGGCCAGGGCCATACGGGCCGACAACGTCACCGACGCCAGACAGATCCTCATCGATACGGGCGGCGACACGCCACCCACGCCGTCCTGACACGTCCGTCGCAGATCGACTCTTTATCGCCCTGGACGCTAGATGCGGGCGAACTTCTCCGTCTGCTGGCCGAATTCCTGGGCCATGGCGGAGCTGACCGTGGGCTTGGTGTCGCGGATCGTGTCCAGGTAGTCGTCGGTGGTGGGGGTGGTCCGGGTTCCGGTGTCGAAGGTGCGCTCGAACTGGGCCTGGGAGACGGTGCGCGCCGCGTGGGCGATGTCGGCGGGGGTGAACCCCTCGCTGGCGGACGCGAGTACCGCGCTGTCGGCCCGCGCGCCCGCTCGGCCCAGGTAGCTCTCCCACAGTGCGGTCCTGGCGGTGTGGTCGGGAGGGCCGATCGGCAGCACGTAGTCGAAGCGGCCGTGCCGCAGGAACGCGGAGTCGAGCGTGGTCACGTTGTTCGTGGCACACACGAGCAGCCGTCCGTCCTGGCTTCGGAACCGGACGATCGCCTTGAGCAGTTCGTTGACGACGCCGACAGCGGTCGCGTCCGCGCCGCCGCGTTCGCCGGCGATCTCCTCGACCTCGTCGATGAAGGCGAGGACGTGGTCCAGCCGGGCGATCTCGTCGAAGCGCCGGTTCAGCCCGGTCGCCAGGCCGTACTCGGCGGCCAGACGGGCGGGGAACAGTTCGAGGAAGGGCCATCCCAGGCGGCTGGCGATCGCGTGCGCGAACGTGCTCTTGCCGGTCCCGGGCGGGCCGAACAGCATCACCGCCCGGGGCAGTTCCACTCCGTGCTGGGCGGCCAGTTCGGGATGGGCCAGCGGCAGGACCAGGCGCCGCTCGATGAGCTGCTTCTCCCGTTGCATGCCCGCGACCTTCTGCCACAGTCCCCCCGGCGGCAGCTCCGCTCCGAGCGAGGACAGCGTGTCGGCCGACTGTGGGCTCACCGGCCCGCGCTTTTCGAAGAAGACCAGGCCGGGGCGGGCGCCGAAGTCGCAGTTGCGCAGGGCGATGGCACCGGTCTCGCCCTCGGGAAGGACGGCGTGCACCGCTCGGACGCCGGCGGCGAAGAGCCGTTGCTCAAGGGTGGTGATCAGGGCACTGCCCAGCCCGCGCTGCCGCCAGGTGGGCGCCATGCAGATGCGCAGGATCCATGCCCGTTCGCCCTCCACCCTGCTCACCGCGGCGCCGATCAGCACGTCGTCGGCCGTGGCCACCACAGCCGGGTGGCGGGTCTGGAGGGCCGTCACGGCGTCCGAGAGCGGGAAGAGCGGCGGCTCCTCGGTCGTGCTGCTCTCCATGTCGACTCGGATCAGCGCTTCGAGATCGTCCTGGGTGTAGTCCCTGACCCGCCAACCCGTCATGATCAGCTCCGCGTGTTCGGCCGTACTCCCATCATCAGCCGATGCCCGCAGGACGCGCGCGACAGGCGTCGGCCACGAGTGCGCCCTGGTGGCACGGATCGCTCTGGCCGTAGTCGGGTCACGCCTCGTGTTCCGTTCGGCCCGTCGCTCCCCATCAGTCCGCCGGGCCTCGGCGAGGAGTATCCTGGTGATTACCGAGAGCATCTCGTACACCGGCTTCCACGCCGGGTCGTTCTCGGCGATTGATGACAACCGGGCCGGCCGTGACCGGCCCGGGGTTGGGTCCGCGCCATGACCGCGACCATTCCGTTCATACCCGCAGTCGAAGCCCGGGCGCCTTCCTCGTCACCCCTCCGACTCACGCTGGCGCCGGCCGTCGCCCCTCCGGCCCTGATCGACGGTGCCTGGTGGCCCCGTTCGCGCAACCTGACGGAGCAGCTCCCGGCGCTCGTCGAACGTCTCGACCCGCTGTGGGGGCGGATCACCCGGATAGCGGTGAGCCGCACGTTCTGGCCGGTCATTCCGGGAGAAGTGCCCGCGCACGGCCACATGGTGCGCGTCGGCTGGTCCAACGCCGGGGAAGACCCGCACAAGCTGTTGCTGCTGTCCTACACGTTCGGCTGCTGGAACCTGCTGGTGATCCCACCGGAGACAGGGCCGGCCACCGCGGCCCGGCTCATGGCCACGGCCACCGACCCGTCGCGGAGCCTCACGGCGACCGGCCTGATCCATGAGGCCGAAGCCTTCGCCGCGGCAGAGGCAGCGGCAGACTCGGACTCGCTCCGGGAGGCGGTCTGGGACTCCGAGGGCGGGCATGACGCCCGCCACCCCACGTCGCGTACTCCTGACGGACCGGTCACCGGCCACATGCCCACCCCGGCAGTAGGAGTGTGAGATACATGGGCACCCTGGTGACGGTGAGTGTGCTCCTCGCGATGATCGTCTTTGGTGTGATCGTGATCCAGCTGTTCACCGCGAGCCACGATGATCGCATGGAGACCCTGGCCTCCGGCCGTACCCGGCGGTGGCGGTTCTCGCCATGGCACCGTACGGAGAAGTGAACCCGCTCCGAGGAGGATCGCGGAGCCGGCTCCGCCGGTAGGACGTTCGCAGACAGCGGCGGGAGTGTAACGGTCAGCGTGTCTTCGGCCATGTCCCTGGTGGTGCGGCTGCCGGCTCACTCCAGGAGGGCGAGGCGGTCGGTGGCGCCCCGCGCCATTCGATCAGCAGGAGCGTCGCGTCGTCCGTCGTGATCCCGCCCCGCGCCCGTTGCAGCGTGTGGGAGAGGCTGCGCGCCACCGTCCGGATCTGCCGCGCCGTGGGACCAAGGCGGTTCACCCAGTCGATGAGCTGTTCCTCACCGAATTCCTCACCGTCGACATCGCGCTCCTCGATCAGTCCGTCGGTGAAGCACATGATCCGGTCGCCGGGCTCGAGGGCCACTTCACTGATCCGGGGCTCGTGACCGCCGAAGCCGACGGGCAGCGTCGTCGGGCCCCGCAGCCGTCGTACGACACGGTGTCCACGGATCAGCAGAGGAGCAGGATGTCCGGCGTTGACCCACTGAAGCCTGCCCGTGACTGTGTCGAGCCGCATCATCTGTGCGGTCACGAAGTGGTCGGGGCCGAACTGCACGGCGACGGCCCGATCCATGAACGCATAGATCTCCGACAGGCCGACGCCGATGCGCCGGGCATGCCGGTAGGCTCCGATGACCACCGTGGCCATCGTGGCGGCATCCAGTCCATGGCCCATCGCGTCGACCATGGCCACCTGCAGGACATCGCCGTTGAGGGCGTAGTCGAAGCTGTCGCCGGCCACGTCGTAGGCGGGTTCCAGCATTCCGGCCAGCTCGACCCGGGGCGTGAACATCGCCAGCGGTGGCAGCAGCGACCACTGGATCTCCGCCGCCACACTCATCGGTTCTCTGCGGCGCAGCCGGAAGAACAGATCGGTGTAACCGTGCTTGGTCACCAGCATGTCGGCCACGAGCGAGGCGAGTCGGCGCAGCAGCCGTCGCTCGTCGTCGTGGATGCGGTCCAGGGTGACGGCCATGACGCCCACCTGGTCGCCACCGTCGAGCAGAGGCAGGTAGATCCGCACACCGTCGGCCTGCGGCACCTCCACGGGACGCGCTTCCCGGAAGGCTCGGCCGACGTCGGAGCCGTCGATCGGCTGCGGTTCCCCGGCCGCCAGCCCGTCACCCGGCAGGGGGACCAGCCACACCTGGCCGTAGTCCTGCAGGAAGAGCGAGGTCTCGCGGCCGTCGAGCCTGCCGATCTGCCGTGCGACGAGCGGACCGAGCTGGTGCGGCGGCAACTCGTGCCCCTGGTCGAGCAGGACTCCCAGAAACTCCTCCCCGAAGTGCTCCGACCGGGCGGAGCCTTCCCCGGGTTCCCGCCGCTCACCGCCCGCCATCGCCGTGGCCCGGGGGGACGTTCTGGCGGATCTTCACGAAGGCGCTGTGCATACCAACTCCCGACAGGGACTCACCGGCCGACGCGGCGTGGGACTTGCCGTGCGCTCGTGCGCGCCGCGTCCGAGCCGCGGCGGCTGGTCGGCACCGGTGGCGACCTCTGCCGGATCGGCCGCTCCGGCGCCGCGAACGTTTTGAGGGGTCCGCGACGTCTGCCGCCCTGCCCGCGGCCCGGCTCACTGCCCGCGGGGCAGGGTCCCGACTACCAGTAGTGGCGTCGACCGGCGACGGCGTGTCCCATCGCGCCGAGGATCCACAGGATGGCTCCGACGACCAGCAGGATGATCCCGATGGTCCACAGGATGGATATCCCGGTGAGGAAGCCGACGACGAGCAGAATGACGCCCAGGATGATCATGATCTCTCCTTTGGGGAGTAGTGCTGATTCCCTGCGAACTACGAGGGACTGAAAGCGCGTTGGGGTGGGAACGGTCGATGCCTTCCTTACTCCACCCGGTGTGGTTTGTGGCGGGCGACCTGCAGGTGGACCTCGGTGGGCATGTCAGCAAGGCCGGTGGACCGCCGGGCGGTGTGGAGCGGGCCTTCACACAGGGCACCGAGAGTGGCGCCGGGCGTGCCCTCGGGGGTGAGGGTGAGCTTGACGCGGGTGCGGTGGCGGGCCGGTCGGCCGGTGATGTGTACGGCCGCATGGCCGACCCCCGGCAGGGCACCGGCCTCGGTCGCGATCGCGTCACTGAGTGCGCGGTCGCGCAGTTCGACGCCCTCCTGCGGGGGTGTGCCGCCGACGGGCAGGGAGCCGGGGCGACGCCGGCTCAGCTGGGCGAGCAGCCACCACAGGGCGAGCAGAGCCGCGACGACGAGGGCGGCGATGACCGCGGGCCACCACCACCAGCCCTGGCTGCTCCAGCGGACCCGGTCGGCGGAGCCGAGCAGGACGTCTGCCGGGTGGGTCAGGGGCCAGCCGGCGGGCGGGGCCAGATCGTGCCGCCGATAGAGGTCGAGTCCGGCGAAGAGGATGAGCAGTCCGCCGCCGAGGAGGACCAGTCCGACGAGGGCCAGCAGAGTGCGGTTGAGTGCGGATCGCGGCGTCATGGCGGGCTCCGGTGCTGCGGGTCTCGCGTCAGCGGGTGCGTCGCCGCACCCGTACGGCGATACGGGGAGGACGGGCGAGGGCCAGCCGGTCGCGTTCCTCGCCGAGGACGGCGGTGAGGTCGTCCTTCACCTGCCGGGGGTCGCGGAAGCGGACGTCCGCGCGGGCTTTGATGCGGTGGCGGCGCACCAGGACGTGCGCCGCGCCGACGCCGGGGACCCGCATGGCGGCGTCGCGCAGCAGGACGGCGGCGCCGTCGCGGTCCAGAAAAGCCCGCATTCGCGGGCAGCCGGCGGGCGAGCGCAGGGGCAGCCAGCGGCGCTCACCGGGGGTGAGGGCCAGGACGATCAGCCAGACGCCGACGGCGGCGGCCACGGCGGCTCCCGTCAGCATCCACACGTCGTCCACCGGGCGGGTGGCCAGTTCGTCGGCCAGGCGCCGTCGCCAGGCCGCCGCCGGGCGTCCCGCCCGTACGGCTATGACGTCGACGAGCGTCACGACCGCGGCCACGAGGATCACCGCCGCGACCGACGCCGCCGTGATGCGGCGCCCGGACCACGTGCGACGGGTCCGGTGGCCGCCGTCGCGCTCACCGGCCGTGAGGTCCGAGGTGGACACGTCGCGTTCGGGAGGGTCGGGCTCTTTCGTGAGCGGCACTGCGGCACGGTGCGTGGACGACGCGGAGCCGCTGCCCGGAGGATGTGGCTCGGATGTCATCGCGATCGCCTTTCCTCCACGGCGTGCCCGGTGACCCGGGCCGCGTGGCCGCTCACCGGACCCGCCCCCGGCTCGGGTCGGCGGCGGTCACCAGCCGCCGGACGGTGAGGAGTACCTCTCCCACCCGCAGCCCGGTCAGCTGGGCGACCCGTTCGGCGACGTCCTGCTGGATCCGCTCGCAGACACGGGGGATGTCGGTGGGGTAGGGCAGGTCCATGGTCAGATGCAGGCGCACCGATCCGGTACGGACGGCGGCGGAGGCGTGGGGCGCCGCAGGTCCGCCCCGATCGGGCGGTACGGCGGCGCGCCGCGACTGCGCCGCGCGCGCGGCCTGCGTGGCGATACGGGCGACCACCCTGTCCGGGATGACGGTGGCGCCCCGCTCGGCCGGGGGCGGCAGCCCGGCGGTCGGCGTAGGCGGGCCCGACCCCTCGCCGGGGGAACCGGGCCGGGTCTTCACCGCTGCCTCCGTGTCCGGAGGTCGATGTCGCCCTGTACGACGAGGCCGACGATCAGCCCCGCCGCGCCCAGGACCAGCACCAGCAGAAATGCCCAGAAGCCGCCGAAGTAGCCGGCGAAGCCGAGGGCCATACCGGCCGCGAGTCCGGTCGTTGCTGTGTTCATCTTGCACTCACCCGTCTCGCGAGCGTCCCTCTCGCCGTGATCCTCCGCTCATGCCCGAGGACACGGCGGTGGTCCCGGCAGCGGTCACCGCACGCGGCCCTCGTCCGGTTCGGTCTGCTCCTCTTCGTCGTCGGGCAGGTGAACGTCGTCGACGGCGATGTTCACCTCCACGACCTCCAGGCCCGTCATCCGCTCCACGGCGCTGATGACATTGGTGCGTACGCCGCCCGCGACGTCGACGATGGAGACGCCGTACTCGACGACGACGTCCAGGTCGACCGCGGCCTGCCGTTCCCCGACCTCGACCTTGACGCCGCGGGTGACCGCTCCGCCGCTGCCTGTGCCGGGGACGCGTTCCCGCATGGCGCCGAACGCGCGGGCCATCCCCGCGCCCAGGCTGTGGATGCCCGGTACCTCGCGGGCGGCCATGCCCGCGATCTTGGCCACCACACCGTCCGCGATGGTGGTCTTGCCCCGTGTCTCGGCCGGAGCCCCCGACCCGGTGCGGCCCGTGAGCGGGCTCACGCCCGTTTCGGACCGGCCGCCCCCGCCGACGCTGGTGATGTTGTCCGTCATGGCGGTCGCCTCGATCGGTCGCTCGGACACCGGTGCGGCGCCCTTGGAAGCGTTGGACATCACGGACGCCACATTCCTCACACCCGGGAGATGTGGTGTGCGTCACATGCCACCCTCTCGGGTACACGGGTGGTCCGGTACCTTGTGCGGGGGCGCCATGATCGAAAACGATGTTTCCCCAACGCCGGAGCGCGACCTGTCGGTACGCGACCTGCCGGACCGACTGCTGGCCGTACGGGCGGCCGAGGGGGACGAGGACTCCTTCGCCGTTCTCGTCCAGCGGCACAGCCGGTCCCTGCTGACCCTGGCCCGCTGCATGCTGGGCAACCCCCAGGACGCTGAAGAGGCCGTCCAGGACGCCTTCATCAGCGCCTGGCGCCACCTGCCGGAATACCGGCACGGCGCGGAGTTCCACACCTGGATGTACCGGATCACCGTCAACCGATGCCAGACCATGCGACACCGCCGACCGGCGCCCGTCCCCCTGGAAACCGTCGCCGAACCCGCGGCGGGCGACGCGTGGAGCCAGCCCGCCCGGACCGCCGAGCAGGATGCGGCCACGGCTGCCCTGTGCCGAGCACTCGCCGAACTGGACGCCGGACAGCGGGTCTGCTGGGTCCTGAGGGAGGTGCAGGGCCTGCCCTACAAGGAGATAGCGCACGTGACGCGTACCGGCGAGCAGACGGTACGCGGCAGACTGTTCAGGGCGCGCCGATCCCTGCAGGAGGCGATGGGCCCATGGCGCTAGACGACCCGCACACGCGGCCTCCCGAACCGCCCGGAGCCGGCGGGCCACGCAACGGCTCAGCCGCCGCCGACGTGCCCCCGTTCGCAGGCGATGAGGTACTGCCCTGCGGCCGCCTGCTCAGCCGGGTCTGGGAACAGGGGCGGGACGCACCGCCGGCCGCGGGCCCGCACCCGGCGTCCTGTCCGCACTGCCGGGAGGCAGTCGAGGGACTGGCCACGGTGAACGCGGCCGCCCGGGCGCTGCGCGACGAGAACCCTCCGGGCCTGCACGCACTCGCCGACCGGGTCATGGGCGTCGTCAGGGCAGAGGTCCGCTTCGGGCGGATACTGCCCCTGGCCGACCCGCACCTGGACCTACGGATCGCCGAGAGCGCCGCGGCGAAGGTGCTGAGGCGGGCCGCGGACACGGTCCCCGGTGCCAGGGCCGCGACCTGCCGACTCGTACCCGAGGGCAACGGCACCGGCGTGCGGGTGACCATGACCCTGGCCGCCTCCCTCGACCGCCCGCTGCCCGACCGGGTCCACCAGGTACGCCGATCGGTCCTCCACGCGGCCGGACAGGACCTGGGGCTCACGGTGACAGCCGTCGACATCGCCGTGGTCGACGTACTGGAGCCGGGGTCAACCCTCGGCCCCCGCCTCCCGACGGGCGGTGGCACGTGATGACCGCCACCGACACCACCGCGCTTCTCGGCGTCGCGGCCGAGGCGGCCCTCGCGGTTCCTGGCGTGGCCGGCCTGCAACCCCGCCTCGCCCGACGCCTCGCGGCAGCCGCCGCGCCCACCCGGGTGGACACCACGCCGCCCGAGGCCGGCATTCGCGCCGACCGGGCGCCGGACGGTTCGGGATGGCACATCGAGGTGCGCTGCGTCCTGACCGAGGGCCGGCGGGCGCTGGACATCGCCCGAAACGTCCATGACCGGGTGACAGCCGCCCTCATCACCCACCTCGCCACCCACGGTGTCGCGGAGCCGGTCACCGTCGCGGTCACGGTGACCGGTATTGCCGCCTGGCACGACGCGGCATGAGCGGCGGCGCGGGCCAAGCCCCGCGAACCGTCGCTCCCACGTGCTCTCGTTCAACCCATCGCTCCGCATCGGTCCGCCGGAGCCCGACAAGGAGTACCCTGGTGATTACCGAGAGCTTTCCGTACACCGGCTTCCACGTCGGGTCGTTCTCGGCGATTCACGACAACCGGGTCGGCCACGACCGGCCCGGGGTTGGGTCCGCGTCATGACCGCGACCATTCTGTTGACGCCCGCGGTCGAAGACCGGACTCCTTCTTCGTCGCCTTCTTCGTCGCCCCTCCGACTCGTCCTGGCACCTCTCGGAACCGCTCCGGCCCTGATCGACGGTGCCTGGTGGCCCCGCTCCCGCTCCCTGACGGCGGAGCTTCCGGCGCTCATCGAGGTCCTCGATCCCCTGTGGGGGCGGATCACCCGAGTAACGGTGAACCCCACGTTCTGGCCCGTCATCCCGCGAAAGGTGCCCGTCCAAGGGCACGTGGTGCACGTCGGCTGGTTCGAGGCCGAGCAGGACCCGCACAAATTGCTGCTGCTCTCCTATACCGTCGGCCGCTGGGACCTGCTGGTGATCCCACCGGAGACAGAGCCGGCCATCGCCGCCCGGCTGATGGCCGCGGCCACCGACCCGTCGCGGAGCCTCACGGCGACCGGCCTGATCCATGAGGCCGAAGCTTTTGTCGCGGCAGAGGCAGCGGCCGGAAGCGACGCTGCCCGCTGCTGAGTCCCTTCCGCTGTGTCCTCGGGCCGGGCGGACCTGCAGGGCCGTGATGTCCTGCTCGCCGCAGGCACGCGCTCGGCCGACGGGTGCCGTACTAGCGGCTCGTGCCGATGTCTCCCTCGTCATTCGGAGAATTCCGCTGTCTCCTGCCGTCCGCAGCTGAGTCGTGCCCTTGCTCCTTCAACAGTTCAAGGAGTGCGGCATCCGCCCTCTTTTGATCTTCCTTCGTCAGCTCGACCGGCGCATTGTTGTAGACGGTGTAGCGACTCGGATCCATGATGTTGGCGGCCCGCAGGGTGAATGTCAGCAGGCGGCGCCACCCCTTGCGGTGACCGACTCGCGCTTGCAGCTGGACCTTGTAGTCACGGGCTTCCGGCATGAACCCGGAGAACGGTGCCTCGAACTCGATGAAGAGCTGTTGCGCTTCTCTGCCGGGCACGACGAAACCGGCCGGAAGCTTCGCATCCTCGTCCGGCCCCGGCTGGAGGCGGGACGGTGAGGACACCCACAGAAGCGGCAGGTGGGAAGCGGGCTCGTCAGGGAAGGTCAGGATGAGGTCCTGGACGACTATCGGCTTGGGACCGGTGTTGTGAAGGACGAGCGGGAGCCGCAGGCGGGCAGTGGACGAGTGGACAATCGCTGCGAAGGCATGAGGCTCCCACGTCCTCAGGCGCCCTTGTCTCGCGTTGAGCCACCAGAACGACGCGACGGTGAAGAGCAGTGCGCAGGCCGACACCACGCCGGCGCCTGTGAGTGATGAGGACGCGGCCAGATCGGCCGCGACCATCAGCGGAACCACAGATTCAGTGTGCCAGCCCAGGTGCGGGCTGGCTAACAGGACTCAGGGGCCTCGGCCGTCTGCGCGCAGCAACCGATGGGCAGGACGGTCCCGCGTGTCACAGGGGGCCGCTGCACCGCTCGGCCCACGTCATGAGTCGACACCGGCAAGGAGCACGAGGTACCAGGCGACCAGTGCGGCGCACACCACCGCGGGGACGAGTTTCGGCAGCCTGTCTCCCTTGCGCACGTGGGTGGTCACAGCACCGGCGAGAAGCATCAGCAGCCCGACGCCGGCCGGCCCTCCGGACAACGGCAGGACCGGGCCGAGGGCCACGCCGATGGCGCCTGCCAGCTCCAGCACACCGATCACCCGGTAGGCCGTGACGGTGAAGCCGGCGTGGGCGGCCAGCCGGGGCATCGGACCGAGCGCCATGATCTTGGCCACGCCCAGCAGGGCGAAGACCAGCACGATGAGACCGGCCAGTGCGGCGGAGAGGCTCACGAGACGTCCTCGACGGTGTGCGGGCGACGTGCCTGGCGGCGTTCGGCTCCCAGGCCGGCGAAGTAGGCGACGAGGTCCGGGTCGTCGACCGCCGAGGGATTGAGGACCTGCTCGGCGGGGGCGCCCTGGAGGAGGCGTTTGACCGGGACTTCGAGTTTCTTGCCGGTCCTGGTGTGCGGGATGGCCGGCACGGCGAGGATCTCGTCGGGGACGTGGCGGGGGGAGGCGCCGGTGCGGATGGCGCCGCGGATCGTCTCGCGCAGGGCGTCGTCCAGCGTGACACCAGGCGCAGGGACGACGAACAGCGGCATCCAGTAGCCGCCGTCGGGTTCCTCCGCGCCGATGACGAGGGCCTCGGTGATCTCGGGGAGGCGTTCGACGATGTCGTGGATGTCGGCACTGCCCAGGCGTACGCCGTTGCGGTTGAGGGTGGCGTCGGAGCGGCCGTGGACGATCACCGAGCCGTGGGAGGTGAGGGTGATCCAGTCGCCGTGCCGCCATACGCCCGGGTAGGCGCCGAAGTAGGCGTCGCGGTAGCGGCTGCCGTCGGGGTCGTTCCAGAAGTACAGCGGCATGGAGGGCATCGGGCGGGTGACGACCAGTTCGCCGACCTGGCCGACGACCGGCCGTCCCGCGCTGTCGTAAGCAGCCAGCGCCACGCCGAGGTTGGGGGCGGACAGCTCGCCGGCCCAGACGGGGGTCGTGGGGGCGCTGCCGGCGAAGGCGGAGACGATGTCGGTGCCGCCGCTGGTGGAGGCCAGCTGGACGTCGGTGCCCACGTGGTCGCGGACCCAGGGGTAGGCGGAGGCAGGCAGGGCGGAGCCGGTGCAGCCGACGGCGCGTACCGCGGACAGGTCGTGCACGGAGGGTTCGATGCCCAGCTTGGCCATGGCCAGCAGGTACTGGGGGCTGGTACCGAAGACGGTGATCTTGTGGCGGGCTGCCAGCTCCCACAGGACGTCGGGGCGCGCCACCGGTGCCGGGCTGCCGTCGTAGGTGCAGGTGGTGGCGCCGGTCAGCAGGGTGGAGACGACCAGGTTCCACATCATCCAGTGGGTGGTGGTGTACCACAGCAGGCGGTCACCGACGCCCAGGTCGCAGTGCAGGCCGAGGATCTTGAGGTGCTCCAGCAGGACGCCGCCGTGCCCGTGGACGATGCCCTTGGGCAGGCCGGTGGTGCCGGAGGAGAAGACGACCCACAGAGGGTGGTCGAAGGGCACCGGGGTGATGGTGAGGTCTTCGGTGCGGGTGGCGGCGTCGTCCCAGGGGACCGTCAGGCCGGTGCGTCGGCTCTCGGGCCAGGTCAGGCCCAGGTGGTCCACGAGCACCGTGGCCTTCAGCGTGGACAGGGCGTCGGCCAGTTCGAGCGAGGCGGCACGGCGGTCGTGGGCGGCGCCGTTGAAGAGGTAGCCGTCAGCCGTGATGAGCACCGTCGGCTGGAGCTGGGCGAATCGGTCGGCGGCGGCCCTGGGCGCGTAGTCCTGGCCGCACACCGACCACACCGCGCCCAGGCTGGCGGTGGCGAGGAAGGCGATGACGGCGTGGGGGGTGTTGGGCAGGTAGCCGACCACCCGGTCGCCCTGTGCCACGCCCAGGTCGCGCAGGGTGGCTGTCATGGAGGCGACCCGGGCGCGCAGTTCCCGGCCCGTGATCTCGTAGCCTGCTCCGGTCTCGTCCAGCGCGGTGATCGCGGGAGCGTCCGGGTGCAGGTTGCGCAGGGCATGGTGGGCGTAGTTGAGGGCCGCGCCGGGGAACCAGCGGGCGCCGGGCATGGTCTCCTCGGCCAGCACCCGCTCGTAGGGAGTGGTCGCGTCGACGGCGAAGTACGCCCATACCGCGGCCCAGAAACCTTCCAGGTCGGTGACGGACCAGCGGTGCAGGGCCTGGTAGTCGGTGGGGTCCTGGATACCTTCGGCGCCCTGGTGCCGGGCGGCCCAGCGGGCGAAGTCCGCGATCCGGCTGCGGGCGGCCGTCTTCGGGTCGGATGGCAGGAACGGTTCCGGACAAGGCGTGGCGTGCGGGCTGGTCATGGTGCGGTGCTCCTCGGCAGCGGAACGGCCCGGGCATCCGCGGTACGGCGGGCCGAGTACAGCAGGGCGGCCCAGGCGGTGGCGCCGGGGAAGTGGCCGGTGCCGGCAGGGACGGTGTCCATCACGACACGGTCGGGGCGCAGCAGGACGGCGTCGGCCCGACCGCGCGCCAGCCAGGCGGCCAGCGCGCCGTCGTCGCCCAGGTCGCCGACGTGGAGCGTGGGTGCGTCCAGCGCTGCGGCCACGGCCGTCATCCGCGGGGTGGGCGGCAGAGCGGTCACGACCGCGAAGGAGTCTCCGAGGATGTCGTCCAGGCGGACTCGCCTGCCGTCGGCGATCACCCAGGGCTGCGGACAGAAGGTGCCGGGCAGCCCGCGCCCGATGAGCCCGGGGCGGCGCCGGACGAGCGGGCCGGCGGTCAGCGCGGGGCTGAGGTCACGGCTCACCGCCGAGGTCACGCCGGGAACGCGGCAGGCCGTGGCCACGGCGGTCCGGCGGAGCGCCGCGGCTTGGTCCTGTCCACCGGTCATGGCCCAGCCGACGGCGACCGCGACCCGGATCAGGTGGCGGGCGTGCGGTTTGCGCTCGCGTTCGTAGGTGTCCAGCAGCCTGTCGTCCGCGCCCTGCCGGAGAACGCGGGCGAGTTTCCAGGTCAGGTTGCGGGCGTCGCGCAGGCCCGCGCACAGCCCCTGCCCGATGAAGGGCGGGGTGAGGTGGGCGGCGTCGCCGAGCAGGAAGACGCGTCCCCGGCGCCACCGGTCGGCGAGGCGGGCCCGGAACGTGTACTGCGCCTGCCGGATCACCTCGAAGTCGTCGCCCCGCGAGACACCGGAGGGCACGTCCATCCAGGGGGCGACCAGCTCGCGCAGGCGCTCCAGCCCTTCCGGGCCGTCCAGGGCCTCGTCGTCGGCAAGCCGGAACTCCCAGCGGTAGCGATCCTCGCCGAGGCGCATGAAGGTGGCGGGCTGGGTGGGGCAGCAGATCTGGTCGACGCCTTCCCAGGTGCGGACCGGGCGGCTGGTGCGCACGTCGATGACCCGCCAGCTCTCCTCGAAGTGCAGGTCCTCCCACACGGCGCCGACGGCGTCACGGGTCAGACTGCCCGCGCCGTCGCAGCCGAGGACGGCATCGGCCCAGACGTGCTCGTCCTCGTCGCTGCCGTCGCGGCGGAAGGTGACCCGGACCGGAGCCGTCCCCTCGGTGCCCTGGCTGACGGACACGACCTCCACCCCGCCCCGCAGCTCGCACTCCGGGCGGCGCGCGAGAGCGGCGCGCAGCAGGCGCTCCAGGTCCGGCTGGTCGAACATGCTCGTCTGGGGGAAGCCGTGGTGACCGTGCGGCGACCGCGCGAATTCGGCGATCACGCGGTGCCGGGAGTCCAGCAGCCGCAGCCCGCGCGCCGGTCGGGCGAGGGCGGCGAAGTCTTCGTGGACGCCGGCACTCTGCAGGATCCGGCGCACCTCGTCGTCCACGACGACCGCGCGCGGCAGGGGGTAGACGTCCCGGTGGCGTTCCAGGAGGAGGCTGCGCACCCCGTGCCGGGCGAGCAGGAGCGCGGCCGTGACTCCGACCGGCCCCGCACCGATGATCACCACGGGTCTCCGGGCTGTGGCGCTCACGTCGCGTCCGCCACGGCGTTGCGCTGCTCGCCCAGGTCGATGTGCCCGTCGGGGGTGGAGATCGTGGCCGTGACGAGGTCACCGTTGCGCAGATACCGGGGGTTCTTGGCCTGGCCGTTGAAGAACGCCTTCCACTTCAGCGCGGGCGGCAGCAGGGCGGCGATCTTCTCGACCGGCTTGGGCGGGGCCTTCAGGGCGGTGCCGCCGGGGGTGCCGGTGAGCAGCAGGTCGCCCGGGTCGAGGGTCTGGAAGCGGGCCAGCAGGGTGAGCGCCTGCGCGGGCCGCACGATCATGTCGGCGAGAGTGCGGTCCTGGCGCGGTACGCCGTTGACCGACAGCCGTAGCCGCAGGTCGATCAGACGGGCGAAGTCCTCGGGCTCCAGCAGGGCCAGGTACGGCCCGGTCGGGGTGAAGGTGGGGTAGGACTTGCTCTCGTAGAACTGCGTCTTGGTCAGCTGGACGTCGCGGGCGCTGACGTCGTTGGTGAGGACGAGCCCGGCGACATACGAAGGCAGGTCACGCTCGTCCACGACGGTGCCCACCGGCAGCGGCGCACCCATGACGAGGCCGAGTTCCACCTCGTAGTCGAGGAACCTCACGTGCGCCGGGCGGACGATCGCCTCGTGCGGACCGCTGACCGAGCCGGATGCCTTGCGGAAGAAGGTGGGCGGGATGTCGCCGGTGAACCCGGAATCCTTGGCGTGGCTGCGGTAGTTGACCATCTGGGCGACCACCCGGCAGGGGGTGGTGACCGGGGGAAGTGCCACCAGGTCGGCGACGGGTGTGCCGCTCTCGCCGGAGGCGGCGGCCTCCCGCACGGCGGCCCGGTCGGAGAGCAGTTCGGCGGTGGTGACGGCCTTGGTCTCGATGCGGACGGCGCGCTCGTCCCGGACGGCCCACCAGCCCTCGGAGGTGCGCAGAACGTTGGTGCTCATGAGCTCATCGCTTTCATCAGGCCCAGCAGGCGTGCGGGGTCGAGTTCGTTGTCGTCGCGCAGGGCCGTCACGACCTCGCGGAGCTTGGCGGGGGAGGGGTTGGTGCCCAGGAAGTCGCGGGTGACGGGCGGACCCCACTGGGCCAGGCCGCTCGCCGACATGGGTGCCCAGCCGGGTTCGAGGTCGCAGGAGAACAGATCGCCGTCGGCGAAGTGCTCCAGCATGAAGCGGTCGGGGTCGCGCCAGTAGTCGAAGAGCTGGCTGCCCTGGATGTGCCGGCCGATTCCCCAGCTGCGCTGGTAGCCGCGCTCGGCGAGGTACTCGCCGCCGACGGCGATCGCGTCGAGGTCGGTGACCTGATAGGCCGAGTGGACGTATCCGGTTCCGGGCCCCAGGTGCAGGGCGAGGGTGTGGTGATCGACGGCCAGGCTGCCCTGGTCGCAGCGGATGAACGCCATGGTCGGCCCGCGCCGGCGCTGCCCGTCCAGGAACAGGAAGTCGGAGACGATCATCCCGAGGGTGTCCAGGTACCAGTCCAGGGTGCGGGCGAACGTCCGTGTCTCCAGCACCACATGGCCGAGGCGCTGGATGCGGGACGGCTCCCGGGGCGGCCGCTGGGTGGCGTTCGTGCGACGGGGTTCGGTGCCGGTGTTGAGGGTCAGCGGCGGCTGCTCGGGCAGCGCGGGCAGCGGTTCGGCGCAGTGCACGACCCGGACCGGCAGGCCCGAAGGATCGAACAGGGTGACCGACCGTCCGCCGCCCGGTACGTCGATGTCCCGGACGGTGTGCCCGACGGCCGCGGCCAGCCGGTCCACATCGGCCCGCTCGGCCGCTCGGAACGCCGGCCCGAGGAAGCGGGAGGCACTCCCACGACGGATGACCATGCAGGGGGAGCCCTCGAACGTGCCCCGCAGCCACAGCTCGTGCTGGGTGCGGGCGGCGATCGCGAAGCCGAAGTCGCGGGCGAACACCTCGGCCCGGTCCAGGTCGGGCTTCTCGAACTCCAGCCAGGCCAGGTCCGCCACTTTGATCACGGGATTCCCGGCTCGTCCGGGGTGCTCTCCGCGCAGGGCGCCCTGCTCACTGTGGAGGTCTTGGTGGGGCGTCAGAGGACCGCCCTTGTCAACCGGGATGTGGGACATGGTGTCCTCCAAGCAACATTGCCGTAATGAGGAAATCATCAACTCTGCTGTTTCTCGTCGTCAATAGGTCCAGCCCAAATAATTGAGGATCTCATCAGTAATGGCAGACTGATCGTCGTGGCGGTTACACTGGGCTGTATGCCGACGTCAGCCCCACCCCAGAACCGCTTCGAGCGGCGCCGCGCCGAGACCCGTCAGGCGCTCGTCCGCGCGGCCCGGCAGATCCTCGCGGAGACCGGGGACACCAGCGCCAGCATCCAGGCCATCGCCGAGCGCGCCGATGTCGGTTTCGGATCCTTCTACAACCACTTCGAGTCGAAAACGGAGCTGTTCGACGCCGCGGTGACGGACGCCCTGGAGGAGTTCGGGCAGGTCATCGACGCGCGCGTGGAAGGCATCGACGACCCGGCCGCGCTGGTCGCGGCCGGTTTCCGGCTCACTGCCCGGATGGCGGACTCCCACCCGGAACTCCTGCGGATCCTGCGTGACCGAGGCCTGTCCCACATCCACTCGGACAGCGGTCTCTCGCCGCGCGCCCTGCGCGACCTGGAGATCGGCATCGCGTCGGGCCGCTTCACCTGCGACAACGCGACCACCGCTCTGTCCGCCCTGGGCGGCACCCTGCTGTCCCTCGTGGCTCTCAGGCTGGACCGCCCGGACCTCGACGGCGACGAGGCCGCCTCCGACCTGGCCGGGATGGTCCTGCGCATGCTCGGCGTCCCCCCGGACGACGCCCATGAGGTCACCCGGCGCCCGCTGCCCGGCCTCGACTGACAGCTGCCTCACTCACGACGTCCCGCACCTGCAGCGCTGCCGCCTGCGGTGCCACGCCGGCGGCGACGAGGAACGCGGTGGCCGCGGCCTCGACCGTGGGGTCCGCCCACGCGCTCGCGACGTTCTCCTCGGCGAGGGCCAGCAGCAGTGCTTCCAGCGCCTGAGCGAGGACGGGCGCGGGGACATGGTCCGCGAACACGCCTTGGCGCTGACCGCGTCGTAGGGTCGCGACGGCCTCGTCGCGGACCGATGCCAGGGTGGCGCGGATCGCCTCATCGCCGAGGTGGCGTCGCCCCAGGGAGATCAGCATGCGGTACTGGTCGCGCACCGCCCATCCCGACAGGACCATCCGCGTCATCGCCTCGAGCGGATCGGCACCCGGCGTGCGGGCTGTGGCGAACGCCTGCCGGAGCGCTTGGTCCGCTTCCTGCGTCAGCTCGGCGATCAGCGCCTCCCGGCTGGAGAAGTGTCCGTAGACGGTGCGCCGGGCGACGCCCGCAGCCTGAGCGACGCTGTGGAGACTCGCGTCGGGGTCGTCCCGCAGTCTCTGCCGGGCGATCGCGAGAATGCGTCTGCGGTTCGAGCGAGCATCGCTGCGCCGCGGAGTGCGGCCCAGGGCGTCGGTCGTCTGCATGGCTGCGTCCCTCCGGGGGCTCTGGCTGCCGGAAAACCGTGGGCGCCGGTGCTCCCTCAAACACCGGCGCCCACTCACCCCTGCCCGAGGTGGCTTCGATGTCCCGCTGACGGGCGTCAGGGGACCAGGATGAGGCGGATCGGGTCGCCGATCTTGTTCTCCAGACGGCTGACCGCGTCGGCCGCGTCGATGAGGGGGATGTGGTCCGTGATGGAGGGGGCCAGGTCGAGGCGGCCGGCGGCGGTCAGCCGCACGAGCTCGGAGACGGACTCCGGGAAGCCGCCGTAGTGACCGCGCACCTGCTTCTGCAGGTAGTTGAAGGTCAGGCCCTCGGTGATGGTGAGCGGCCTGGGGGTGATGCCCACCAGGATCAGGGAGCCGCCCAGGCCGAGTGCGGAGGCGGCCTGCTCGCGGACGGCGGGTACGCCGGCGCAGTCGAAGGCGAAGTCCAGGCCCCGCCCACCGGTGGCTGCGCGTACCTGGTCGGCGAAGTCGGGGGCTGCCGGATCGAGCGCGAGGTCCGCGCCGAAGGCCAGGGCACGCTCGCGAGCGCTGGGCAGCGGGTCGACGGCGATGATCGGGGCGGCACCGACCAGGCGGGCCAGGCGCACGTTATGCGCACCGACTCCGCCCACGCCCCAGACGCCGACGGACTGGGCGGCACGGACTCCCGCAGTGGCGACGACGGCGGCGTAGGGGGTGGAGACCGCGTCGGGGATGATCGCGGCCTGGTCGAAGGGGAGGCTGTCGGGGATGGGAATGAGGGTGTCCTCGCGGGCGATCACGTACTCGGCCCAGCCGCCGTCGTAGTCGATGCCGGCGGTGAGCATCCGGGTGCAGGGACGGCGGCGCACGCAGCCGGCGCACCGGCCGCAGGTCTTGCCGGCCTCCAGGGTGACGCGGGTACCGGGAGCCAGGCCGCGCTTGAGGTCGGGGCCGAGGGTGTGGACCACACCGGAGACCTCGTGGCCGACGGTGACCGTGTCGGAGGTGGCGAAGAGGGGGACGAGGGAGCCGTCGAGAAGGTGGACGTCGGAGAGGCAGACACCGGCGGCCTTGACCTCGATGAGGACCTCGCCCGGGCCGGGCACGGGGACGGGGACCTCTTCCACGGCGAACTTCTTGCTGTCCAGGTGGAAGCGTCCGGCGAGCATGGTGTCCATGAGGATCTGCTTTCTGTGTGCGCACCGCCCGGCGGTTCGGGCCGATGGGTGCCATGGGGTGTCTGGCTGGCTTGTGGTGGCCGGGAGGCGTACGGCCGGCAGCGGGGGGTGCCGCACGCCTCCCGGCGGCTGGGGGCACACGCCGTCACGGCGTGCGACGGTCAGGCGAAGACGTCCTGCTGGTAGCGCTCGTCCGCCTCCAGCTGGGCGAGCCACTGCTGGGCGGCCTCGTCGTCGCTACCGGTCTTCTGGCGGTGGATCGCGGCGAGTGCCTCGCGGACGGCGGGTGCCATACGGCGGCCGTCACCGCAGACGTAGATGTACGCGCCGTCCTCGACGGCCTGCCACACCGTGTCGGCGGCATTGGCTATGGCGTTCTGCACGAACCGGGCCGGGTGGCCGGTCACCGCGGAGAAGGCGGTGTGCACCTGCGCGATCCCGGCCTGCTCCCAGCCCTGCATCTCCTGCTGGTAGAAGTAGTCGTGCTCCGGGTGGCGGCAGCCGACGAAGACCTGCGACAGGCCGACCTCGGTGCCGTTCTCGTGCTGCCGGGCCCGCTCCTCCAGGAAGCCGCGCAGCGGCGCGATCCCGGTGCCGGGACCGATGAGGATCAGGGGCGTGGCGGGGTCGGCGGGCGGGGCGAACGTCGGGGAGGGCACGCGTACGTAGCCGTACACGACGTCACCGGGCTCAAGACCGGCGATGTAGGAGGAGCAGGTGCCGCGGTACTGGCCTTCGCCGGACAGGGCCGGGCCCTCCAGCAGGCCGACGGTCAGGCGCACATGGCGCGGGTTGGCCGCCGGGGCGGAGGAGATGGAGTAGAAGCGGGGTCGGATCGGCCCCATCATCTCCAGGAACACCGCGAGCGGCAGCTCGACCGCGGGGAAGCGCTCCAGCAGGCCCAGCATCGAGACCCGCTTGCCGAGGATCTCCTTCTGGTAGTGCTCCTCGGCCTCCTCGGTGTCGGCCGCGTACGCCTGGAGCTGCGGCCGTGTCCACGGGCACTGGGTGTACTCGGCCAGCGTCTTGATCTGGGAGCGGGTGGCCACGTCCTGCAGCTCCAGGAACTCGGTGAGCAGGATGCCGGCGGTGACCGGGGTGCCGACCGGCAGGTGCGTCCGACCGCCGCCGGGCTGCTCCAGCCGGAGCACCTGGCCATGGCCGACGCCGAGCCGCCTCAGCGCGCGGTTCACCAGGGCGGGCTCGTTCTTGGCGAAGACGGCCAGGTGGTTGCCGGTGTCGTAGGTGACACCCTCGGGCAGCTCGACGGTGATGGACTTCGCGGACGGGCGCGGTGGCTCGATCTGGAAGTCCCACAGGCCGGTCGCGTCGGCCACGAGTTCCTCGTTGGTGACCACGGTGAGCGGGTACGCCTGCTCGGAGACGATGGCGGGGCGCACGTCGGACTCGGTGAGCAGCTGGACCTGGTAACGCGGGCCGCTCGCCTGGGAGGTGTCGGCGGCGTACTCCTCGGCCAGGGTGGCCCACAGGTTGTCCATCCACCGCGTGGCCATGCCGTCGAAGTCACCGGCGGCGTCCGCGATGCCGCGCTCGACGACCGAAGTGGCGCCGGCGGCCAGCAGGCCTTCCTCGATCCGCTTGGGGAATGCCTGGTAGGTGGCCACCCACTGGGTGTTGCCCGCACCCAGCAGCGCGAACCGCACGTTCGACAGCGAGCCCTCGGGCAGGCCGGCGGCGAGCAGGTCGTCGAAGCGCTGGGCGTTGTCGGGCGCCTTGCCGTTGTAGCTGGCGGCGGCGACGACGAGCAGCCCCTCGGTGGGCAGGCTGTCGCCCAGCTCGTCCAGGCTGATGAGAGTGGTGCCGAACCCGGAGCGCTCGCCGCGGTCGGCGATGGTGCGCGCCAGGTCCTCGCAGGAGCCGAGGCTGGAGCCGTAGGCGACGGTCAGGTTCACACCGACGCCGCTGACCGCTGTCTGCGCCTGCGTGTCGTCGGTCTGCAGGTCGGCGGCGCCGAAGACGGTCCGCTGGTGGTCCTGCCGCTTGCGGACGACCAGCTGGAAGTCGCCGGGCTTGCGCGTCAGCGCCTCGCGGACGTCCATCTGGTAGTCGGTGGTGTCGGAGAACCTGAACTTCTGCAGTACCAGCGCAAGCGCCAGGCGGGCCTCGGTGAGCGCGAACTGGCGGCCGATGCAGGCACGCACACCGTTGCCGAACGGTTTGTAGGCGTGCGGGTGCTGTTCCACGCGGTTCTGCGGCAGCCACCGGTCGATGTCGAACTCCTCCGGCCGGTCCCACGCCTTGGGGTGGGAGTGCAGCGCGCCCATGAGGATGTTGGCCCTGGTTCCCTTCTTCAGCTCGTACCGGTCGCCGATGACGGTGTCGTCGATGGGCGCCTTGGCGATCAGGGGGATGGGCGCCCACAGGCGCAGGGTCTCCTCCAGGATCCGCGGGATGACGTCGAGCTGCATGATCGTGTCGTAGTCCGGGACCGTGTCACCGGGCAGCAGGCGGTCGACCTCGGCGTACGCCTGCGCCAGGACGTGCGGGTTGCGCATCAGCGAGTACGTGGCGAACGACAGCAGGCCACTGGTGGTCTCGTGACCGGCGATCAGGAAGGTCACCACCTGGTCGCGGACGTTGTCGTCCGCCAGCAGCTTGCCGGTCTCCGGGTCGGTTGCCTCCAGCATCAGGCCGAGCAGGTCCTCCTCGCCGGTGCCCTTCCCCTCGCGCCGCTCCCTGATCACGTTCTCGACCAGGTCGCGCATCAGCTGGATGTTCGCGCGGTACTTCCTGTCGTCCGCCTTGCGGAGCTTGGTCATCATCGGCAGCTCCTGGGAGCGCCGCAGAGACTCGATCAGCGCCTCCAGCAGTGAGTTGAGGAAGGGGTGCAGCTCCTCCTTGTCGAAGGACTGGAAGCGGTAGCCGAACCCGGACAGGGCGATGGTGTCCAGGGTGAGCCGGGTGTAGTCGTCGGTGACGGCGACCGGCTGGCCCTCCCGGCTCTCCCACTTGCCGACCAGGTTCTGGGCGATCTCCAGCATCTGACCGAAGTAGGTCTTCATGGCCCGCTGGCTGAAGGCCGGCAGCAGGATCCGGTGGGCCATGGCCCATTCCTCTTCGTGCTGGTGGGCCGTGAACAGGCCCGCCCCCGTGTAGTCCCGGACATGGCTCAGCGGCGTCTTCTCGATCTGCTTGAAGAACCGCGTCTCGTCGCAGACCTCGGCCACCAGGTCCGGGTCGTAGACGAAGACCTGCTCGATGCCGGCGATATCCATGCCGTAGATGCCCTCGGGGAACTGCTTGGACAGCTCGTTGAAGTACTCCACCGGGTTGGTGTCGGGGATCTGCGGCGTGTGGCCGAGCAGGGGGATCCCGCGCGGGGACCGGATGGGGCGAAGGTCGGTAGCGGGGTGCGTAGTCATGACTTGCTCCTCTGCACGGAGGGGGTGGAGGGGGTGGGCAAGGGCGCTGCGCAGGTCGATGCTGTGGCGCCGTACGGAAACATACGCCGTATGGAACTAGTACCGTACGGCGTATGGAAAACGGACGCAACCCCATGACGTGCAGGTCGGTGCTGTGATTCAGCTCATTTCCGTACGGCGTACGAAACTGATACCGTACGGGGTATGGAAAAGAAGGTGAGGCGTCCCCCGAGGGGAACGAGGAAGAGAGACGTGCCTCTGACCGAGGCCGGGATCTATGTCGCCGCCCTGCGGCTCATCGACGCGGACGGCGTCGAGGCGCTCACCATGCGCAAACTCGCCACAGAGCTCGACGCGAACCCGATGTCGCTGTACCACCACGTGCCGAACAAGGAAGCCGTGCTGCGCGGCGTGACGAGAATGGTCGGAGCCCAGTTCCGCACCGTGACACTCGAAAACGCCCCCTGGCAGGAGCGCATCCGCCTGCTCGCCACGGACTTCCGGACCCTGGCGCACCGTCATCCCGAGCTGATGGCCTACTCGTTCAGCCACCAGCCGGACTTCATCCAGCCCGACGACCCGTTCTGGACCGCGCTCACCGCCATCGTGGCCGCTGCCGGGGTGTCGCAGCCGGAGGTTCCGAAGACCGCCGCTCTCATGGTCGCCGTCGTCATCGGCGTCCTCGGCGCCGAACTCAACGGCTCGCTGCAGCAGTGGGCGAGCCTCAAGCCCCCCGGTGCCGCTGCCGACGCGGACGAGGTCACGGACGCACACCAGTCAGGTCCTGATCAGGACCACATGTTCCGGCTGGTGATCGACACACTCATCACGGGCCTGGAGGGCCGGCTCACCGCCGGCCGGGACGGCCAGGGCGTCGGCCGACGTTGAGTCCGGCCCTGAAGCGCTACGGCGTTGGCTCGTCCGTGGCCGGCGAGCCCAGGTCGCTGCGCGCGGGAGGTGCCGATCCGCGGAGAAGGCCGCTTCGGTGCGGGAGAGCCGGCGGGATGGGCTGGTCGGACCTGGTGGCCGGCAGGCTCGCTCGCTTCGGGCGGTGTGCGGAGAGCGGCACCGCCTCGAGCCGGTGCGCGAGCCGTACCGACCGCGACAGGAGTTCGCGCGCGGAGCACGCATGGGCCCGTTGCCGTCGTCGCGCCGACTCTGACCGCCTCCTTCGCCGGTCCGCCGCTGACCGCGCTGGTCGGGGCTCCGGCGTAGGCGGCCCTGGTGATCATCTCGGTCTTCCACGGCGGGTTGACCACGGCCAACCACGTGGCGCAGCTCATCGCGCTGGCCGTGCGGTCGGCTCTGGTGGTCTTCATCACCTATGCGCGGGAGCGGCGGTGCGCTGCGGCTGAGCGGGTGCCCCTTCTCATCGCCATCGTGATCGCCGTGCGTCCAGCCTTCACCGCGCCGAGAGCGCTCTGGCTGTAGTGACCAAATCCCTGGCGGCCGCCGCTCGGCCGATGGGCCGACCGCACCGACGTCGTGCATGCCCGCGGCCGCCTGGCGGGCGCCTCCGCCGAGCCGCGCCAAGCCGCAGAGGTGGCCTGCGCCGCCGGATGCCAACCCTTCTGGCCGCGTCACTCGTCGCAGGCCGACCGTCAGCGCAAGGGTGAGTCCACGGTCGGCGTCAGCAGGGTCTCGTCGAGGCCGACGATCTGGCTGATGCCGAAGCCCGCCATGTCCGCGCGGAATTCCCTACTCGACAGGTACGTCTCCAGCCGCTCCCGCACGTCGTCGGCGTCCCTGTAGGAAACGAGGGCGTACAGCTTGGGGGCCTCGCTTTCGGGCGCCACGGGCACCGTCCAGACGCCGTGTGTGGTGATCCGGTGCTTGGCCATACCGGGAATGTGTCTGGCCCAGATCTTCTCGTAGGCGGAGAGGGCATCGAGGCTGCGCAGGGTGTAGACACGGAGTTGGTACTGGGACATGGGAGGTTCCCTTTCGTCGGAGCTTGGATGGTCGGCGGTCAGCCTGGCGAGAGGAGGTGCGCCAGTTCGACGTCCCAATCGATGTGTCCGGACTCGGTACCTCGTGGCACCAGGGCCTCCGTGTTCTTGAGGAAGGACGTGAGGTCCGGCACGGGGATCTCGAGCAGGGCGGTGCCCGCGGAGGACCCGAGGGCCATGTACATCGACTGGTCACCCCGCCCCGCGGCCGACCAGATCCGGACGTCCGCGTAGCCTGCGGAACCCTCCAGGCCGTCAGCCAGAAGATCCCGCCCGAGAACCCATTCGACCGGCTCGACACAGTCGACGAAGAAGACGGCGTGGACGACGTAGGGATCAGTGGGCTCATACCGCAGGCGTACGCTCAGGGGCACCGAGCGGTCGCGCGAGACGACCAGTTGCACAGCCATTTGCCGCTCTACGGTCTTCAAGGACTTCTTCATCGATTTCCGCTCCTGGGCATGGCTCGGCGGTGCTTCACACCCGCCACACCCGCCCTGCGGCAAAGGGGCGGCGGGGCGGGGGCGGTACAACGGGCCGTGGGCGCCGGACGGTACCGGCGCATCGCACGACGAGTGGCCCTCGGCCGGCGGTCGGGGACGCCGGACCTCGATCGCCGCGTTCGTCCCTGCCGCTGGCGGGAATCGACCGGGGGGAACGGCACCGGCCCCGCGGCTTGGATCGTTACCCGTCTCACCGGTTGTCGCGGCTCAGGTCGTGGTGATCCCTGCCCCGGCCGTCCTGCTCGAGGCGGTTCCCGTCGTGGCGGTACGACCTGTCGGACTTCCAGCCGTGTCCCTCGCCGTCCCAGCGGTAGAAGTGCCCATGACGGTAGAAGAGACCGTCGCAGTCGTGCCGGGGCGAGTCGGTGTTGTGGTCCTGGTACCAGCCGTGAACCTCGTCGCAGGAGTAGCCCTGCTCCAGCAGGTAGCCGACACCGCGGTCCCAGCTGTCATCAGCGGCCACGCCTCCTGCGGTCGGGCGCTGGGTGTGCGTGGAGGCGAGGGGTGCGGCCGAAGCGGTGCCACCGGCACCGAGAACGGCGACACCGGCCACCGCGACGGAGGACACAGTGAGGGCCATGCGCTTCGTGAGCTTCTTCATGATCTTTCCTTCCCGCTGGCGTGAGACGCCACGACGGCTGTGTCGTCAGGCGACGTGCGGCGCCTGAGATGATCCGAACGAGCAGTTCCATACGTTGTATGGAAGCATCTGCCTCATTGGTACCATACGTTGTATGGAAATGTCGATGTGGTGAAGGCAACCCAGGGTGACCAGCGGGTTGGCCGAACGGCACCACGTGCGACAGGAGCAGGGCGCGGTGACCGCCGACGGCACCACTGCCGTGCCGAGCCCGCTCGGGCGATTGCGGGTGCGGGCGACCCTCACGTGCACGACCGCAGCAACCAGGGGCTGCCGATGCGTGCATTGCCCTGCACCGGGCGACGGTCGCGACCGGCTTCTTCGTCAGCAGCTGACAGAAGGCCTTCTGTGCTCCGTCCGCTGCTCGCACTGCATCTGCCCTGAGGCAGCTCGATTGCCGCAGTGGCGGGTTTGCGATCGTCGGAAGGCGGGACGACCATTCTTTTAGGGCCGTATCGACCGGGGCACACCCGGATGCCGACGTCGTCGCCGTAACGCCCTCTGCCAGCTGTGCCGCGCACGGCCGAGCAAGCGCCACCGGAAGTCTGCGGCGCAGCGAGCAGGACCGAACGGCCTGCCCGGGGCGACGGGTGGGACATCCAGCCCGGTCGCCTGACGGAGGCTTGAGAAACCACCCCCCAGCTTCATGACCGAGGCTTCATGACCGGGTCGATGGTCGCCGTGGGGCGGGAGGCAGAACGGAAGGAGTCTGCCCATGCGGATCGTCGTGGACCTGAATCGCTGCCAGGGATACGCGCAGTGCGTGTATCTGGCGCACGAGGTCTTCAGGCTGACCGGTCAGGAGGCGCTGACCTATGAGCCGAACCCCGACGACGAGCGGCGCCTGCAGGTCGAACGGGCGGCTGCGGCGTGCCCGGTGCAGGCGATCGTGATCGACCGCGTGGACGGCGCAGAGGGTGGCGAGACGTCATGACGCTGCGGGCAACGGTCGCGGAACTGGTGCGCGAGTTCCGGGCCAGCGGCCGGATCGTCATCGTGGGTGCTTCCCTGGCCGGGCTGCGGGCCGCGGAGACCCTGCGCGAGGAGGGCTTCACCGGTTCTCTGACCATCATCGGGGACGAGCCGTACGAGCCCTACGACCGTCCCCCGCTGTCCAAGCAGGTGCTCAAAGGCTGGGTGCCGGCCGACCACACCAAGCTGCCCCGCATGCGGGAAGTGGATGCCGACTGGCGGCTCGGGGTGGCCGCCGTCGGGCTGGACCGGGTCACCAAGCAGGTGCGCCTGGCCGACGGCGAGCAGGTGCCGTACGACCGGTTGTTGATCGCCACGGGCACCCGCGCGCGACAGTGGCCGGACCCGGACGAGGCCGCGCTGGAGGGCGTCTGCACGATTCGCTCCCGTGATGATGCCGCCCGGCTGCAGAAGGCGCTGGCCGAGTCGCCGTCGCGGGTCCTGGTCATCGGCGCCGGGTTCATCGGGTCGGAAGTGGCCTCCGTCTGCCGCGAGCTGGGCATCCCGGTGACCGTCGTCGAGCGGGGTGCGGCGCCGCTGGTCGGTGCGCTCGGCGGGGTGATCGGGGAGATCGCCGCGCAGATGCAGCGCGATCACGGCGTGGACCTGCGCTGCGGGCTGGGCGTGTCGTCGCTGGAGGGCGACGCCGCAGGGCATGTGCGGCGTGCGCGGCTGTCGGACGGCGCCGCCGTCGACGCCGACGTGGTGGTGGCCTCGCTCGGGTCGATCCGCAACGTGGAATGGCTGGAGGGTTCGGGGCTGGCGGCCGGTTTCTGGGGCGTCGGGTGCGACGCGGGTGGCCGTGCCTTCGACATCAACGGCGTGGTCACCGACAGCGTCTACGTGGCCGGGGACGTGGCACGCGCGCCGCATGTGCTGTACGAGTACCAGTTCCTGGCGATGGAGCACTGGGACAACGCGGTGCTGGGCGCCGAGGTCGCGGCCCACAACATGGTCAACCTGGAGCCCCACTACCACCCGCATCTGCTGCTGCCCGGCTTCTGGTCCGGCCAGTTCGGCGTCAACATCAAGTCCGTCGGTGTGCCGCCTTTCGGTGACGAGATCGTCATCACGCAGGGATCCGTCGCCGACCGCCGCTTCGCCGCGGCCTACGGTCACCGGGGCCGCATCGTCGCGGCCGTGACCTTCGATCACGGCAAGTGGCTGGAGTACTACGGGAAGCTGATCGAGCGGTCCGGCCCGTTCCCGCCTCCGCCGCCCGGCTGGGACCAGCCGCCCGACAGCAAGCCGATGCCGGCGGAGTTCCCGGACCCGAGGGTCCCGACGGCGATACCCGACGTCGTCCTGACCGGCCATGCCCCGAGCGAGCGCACGGCCGAGTTCCGGCCGCGGCACCACTGACCCGGGCCGCCGGGTCACGTGCGCCGGCGGACAGCACCGACAGGAAGAAGGAGGGGAGCCTCGTGGTCGAGGAAACCCCCTGGCAGCAGGCCCTCCGTTATGCCAACCGCGCCAATCCGTACCCCTTCTACGAGGAACTGCGCAAGGAACCGGTCGCGCGGCAGCCGGACGGCACCTATGTGGTCAGCACCTACCGGGAGATCGTCGAGCTGCTGCACGACCCCCGGGTCAGTTCGGACCCGCGCAAGCGTCCTGGCCCGGCCGCGGCCTTGGAGGAGGGCTCGGCGGATCCGGCGGCCGAACCGATCAGGGCAGTGCTGACCGAGCCGAACATCATCACCTGTGATCCCCCCGAGCACGACCGGGACCGCCGGCTGATGATGCCGCACTTCGTCGGCCCGCCCCACACGCCTCACCTGATCACCGACCTGCAGCCCGACATCCGCCGCATCGTCGACGGACTGCTGGACGACATGAGGGGCAAGAACCGGATCGACGCCGTCGACGACTTCGCCTACCCCCTGCCGGTAACCGTGATCTGCAAGGTGCTGGGCGTGCCACTGGAGGACGAGCCACGCTTCCACCACTGGGTCGAGACGGCCCTGGACGCCCTGGACTTCGGCCCCGAGGCCGGCTCCGAGGAGATCCAGAGCCGACAGGCCGGGGGACGGCGGGCCGTGCAGGAATTCGGGCAGTTCGCAGCCGATCTGCTCGACCGGTACGCCCGGGAGCCCGGCCCCGGCATGCTCTCAGCCATGGTGCACGACGACAGCCCGGAAGGACCGATGTCCAAGGGCGTCCTCGCGAGCAACGCCCTGCTCCTGATCTTCGCGGGACACGAAACCACGGTCAATCTCATCGCCCACAGCGTGCTCACCCTGCTGCGGCACCCCGGCGCGCTGGAAAAGCTGCGCCGCCGGCCCGAGCTGATCGTGCCCGCGGTGGAGGAACTGCTGCGCTTCGAGTCGTCGGTCCAGTTCTGGCACACCCGCTCCGCCGTGGAGGACATCGACATCGCCGGCACCACCATCCCGAAGGGGGCGCCGATCTTCCTGGCGTACGGCTCGGCGAACCGCGACCCGGACCGGTTCGCCGATCCCGACGAACTCGATCTCGAGCGTCGCGACAACCAGCACCTCGGGTTCAGTCAGGGCATCCACTTCTGCTTCGGCGCTCCGCTCGCGCGGCTCGAGGTCCAGACGGCGGTGGGCGAGTTCGTCCGCCGGGTGCAGAACCCCCGGCTCGTCGAGGACCCGCCGCCGTACCGGCACAACCAGATCTTCCGCGGCCCGCGACACGTCCTCGTCGACATCGACGGCATCCGCGACTGACCAGGGTGTGCCTGAGGGATCGCAATGCGAGCCTTTCAACTCGTCGAGTGGCGGCAGCCGCCCGAGCTGCGCGAGGTGCCGGTACCCGAGCCCGGACCGGGGCAGATCCTGCTCAAGGTCGCAGGTGCCGGCGCCTGTCACTCCGATCTGCACATCATGCAGGCACCCGCACCGCTGCCCGGCTTCACGACCCCGCCCTTCACGCTCGGCCATGAGAACGCGGGATGGGTGGAACGGCTGGGACCGGGCGTCACCGGGGTCCAGCCTGGAGACCCGGTGATCGTCTACGGTTCCTGGGGCTGCGGCAACTGCGCCAACTGCCGTAAGGGTCAGGAGAACTACTGCCAGAACCTGCGTGGTCAGGGACCGGGCCTGGGCGGTGGTCACGACGGCGGCATGGCGGAGTACCTGCTGGTCCCGGCGGCGCGCTACCTGATTCCGCTCGGCGACCTCGATCCCCGCCAGGCCGCCCCGCTCAGCGACGCCGGACTGACCAGCTACCACGCCGTCAAACGGTCGCTGCACCTGCTGGGACCGGGCTCGACCGCCGTCGTGATCGGGGTGGGCGGCCTGGGCCAGATGACCATCCAGATCCTGCGCGCGCTCAGCGCGGCGACCACCGTCGTCGCCGTGGACACCGACGCCAAAAAGCTCGAAACGGCCAGGCGCATCGGGGCCGACGAGGCGCTTCTGTCGGGCGACGAGGCGATCGCACGCATCAAGGACATGACGGCGCAGCAGGGAGCTCAGCTCGTACTGGACATGGTCGGCGTGGACCCGACGCTGCGTCTGGCTGCACAGGTGGCCAGGATGCTCGGCCACCTGACCATCGTCGGCCTCGGCGGCGGAGCCCTGCCCGTCAACTTCTCCACCCCACCGCACGAGTGCTCGGTCGCCTCGCCCTACTGGGGTTCCCTCACCGAACTGATGGAAGTGATCACCCTCGCCCAGCAGGAAAAGATCAACATGCTGGTCGAGCACTTCCCCCTGCAACGCGCCAACGAGGCATACCAGCTGCTGCACGACGGCAGGATCCAAGGACGCGCCGTCATCACCCCTCACGCGTGAATGCCGTCGTCAACCCGAACGGACACCACGACGGTGCCTGGCCGCCGGCATCGGGCGGTCCGGCGGAAACGCACCCCGGCTCCGCAGGAGGGAGGAGCTTGCCCGGAACACCTCATCTGCCACGGCCCCCTACCCTTCCCGCCGAGCGACATGAGGCCGATCGGGTGACGATGGACATGTAGTGACGTGACCACGCTGCTCGCTGCTCACAGAAGGAGGTAGGTGCCATGACATCTCCTTCCGATTCCCCCGGTTCCGTTCCGCCACGTGGCACCGAGCCGCAAGAGGGTCCTGCGGCCGAAGGCATCGCCGCCCTGGCGAACGCCGGCTGGCAGATCCTGCTCACCATGGGCCTCGCCACCATTGCCCTGGGCGTCATCGCCCTGGTCTGGCCGGGCGAGACGCTGCGCGTCGTCGGCGTGCTCTTCGGTGTCTACCTGCTGGCCACCGGTGTCTTCCAACTCGCCGCCGCCTTCGGCACCCACGTCCCCCGGCACCTTCGCGCACTGCACTTCATCTCCGGCGCGGCCTCCGTCCTGTTGGGACTGGTCTGCTTCCGGGGCCCCCTGGAGTCGGTCTTTCTGCTCGCCCTGTGGATCGGCTTCAGCTGGCTGCTTCGGGGCACCTTGGAGACGGTCGCGGCGGCCTCCGATCAGACGACGCCGGCGCGCGGCTGGCACGTGGCCTTCGGCATCATCGGCACCATGGCCGGCATCGTGATGATCGTCATGCCGTTCGCCTCCATCGCGACACTCACTCTGGTAGTGGGCGTCATGGCCATCGTCGTCGGCCTGACCGAAGTGGTCCGTGCCATCAGGACACGCGTCGAGATCGGCCATCTGGCTGCCGGCACGGCCCCCCAGCGGCGCCCCCTGTTCCACCCGGGTCCGCACCCCCAGCACTGACCGGCGGAGCCGGACCGTGAGCGCGCGTCCGCGGCCTCGTCCTGGTCCGTGCGCCAGTCCGGCCCCGGGCACGCAGGTAGGGGAGACGGCGCCGGCACGGCGGTGCTGAAGGCGTTCCGGGCACCGCCTTCTCCCAGGCGCGGATCCCCGGGCCGAGCTGCAAGCTGACTCCGTAGGCCGTAACTGTCGAAGGAAGTGTCATGGTGGAGGTGGCCGCAGGCGCAATGGCCGGACCGTCGGCCCGGTGCGGGACGGAGCCGTCAACTGCGGGCGTGAGCGCGGCAGACCCGCTGTCGCCAGTGAGATGCGCTCGGCTGATGCGTACGGCTTTCGGGCACGTACCGTGAGCGAGAACGCGCCACGCCCGACGACCGGCGCGCGGCGGCCCTGTCTGATCGTGAATCCACGTTCGGGGGGAGGGAAAGCCGGCCGGTTCGGGATCGCGGAACGCGCCCGCACGCTCGGAGCCCAGGTGTTCCTGATCGATCATTCCCTGACCCAGGACCTGGCGACGGTCGCCCGACGCGCGGTGGACGAGGGTGCGGATCTGCTCGGCGTGGCAGGCGGAGACGGTACACAGGCGCTCGTCGCCGAGGTGGCCGCCGACAGCGGCCTGCCCTTCGTGGTCGTTCCGGCGGGTACCCGCAACCACTTCGCGATGGATCTCGGTCTGGACCGTGAGGACCCTTCGGCCGCGTTGGAGGCCCTGACGGACGGCGTCGAGCTGCGCGTGGATCTGGGATACGCGGGCGAGCGGGCGTTCGTCAACAACGTCTCGTTCGGTGCTTATGCCGCCCTTGTGCAGGACCCGGCTTACCGGGACGACAAGCTTGGCACGGCAGTGCGCATCCTCCCGGAATTCCTGGCCCGCCACGAGGGACCGGAGCTGGTGGTCCGCACCGGCGCGGTCACCGTTGACGGGCCGGATGCCGTGCTGGTGAGCAACAACCCCTACCAAGTGGACGACCCGGCCGGGCCAGGCAGGCGGGCGCAGCTCGACTCGGGTCTCCTGGGAGTACTGGCCGTCAGGGCGGAGACACCCGCCGAGACGGCCATGAGGCTGCGCAGCGGGCAACCGCACGGCTTCACCCGTCTCGCCACGCCCGACGACGTCGTCGTCCATGCCGACGTCCCGGCCCTCCCCGCCGGGCTGGACGGCGAAGCTGTCAGCCTGCCGACTCCCGTGCGGTGCCGCATCAGTCCTCGGGCGCTCCGGGTGTGGGTCCCCCGACGTGGTCGCGGCACCGGGCCCGCCCGACGACCGCCGGGCTGGGCCGCCATCGGGCGGGTGGTGTGAGCCTCGGGCGAGCTTTTCCCGGCCGCCACACCACATGCCCCCGACCGGTCGGCGCCCATCTCGCCGACCGGCGTCGACGTGCCGACAGTCAAAGCCCCGTGAGCCGCAACCCGCGTATCTGATTATTCGATCATGTGTGAGGGGCTTGACGTGCGAGGCATTACATCTGACTATTTCATCAGAAATGGGCATTTTACTCACTGTGACTCATGCCGCATCGTGTGCCGCTCACCGGGACGACGCCGTTCACCACGGCTGCACACAGGGCCGCCGGGCCGAGTGCCTGCGCTCTCACTTCCGCACCGATGGGACAGACCCGCGATGACCAACACTGACCACACCCTCCTCACCGAACCGGTGAGCCCCCGCGAGATGCCCGACGCGGCGATAGCGATGCTCGATGCCGAGGGCACCGTGGTGGGGTGGACGCATGCCGCTCAGCAACTCGTCGGTTACCCGGCCGGGGAGGTGGTGGGCCGGTCCGCCGCACACGTGCTGCCGCCTCCCGAGGAGGCGCGGAGGGCCTCGGCGTTCGCCGAGCAGTGCCGTGCGCGGGGTGGCTGGTCCGGCACCGCGGCGATACGCCACCGCGACGGCCAGACGCTCAGGATGACGCTGCGGGTCTCGCTGCTGCGAGGGCAGGACGCCGGCACCCGGTGGCTGGTGTCCGTGACGGACATAGGTTCCCTGTCCTCGGGGGCAACCGGCAGCGGACCGGTGCGGGAGTCGCTCCTTGCCCGCGCGCCGATCGGCATCGTCGTCTATGACCCGCAGCTGCGCTGTGTGTGGGTGAACGACGCCATGGAGCGTCACGACGGCGTTCCTTGTCACCGACGCTTCGGGCGCGGTCTGAAGGGCTCGCTGCCCGCCGTCGAGGCCGAAGCGCTCGAGGTGGTGATGCAGCAGGTGCTGGAGAGCGGCACCACGACGGTGCACGAGTACCGTGCGTGGCCGTCTGCGGACCGGCCCCGTGAGCACGCGTTCTCGGCCTCGTTCTTCTGCCTCCAGGGCGCTGACGGCACGCCACTGGGCGTGTGCTCCATGACCGTGGACGTCACCGGGAACCGGCGGGCGCGGGAGCGCCTCGCCATCCTCAGCGAGGCCAGCACGCACATCGGGAGCACCCTCGACGTGATGAGGACCGGGCAGGAACTTGCAGAGCTCGCGGTGCCCCTGCTGGCCGACCACGCCCTCGTCGATCTGGTGGAGTCGGTTCCGTTCATCGTCGAACCGTCGGCACGGACCGCCACGACGAGTGGCCGCCCGCCACTGCTGCGCCGCGCCGGTCTGGCCTCCGTCGACCTGGGTCTCCTGGAGTTGCCGTGGGCGCGCGAAGAGGTGGTCCACCCCCACCCGGAGTCTCCGTTCTCCGCCGCCATGCGCACCGGCCGGTCGTACCTGCAGCCGGTGCTGGACACCCATGCCGGCCCCTGGGTCGACCACGACCCGGTGCGGGCGCAGAAGGTACGCGACAGCGGCGTCCACTCCTTGATGGTCGTCCCCATCCGTGCCCGGCGCTGCGTACTGGGACTGGCGCTGTTCGGCCGCTCCGTGGAACAGACGCCGTTCCAGGAGGACGACCTGCTCCTCGCCGAGGAACTGGTCACGCGGGCCGCGCTGTGCCTGGACAACGCGCTCCAGTACGCGCGCGAGCGCACCGCCGCCCTCACACTGCAACGCGACCTGCTCCCTCATCGGGTGCAGGGCAGTGCCGCCGTCGAGGTCGCCTCACGTTACGTACCGGCCGACATGGACCACGGGGTGGGGGGTGACTGGTTCGACGTGATCGAGCTGTCCGGCGCCCGGGTGGCCCTCGTCGTCGGCGATGTGGTGGGACACGGCATCAACGCCGCGGCGACCATGGGCAGGCTGCGCACCGCCGTGCGAACGCTCGCCGACCTCGACCTGCCCCCCGACGAACTACTGGCGCACCTCGACGACACGGTCCGGCGACTCAACGACGAGGACGCCGACGTCTCCGACCCGGTCCCCGCGGTGGTGGGTGCCACCTGTCTGTACGCCGTCTACGACCCGGTCACCCGACGGTGCACGATGGCGCGGGCCGGGCATCCCCCACCCCTGATCGTCGACGCGCAGGGCAAGGTCACCATTCCCGACCTGCCCGCAGGAGCCCCGCTCGGCCTCGGTCTCGGCCTCGTGCCCTTCGAGTCCGTGGAACTGGAACTACCTGAGGAAAGTGTCCTCGCCTTCTTCTCCGACGGCCTGGTGGAGTCCCGCGACGAGGACATCGACGTCGGCCTGCGGCGACTGGGTGCCGCCCTGGCACAGCCCGGTGCCTCTCTGGAGGACCTGTGCTCCCGGGCGATGGAGACCTTGCCGACCCAGGCACCGGCCGACGACGTCACCCTGCTCCTTGCGCGGACCCGCGCACTGCAACCCGCCCAGGTCGCCTCCTGGGACCTGCCGAACGAACTCGTCACCGTCCCGACAGCCCGGCACCTGGCCGCCCGTCAGCTCAGGGAGTGGGGTCTGGAGCCGCTCGTGACGCCCATGGAGTCGATCGTCAGCGAACTGGTCACCAACGCGATCCGCCACGGAGACGGCCCGAGCCGCCTACGGCTCATCCAGCACCGGGTGCTGACCTGTGAAGTCTCCGACACCAGCACCGGCCAGCCACGCCCACGCCATCCCCGCACGCTCGACGAGCACGGCCGCGGCCTCTACCTGGTGGCTCGGCTGTCGCGCAGGTGGGGTTCCCGCTCCGCAGCAGACGGCAAGGTCGTCTGGGCCGAACAGGACCTGCCCTCCACAGCCGGCGCCCTCTGACGCGTCAGTGGCCGACGGCCACCACAGGATCCCCCCTCCCGGAGCCGCGGGCTCTCGCAAAGGAAGCGACAGACATGGACGCATCGAATGGTGAAAACGCCGACTCGGCAGGCGCCTCCCAAGAAGCGACGGGCGTCTCCGGCGCCGGCCCCTACGCCTTCGACGGTCTGGCCGCCGCCGTGCTCGACGATCGAGGCGCGGTCGTGGGGTGGACCGGGACAGCACAGGACCTGACCGGGTTCCGCGCCGACGAGGTCCACGGCCGCCCCCTGCGGGAACTGGTGGCCGACCTTCCGCACGACCTGCGCAGGGCCACGCAAGTGCCGGCGACCGGCCGGGTACGACTGCGGCACCGGTGCGGCAACACGGTCGACGTCACCTTCCGGACCACGCGGGTGAGCGGCTCGACGGACGTCCTCGTGCTCGCGGCCCCCACCCTGCACGCCGCCGACCATCAACACGGCGCAGCGCTCCTGCGCGCACTGACCGCACAGAACCGGATCACGATCGCTCTGCACGACACGGACCTCACCACTGTGCAGACGAACGCCATGCCGGACACGCTCGACGGCCGTCCCGTACAGCCGGGCACCCGGCTGCACGACGTGCTGTGCGCCGAGGACGCCGAGAGCATCGAGGCGGTACTGCGCCAGGTCCTCGAGACGGGCGTCCCGGTGCTCGGCAGGAAGCAGCACGTGAGCTGGCGGGACCATGCGATGCGGCGGCACGCGCTGTCGCTGTCCGCCTTCCGTCTGGAGGACGCACGAGGACGCCCCGCGGGGGTCGCGACTTTGTACATAGACGACACGGACCAACTGCGTGCCCGCCGACAACTGGATCTCGCCCGCGAGGTTGCCGAGCGTGTGGGAGGCTCCCTGGACGTCATGCGAACCGCGCACGACCTCGCGGGCGTACTCGTACCCGCCTTCGGGGATCTGGCCGCAGTCGACCTTGCGCAGGCCGTCTTCGACGGTGACGAACCCCCCGAGCGGCTGGGCGGAGGAGATCTGCAACTGCGCGTGGCGGCTCTGGTGCCGGCCACTGCAGCGTGGCCGGCCGGCATCAGGAGCGGCAACCTCGTCCCACCCCTGTCCGACCACCCGCTCCTGCGCCGCTTCCAGCATGGCGAGACGGTCGTCTACGGGCCGGACGACTTCGTCGCGCTGATCGGCGGCCGGCAGCCGGTCGAGCAGTTCCTTCCGCCCGACGCCCATACGGTCATGGCGGCACCGCTGTACGCCCGCGGCCTCACCCTCGGCGCGATCGTGATCTGGCGCACCGGCCTGTCCGAACCGTTCACCCCGGACGAGGTGGACCTTATGCGGCAGATCGCCTCACGGGGTGCGCTCGCCATGGACAACGCCCGCCGCTACACCCGCGAGCACAGAGCGGCCATGGCCCTGCAGCAGAGCCTGCTTCCGCCCGCCACGACCGACACCCCGGCAGCCGAGACCGCCGGCGTCTACCTGCCAACAGGCCGTGGAGCGGGCACCAGAGGCGACTGGTACGACGCGATCAGCCTGCCCTCTCTCCGGCTGGCCCTCGTCGCCGGAGACGTGATCGGCCATGGCATCCCCGCAAGCGCCACCATGGGCCGCCTGCGCGCCGCCATCCAGACACTCGCCGACCTCGAACTGGAGCCGGACGAACTGCTCACCCGGATCGCCGACCTGGTCCAGCGCCTCGCAGCGGAAGCATCACCCGGCAGCCACGACGTCATGGGCGCCACCTGCCTCTACGCGGTCTACGACCCGGTCACCCGACGCTGCGCCATGGCCAGTGCCGGGCACCCACCGCCCGTGCTCGTCCGGCCCGACGGAACCGCCGAAGCCGTCGGCATCCTCCCGGGGCCACCCCTCGCCGTCTGCGGCATGCCGTACGAGACCACCACGATCGGCCTCGAGCCGGGCAGCGTCCTCGCGCTCTACACCGACGGCCTGGTCCACCGACGCGCCCACGACATCGACGACGGGCTCCGGCGGCTGACCGATGCGCTCGCCACGTCTTGCCGCCCCGACCGCGCTCTGGACGAGACCGGCAGGGCCCTCCTCGACGATCTGGTGGACGAGGCACCGCGGGACGACGCGACCCTCCTGCTGGCCCGCACCCGCGCCATACACGCACAGGACACCGCTCACTGGCAGATACCGGCCGATCCCGCCGCCGTCTCCGAGGCCCGGGCATGGGCGACCCGCCAACTGCTCGCATGGGGGTTGGACGACCTCTTCTTCCCCACCGAACTCATCGTCAGTGAACTGGTCACCAACGCGATCCGCTACGGCCGTCCGCCGGCGGAGCTGCGACTGATCCGCGACCACGTTCTGGTCTGTGAGGTCAGCGACTCCAACAGCGCCCAACCCCGCCTGCGCCGCGCTCGCACCACCGACGAGGGCGGACGCGGCCTGTTCCTCGTCGCCCAGCTCGCCGACCGCTGGGGCTGCCGCCATGGCCAGAACCACAAGACCATCTGGTCCGAACAGCCCATCGCGTGCGCTCACTGATCACGCCCACCTTCCGATCGGCGTGATCGAGGTGGCGGACGAAGGGCCGGGCCTCGCACCCGCCGAGGCCGAGCTCGTCTTCGAGCGCTTCCACCGCGCCGACCCCGAGCCCGGGGAACGTCACAGTGGTCGGTGCATTCCGGGGAGGGGTGTGGAGGGATTCTGGGGGGTGACAGCGCGGGATGCGAGCGGCCGACCGGTCAACAGGAGTGCGTCGACGGCGAGCGGATCCTCCTCCGGAGCCTGGGTCCGTCCGCCGCGGCGCCGTCCCACCAGGCTGCCCACCCACCCCAGCAGGAAGGCCCCGGGTACGGAGACCATGGCTGGGCTGCTCTGGCCGAACCATGCGAAGTCGGCGGTCGGGATCAGTGCCGTCGGGCTGCCCGACACGGCAGTGGAGAACAGGTACAGGCCGATCGGCAGCGTCGTTCCACCGTAGACCGCCCACAGCAGCCCCGTCCGGTTGAAGCGGCGCCAGCGGAAGGTGTACAGCAGGGCCGGTGTGACGCTCGACGCGGCTACGGTGGTGGCGAGTTGGGCCAGGAAGCCGACGGAGTGACCCTGGAGGAACACCGCGGTCGCGATGCCCAGGGCGCCGAAGAGCGCCACGGCGATACGGGCGGTGAACACCTCGTCCGACGGACCTGACCGCTTGTGCCGCGCGACGTAGGGGTAGGAGTCCCGGGCCAGGGCGCCGGCAGCGGCCAGTGTGGTGCCGCCGACGACCGACAGAATGGAAAGGAACAGGGCACAGGCCACAGCGGCGAACATCAGCTCGCCGAACCCGTTCCCCGTACCCCCTGTCAGGCTCCGTGCGAGGAGCATCAGCGCGCCGTCGGAGTGCGCTTGCCCGCTGAAGATCTCACGCGTGCCGATCCGTGCCGCGGCCGTGAATCCCAGCAGTACCGACGCGGCGCACAGCACGGCGACGATGCCGGCCGCGTATCGGATGGAACGTCGAGCGGTGGCTGGGTCCTTCATCGCGTAGACCCGGCTCAGGACGTGCGGCATGCAGGCGCTGCCCAGGACCAGCGCGAGCTGACCTCCGGCGAAGTCGAGGCGTGAACTGCTCCCGATGCCGATCGTGCCGCCGGGGGACAGGTACCGGCCCGGATGGGCACTGCCCTGGGCGGCGGCGCCGATCAGGGTGTCGACGTCGCCGTGGAACGCCCGGACGGCGTACGCGCACATCACGAAGATCGCCGTGCCGATCACCGTGACTGCCATTACCTGCACTGAGGTGAGCCCCTTGGCGCCGCTGAGCAGACCGCAGACGACGACCAGACAGCCGATCAGTACCGTGCAGATCTTCTGGACGCCGATCCCGGTGAAACCGAGCAGGGAGGCGGTGATATTGCCCGCGGCCGTCAGCTGCACGACCAGGAACGGTCCTGCCATGGCGAGTGTGGCAACCGCGGCGGCGATCCGGGGAGCCGTTCCGGGCACCCGTAGGGACAGGAGCTCGCCCAGCGTGCAGGCGCCGCTCAGCTGGATCGGCCGGGCGAGGAGAAGGAGCACCCCGAGAGAGAGGAACATGCTGGTGGCCGTGGTGATGCCGTCGAAGCCCGCGGTCGCCACCACACCGGTGACGGTGAGCAGCAGGGCTGTCGATGTGAAGCTTCCGGCCAGCGCCATCGCGCTCTTCCACGCCGGCAGTGTTCGGTCGCCGGTGTAGAACTCCCGTGCGGTGTGTTCGTCCGGGCTGGAGAAGACCGTCAGGAAGAGGGTCAGCATCATGAACAGCATGAAGCCGATCAAGACATGATTCGGGCTGCCGGAAACGGCCATGTGCAACGTCCCGCCGGTCATCTCGTGCCCCCCGTACCGCCGTTGGCCGCTCCCGCACCGGACTGCCCGTACGCCTGCTGCCAGGGGTCCAGCAGACGGGTGCAGCGCCGGTCGAAGCGCCGGGCTGTCACCAGCAGCAAGGCCACCTGGGCCAGGGAGAGCAGCAGCCCCACGGTCACGTGCGTGCCGGGCAGCCGAAGGGCCAACAGATCGCCGGCCGTCGCGCCCAGAACCAACGTGACGGTGAAGCCGATCGCGTTCGACGTCAGAAAGGCCCGGTCCAGTCGCAGGGCCTGCTGCCGTGCGTGTTGCAGAGCCGATGAACCTCTCTGTGTGTCGCGGTGAGCCGGGAACGCGGACGGGTCGGGTCTGTGACGCATCGGGTCTTCTCCTGGTAGGTGAGTGAATCGCAGTACCGAGGGCGGTCGGAGTGGGGGAGTGGCCCGAACCGCGGTGCGCGGGGAACCACTCGGAGACGACCTCGCGTTGACGCGGCGTTGGCGCCGACGACTGCGACGAGCGCGGTGGCGTGAAGGGCGGTGCCCACTGCAGCGATGGTCCGCGTGCCCCAGGGGCCGACCCGGCGCCCGGGGAGGGGAAGCGCGAGCGAGCATGGTCGGGGCACTGACGATCGCCAAGGCGTGTGACTGGCACCAGCCGAAGTCCAGGGCCACGGGCTCGACGAGGAAGGTGGTCGTCGTGAGGCACGCCGGAGTGCTTTCGCGGAGGCGGTGCCTTCGGTGTCTTCGGCGGGCCACGTGGGGTTCGGGCCGGACCGGGTGGCGGACATCGGCGTGTTTCCTCGGTTGAGCTGGGGCGACCGTCGTGGGACGCATCGGATGATGAACTGTACGGTTCAGTTCATATTGCGCGTCAAGACCTGCGCGTCATGGTTTTTCGCGGGTGCCGCCGTCCGGGGGCGCGCTTGAAGTGGCATCCAGTGGCGCCCGGGTGTGCCTCCTGCGGTGAACGACACATGTGTCACCGCGAGACTGGCGCGGCACACCGCCGCCGGCCGAGCGGCTCTGGTGGTCGCCGTCGGAGCCGGGGTGGTGTTCGTGGCCGGCCGCGCGCGCCGCTTGTGGCGAGGGCGTGAGAGTTCGCCTTCTCGGGGAAGCGCGCGCGTTCTGATGGCTCGGCCCCGATGTGCGCTACCGGGGCGGAGCCGTCTTCTGTGTCCGGTGCCGGGTGCCTCGGGGCGCGGACCGTTCCGCCGTCGGCCCCGTTTTCGCGTTGGAGCCACCTGCGGCCGTGCCGAGGGTTGGGGGTTGTCAAGAGAAGGAGCCGGGTCCTAGTGTCTCGATATGTGTGGCACGGGTCCTGATAATAGAGACAAGGTGAGCGTCGCTGGTCTGGGAGGCAGATTCCAGGTCGAGGACCTGGCGGCGCCACTTCTACAGGGGGGCCGTGTCGATCCGGCGTGGCCGGACGACCGTGCGGGGCGAAGCTCACCCTCCCGTTCCCGCAGACGATCCACCTCGACCAGGGCCCAGCAGGTCCTCGCCCAGACAGAACGACCGCACGTTCGGCTCACACTCCCGAAAGGCCCCTCCATGGCTACACCACCCCCGGCGTCGTCCGGCGCGGCGCCACTGGTGCTCGTCGTCGGCGCGGGACCGGTCGGGCTGACCGCGGCCGACCTCCTGGGCGCGCTCGGTGTGCGCGTGCTGGTCGTAGAGCGTCACGCGACCACGAGCGATGACGCGAAGGCGATCAGTCTGGACGACGAGTCGCTCCGCACACTGCAGTTGGCCGGCCTGGACGAAGCCGTCCACCCGATCATCGTGCCGGGGACGGGCACGAGGTACTACGGAGTCGGCGGACGACCGCTCGTCCATGCCCGCGGCACCGGAGAGCGGCGGTACGGGCACCCGTTCAAGAATCCGTTCGCCCAGCCGATCTCGAGCGCGTCCTGCGCTCCGCTCTCGACCGCTTCCCGCACGTCGACGTTCGCTTCGGGACCCGCCTCGTGGAACTGAGCCGGTATCCCGACCGCGTGCGGGCCACCCTGGCAACCGGTGAGGTGGCAGTGCCGAGGTGACGCGGCAGATCGAGGCAGCCTACGTCCTGGCGTGCGACGGAGGCCGCAGTACCGTGCGGGAACAGCTGTCCGTCCCGATGCGCGGACGCAGCTATCCCGACGACGTCTGGCTCGTCGTCGACACTCTCGAGGATCCGCACGACGAGCGTTACGGCATGCACGTCGGCGACCCTGACCGGCCCCTCGTCATCGTGCCCGGGCGCGAGGGGCGGTGCCGATACGAGTTCCGGTTGCGCCAGGGCGACTGCGCCCCCGGCGGCGCGGTGCCCTTCGGCCTGGTACGGGAGTTGCTGCGCCCGTATCGGGACATCACCTCGCCACAGGTCGAGCGCGCGGTCGCCTACACCTTCCACGCACTGCTGGCCGAGCGGCTGCGCGACGGCCGCTGCTGCCTGCTCGGCGACGCGGCGCACATGATGCCGCCCTTCGCCGGACAGGGTCTCGACTCGGGTGTCCGGGACGCCGCCAATCTGTGCTGGAAGGTGGCCGAAGTGCTCGCCGGGCGGGCCGCCGACACGCTCCTCGACACCTACGACGTGGAGCGCCGCCCGCATGCTCAGGCGATGATCGAGCTGTCCGTGCGGCTGGGCCGTGTCGTCATGACGACCGATCACAGACGGGCCCGGGTGAGGGATCTCTGCGTGCGAGCGGCCCTGCGGAGCCGGCGCGGGCGTCGGTACCTGACCGAGATGCGGTACCGGGCCGACACCCGGGTGCGGGCCGGAGCGGTGGTACCGGCCGACGGCCCTGGACAGGCACTGGCCGGCACCCTGTTGCACCAGCCGGTCGTGCTGCGCGGCCCCGGATGCACGCTCACGCGCCTCGACGATCTCCTCGGCCCGGGCTGGAGCCTGTTGGGCATCGGCCTGTCCGACGACGACTGGACCCTGGTCTCGGCAGCCGGTCTGCCCGACGCGCGGCGCGTGGACGTCGTGCTCGGCGACCGTGCACCGCGTGAGCGCGGCGGACGGGCCGCGGTTGCCGATGGGGACGGCGCGCTCGACGCCTGCCTGGCGTCACTGCCGGGCCGTCTGATCCTGGTCCGTCCCGACCGGCTGACAGCGGCCGTCTTCACCCCCGGGCAGGTGGATCACGTCGCACGGACGCTCGCCCGGTTCCTGTCTCAGGCCCGCCCCGCGCAGGGGGGCGGGCCGGAGCGCCCTCGTCGGACAGTTCGGTCATCGCTGGAACGGCGATCTCGGACAGTCCGTAGCTGCGCCTTGCCAGCCGGCCGATCTCCAGGACACGCAGCCCGAGCCGGAAGCCGCCGCCCGGCGCCTCCTCCAGGAACCTGCTGCTCACCAGGGACTGCAGATATCGGTAGGCGGTCGAACGGGCGACTCCCAGACGCTCGGCGACCGCGCTACCGGAAATGACAAGTCGGGTGTCGTCGAACATGGTCAGGATGTCCAGGGCCCGGTCGGCCGTGGAGTTGCGCTCCCGATAGCCGGGGGACGCTGTTCCTGACATGGGAGACACTTTCCCGTGCGGGTACCTCCCGGCGAGCGGAGATCACCACCGGTCCTTGACGACGGTGTTGCGCAGCTCGCCGACTCCCTCGACGAACGTGACCAGTTGCTGCCCGGGGCGCAGGAAGACCTTGGGGTCGCGTCCCGCCCCCACTCCACCCGGGGTGCCGGTGGCGATCAGGTCACCCGGCAGGAGCGTGATGACGGTGCTGATGTAGGCGATGGTCGTGGCGACATCGAAGAGCAGGTCGGAGGTGTTGGACTTCTGCATGGTGTGGCCGTCCACACTGCAGCCGACCGTCAACCCGGAGGCTCCCGGGGGGAGTTCGTCGGGAGTGACGAGAGACGGCCCGACCGGCGTGGTCGCCTCGAACGTCTTCCCGGAGAGGAACTCCCGGGTGCGATGCTGCCAGTCCCGCACGGTCACGTCATTGACAACGGTGTAGCCGCCCACGTAGGCGAGCGCTTCGTCCCGGGCGACGTGCCTGGCTCGCCGTCCGATGACGACACCGAGTTCGGCCTCCCAGTCGAGGTCGTCGCTGACCGGCGGCATATGGACGTCGTCGTGGGCACCGATCAAGGACCCGTCGTACTTGGCGAAGAGCGTCGGGTGGGTCGGGGTGGGCCGGCCCATCTCCTTGATGTGTGTGGCGTAGTTCAGGCCGAGGCACACGATCTTGTTGGGGTGCGGGACGACGGGGGCGAGGGACGCCCCCTCCAGAGGCACCCGCTTGCCGTCGGCCGCTGCGGCGCGCTGCTGCCAGTCCTCCCCGCTCGCCAGCAGTGCTGCGACGTCCGGGTACGGCAGCAGGACCAGTTCATCGGCCTCCAGGCGGGCAGCAGCGGTGAGTTGCGCGCCGGAGTCGGGGGCGGGCAGACGGACCGTACTCAGTCTCATGATGGCTCTCCGGAGAAAGTGGACGAAACGGCGGCAAGGGGCGGCGCAGCGGCCGACGCCCCGGGTGTGTGAGTGACGTTGGAGAGGGCTCGGGGCACGAGCGTTCGAGGCTGGTCGCCCCAGGGCGCGTGGCGTCGCGAGGACGCCCCCGTCACTGGACCGGCTGGTAGGCCGGGCCGCCCTCGGTCAGCAGCCGCTCGGCCTCGGCGAAGATCTCCTCCGGGGACAGGTCGAGGTTGAGCGATTTGCGGAAGGGCTGGCGTACGTCGCGTTCGATGCGGAGGTAGACCTCGTTGCGGTTGCCCTCGGGGTCGAAGAAGTAGATGCCGATGGCGTTGCCGTGGGTGACTTCCTGCTGGACCTCGATGCCTTCGGCGCGGAACCGGTGATGGAAGTCGATGATCGTCTCCAGGGAGTCGACCCGCCATGACACCTGGTGGGTGAGCTTGGCGCCGGCAGGGGCGGTGCGGCCCCGCTGCAGGACGAACTCGTGATGCTCCTCCTCGGGCCGGGAGGAGAGGAACACGATGCCCCGCTCCTCGTCCTCGTCGGTCACGGTCAGCCCCATGACACGGGTGTAGAAGTCACGCATCGACTCCAGGTCGTCCACCCAGAAGCCGGTGTGTCCCAGGCCGGTGATGGCCATGGAGTTCTCCTTTCAGTACGGGCAGGGCGAGGGACGGATCAGTTGGCGTCGCCGCGGGTGGCCACGGCCTGATCGAGGGTGCTGTGGTCGGCCCAGTTGCCGTGGAAGCCGAAGGGCACGCGGCTGGGCAGCTTCACCCGGGCCAGCGGGGTGCGTCGTAGATCGGCGGCATCGTGGATGAGGAGCTCGCTCAGGCCGGTCTCGCGGTTCCACCACAGGGTGAGCAGGTAGCCGTCGTCCTCGGCGACCGCGTTCTCGCGGGCCACGAAGACCGGCTCGCCGGGGTTGGTGAGGTGGTCCGGGCCCTCGACGACCGTGGTGGAGTCGCGCAGGGCGTCGTGCTTGGCGAGACCGTCGCTCATGGTGTCGTCGGCCAGGTAACGGGTGGTGACGAAGTATCCGTAGCGGTGCGGCCGGCCGGTGTAGGCGTCGTTGATCCTCGGGAACTCCCCGGCCACGCCGCCGACCAGCTCCTCCGTCGCCCGTCCGGTCGCCAGGTCCACACGCCAGCGGTGGGGCACCGACGGCGGGAACCAGGAGTGGGACGTCACCGGAGTGTCCAGCCGGTCGGCCGGGGTGCCCAGGCGCGTGATGCGGTGTCCGTCGATGACGACTTGGCCGTTGTCCTCGTAGGCGTTGTAGAAGTGGGTGTTGGCCCAGTGGCCGCCCGCCTCGTGCCAACTGACGGCGTGGGTGCGCCGGTTCATGAGCACGATCTGCACCCCGTGCGGCAGCGAGGCCTCGTCCCAGACCACGCCCGGCTCACCCCGCATGATGTGGTCGAGGCGGAACTGCGCCGGGGTGACGAAGAAGATCGCGTAGTTGTCGCTGACGGCGAAGTCGTGCATCAGCACCGGCACCTTGATGTCGAAGCTGTGGCTGTCGACGACGTGCCCGGTCTTCACGTCCGCCCGGTACCAGGTGATGGTCGGCCCGGTGGCGGCGAAGAACAGCATGTCGCCGCTGTCGGGGTCGATCTTGTAGTGGGCGGTGCACAGGACGTCGATGCCGCCGTGGAAGTCGTACGTGCCGTACGTCTCCAGCGTCTCGGGGTGCATCGAGTACGGCAGGCCGCCCTCGAAGTAGACCAGCAGGTGGTCGTCGAAGATGCCCACGTTGGTGTTGGCGACGTTCTTCGCGCTCGGCGCCCCGGCGGGCAGTGAGTGGGCCGTGCCACCGTTGGCGAATCCGCTGTAGACCGCCTCGCCCTGCTCGACCTCGAACTTCATGGAGTCGGTCATCACCCAGCGGGTGCGGTAGGCCGCGCGTCCCTCGCGCAGATAGATCCCGCAGACCATGCCGTCACCCTCCCACCAGTGGTAGCGGTCGGGATCGCGCGGCTGGAAGCGGGGGTTGGAGGAGATACGGAACAGCGCCCCGGCGAGGTCGTCCGGGATCCGTCCGTCCACCTCCAGGTCGTACGCGCCGTCCTCCTCCGTCCAGGGAGTGAACGGGCCCTCCAGGAACTTGTTGCCGGGCGCCCAGCCGGCGGCGTCCTGGGCGAGCCGTGGGGTGGGCGGCTGCGGGGTGGTACGCGGCGCGATCGTCATGGGGTCGGGCAGGGAGGGGCCCTGCCGCGAGGAAGTGGTCATCTGCATGCTCCAAGTGCGGGTGAAGCGGGGGTGAGAGAGCAGAGCGGGTCAGAAGGGGTAGTCGGGGATCTCGCCGCGGACGGTGACCCACTGCTGTTCGGTGAAGGCCTCGAGGTTGGCGACGGTCCCGCCGTGCCGGGAGCCGTTGCCGGACTCGCCCACGCCGCCGAACGGCACGGTCGCCTCGTCGTTCACGGTCTGGTCGTTGATGTGGACCAGCCCGGTGGGGATGCGGTCGGCCAGGGCCAGCCCCTTGGCCACGTCCCGGGTCAGGATGCCCAGCGACAGTCCGTACTCGGTGTCCGTGGCCAGCCGGACGGCCTCGTCGAGGTCCTGGAAGGGCACGACCGGGGCGACCGGACCGAAGATCTCCTCCGCGTAGGCGCGGGCGTCGAGCGGCACGTCGGCCAGCACCGTCGGCCGGTAGAACAGGCCCTCGTAGGTGCCGCCGGCCGCCAGCCGCGCACCGCTCGCCACACTGTCGGTGACGATGGAGTGGGCGGCCTGAAGCTGCCGTTCGTCGATCATCGGGCCCAGCGCGACCTGCCCGCCGGCCGGATCGCCGACCGGGGCGGCGTTCGCGTGCTGGGCCAGCAGTTCGGCGTACTCCCCGGCGACCGAGGCGTGCACCAGGTGGCGGCTGGAGGCCATGCAGACCTGTCCGGCGTGGTGGAAGGAGCCGAACGCACCGGCGGAGACGGCCTTCTCCAGGTCCGCGTCGTCGAGGACGATCAGCGCCGAGTTGCCACCGAGCTCCAGGTGGACCCGCTTCAGACGCTGGGCGGCCGCGGTGGCGATCGCCTTTCCGGCCCGGGTGGAGCCGGTGAACGCGATGACGGGCACGTTCGGGTGGTCCACCAGCGCGGCACCGACGTCGGCCCCGCCCGGCAGCATGTGCAGCACGCCCGCGGGCAGACCCGCCTCCTCGAAGATCCGGGCGATGGTGACACCGCCGCAGATGGCGGTGCGCGGGTCGGGCTTGAGCACGACCGCGTTGCCCAGCGCCAGTGCGGGGGCGACGGCGCGCATGGCCAGCACCATGGGCGCGTTGAACGGGGAGATCACCCCGACCACGCCCACCGGGCGTCGCCGCGCGAAGGACAGCCGGTCCTCGACGGACCGCAGGACCTCGCCGTACGGAGCTGCCGCCAGGGCGGCGGCCTCGTAGCACTCCTCGGCCGCCCCGTTCGAGGTCTGGAAGTCGGCGAACGGTCGCAGGGTGCCGGCCTCCCGCACGATCCATTCCGCGATCTCTGCCTGGTGCTCCTCGAAGAGGCGCGCCGCGCGCCGCAGCACCTGGGCCCGCTCGTTGTACGGCCGTGCGGCCCAGTCGCGTTGCACCGACGCGGCTCGCTCCACGGCCCGCTCGAGGTCGGCGGGGGTGGCGGAGCCGACTCGGCCGAGCATCTTGCCGGTGGCCGGCTCGGTCGAGTCGTACGACTCTCCCGCCCCCTTGATCCACTCCCCGGAGAAGATCCGCTCCTGCCATTCGCTGGCGTCCAGAAAAGTCATGATGGCCCCTTCTCTGCGGGACAAGCCGTCATAGTCCCATAATGTAGAATAGGTGATTCGTTAAATAGGACACTCCCCTTTGCATCGGGGAGATGTCAGGCGTCATGTTGACGTGCACTGTACGGTACAGTTTAGTTAGCCGCATGGCTACATCAACCGAGCAAGAGCCACGTATCAACAAGCTTCTGGTCGGCCGGTTCCTCACCGATGTCCTCGGCGCGAGAAACGCCGAGGCGGTCGTCGACTACGTCGCCCCGGACCTGGTCCAGCACGGCGCCGACGTCCCCGACGGCGCGCAGGCGTTCACCGATCTCCTGCGCCGCGAGTTCGGCCGTGGAGCGACGGTGGACCAGGGAGAGGACGCTGCGTCCGGGCCGCGGGAGCCGGTGTTCGTCGTCGGGGAGAACGACCTGGTCTGTGTCTGCCACTACATGCCGCAGCCGGACCCGGACGTCCCCGGTTCCCCTTACGACTACTACGCGTTCACCACCTACCGGATCCGCGACGGACGGATCGTCGAGCGGTGGCCGTCCCTCAACAAGATCGCCCCACCGCGGCCCCCCGCACCGGGTGTGCCGACGCGGGCGACCACCGTCTCGTCATCGCCGTCGATCGACATCGAGGCGAACAAGCGCCTGGTGGTGGACTTCTACCGCTGTGTCTTCGACGCGCAGAACCCGGACGCGGTCAAGGACTTCGTCGCCGAGGACTACCGCCAGCACGTCTCCTTCTACCCGCCCGGCAGAGCGGGGCTGGAGGAGTTCGTGCGCGGCCGCTTCCCCGACGGCCCCGTCCCCACGCCCGCCGAGCCCCTCAACCCGCCCGCGCTGATCGTCGCCGAGGGCGACATCGTCGTCGTCGCCGGACTGCTTCCGCAGGCCGAACCCGACGGGAGCGGCGCGCTCTACCCGTACTACGTCTACGACGCCTACCGCGTGCGCGAGCAGCGGCTGGTGGAGCACTGGAGCGGCATCGACAAGTCCGCCCCGCCCAAGCCTCCCGGCCCGCCGCCCGCCGCCCGCACCTGATCGGTCGTCGGCTCCCTCGTCCTGTTCGCCCTCGAATCCATACATACGCAGAAAGGCCCACCCATGCCGAAGTTGCACGTTGTCATAGGAAGCACCCGTCCTGGCCGACTGGGGCTGCCCATCGGCCAGTGGGCGGCCCAGGCCGCGAAGGAGCACGGCGGCTTCGACGTCGAGCTCGTCGACCTGGCCGAGTTCGGCCTCCCGCTCCTCGACGAACCCGGCCATCCGCGTGCGGGTCAGTACGCCCACGAGCACACGCTCAAGTGGAGCGCCTCGGTGGACGAGGCCGACGCCTTCGTCTTCGTCACGCCTGAATACAACTCCGGCCCTCCCGCCGCGCTGCTCAACGCCATGTCCTTCCTGTACCGGGAGTGGCTGTACAAGCCCGTCGGATTCGTCAGCTACGGCGGTGTCGCGGCCGGCCTGCGCTCCGTGCAGGTGCTCAAGGAGGTCTCGACGGCGCTCAAGATGATGCCGATCCCCGAGGCCGTGGCCATCCCGTTCGTCTTCAAGTTCATGGGGGAGGGCGGCTTCCGGGCCGACGAGCCGCTGGAGGCCGCGGCCACGATGATGCTGGACGAACTGCTGCGCTGGAGCGAGGCGCTGGAGTCCTTGCGTCTGAACCCGCCGCCGTTGGCTCCCCCCGGGCCGCCGGCGCCGGTCGTACCCGCGCCGCGGGGCTAGCAGCGGCCGAGCCTCCGTCAACGCCCGGTAGGGCACGCGCATCGCGTGCCCTACCGGGATCTTTTGTGCGGTTGGCTGTCGGTCGCTACCGGGTGCTGAGGCGCACGGGGTGCGTCAGACCGCTTCGGGCTGTGCGGCCTCGTCCGCCGTCGTGGGTTCGCGCTTCTCGTCGGCCGGGTAGCGCGGGAGCAGGAAGACGAGTGCCAGGGTGAGCACGCTCGCGGCGGTCAGGGCGATCAGGGGGGCGTCGTAGCTGCCCGTGGACTCGGCGGCCGCCTGGACGAGGGTCGGGGTCAAGCCGACACCCAGGAGAGTGATGACGATCAGGGTGATGCCCTGGACCTGTGCGAAGGCGCGCATGCCGAAGTATCGGCCCGCCAGGTAGGGCGCGACCGACGACTCCGCGCCCATCACCACGCCGAGCAGCGCCATGGCCGGCAGCAGGGCCCAGGTGCCTCCGCTGGCGGCGAAGATCGCCACCGTGCCGGCCACGAGACACGCGACGAACGGTACGAAGGCGCGTGGGCTCCTGGAACGGTCCATGGCCACACCGGCGAGGAACATGCCCACGAAGGAGGCCACGAGCAGTACCGACAGGGACAGGGACACGGTCGTCGGCGAATATCCGCGCTCGCCGAACAGAGACACGGCGTTCGACCGCACGCTCGTCGCCACGCCCGCGGTCAGGACGATGGCCGCGACCGTGATCAGCCAGGCCCGGGTGCGCAGCACGGCGCCGAGCGGCATGCCCGGGAGTTCCCTGGGAGCGCGTCCTTCCTTCCTCGCCGCGAGGTCGGCGGGATCCCGCGGCGGCTCGGTGAGCAGGAAGTACTGCGTGGGGAAGACGATCCCGAGGATGCACAGGGCGAACAGGAGGTAGGTCTGGCGCCAGCCGAAACCGTCGATGGACAGCTGGAACAGCGGGGCGATGACCGCTCCGCCCAGGCTGGTGGCGCCGCCGATGAACAGGGAGTAGCCCACGCCCCGGTGGCGGGGGAACCACTCGGCGACCACCTTGTAGGTCAGGCCCATGATGCCGATGTATCCGCACAGGGCTGAGGCCAGCATCGGCAGGAGCAGGAGCACGGCGTTGCCGCCGGCGAGTGCGATCGCCGCAGTGAAGACGCCGTACAGCGCGACACACGGCACCGCCACGGCGCGCGTGCCCCAGCGGTCGACCCAGCGTCCGGCCAGCGGCAGGATCAGCGGAGCGGCGATGATCGGGATGTTGAGAACGGTCAGCGTGTGCGACTGCGACCAGCCGAAGTCCCGGGCGATGGGCCCGACGAACAGCGTGATGGTGGCGCTGGAGGCGGCCGGGCTCAGGGCCATGGCCAGTACGCAGGCGGTCGCGGCCTTCCAGGCGGGGGCGGGATAGCCCCGCAAGGAGGTCACGTACCCGCGCAGGGTGCCTGCGGCAGGGGCCGGCTTTTCGGGTGCCGTGAGATCGGCGTGAGGGTTCGGGGACATCGTCGTCCTTTACTTCCGTACGCGAGGTGCGACGCACGCCCGCATTCGGCTTGATGCGATACTGTACGGTTCAGTCCATATCGTGGGTCGAGAGGGCTGCGCGACGGACGGGAAGTTCGGGTGCTCGGGGGGATCCCCGGTCCGCTACTCCGGCGCGGGTCCGGCCTCGTGGCCGCCCTTCTTGTAGGAGCCCCAGTGCTCGACCAGCTTTCCGTCCCTGACCCGGAAGAGGGTGGGGATGAACCAGTCGTACGTCTCGCCGGGGGCCGTCGGATCGGGCCACGGCTTCTGCATCAGCAGACAGACGAGGTCGCCTTCGACGATCAACGCGACCGGAGGGGGCGGCGCGTCCACGGTCGAGGGAATCCTGCGGAACCCGTCCGCCAGGAACGCGCGCCCGTTGCCGGGCACGTTCGGGTCGTTCTGGATGTAGTCGTCGACGATGAACTTCTCGAGGACGCCGTCGACCTGCTCGTCGACCCGGCCGCTCGGCATCATCCGGGCGAGAGCCGCCTCGAACTCGATGACCAGGCGCTTCATCGCGGTCGCCTCGGCCGTCGATGACTTCGACAGTGCGTCGGTGAAGTCGTCGCGGTACATCCACGTCTCGAAGAAGGCGGGGTCATGGATCTGTGCGACCCCGCCCGCGATCGTGTACTCCTGCAAGGTTTCCTCCGGTGGGTTCCGTGGCGCGTGAATTGCGCACTGTACGGTTCAGTGCAGTCAAGTTGAACGGTTCAGTTTTGTCGGCGATCTGAAATGCGCCGGGTGCATCGCCCGCAAGCCGGGTTCAGTAGCTGCCCATACGCTCGTCGGCGCTGTCGGCTGCCGGCTCGTCGGCGTCCGAGTCGTGGGCGGCGGGGCTCGGGTAGGCCGGCAGGAAGACCGACAGCGCAAGGACGATCAGGCCCGCGGCGGTGAGCGCGACGAGCGTCGCCGTGTACCCGCCCGTGCTCTCGGCGGCTCCTTGCGCCAGCACCGGGAAGACTCCGATGCCGACGAGGCTGACGACGCCCAGCGTGATGCCCTGGATCTGGGCGAAGGCCCGCATGCCGAAGTAGCACCCCACGAGGTACGGCCCGGTGGTGGACTCCGCGCCGGTCACGACGCCGAGCAGGGCCATGGTGACGAACAGGGCCCACATGCCCCCGGTGGCCACGAAGACCATGACCATGCCGAGTACCAGACACACCATGAACGGCACGAAGGCGCGTGGGGTGCGGGACCGGTCCAGGACCATGCCGGCGAGGATCTGCCCGGCCACGGACGCCACCAGCATGACCGACACCGACAGGGACACCTCGGTCGCGGAATAGCCCTGCTCGCCGAAGAGCGACACGGCGTTCAGGCGCACGCTCATCGCCGCGCCCGCCGCCACGGTCAGCACCAGCACCGTGTACCACCAGGCGCGGGTCTTCAGGGCTCGGCCCAGGGGGAGGCCCGGCAGTTCCCGGTGCGGGGGCCGGTCCTTGCCCTTCGGCACGTCGGTGGCTGCTGCGGGAGCGAGGGGTGCCCGTAGGGGCTCGTACATCAGGAAGTACTGGGCCGGGAAGACGATCAGCAGCACGCATCCGCCGATCAGCAGATAGGTCGTCCGCCAGCCGAAGTGCTCGATGGACAACTGGCTCAGAGGCGAGAGGGCGGCGCCGGCGAGGCTGGAGGTCGCGCCGATGAGCAGGGAGTAGCCCAGTCCGCGGTGGTGGGGGAACCACTCCGAGACGACCTTGTAGACCACGCCCAGGATCGAGGTGTACCCCAGAGCCGTGCTCACCAGCAGGACCGTCGTCAGTACGACGCCGTTGGCGCCCACGAGCGCCACCGCGGCCGTGGAGAGTGCGTACAGGGCGGTGCCCGGAACGGCGACGGCGCGGGCGCCCCAGCGGTCGACCCAGCGGCCGGCCAGGGGGAGTACGAAGGGGGCGGCCACGGTGGGGATGTTGAAGATGCTCAGCGTCTCCGAGTGGGACCAGCCGAAGTCCTTGGCGACCGGGTCGATGAGGAAGGTGACGGCCGTGACGAGAGCCGGGGGACTGAAGGCCATGGCGAGCACGCAGGCGATCGCCGCTTTCCAGGCCGGCCTGGGATAGCCGCGCAGTGCGGACAGGGACTCCCGCAGGGAGGCGGGGGTGCCCGGTCGGCCGGGCGGAGCGAATTCGGTGTGGGGCGGGGACATCGTCGTCCTTCCTCGCGCGAGGCGATGGCGGCCGCCGGCTGAAAGGCGGGGCGGTCTCGTGCTGCCGATGGCTCGCCGAGGGCGCCGAGCGCCGAGCGGCACTCCGATCGATGCACTGTACGGTTCAGTGCAGACCGTGGGTCAAGAGGTCTGCAGGAATCGAACAGTCGCCGTCGTCCCGAAAGGGGCGCGCGGAAGGGGCCGGAACGTGCGGTGTCCGGACGTCCCGCAGGGGCGCCCGGGATCGCCGTGGCGCGGAAGGTCCCGTCCTCCGCGCCACGGCAAGTGTCAGGAGTTCGCCCGGGACAGCCAGGGGAAGACCTGGTGCATCGCGGAATCGGGCACCCCCGGACGGTCCTCGGCGCTCAGGCCCCGCAGGAAGATGGCCGTCGTCCATCGGGCATACGCCTCCAGATGGGCCGGGTCGCGGTCGGCCTCCAGATCCAGCAGCGCGTCCATCTGCGGTCCGGCCGCCGTCATGCGCACGAACAGTCCGGCGTAGGCCTCCGCGTCGGCGAGGGTGTAACCGCGCTGCCGGGCGTCCTCGCGGAGCGCCACGGCCACCAGATCGACGACATGGGGTACGCCGAGGGATCTCAGCGTCTCGGTCAGCTCCGGCCGACGGGCCGCCTCGACCGTCAGCACGCGGATGAAGGCCAGATAGTTCGGGGCGGTCGTGGCCTGGAGGAGCTTGAGGGTGATGCGGACCAGCCTCTCCTGGGGATCGTCGAGGGAGGCGAGCATCGTCTGGTCCAGGTCGAAGTCCAGGGAGTCCCCGCCGCGGGCGATCACCGCGCGGAACAGCTCCAGCTTGTCGCCGAAGTGGGCGTAGACGGTCGTCTTCGAGACGCCGGCCTGTGCCGCCACGGCATCCATCGAGGTTTGGTCGAAGCCGAGTTCCAGGAACAGCTCGACGGCCGCGTCGAGAATGGATCCCCGCTTGCTCCGCCCGCCCGCGCCCGTGCGCTGGGGGCGTCCCTGCTCAGCCATCTCACTCCTTGTCGAGTCCCGCCCCTCTCGGAGCCGGTACACATCTCAATGTCTTGACCTTTCACTGAACCCTACCGTACGGTTCAACTGGACTGAACGGTGCAGTACAGTTGAGCCCCGAAGGAGCCCCATGAGCAAGCCCCCCTCTCCGACCCCTTCCGCCACCGGACCGGCCGCCGCGGCGGCCGAACGGCGCCCCTCTCGGTACCTCAGCGACCGCGGCCGACAGATCCGGGACGAGACACGCGCGCTCATCCCCCTGCTGCGGGAGGAAGCACGGGAAGGAGAAGGACTCGGCGCGCTGCCTCCCGAGACACTGAGGGCGATCCACGAGGCGGGCGTCTTCAAGACCTCGCTGCCCGTCGAGCTGGGTGGCTACGCTCTCGGAGCGAGAGACGTCGTGGAGATCATCACGGCGCTCGGCGAAGGCGACGGATCCGCCGCCTGGACGGTCTTCGTGGCCGGCGGCATCCGCAATGTCCTCGGCTTCCCCCAGCAGACCGTCGACGAGGTCTTCAAGGAGATCGACACCTGGATCGGCCCCCTGGTCGTCGGTGCCTCCGTGTTCTCCACCAGCGTCGGATCGGCCCGCCGGGCCGACGGCGGGTGGCTGGTCTCCGGGAAGTGGGCGTTCGGCAGCGGCTGCAAGCACGCGGCCTGGGCGGCCGTGGGCGTGACCTGCGAGGACGCGCAGGGCCGACCGGGCCGGGGGATGGCACTGCTGAGCCGTGAGCAGTACACGATCCTGGACGACTGGAAGGTCATGGGCCTGCAGGCCACCTCCAGCAACAGCATCACCGCCGAGGAAGAGGCGTTCGTCCCCGACCACCGCTTCGTCGACCTGGCCGACTTCCCCGCGGTCATGGACAGCGTGCGGGACCGCTACGAGGGCATCGGGTTCCGCAACGACACCCGTGCGCTCATGCTGATCACCTGTCTCAGCAACGTGGCCGTCGCCCTCGGCATGGCCCGTGGCACCCTCGACTGCTTCGTCGAGCAGGCGAAGGCCCGCAAGCCGTTCAACCTGCCCTACCCCACCGTGGCCGACATGCCGTCGGCCCAGGTGGCCGCCGGGACCGCCCGCGCGATGATCAACGCCGCGGAGGCGATCATCTTCGGCCACGCCGACGAGGTGGACCGCCGCGCCCTGGCCGGCATCGAGTTCACGGGTGCCGAGGAGTCCGAGCTCACGATGGACCTCGTCTACGCGGTACGGCTGTGCGCGGACGCCATCGACAAGCTCCAACTCTCCCTCGGCTCCTCCACGGTGAGCCTCAAGAACCCGATCCAGCGTTTCGCGCGGGACGTGCGCGTGCTGGCCACCCACGGAGCGATCCGCTTCGACCCGCTGGCCGAGCTCAGCGGGCGCCAGCTCCTCGGATTCGAACCGTTTCCCATGTTCTCCGGCGGCGTGCCCCAGGTGGGCTGAGCCGACCGCCTCCCAGGCCGACCGCCTTGCAGGAAGAATGAAGGTGAGGACCATGTCGATCGATCAGCACGGGCCCCAGGGGCTCATCAGTCCCGGCTCCGGCCTCGGGCCGCAGCCCACACCGGTGGCCCTGATGGACGCGCAGGCGCTGCGGGAGGCGTTCGGGCGCTTCCCGAGCGGGGTGATCGCGGTGTGCGGGATGGTGGACGACCGCCCCGTCGGAATGGCGGTGAGCTCCTTCACCTCCGTGTCGCTGGCCCCGCCCCTGGTCTCGGTGTGCATGCAGACCTCGTCCCGCACCTGGCCGAAGCTCAGGGAGCTGCCGCGGCTGGGCCTGAGTGTCCTGGGCGAGCAGCAGGGCGAGGTGTGCCGCGCGCTCGCGGGCGCGGAGGACAAGCGGTTCGCGCAGGTGCACTGGGAGACGACCGGAGAAGGAGCGGTGGTCCTTCCCGGAGCGGTCACCTGGTACACCTGCACGCTGCGCGCCGAACTCCCGGCGGGCGACCACACCATCGCCCTGCTGGAGATAGACCGTCTGTGGACGCTGCCGTCGGCAGAGCCCCTGGTCTTCCACGGAAGCCGCTTCCGGCGGCTCGATGACGGCGCCAGGTCTGCGGTCCCCGCTTGAGCGGGGCCGTCATCAATTCGCCTTTCACGCAGATGAGTTGGTTGTTCCTGCTGAATCTCAACGAGGAGAGCCGATGTTCGATCAGGTCGCCCCGGATTTCGGGGTTGTGGAGTCGCCGTGGCTGACCGATGCCGGACGCGAGCTGCGCGACCGGATCCGCGAACTCAGGCCGCTGATCCGGGAGCAGGCACAGGAGGGGGAGCGGATCGGGGCGCTGACCCCTGATGTGCTGAAGGCGCTCGACGCGGCCGGCATCTACCGGATGACGATGCCGGTCGAGTGGGGTGGCACCGCCCTGGGCGCGCGGGACCTGGTCGAGGTGGTCGCGGCCCTGGGGGAGGGGGACGGATCGGCGGCCTGGAGTGCCTTCGTCGGTGTCGGGTTGCGCAACTTCCTCGGGCTCCAGCCGGAGCTGATCGAGGAGATCCGCAAGGACGTCGAGGGCTGGGTGGGCCCCGCTCTCGTGGGTGCCTCCGTGTTCGCGACCACGGTCGGGGACGCCCGCAAGGTGGACGGCGGCTGGATGGTCAGCGGCCGATGGGCGTTCGGCAGTGGCTGCAAGCACGCCCGCTGGGCGATGGTCGGGATCGCCTTCGACCCGGCGGAGGCCGGCGGTACCGGCCGCGGTGTGGTGGTGCTGGAGCGGGAGCAGTTCGAGATCCTCGACGACTGGCATGTGATGGGCCTCTCCGGAACGTCCAGCAACAGCCTGCGGGTCACCGAGGAGATCTTCGTCCCCGACTACCGCTTCCTCGACCTCGCCGAGTTCCCGCCGCGGCTCGACCGGATCCGGCACCGCTACAGCGGCGCCGCCTTCAAGCAGAGCGGCCGGGCGCTGTTGATGACCGTGGCGCTCAGCAGCACCGCGATCACCTTGGGCATGGCCCGAGGCGCGCTCGCCTGTTTCGCCGAACAGGCCGCCAGGCGCAAGCCGTTCACCCTGCCCTACCCGAGCGTCGCCGACATGGCCTCGGCCCAGGTGGCCACGGGACGCGCGCAGGCGATGATCGTGCTCGCCGGGTCGACGATCGAACGCTTCGCGGACCAGGTGGACGCGCGCACCGAGGCCGGTCTCGAGTTCACCGACGAGGAGGAGTCGGAGATCAGCCTCGCGCTCGCCTACGCGGCGAACCTCTGCGAGGAGGCCATCAACCTGCTCCAGAAGACGCTCGGTTCCTCGACCATCGCCCTGTCCAACCCGATCCAGCGCTTCGTCCGCGACGCACGTGTGGTCACCTCGCACGGCGCGATCCGCGTCGACCCGCTCGCCGAACAGAACGGCCGTCGCCTCCTCGGGCTCGAGCCCTTCCCCATGGTCGGTGCCGCGGTGCCCCAGCGCGGTGTCAACGCCCCCGGCCCGCCGCTGGGTTGAGGGCGGCGCCACTGGGCGACCGGGCGCTTCGGCTTCCCGACCCGTACCGCTTCATGTCCACCACATGCACTGAACTGTGCAGTACATATCAATGGAAACCATGGTGCTCCGATGACTGCAACGCCTCCGCCGCCGCCTCCCTCTCCCGATGCCCCGCTCCCGCCGTTGCCACCGGTGGCCGCCTCACCCGTTGTCTCCCCGTGGCTCAGCGACGAGGGCCGTCGGATCCGCGACCGGGTGCGTGAGTTGATCCCGCTGATCCGCTCCCAGGCCCGTGAGGGAGAGAAGATCGGGGCGCTCACTCCCGAGGTGCTCGAAGCGATCGACGACGCCGGCGTCTTCCGTATGTCCATGCCCGTCGAGTGGGGCGGGTACGGGCTCGGCGCACGGGACCTGGTCGAGGTGATCAGCGCCCTCAGCGAGGGTGACGGCTCCGCGGGGTGGGCCGGGTTCGTCGGCGTGGGCGTGAAGAACGTGCTCGCGATGGACAAGCAGGTCGTCGACGAGGTGCGCGCCGAGACCGAGGACTGGGCCGGCCCGGCCGTCGTGGGTGCCTCCGTGTTCGCGACCAAGGTCGGCCAGGCCCGGCCCGTCGAGGGCGGCTGGATGGTGAAGGGCCAGTGGGCGTTCGGCAGTTGCTGCAAGCACGCCTGTTGGGCCCTGGTCGGCGTCGAGTTCGACCCCGAGGCCGGCGGCAGCGGACGGGGCATGGCCGCACTGCGCCGCGAGCAGTACGAGATCCTCGACGACTGGAAGGTCATGGGTCTGTCGGGATCGTCCAGCAACAGCCTTCGGGTACAGGACGAGGTGTTCGTCCCGGCGCACCGCTTCATCGACCTCGGTGAGTTCCCGCCGCGGCTCCAGCAGCTGCACGAGCGCTACACGGGCTTCGGCTACGGGCAGCGCGGTCTGGCACTGCTGCTCTGTGCGACGCTCGCGAACCTCGCGATCACCCTGGGCATGGCGCGGGGCGCGCTCGACTGCTTCACCGAGCAGGCGAACAAGCGCAAGCCCTTCACCCTGCCCTACCCCACGATCGGCGACATGGCGTCCGCCCAGGTCGCGGCGGGCAAGGCACTCGCCATGATCAATGTCGCCGCCGCGACCATCGAGGGTGCGGCCGACCAGATCGACGCACGGACCGCGGAGGGCCTCGACTTCACCCCGCCGGAGGAGTCCGAGATCAGCCTCTCCATCGCCTATGCGGCGAACCTCTGCGAGGACGCGATCAACCTCCTCCAGAAGACGATCGGCTCGTCCACGGTGAGCCTGTCGAACCCGATCCAGCGGTTCGTCCGCGACGCCCGCGTCCTCACCTCGCACGGCGCGATCCGCATCGACCCGCTGGCCGAACAGAACGGGCGCCGGCTCCTGGGCCTGCCCCCCTTCGCCATGATCGGCGGCGCCGTCCCCGAGCGCCGCGCCTCAACAGATCCCTCCCGAGACAAGGAGCCCATCCGCGCATGAGTGACTTCAGCATCGTCGACGGCATCGCACAGATCACCGACCCGGAGCTGTACGAGACCTGGCTCGACCGCGAGGACTACAAGGCCGCCGTCGCCCAGGGCGACACGCCCGAGCGGACCGCCGTCAAGCGCCTGCTGGTCGACTTCGAGGCGGATCTCGCGCGCATGGTCCGCGACGACACCGTGCAGGAGAACGTCGTCGACGTGATGAAGCGTTACATCGTCGAGGACTACGTCCAGCACGACCCGAACGCGCCCGGCAACGGCCGGGACAACATCATCGAGCACTTCCGCCGTGTTCCGACCGGCAACGGCACCCCGCCGCCGGTGGTCAACGTGACCGTGGAGGGCGACCTGGCCTGCGTCATGATGAAGGCCCCGACGCCGGACCCGACGAACCCCGGCGAGACCTACGACTGGTACATCCTGACGGTCTTCCGGGTGCGCGACGGCAGGCTCGCCGAGCACTGGAGCGCCTTCCGCAAGATGGACGCGCCCCTGCCGGGGAACTGAGCGGCGCGCCCGGGCCGGCCGGCCCCGATGGCCGCGCCCCATGCCCGTGCCCGACAACGCCGGGCCGAGGCGCTCCCTCCCCCGCATCGCAATCCGCCGCCGCGCGTGCGCAGCGGCGGATTGCGGCCGACGATGCCCAAGGTTGAAGAAAGAGAACTGAGATGACAATGACGTCGCCCAAAGTGAGCAGGTTTCCCGAATCGCCCTATCTGAGCGAGGAGGGCCGGCGGATGCGCGACGCGGTGCGCGCGGCGGCGCCCGGCCTTGCCGAACGTGCCCGCGAGGGGGAGTTGCAGGGCACACTCGCACCCGAGACGGTCTCGGTACTGCACGAGATCGGGGTGTTCCGCATCACCGTCCCGGTGGAGCTGGGCGGATTCGCCTCCGGCGCTCGCGACACCATGGAGGTCGTACGTGAGCTCGGAACCGTCGACGCGTCGGCCGGCTGGACGGTGATCGTGTCCAGCGCGACCCGAAGCGCGCTCACCTTCGACGAGCGTGTGAGGGACGAGATCTTCGCCGACATCAAGACCTGGCAGGGGCCGCTCCTGTTCGGCGCCACCGTCTTCGCGCCGAAGGTCGGCCACGGCCGCAAGGTGGACGGCGGCTACATGGTGAAGGGCAAGTGGTCCTTCGGCAGCGGCTGCAAGATCGCGAAGTGGGCCTCGGTCGGGTTCGAGTACGACGATCCCGACACCGGGGAGCGGCGCCGTGCGATGGGGCTCCTCACTCAGGACCAGTACACGATCGTGGACGACTGGCACGTCATGGGCCTGAGCGCCACGTCGAGCAACAGTGTGCGGGCCGACGAGGAGGTGTTCGTCCCCGAGGACCGGGTCGTCCATACCATGGACATGCCCGCGCGCATGAACGCCCTGCGCGGCAAGTACCAGGGCATCGGCTTCATGCACTCCGCGATCGGAACCATGGTCGCCACCACGACGGCGTTCGCGGCGCTCGCCCTGGGCATGGCACAGGGCGCCCTCAAGGCCTTCGTCGAACAGGCCGTCAAGCGGCCGCCGTTCAACCTGCCGTATCCGACCATGGCCGACATGGCCTCGACCCAGGTCGTGGCGGGCAAGGCGAGGGCCGTCATCAACACGGCCGCTTCGGTCATCGAACGGCAGGCCGACGAGATCGACCGGCGAGCGCTGGCGGGCGAGGACTTTCACCCGTGGGAGGAACCGGAGATCACGATGGACCTCGTCCATCAGATCCATGCCTGTCTCCAGGCGATCGACGGTCTCCAACTGGCGCTCGGTTCCTCGACCGTGGGCCTGTCCAACCCGATCCAGCGGTTCGTCCGGGACGTGCATGTGCTCGCGACCCACGGCGCCTTCCGGATCGACCCGATGGCCGAGATCAACGGCCGCGACATCTTCGGCCTGGAGCCGATGCCGATGATGGCCGCGCTCAGCTCGCCCCCTCCCGGGAAGACGCCCCCGCCGGCGGCCGGCGGCAAGCTCCCGGACCCGGTGCCGCACCCCGCCTGACCCGATTCCACTCGCGGGCTGCGGCGACACCGGTGATCCCGAGCAAGTACTCGGCTCTCCGCTCGCAGTGACACCTTTCCGCTCGTCGTGACGGCGGAGCAGCGGCACCTGGTGAGCCGAGCAACGGTGCCCTCGACAGTCCGGCCACGGCGCTCAGACGCCCGGAATCTGTCAGACCCCTGCCAGCGCCCTCCCGATCTCGCAGTCGATCGTGCACCGGGACCGGTCCGGCTCCACGGACCCGGGCACGGCGCCACCCGTCCGGTGCCGGTGCCGGTCGAGCCCAACGGGCCGACACGACAAAGCAGCAGTTGTCACCGGCGACACCCCGGGAGATGCCGAAGAACACGGTGACCGCCGGCACCTCCCGATCGCCGTGGCGACGTCGGCCGCCGCTCTGCGGCCGCTCCGGCGCCGCGGGCACCACCGGCGGAACCAATTCCACAGCTGGTCAGGAGCAAAGCGTTTCCCAGCGTCACCACCCCAGCCCATGACCGATTGAGCCGCCCTCTGAATAGCTCGCCGCGCCAATGGGGCCGCGGTGCATCCGTAACGGAGGCTTTCCCATGACCACTTCCGTGCCGAGGGGCGACACCGCCCCGTCTTCGTCCGAAGCCGGCGGGAAGTCCTACCTCGCCGACCTCTGGAGGGCACCAGCGAGCGCCAAGGCGGCGCTGATCGGCTGTCTCCTCCTCATGCTGGTCAGTCCCTCCGGCCTCTCCGCAATGACGACGTTCATCGTGCCGGCGTTCGCCAAGGACACGGGCGTCGCCAAATCAACCGGCATTCTCGTGTTCGTCTCCATCCCGCTGCTGATCGGACCGATCGTCCTGCCCTTCGCGGGCCGTTGGGTGGATCGACTGGGCGCACGCAGGGTCGCGGTCCCCTCCGCTGTCCTCTACGCGGTGCTGACGGCCCTCGTCCCGCTGTGCGGGTTCAGCGTGCCGCTGCTGGCGGTCGTGCTGATCCTGGCGTCCGTGTTCGGCTTCATGTCAGGTCTGGCTGTCGTCTTCAAAGTCGTCTCGACCTGGCTGCCGCAGCACAAGGGCATCGGATTCGCCCTCATCGGCGTCGCCTCCAGCCTGGCCGCCGCTGTGTTCTCACCCGTGTTCCAGTGGCTGATCAGCGGCAGCGCCGGTCTCGGCTGGAAGGGAACCTACCTAGTCGTGGCTGCGGCGATCTCAGTCGTGGCGATCCCGACCACCGTGTTCCTCATCTCCGAGCCGACGGTGCTGGTGGAGCCGACTGAGCCGATGGGCCCGATGGAACTGACAGAGCCGATGGAACCGACGAAGCGGCGTGTGACGGGGCCCGGAGCAGGGCTGCCACGGCTTCCGGGTGTCCCGCTGCGCAAGGCGGTCCGGACACGGGTCTGGATCTCCATCACGGCTTCCCTCGCCTTGGCGGCAGCCGGCCCGATGACCGTGCGGCAGAACGCGGTCGACTTCTTCGACGAGCGCGGATTCACCGAGACGACGGTCTCGCTCTCCCTGTCCGCGCTGTTCGTCGCGTCGGTCGCCGGACTTCTCATCGGTGGGATGATCCTGGACAGGACCGACCGGCCCCGGGTGGTGGTCCCGATGCTCGCAGCGGTGCCGGTGGGGCTCCTGATTGCCTTCGCGAATCACGGCTCGACGCCGCTGCTGTTCGTCGCGATGATCCTCCTGGGCTTCGCCACCGGCGCCGAGTCGTCGCTGGGACCCTTCCTCATCGCGCGGTACTTCGGCCTCGCCTCGTTCGCGCAGCTGCAGGGATTGACGCTGGCCATCTCCACCCTGTCGCTCGGTATGTCGCCGTTCCTGGTCAGCGCGATGCAGACGGCGACCGGGAGCTACACGGTGCCGGTGCTCGCGCTCACCGCGCTGACGGTGGTCGCCGTCGTCCTGGCGGCGGTGCTACCGCAGTTCCCGGCACAGTGGAAGATCGAAAACGCTCCCGAGCAGACCACCGGGTCGGCGTGACGGCGGCGAGCAGGATGCCGGGACGATCCTGTCGGCGCCCTTTGGGACCTGTCGCCGTGAGGGGGCTGGTCCGGGCGCTGTGACCCTGCCGAAGGACGGAAACGGGCGGCCAGGAACAGCACTTCACATGGGATGACACGCGAACCCGTGCCGCGCCCCGTGCAACCCGAGATCCCCGGCAGGCGAACGCCGCCCTGCACCGCATGGGGTTCACCCGGCTGCGCCACGACCCGCGCACCCAGGTGTACTACGAATGCCGCACCCAGGAGGGCAAGACCAGACGTGAGAGCATCCGATGCCTCAAGCGATATGCCGCCCGGCGAGGTCTTCAACCCGGTCAGGACGGTGTCTGCCACCCCCCCCCCGTTATAGGGGCGTCCAGCACGGCGAAACCCCGCCGGTCTCTGGTGGGGCTTCGCCGTGTGGCCGGTCGGGAGGGATTGTTGCCCGTGCTGACGGCCCCGTTGTACTCGGGCTCACCGCTTTCGAGGATCGCGGTGACCCTTCGAGCTGCCACGCGGCCGCACCAGCGGAAACAATTTCCAGCAGCGCCGCCGCGATCTGCAGGCAAGTCGATGGAAATTCCCGTCTTCAATCAGATACTGATCTGGGGAGCCGCCACGGCCCTGATCTCTCAGGTCTGCCGGTGGGGCGCCGTCGTCAACGCAGACACCAACAGCCAGCACTGGAGCTTGCCACCACCTGGCCAGGGGGTGAGCCTGGCGCAGCCGCCTCTTGTGGTGACAACGCCACCGGCATCTGGAAGCGTCGCACTTGGCGCCGTGCTCACTTCCTGTCCGCCTCGCCGTCAGCCGTCGGGGGAGCTCCGGACGCGGCCGCGGAGCGGGAGCCGACGAGCAGCAGGCACAGCACAGCGACCCCTGCGACGACGCCCGCCAGGACGAGCAGCGGGTCGAGTGGCCGGGCGGATGCGGCGCTGTCGGCGGCTGCCGGGACCTGCGTCTGGAGGGCGGGCGCCGTGCTCTGAGCACGGGAGGGCGCGCTGCTGGACGGGGTCGGTACGGGTGCCGCCGACGCGGTGTTGTGCGGGTGCGTGGACGCGGTGCCCCGGGCAGGGGTGCGCCGGTCAGCCGTCTGGGTGGGGCCCGAGGGGTTGCTGTGCTGGTGGGCGGGTGCCGCGGTGGTCGACTTCCGGGTGGCGGCGGCTTGGACCATCAGCTGGGCGGTCATGCCGGGGTGCACGGTGCAGACGTAGCCGTACGTTCCCGCAGTGGTGAAGGTATAGCTCCAGGTGCCGCCCTTGTTGAGCATCGGGGAGTGGACCGACGCAGGGCCGGACGTGGTCTTCACGTCGTGTGGCGCTTGGTCCTGGTTGACCCAGGTGACGGTGTCCCCGGCGGTGATGGTCAGGGAGCGTGGGACGAACGCGTAGCCGGACATGACGACTTGGTGGCCGGCGGCGCTCGCCTGCGGAGCGCCGAGAAAGGTGACGGCGCCCGTGGAGAGGAGAGCGGCGAGCAGGATCCGCGGGATGCGCGTGGTCAGGCGGGACATGTGAACTCCGCGGCGACGAGTAGACGCAGTCGGTCTGCGGGGCGGATGCGGGACAGGACGAGGCCGGTGGCCCGACGCAGATGGCCGTACGGGACCTGGACGGTGCCGAGGACGAGGAGGCTGTCGTCGGTGCGGTCGACGACGCGCAGTGTGAGGGTGGCCGGGATGGAGGAGGCGGTCGGGTCGCCGGTGGCGAGTGCGCCGGGTATGCGCAGCCGGGCGTCGTCGGCCTCGGGCTTGGGCTCGACGGCGGTGCTGACGAAGGTGAGCTCGTCGCCGCCGAGCGCGACGCCGGTCAGTTTCAGGCTGAGGACGGTGTCGGACGCTGACGGCGCGACGGTCAGCGCGGCCTCGTCCGCGGTGAGGCGGCGGCGCATGGTGACCAACGGGCCGAGGCGGGTGGTGAGTTCGATGATGCAGCGGTCGCCCGCCGTGTAGGTGCCGGGGCGGGGCAACCGGGCGGGAACCGGATCGGTCGGCGGGTGGGGCGCTGTGGGCAGGGTCTGAGTGCTCATTCGGGCACCTCGACATGACGAGGGGACGAGGGACAATGGCCTGCGGTGGCGGGCCGGCCGACTGTGACTCGGCCGGCCCGCCACGTTCTTCCGAGGGTCAGCAGGAGTTGGTCAGGTAGTTCGTGGTGGGTGCGAGCAGGTGCTCGGCCCAGACGGTGTGCGTCTTCACGTACTGGTCGGGGTCGAGGATGTCCGTGACCTGCTGGCCGAGGGACTCCTCCAGATGCGCGGAGGTGACGTGCTGGAGGATGACCGTGAGCGTGCTGTCGGCCACGGAGCCGGTGCCGTTCACGGCCGGGGTGAGGATCGATTCGAGCCAGGCCGTGTGCATCTTGATGTAGCTGTCGAGCTGGAGCGCGTCCTGGACCTGCTGGCCCGGGGACTCCTCCAGGTGGGCCTTGTCGATGTGCTGGAGGATGGGCAGCAGGACCTGCTGGATGCTGACGCACTGCTCGCTGCCGCCGTCACCGCTGCCGCCGCCCATACCGCCGGAGCCGCTGCTCCCCCCGGTCGAACCGCCGCTGGAGCCGCCGGACGAACCGCCTGTGCTGCCCCCGGTGGAACCGCCCGTCGACCCCCCGGTGGAACCGCCCGTAGACCCCCCGGTGGAGCCGCCCGTCGAACCGCCCGTGGAGCCTCCCGTCGAACCACCGGTCGAACCGCCCGTGGAACCTCCGGTACCACCTCCGGTGCTGCCGCCACCGCCCCCGCTGTCGGCGACCACGGTGATGGAGGCCGTCATGTCCGGGTGGACCGCGCAGTAGTACTTGTAGGTGCCGGCCTTGGTGAAGGTGTACGACCAGCTGTCGCCCTTGTTCAGCGTGCCGGAGTCGAACTTGGCCGGACCGCTGGTGGTGGTGACCGTGTGCGGAGCGGTGTCCTCGTTGACCCACTTCACGGTCTGGCCGACCTTGACGGTCAGGGCCGGCTGGGCGAACTTGTAGTTGGTGATCTTGATGGTGTAGTCGGCCGCCTTGGCCTGGGCAGCGGCGGGCTGCGCCTGGTCCATGGAGGTCATCGCGTGGGCGTCGGCCGCCGGTGCGGCCGTGGCGGGCGCGGCGGACCCGCTCGACGCCTGAAGCAGAGCGAGACAGGCGACGGCCGCGATGCCGGCGCCTGCGCCGGTGGCGAGCAGCACTCGGTTGCCCATCCGGGAGCGGCGGTGGCGCGGCGGGGGAGTGGTGGTGTCTTCGGTGTGCATGGTGGTGCGTCTCCCTTGCAGGGTGAGAGGGGTGGTGCAGGGATCGCCGGTCAGCGCCCTGGGGCGGACGTGACCAGCACGCTCGTCGCGGCGAGGACGACGAGGACGAGCCCCGTCTCGGCCGCGACCGAGTAGACGAAGGGCCGTACGGTGGCTCGGTCACCGCGCAGCAGCACGGCGATGTCAAGCCGCGTCTTCACCCAGCTGCGGCTGCCCTGGGCGATCAGCAGCACAACGGACAGTACGGCGAGTTTGAGCAGCAGCAGTTGCCCGTAGCCGGTGTGGACCAGGGCGCCGAAGGAGCCGACGATCTGCCAGGTCAGGACCGCTCCGGCGACGGCGATCGCGGCGACGGACACCCCGGCCAGCGTGGAGTAGCCGGACACGGTGGCCGACAGCTCCTCCGGCCGGCGCCGGGGCAGCACGCCGAACAGCAGCAGGGTCAGGCCGCCCAGCCAGAGCGAGACGCCCAGTAGGTGGACCAGGTCGGCCACCGCGCCCCAACCCGGGTGCGTGCCCTCGGCGTTGTGGCCGGTCATGCCGGTGGTCCGCAGAAGTCCGAGGGCGACGGCGAGGGCACCGACGCGCCAGCCCGGCGACCGGGCGGTCCGCTCACCACCCTGGAGCAGCCCGGCCAGCACGATCACGGCCAGCACCCACATCAGCACCCGGCATGCGGCGACGACGCCGACTTCGGTGCCCAACAGGTATGAGTAGGTGGAGGACTTCAGGACGTCTCCGAGCGCGCCCATCACGCCGTACGCACCCTGCAGCCCCGGCGCGAGGAGACTCGCCGCGAGCCCGGCCGTCCAGGACAGCGTGAGGATCCGGCGGGTACGCCGGTCGTGGGCGCCCTGCGGCCAGAGCAGTGCCAGGAATGCCAGCCCGCCGACATAAAGGGCAAGGGCGAGATACCCGGCCCAGCGGGTCACGGTCCAGGCCGTGCGTACCGACTCGGACCCTTGCGGCGCGGCCTGGGTGCCCGCTCCGGCCGCGCCGGACTCCTCGGCCTTCGTCGTGAGTGTGAAGGACAGGGTCCCGGACGTCGGGTGGCCGTCTTCCATGTCGCGCACCTGCCACACCACGGTGAGACGGTCCCTGCCCGTGGTCTTCGGGACGGAGACCTCGACGACATTGCCCTTGGCGTCGCCGCGGGCCGGACGGGACAGTGCCAGCCGCCTGCCGCCCGCGGTGACGTGGACGTCCGCGAGGTCGACCTGCTCACTGAAGGCCAACCGGACTTCGGCTGGGGTGCGCGCGATCCGTGCGCCGTTCTTCGGCGCCGAGGAGACCAGCTCGGTGTGTGCCGACGCGGCCGGCGCGGCGAGGAACAGGGCGGCGACCGCGGCCGGCGCGGCGAGAAGCAGGAAGGGGAGGCGGCGTCTCACGGGAGCACCCCCGTGAGGGCCGAGGGCGAGGCCGCCACGCCGACGCACACCGACGACAGCCCGGCGGCCGAGGAGGTGGACCGCCAAGGAGAGGACGACGGTGACGGGGAGGCCGTGACGCCGGAGGAGCCCCCGTCGAGAAGACCGTCCAGCAGGCCGGTCACCGAAGTGATCACGCCGTTCAAGAGCGGCCGCACCAGGTGTGCTTCACCCTCCTGGCAGCCGTTCGGCGGAGTGGGAGAGGGGGGTGGAGTGGGCGCATCTGATACCGAGCCGGACGGGACGGGAGCCGACTCTTGTCCGCCGCCTCCGGCAGCCGTTCCCTCGCCGCTCCGCCCGCTGGTCGGCGGCGTTTCGGCGACCGGCGGAATTCCGGCGTCACCGCTTCCTGGCCAGGAATCCCCCGCAGAGCCGGATCCCGCCCCACCGACAGAAATACCGGACTCGCCGACCCCTGAATTACTGACCCCGGAATCGTCCGACGCACCGGGCGAGGCGGACGGAGCCCCGGCCACCGGAGGAGCGGCGGTGCTGATGGTCGTCGCCGCCGGGGCGCCGATGCCCGAGGCGTAGCCGAGCACGACGATCACCGCCGCGACGAGCGTTCCGGCGACGATCTCGTCGCGATGGTCTCCTGGCCAGGACGCCCTGGCGAAGAAGGACATGGCCCCTCCTGACGCTGTGTGTGAACGGCGGTAACCAGGAGTTGACCAGAGGCGACGATTCCTGTCGGCTACACGTCAGTTAATCGCCCGTTTCGTTGCCTCACCTTCTTACTGGGGGGGACTGTGAGAACGGACCTCGCCGCCTCAATGTGCGCATTACATTCCGTGAAGAAAGTGAATGGGGCGTGAATTCGAACACGCTAGGCATTTCATTCTTCACTGAACCGCCCCGAATGCATATGCCGTGGAATTCGATTCTCGGCTGCCGATGCGCGAGGGGGCCTGTCGAGTCACCGTCCCGCCGTCGCCGATCGGGAGGCATGGGGGCGCTGCCGCCCAAGGGTGGCGTGCGAGGCGGCCGGGGGCCCACCGCTTGACTGAGCCCCGAAAAAACCAACAAACGTTGGTGAAACCGCTCATGAGGGAAGTGGCGCATGGCGGTCAATGGTGATCCGCGGCAGGCGAAGTAGCCGGTCAGCAGGGTGCTGGCGGGCCCGTACGGACTTCCGTTCCATCCGATCCCGGTCACCGTGCCGATCCGTGCCCGGGATATCCCAGCCCGTGCTGTTCCGGTGCGGATTGGCCGGCGCACCGGATCGGCCGGGTCTCCGAGCAGATCCGGGACGTGGAGGCGTGTCCTGCCCGGCTTGTCCAGTGTCGTACCCCGCAGCTTCTCGACGTGGTGGGGATCGGTCCGGACACGGCGGTCGCTCTGCTGATCACGGTGGGGGACAACCCGGAACGCCTGGGCAGTGAGGCGTCGTTGGCCGCGCTGTGCGGGGTCAGTCCGGTCGAGCGTTCCTCGGGACGCCGGCAGTTCCGCCGCCTCGACCGTGGCGGCGACCGGCAGGCAAACGCCGCGCTCCACCGCATCGTGTGCACCCGTCTGCGGGTCGACTCGCGCACCCAGGACTACTGCGAGCGCCGGATCAAGGAGGGCGAGACCCGACGCGAGACGGTCCGATGCCTCGAACGGCACGTCGCCCGAGAGGGCGTTCACCCGATCCAGCCCGTCCCTTCACACCCCCCGTCATGGGGGCGGCCGTGAGATGTGGGAGCGTGAGTCGGGTGAGTGAGAGTACGTCCTACACCCTGCAATACCGCTTTGACGGGCCGGAAGAAGCCCCCGTACTGGTCCTGGGCCCGTCCCTGGGTACCACATGGCACATGTGGGACCGGCAGATCCCGGAGCTCGTCCAGCAGTGGCGGGTCTTCCGCTACGACCTGCCCGGGCACGGCGGCTCCCCGGCGCACCCGGCCGGTTCCGTGGCCGAGCTGACCGCACGGCTGCTGGCCACGCTGGACTCCTTCGGTGTGCAGCGCTTCGGCTACGCGGGCTGCGCGCTCGGCGGTGCCGTCGGTGTCGAGCTGGCGCTGCGGTACCCGGAGCGGATCGCCTCGCTGGCACTGGTCGCCACCTCGCCCCGGTTCGGGACGCCGGACGAGTTCCGGCAGCGCGGTGTGATCGTACGGACGAACGGCCTCGACCCGATCGCCCGGACCTCGCCCGAGCGCTGGTTCACCGGCGGGTTCGCCGCCGCCCAGCCCGCGATCACCGAGTGGGCGGTCCAGATGGTCCGCACCACCGACCCCGGCTGCTACATCGCCGCCTGCGAGGCGCTGGCCGGCTTCGACGTGCGGCACGAGCTCGCCCGGGTCGGCGTACCGACGCTCGTCCTGGTCGGCTCCGACGACCAGGTCACCGGCCCCGCCGAGGCCCGCACCCTGGTCGCCGGCATCCCGGACGCCCGGCTCGCGGTCGTACCCGGCGCCTCCCACCTGGTCCCGGTCGAGCAGCCCGCCGCCGTCACCGACCTGCTGGTGCGGCACTTCTCCACCGCCTGGCAGCCCGCCTACGACTCGACCACCGGCCAGATCGCCATCCCGGCGGCCCCGGTGAAGCCGGTGCTGTCCGCCGCGCCCCAGGCCGTGCCGCAGGTCGCGCCCCAGGTCACGCCGATCGCCGAGATCGCCCCGGCCGCCGTGGCGCCGCAGCCGCTCGGGCGGCCCGATCCCTACGAGGCGGGGCTGAAGGTCCGCCGGGAGGTGCTCGGGGACGCGCACGTGGACCGGGCGCTGGCGCAGGCCGACGAGTTCTCCGGGGACTTCCAGGAGTTCGTCACCCGTTACGCGTGGGGCGAGATCTGGGACCGGCCGGGCCTCGACCGGCGCTCGCGCAGCTGTGTCACGCTCACCGCGCTGGTCGCGGGCGGGCACCTGGAGGAGCTGGGTTTCCACGTCCGGGCGGCGCTGCGCAACGGCCTCACGCCGGACGAGATCAAGGAAGTGCTGCTCCAGGCGGGGGTGTACTGCGGGGTACCGGCCGCGAACAGCGCGTTCCGGGTCGCCCAGCAGGTCATTCGCGAGGAGACCACTCCCGAGGGCTGAGGGACCCCGCGGACCGGTGAGTGCCGAAGGGCTGAGGTACCCCCGGGGGACCGGGGAGTCCCCGAGGACCGCGGGACGGCCCGGGGGCAGGATGGTGACCATGAAGCTCACCAAGAAGTCCCACGCGTGCGTGCGCCTCGAGAAGGACGGGCGCACGCTCGTCCTCGACCCCGGCGGGTTCAGCGAGCAGGACGCGGCCGTCGGTGCCGAGGCGATCCTGATCACCCACGAGCACGCCGACCACTTCGACGAGGGCCGGCTGCGGGCCGCGCTGGACGCCGACCCCGGCGCCGAGATCTGGACCCTGAAGTCGGTCGCCGACCAGCTCGCCGCGGCCTTCCCGGGCCGGGTGCACACGGTCGGCCACGGCGACACCTTCACCGCCGCCGGCTTCGAGGTCCAGGTGCACGGAGAGCTGCACGCGGTGATCCACCCGGACATCCCGCGCATCACCAACGTCGGCTACCTGATCGACGGCGGCAGGGTCTTCCACCCCGGCGACGCCCTCACCGTCCCCGACCACCCCGTCGAGACGCTGATGCTCCCCGTGATGGCGCCCTGGAGCAAGATCTCCGAGGTCATCGACTACGTCCGTGAGGTGAAGCCGCAGCGCGCCTACGACATCCACGACGCCCTGCTCACCGACCTCGCCCGGCCGATCTACGACCGCCAGATCGGCGCCCTGGGCGGTGCGGACCACCAGCGGCTGGCGCCGGGGGCCTCGGCGGACGTCTGAGGCCGGACGGCCGAGGCCGGTTGTCAGAGGGGCCCGGTAGGTTGTGGGACATGCGCATCGCGACCTGGAACGTGAACTCGATCACCGCCCGCCTGCCGAGGCTCCTCGCCTGGCTGGAGAGCAGCGGCACCGACGTGCTCTGCCTCCAGGAGGCCAAGGTCGCCGAGGCGCAGTTCCCCTTCGAGCAACTGCGCGAGCTGGGCTACGAGGCGGCGGTCCACGCCACCGGCCGGTGGAACGGCGTGGCGGTGCTGTCGAAGGTCGGCCTGGAGGACGTCGTCAAGGGTCTGCCCGGCGACCCGGGCTACGACGGCGGGCCCGAGCCCCGCGCGATCTCGGCGACCTGCGGGCCGGTCCGGGTCTGGTCGGTGTACGTGCCCAACGGGCGCGAGGTGGACCACCCGCACTACGCCTACAAGCTCCAGTGGTTCGAGGCGCTGAAGGCCGCCGTCGCCGGGGACGCGGGCGGCAGCCGCCCCTTCGCGGTGCTCGGTGACTACAACGTGGCGCCGACGGACGACGACGTCTTCGACGTGGCCGCCTTCGAGGGCCTGACCCATGTCACCCCGGCCGAGCGCGCCGCCCTCACCGCCCTGCGCGAGACCGGCCTGACCGACGTCGTCCCGCGCCCGCTGAAGTACGACCGCCCCTACACCTACTGGGACTACCGCCAGCTCGCCTTCCCCAAGAACCGCGGCATGCGTATCGACCTGGTGTACGGCAACGAAGCGTTCGGCAAAGCCGTGACGGACGCCTACGTCGACCGCGAGGAGCGCAAGGGAAAGGGCGCTTCCGATCATGCCCCGGTGGTGGTGGACCTGGAGGTGTGAGTGTCAACCTGGGACCATGAACTTCCCCTTTCTGGGTAACAGGCACGGCAAGACCGGTGACGTCCCCCACCACGCCGATCCCGATCTGCTTGCCGAGTGCGAGTTCCTGCGCGCCCAGGCGGCCGAGGAGGGCGTCGCGCTCGACGACACCCCGGCCTCGCTGGAGGCCCTCGACCAGTTGCTCCCGCGCTGGCGGGACGACGAGGAGACCCTGACCTGGCTCGGCACCGACGCCGGCCTGTACCTGGGCACCGTCCTGACCCGGACCGTGCCCGGCGCCGAGTGGGAGATCCGGGCGGACGGCGAGCCGGTCGTACGGCTGTCGTCCGGGCGGGAGTTCGAGGTCGTGGAGTCCGGCCACGACTGGGCCGCGAGCGGCGTCCCCGAACTCTCCCAGCTCTACGCGGAGGTCGCCGAGGCCTGAACTGCCATGAACGTGGCAATAAAGGCGGCATAAATACGGCTAATGCCCGAAAAGTGCGTGTCGTGCCTTACGCCCACTCGCGGCTGGATAGTTTGCGGCAACCACGACACAGCTGAGAGCGGGTAGGGCTGCGGATGGCCGTCGATCCTCTGATCGAACTGCGGGACGTCAACAAGTACTACGACCGGTGCTCGCGTGAACCTGTCGGCGCCAGCCCTTCTCCTGGGCTTTCTGCGGCGAACGCGGCCCGCGTGGGACCGCGTTCGCGCTCGGCGTGCGCGAGCCCCGCACCCTGGAGGACACCTCGCCGGGCCGTCTCGTCACCTACGAGGAGTTCCTCCATGCCGGGAAACCGATCGCGTCCAACCTCGACTACGATTTGCCCTTCATCCCTGTGGAGATGGTGATCTCCCCGGTCTTCATCGGGATGTGCATGGTGGCCCCGGCCGAACCGGGGACGCTGCTGCCGTAGGGGGCAGCAGCCAAAGGGCCAGGCCCGGCCGGCGGCAGCCGGAGATCACTGCTCGCGCAGCGGAACGGACACGTACGACGGGTCGTCCACCGGCGAGGAGAAGGTCAGCTGCGCGCCGGACGGGTTGTGCTCGATGTAGAGCGGGTCCACCGTGTCGATCACCAGCGCGAGCCGGTGCCCGGCGGGCACGTCGTAGGCCGTGGAGAACAGGTCCAGGTCCACGTCGAACGCCTTGCCGGGCGTCCGGCCGTGCCAGGTGTACGGCGCGTTGGTGACCAGCTTGCCGAGGCCGAGCGGCCCCACGTCGTACAGGTAGGCGACGAGGGTGCCGCTCTCCGCGCTCGGGCTGAGGGTGGTGTGCAACGTGGCCGTACCACGCACCTGTTGTGCGTCGGTGTACCGCCCGGACTGCCAGACGGCGGCCCAACGGCGGGGGAGCAGCGGGATCGAGGCGACCGGGGGCAGCTGGGCGACCTGGTCGAGGATGCTGGACAGGAAGACGATCCCGCCGTCCGCGCCCGAGTCGACGTTGGCGTGGACGGTGGCCGTGTCCGCCAGGGCGATCTTCCGCCGCACGGCGCCGACCGACTTCCAGTCCGGGTAGCCCTCGTAGCCGCCCGTGGAACGGGACTTGAGCTCCACGGGCTGCTCGCGGTCGATCCCGTTGTCGTCGCCCTTGAGGTAGTGGTCGAACCAGCGCTCGGTGTCCGTCCACACGTCGTTGGGCAGCCCGAACAGTCCGGTCAGCTCCGCGGTGGCGTGGTCGCCGGGGCGCAGCTCAAGCCGTTTGGGGCCGGTCAGCGTGTTGTAGAAGTCGGCGATCTGGTTGGGCGGGAAGATCGTGTCGCCCCAGGCGTTGGCGAGCATGACCGCCGCGCCGTTCTTGTTGATCTGGTCGACATGGGTCGCGGCGGAACGTTTCTTTCCCCAGTCGATCAGCTCCTGTTCCTTGGAGAGGTCTGAGGCGAAGAAGTCCTTGAAGACCTGGCTGGTCTCCGCGCTCGGGCGGCCGGTGACCTGACCGACGCCGTCAAGGAGGGCGGTCGCTTCGGAATGCTCCGTGCGCCCCGAGTAGATCGAGTCGATCAGGTCGGCCCAGCCGCTGAGCGAGGCAACCGCCTTGATCCGCCTGTCGTGCGCGGCCGCGAGCAGGCTGATGCCGGCGCCGTACGACACGCCCGCCATGCCGATGTGCCCGGCGTCGGACGGGGTGTTGCCGAGCGCCCAGTCGATCACCTTGGACGCGTCGGCGACGTCGGGCGGCCCCGCCACTTCTATCCCGCCGCCGGACTGCCAGAACCCGCGGACGTTGTAGGCCACCACGACATAGCCGGAGTCGGCGAGTTTCCGGGCCTGGGCCAGGTACTGGACCTGGGGGAAGCCCCAGCTCGTGGGCATGACGAGCAGCGGGTAGCGGTGCGAGCCGTCGGCGCCCGCGGGCGTGACGACGTTCGCCTTGAGCGTCGTACCTCCGTCGCCGGCGATGTCGACGAACCGGACGCCGTCCGTGGCGGCCTGGGCGGCGGGGGTGAACCCGAGGACACCTCCGGCGATCAGGGTCGCGGAGACGGCGCCCACGGCGGTCGTGCGCAGGGCCTTGCGATGGGTTCCCACAGGTCACTCCCCATACGTGTGAATGCAAAGTGACCCGACGGTAACCGCGACCTCTTACCGTAAGTAACCCGTCGGTAAGTTACGTGCGAGTAAAGATTGTTGAAGGGTGCGGGCAGTCAGGAGGCGCGGTGCGAGGCGCGCGGCGTCTCGGTCGCGTCGGGCGGCAGCGGTGCCTGCGCGGCACGGGTGACGTCCTCGACGAGTTCGACCACGTCAGGGCCGTACGCCTGCGAGTTGACGACCTTGAGGAGCAGCACGAAGGAGTTCTTGCCGTGCTTGCGGGCGAGCCGCTCGTGGTTGCGGGCGAGGTAGCGGGTGGCCGCCTGGTTGGTGATCGCGCGCTGCCCGCAGAAGAGGAACACCGGGCGGGCGTCCGGGCGTTGGCCGGCGGTGAGGCGGGCCAGCAGTACGTACTCCGTGATGCCCGGGTCGAGGCGGTAGCGCTCGGTGCCGATCTGGAAGGCGCCGCGGTCCGGGCCCGGCTCCGGGTCGATGTTGACGCGCACGCCCGGCAGCATCGCGGACATGTGGGCCAGCATGCGCCGGTTCGACCCCGGCCCGCCCACGCAGAACTCCGTACGCTCGCCGAAGCCCTGCTGGACGTTGTCCTGGGTCACCATCTGGAGGTTCGCGCCGCAGTCCTTGATGAGCGCGGCCAGTTCCAGGAGCGCGAACACGTCGAAACGGTGGACGGCCGGTTCGGACGTGGCGGGATCGCGGTTGACGACCAGCAGCGACTCCGAGTTCTCCGGCAGCCCGAGAAAGGCCTGCTTGCGGCGCAGGCTCCGGCGCCACAGCGAGGTACGGGCCAGCCAGCCGAGCGCCGCGCTGATGCCGGCCGCCACGACGCCGAGGATAATGTTGCGCAGGTCGTCATTCATGGGCGCGCATGGTAGCGGGCACAGGTGGCCGGAACGTACCCGTGTTCGAAGTGTGGCGGTCGTATGACAGTGCCCTGAATGTGGCTGTCGGGGCCGCGGCCCCGCCGATACGCTGCGCGGACGTTCCGGAACTGGAGGTGCGGATGCGTCGCCCTGTCGCGCGGAAACTGACGGTCCTGGCGGTCTCGGCCGCCGTGGTGTCGGTGGGGGCGGCAGCGCCTCCCGCCTCCGGCGGTGCCACCACCGCGAAGACCCCGGTGGCCGTCGGCTACGGCGGTGCCGTCTCCAGCGTCGACGCGGACGCCACCGCCGCCGGTATCGAGGTGCTCCGCAAGGGCGGCAACGCGGTCGACGCGGCCGTCGCGACCGCCGCCGCGCTCGGCGTCACCGAGCCCTACTCCTCCGGCATCGGAGGTGGCGGCTACTTCGTCTACTACGACGCCAAGTCCCGTACGGTGCACACGATCGACGGCCGCGAGACCGCGCCGCTGACCGCCGACTCCGACCTGTTCGTGGAGAACGGCAAGCCACTCGCCTTCGCCGACGCCGTCAGCAGCGGACTGAGCGTCGGCACCCCGGGGACGCCGGCCACCTGGCAGACGGCGCTCGGCCAGTGGGGGACGGAGCGGCTCGGCTCGGTGCTGAAACCGGCCGAACGCATCGCCCGCAACGGGTTCGTCGTCGACGACACCTTCCAGTCGCAGACCGCCGCGAACGAGACCCGGTTCCGGTACTTCCCCGACACGGCCAAGCTGTTCCTGCCGGGCGGGAAGCTGCCGGTGGTGGGTTCCACCTTCAAGAACCCCGAACTGGCCCGGACCTACGAGGAGCTGGGGAAGAAGGGGATCGGGGCCGTCTACAAGGGCGACATCGGCAAGGACATCGTGTCGACGGCCGACAATCCGCCCGTGGACCCGAGTTCGGGATGGAAGGCGCGGGCGGGCAAGCTGTCCACCAAGGATCTGGCCGCCTACCGGGCCAGGCTGCAGGCGCCGACCGAGACGGGGTACCGCGGGCTGAAGGTGTACTCGATCGCACCTTCGTCGTCCGGCGGGACCACCGTCGGCGAAGCGCTCAACATCCTGGAGAACACCGACCTCTCCACGGCCAGTGAGGTGCAGTACCTGCACCACTTCATCGAGGCGAGCCGGATCTCCTTCGCCGACCGGGGGCGCTGGGTCGGCGACCCCGCGTTCGAGAACGTGCCGACGAAGGGGCTGCTGTCGCAGCGGTACGCCGACGAGCGGGCGAAGCTGATCAGCGACGACGCGGTGCTGACCAGCCCGGTCGCACCGGGCGACCCCGACAACCCAGGGTCGACCGGGACGGCGGCGCCGACCACGTACGAGGGGGAGAACACGACGCACCTCACGGTCGCCGACAAGTGGGGGAACGTCGTCTCCTACACGCTGACCATCGAACAGACCGGTGGCAGCGCGATGACCGTCCCGGGGCGGGGTTTCCTGCTCAACAACGAGCTGACCGACTTCTCGTTCACCCCGGCCAACCCCGCGGTGCACGACCCGAACCTGCCGGGGCCCGGGAAGCGGCCGCGGTCCTCCATCTCGCCGACCGTCGTCCTGGACAAGGCGAACCGTCCGGTGGTCGCGGTGGGGTCGCCCGGCGGGGCGACCATCATCACGACGGTGCTGCAGGTGCTGACCGAGTTCCTCGACCGGCATCTGCCGCTGGTGGACGCGATCGCCGCGCCTCGGGCGTCGCAGCGGAATGCGGCGAAGACCGAGTTGGAGCCCGCGCTGTACAACGACCCCGCGGTGTGGGGGAAGCTGGAGGCCATCGGGCATGCGTTCTCGTTGAATCCGGAGATCGGGGCGGCTACTGGTGTCCAGCGGTTGCCGGGTGGGAAGTGGCTGGCGGCGGCTGAGACGGTGCGGCGGGGTGGGGGGTCGGCTCAGGTGGTGGATCCTGCGCCGTAGTTGCCGGGTGCGGGTGCGTGGGGCTGGTCGCGCAGTTCCTCCCCCGGCCTTCGGCCGGGGGTACCCCCAGCGCCCCTAGAGGGGCGCCTTCTGCGGGCGGAACTCCAGGCGGCCGTCGGTGACATCGACCGTCACGGTGCTGCCCTCCGCGATCGTGCCGTCCAGGAGCAGACGGGACAGCTGGTTGTCGACTTCCCGTTGGATGGTCCGGCGCAGCGGGCGGGCGCCGTACTCCGGCTGGTAGCCGTGTTCCGCCAGCCAGTTGACCGCCGCGTCCGTGAAGTGGGCCGTGACGCCCTGGGCGTGCAGCATGCGGCGGGTGTGTTCCAGCAGGAGTTCGGTGATCTGGCGCAGCTGGTCGCCGGTGAGCCGGCGGAAGACGACGATCTCGTCGATGCGGTTGAGGAACTCGGGCCGGAAGTGGTCCCGGAGTGGCCGCAGGACCCGCTCGCGGCGGGCCGCCTCCGTCGCCTCCTCGTCGTCGGCGCCGAAGCCGATGCCGGCACCGCGCCTCGTGATCACGTCCGAGCCCAGGTTGCTCGTCATCACGATGACCGTGTTGGTGAAGTCCACCGTGCGGCCCTGGGAGTCGGTCAGGCGGCCGTCGTCCAGGACCTGGAGCAGGATGTTGAAGACGTCCGGGTGCGCCTTCTCCACCTCGTCGAGGAGGAGCAGGGAGTACGGGTGACGGCGGACGACCTCGGTGAGCTGGCCCGCCTCCTCGTGGCCGACGTAGCCGGGCGGGGCGCCCACCAGACGGGAGACGGTGTGGCGCTCCTGGTACTCGCTCATGTCCAGGCGGACCATCCGGTCCTCGCTGCCGAACAGCACCTCGGCGAGCGCGCGGGCCAGTTCGGTCTTGCCGACGCCGGTCGGGCCGAGGAAGAGGAAGCTGCCGATAGGCCGGTTAGGGCTCGCCAGTCCGGCACGGGAGCGCATGACCGCCTCGGAGACGACGGCGACCGCCTCGTCCTGGCCGACGACCCGCTGGTGCAGATGGGCCTCCAGACCGAGCAGCCGTTCCTTCTCCTCCTGGGTGAGGCTGCTGACCGGGATGCCGGTCTGGCGGGAGACCACCTCGGCGATCGCCTCGGCCGTCACCTCCAGGTTCAGCCCCTCGTCCGCCTCGTCCTCGCCGGAGAGTTCGGTGATGCGGGTCCTCAACGCGCCGATGCGGTCCCGGACCTGGGTGGCGCGTTCGTACTGCTCGTCGGCGACCGCCTGGTCCTTGTCCCGGGTGAGCTGCTCGATCTCGCGCTCCATGGCGCGGACGTCCGTGCCCTTGGTGCGGGCGCCTAGGCGGACCCGGGCGCCGGCCTGGTCGATCAGGTCGATCGCCTTGTCCGGCAGCCTGCGGTCGGTGAGGTAGCGGTCGGACAGCTCGACGGCGGCGACCAGGGCCTCGTCGGTGTAGCGGACCTGGTGGTGCGCCTCGTAGCGGTCCCGCAGGCCGCGCAGGATCTCGATGGCGTCCGGGACCGTCGGCTCGGGCACCAGGATCGGCTGGAAACGGCGGGCCAGCGCCGCGTCCTTCTCGATCTTGCGGAACTCCTCGAGGGTGGTCGCGCCCACGACGTGCAGCTCACCCCGGGCCAGCGCGGGCTTGAGGATGTTGGCCGCGTCCATCGCACCACCCTCGCCGCCGCCGCCGGCGCCGACCACGGTGTGCAGCTCGTCGATGAAGACGACCAGCTGGTCGGAGTGCGAGCGGATCTCGTTGACGATGTTGTTGAGCCGCTCCTCGAAGTCGCCCCGGAACCGGGTGCCGGCGACCACGCCGGGCAGGTCGAGGGCGATCACCCGGCGGCACGACAGTACGTCGGGCACGTCCCCGTCTGCGATCCGCTGGGCCAGGCCCTCGACGATCGCCGTCTTTCCGACACCGGCGTCACCGATCAGCACGGGGTTGTTCTTGCCGCGCCGGGAGAGCACCTCGATGGTCTGCTCGATCTCGTCGTCGCGGCCGATGACCGGGTCGATCCGGCCCTGACCGGCCAGCTCGGTCAGGTCCCGGCCGTACTTGTCGAGGTTCGGCGTGCTGCTGGGACGGCGCCGGGTGTCCGGCCCGGCGAGCGAGCGGTCGGTCTCCGCGGTGTCCGGCGGCAGGCCGGCGGCGGCGAACCGGGCGGCGTTCAGGATGTGCCCGGCGGCCGAGTCCGGGTTGGCGGCCAGCGCGCCCAGCACGTGCTCGGGGCCGATGTACCCGGCTCCTCCTGCCCGGGCCAGGTCGTGCGCGTCCAGCAGGGCCCGTTTGACGGCCGGGGTGAGGGAGAGCGAGGTCGGCGGGGGAGCCTCCCCGGGCGGGTGCTGGACCGGCCCCGCGCGGCCGTCGATCTCCGTCGCCAGCGAGTCGGGATCGGTTCCGGACCTGCTCAGCAGGGAACGGGTGGGCTCCGCCGTCAGCGCCGCGCGGAGCAGGTGCTCGGTGTCGAGGTCCCGGCTGCCGTGCTCGGCGGCGTACTGGGCGGCGCCCTTGACCAGTTCCCTGGCCGGCTGGCTCAGCAGCCTGCCGATGTCGATCTGGCGGGGGCCCTGGCGGGCTCCGCCGCCGAAGAAGCGCGCGAGGAACTCTCCGAAAGGGTCCTGTCCGAAGTTGTCCGGTCCGGGGTAACCGCTGGTCATGAGCGTTCGTTCCGTTCCGGCGTCCCGGCGCCTGGCGGGACGCGCTCGCTGGTCGACGTGCCGGTCCACGCGGGTGCCCCTGCAGGGCCCGGTCACACCACCTTCGCACGCCCGCCGGAGGGGGGCACGTCCAGCCGTTCGGGGGACGGGCCGAGCCGACGGGAAACCAGCAGAGTAATTCGGCAACGCAGCGCCGCCTTACGTCCTGCCGCGATAATCTCCGCCTTTCTCGTGTCGCGTGGTCGCACCGGCCGGACCCGGAGTCCGGCCGGTGCGACCGGCGCGTTTTATGTCACGTGATCAGCGGCCGTTGGTATTCGGCCGGGGCCGCCGCCGACCATGGGGCGGAGGCGGCGGAGGCACCGGCTGCCGCCGTGTGGGCCGGGGGAACGGAACGCGCATGCGCACGTTTTCCATGAGAACTCCTTCGCTGATTGGGCGGCTGTTTTTCCGCCCGTCACGGAAAGGAGTACGGGGGGACCGCCGTCGTTGTTCAGTGTTCTGGAGAATTCATTTGGGGTGTGCCGACCCGCATATCACGACAAGAAACACACAGGGAAAACCTGTGTCAGTTCTCTGAATTCCTGGCCGTGAGAACCCGCGGCCCCGCCTCGGTGATCGCCACCGTGTGCTCCGCGTGCGCCGCCCGGGAGCCGTCGTTCGTCCGCAGGGTCCAGCCGTCCTCGGCCGCGTGGTAGCCGTCCCGGCCGCCGCCGATCACCATGGGCTCGATCGCGAGGACCATGCCGTGCCGGAGCGGGAGGCCGCGACCGGGGCGGCCCTCGTTGGGAACGCCGGGGTCCTCGTGCATACGGCGGCCGATGCCGTGTCCGCCGAAGTCCTGTGGGATGCCGTAGCCGGCGTCCCGGCACACCCGGCCGACCGCGTGGGCGATGTCGCCGATGCGGTTGCCGACGACCGCCGCCGCGATGCCCGCCGCGAGCGCCCGCTCGGCGGTCCCGATGAGCCGGACGTCCGCCGGGCGCGGCCTGCCGACCGTGAAGCTGATCGCCGAGTCGCCCGCCCAGCCGTCCAGCACCGCACCGCAGTCGATGGAGACCAGGTCTCCGTCGCGCAGCCGGTAACCGGTCGGGATGCCGTGCACGATCGCGTCGTTCACGGACGCGCAGATGACGGCGGGGAACGGGGTGGGTGCGAACGAGGGCCGGTAGCCGAGGAAGGGGGAGGAGGCTCCCGCCTCGCGCAGCACCTCCCGCGCCACCTCGTCCAGTTCGAGCAGCGAGACGCCGATGCCGGCGGCCTCGCGTACGGCCGTCAGGGCCTGTCCGACGACCTGGCCCGACGCGTACATGGCGTCGATCGATGTGTCTGTCTTCAGTTCCACCATGCCAATTAATATACCGGTTTTCTCGACCGGGTTAGAATGGCGGCATGGTGCGCACCCCTCTCACTCCGGAAGAACGCGAACGCGGCGAGCGGCTCGGGCGGTTGCTGCGCGAGGCGCGCGGCGGCCGGAGCATGACGGAGGTGGCGGCCGCGGCGGGCATCTCGGCCGAGACCCTCCGCAAGATCGAGACCGGGCGGGCGCCGACCCCCGCCTTCTTCACGGTCGCCGCGCTGGCCCGTGCGCTCGGTCTGTCGATGGACGAGCTGGTGGAGCGCTGCGCCCTGGTCGTCGTCTGACGCGCATCGGTCAAGATCGGGCAATGAGGGCTCCGCGCCCCCGCTGAAAACTCCCCGTAGCAACGCCGTAACACGACTGGTGTTGCCTACGAAGCCGGAGTGTTCCGGTCTGGTGGGAGTCGAGCGATGACTGTGGATCAACTCCCGGGCCGGGTGCGGGAGTTCGCGAACTACCTGAACGGCCTGCTGGCGCGCCTGGATCAGGGCGGCGGCTGGTGCGCCGTCTTCTGGCAGCGCGACCCCGACGGTATGCAGGGCTGCCTCGCCGGGCGCGAGGTGCCGCCCTGGGACGTCGTCGAGGCGCTGCTCCAGGATCTGGCCGCCGTCCACGGCACCGGGGCGGCCGCGCGCGAGGCCGAGCAGGCCCGCCGGCTGCACGCGGAAGCGCTCGCCGCGTACGACACCCGGCCGGGCGCCCGCGAGGACCTGGGCGACCGCCTCGACGTCACCCTCAGGGAACAGCGGTACGCGGCGGAACGGCTGGCCCACCTCGGCCGCGCCCTGGACGCCGCGCGCTCCCGTGAGGAGGCCGAGGCCCTGAACATCGACCTCGCCTGGGCCCGCGACGACCACGCACGCGCGGCCGCCCGGTGCGCCGAGCTCCGGGCCCGGATGGGACGGCTGGAACAGCGGGCCGAGCTCGCCGGGCGCCCAACGAGCGAGACCCTCCCCGTGGCTCCCCGGCCGGCCCAGGCCCCGGCTCCCGCTCCCGCCCAGACCCCGGCTCCCGCCCAGGCCCCGGCTCCCGCCCCCGCCGCGGCCGAGGCTTCGGCCCCGGCTCCCAGCCCGGCCAAGCAGCGCAAGCGGCGACGGGGCAGTGCCCGGTTCGCCGGCATGGCGGAGGACGAGGCCGTGCCCACGGTCGTACCGCAGACGCCGGAGGCGTCCGTGTCCGAGGCCGCCACCGGCCGTCGTGCCCCGCGCGGAGCCCGTTTCGCCGGGGCCGTCGAGGTACCGGCGCGGCCGGAGCCGGCGCCCGCGGAGTCCGACGAGGAATCGGAGCGGGCCGTGGCGGCGGCCGTCAAGCGGCTCGAAGGGCTGCGGGCGGCGGGCCGCACCGGGGAGGCGCACGCGCTCCTGGCCGAGGTCGCGCACTGGTCCGCCGCCCGGTTCCCGCTGCTCGCGGACGCCCTCCAGCGGGCCGGGCTCGGCGCCGACTGGGCCACGCTGCTGTGGGAGGCGGCCTCGCTGCCGCCCGCCCGGCTCGTCGCGGCCGCCGACGCCCTGACCGCCGCGGGCCGGACCGACGACGGCCGTCAGATCCTGCGCCAGGGCGTCGCCCGCCCCGCCGCGGAGATCGGCGAGGCCGTCCTCGCCCTGGACGCGGAAGGCCGCCACCGCGAGGCCCGGGCCCTGCTGGACACGTACGTCCAGGTCCGCACCCCGGAGGAGGCGGCCCACAGCGCCGAACCGGATCCCCGGCGCCTGGTGCCCCTGCTGCTCCGCTCGGCGCAGACGATTTCGGACCAGCGCCACTGGGACTTGCTGCACGCACTGCGGGTGGCGGGCCTCGCTTCTTGACCCCTCAGGGGCGCTGGGGGAGGAACTGCGCGATCAGCCCCCACGCACCGGCACCCGGTGAACGGCCGAACCCCCATGGCGGAGCCCCCTGACTCCTCCACCGGGGTAAGAAACGCGATGGACTCGGCGGCTTAACGACGATGGTCTTGGCAAGGACTCCGAGGAGGCCTACTTTCGACCCTCTACGGGCGTAGAAGGAGCAGCTCATGGCCAACGTCGTACGCGCCGCTCTGGTCCAGGCCACCTGGACCGGCGACACCGAGTCCATGGTGGCGAAACACGAGGAGCACGCCCGCGAGGCGGCCCGCCGAGGCGCGAAGATCATCGGATTTCAGGAAGTCTTCAACGCCCCCTACTTCTGCCAGGTCCAGGAACCCGAGCACTACCGCTGGGCCGAGCCGGTCCCGGACGGCCCCACCACGCGTCGTATGCAGGAACTCGCGCGCGAGACCGGCATGGTGATCGTCGTCCCCGTCTTCGAGGTCGAGCAGTCCGGCTTCTACTACAACACCGCCGCCGTGATCGACGCCGACGGTACCGTCCTCGGCAAGTACCGCAAGCACCACATCCCGCAGGTCAAGGGCTTCTGGGAGAAGTACTACTTCAAGCCCGGGAACGCCGGCTGGCCGGTCTTCGACACCGCCGTCGGCAAGGTCGGCGTGTACATCTGCTACGACCGCCACTTCCCCGAGGGCTGGCGGCAACTCGGCCTCAACGGTGCCCAGTTGGTGTACAACCCGTCAGCCACCTCGCGCGGCCTGTCGGCCTACCTCTGGCAGCTGGAACAGCCGGCCGCCGCCGTCGCCAACGAGTACTTCGTCGCCGCCATCAACCGGGTGGGCCAGGAGGAGTACGGGGACAACGATTTCTACGGGACGAGCTATTTCGTCGATCCGCGTGGGCAGTTCGTGGGGGAGGTCGCGAGCGACAAGGGTGAGGAACTCGTCGTCCGGGACCTCGACTTCGACCTCATCGAAGAAGTGCGTCAGCAGTGGGCCTTCTACCGCGACCGCCGTCCCGACGCCTACGAAGGGCTGGTACAGCCGTGAACGACCTCTTCGCCCGCCACCGCCAGGTCCTGCCCGACTGGCTGGCCCTCTACTACGACGAGCCCCTGGAGATCACCCACGGCGAGGGCCGGCACGTCTGGGACGCGGACGGCAACCGCTACCTCGACTTCTTCGGCGGCATCCTCACCACGATGACCGCGCACGCCCTGCCCGAGGTGACGAAGGCGGTGAGCGAGCAGGCCGGCCGGATCATCCACTCCTCCACGCTCTACCTCAACCGCCCGATGGTCGAACTCGCCGAGCGCATCGCCCAGTTGAGCGGCATCCCGGACGCCCGCGTCTTCTTCACCACGTCCGGCACCGAGGCCAACGACACGGCCCTGCTGCTCGCGACGACATACCGGCGCACCAACACCGTCCTGGCGATGCGCAACAGCTACCACGGCCGCTCCTTCAGCGCGGTCGGCATCACCGGCAACAAGGGCTGGTCCCCGACCTCCCTGTCCCCGCTGCAGACGCTCTACGTCCACGGCGGCGTCCGCACCCGCGGACCGTTCGCCGAGCTGAACGACCGTGACTTCATCGCGGCCTGCGTCGACGACCTGCGCGACCTCCTCGGCCACACCCGCCCGCCGGCCGCGCTGATCGCCGAGCCCATCCAGGGCGTCGGCGGCTTCACCTCCCCGCCCGACGGGCTGTACGCGGCCTTCCGCAAGGTCCTCCAGGAGCAGGGCATCCTCTGGATCGCCGACGAGGTGCAGACCGGCTGGGGCCGCACCGGCGAGCACTTCTGGGGCTGGCAGGCACACGGCCAGAGCGGTCCGCCGGACATCCTCACCTTCGCCAAGGGCATCGGCAACGGCAGCTCCATCGGCGGTGTGGTGGCCCGCTCCGAGATCATGAACTGCCTGGACTCCAACAGCATCTCGACGTTCGGCGGCACCCAGATCACCATGGCCGCGGGCCTCGCCAACCTGTCGTACCTCCTGGAACACGACCTCCAGGGCAACGCCCGCCGCGTCGGCGGCCTCCTCATCGAACGCCTCCGCGCGGTCGCCGCCCAGCTGCCCGGCGTACGCGAGGTCCGGGGCCGCGGCCTGATGATCGGCGTCGAACTGGTCAAGCCCGGCACCGACGAGGCCGACCCCAAGTCCGCCTCCGCCGTCCTGGAAGCGGCCCGCGAAGGCGGCCTCCTGATCGGCAAGGGCGGCGGCCACAACACGAGCGCGTTGCGCATCGCCCCGCCTCTGTCCCTGACGGTGGCGGAGGCGGAGGAGGGCGCGACGATCCTCGAACAGGCGCTGCGGAGTGCCTACTAGGCGCTCGGCCGGAAGTGCCGCGATACGCCATGTGCCGACTGCGGCGCCGTCGTGGCCGGTCGCGCAGTTCCCCGCGCCCCTGAAGGGGCGCCGTGCAGCCCCCTGCTTTTAGGGGCGCGGGGAACTG